>CAVXDM010000052.1:0-26979 GCA_963760455.1 uncultured Alphaproteobacteria bacterium
CGACAGCCGCGGGATCGCGCGGCAAGCCATTTTCGTCGCGGATCGGAATGAAGGCAACCTCGAGTTCGTATCCGGCCAGGCCCTCGATTGCACTCCCTTCCGTTACCGGTCCGCCATGCGGGGTGTGGCTTGAGTAATGGCGGCCGGAGCCTGCCAGCGGGATGCCGCTGCCAGTTTCTTCCGGAGCGATTATGATGTTTGTCAGAGGCCGGCGCGTGAGCCCCGAAGCTAACGCAAGGGAAAGAATCTCGGCATCCGTTCCTGAGGGCGTGAGGATCGTTTCCGCGCCGGGAATGCCAAGCAGGCTGGCGATGCTGGCTCGGATTTCCTCGAACCATTGGCAAAGGGATGAACGATCGTCAGGGCCAGGGCCATTTAACCGGCCAAGCGCCCGCGCCGCGGCCTCGAAGCCAGTTTGAGATATGTTATTCGCAGTCGTGGAAGCGAACGAAATCTCGTCAGGTGCGGGTGTCGTTTTCGTGCCGTAGCGATTGCGGCCCGTCACTGGATCTGGCCATATCCTGGGATCGCCGCCAGTTGCAAGCATCGAGGCGGTCAGGGCTTGGACATCATCCGTCGCGGCCAGCGCACTTCGAGGGAGGAAGCCGCGCTTAGGCGATGCATGCGTTGCGGTGAGCTTGGACCCGCGCATGGTTTCCCCGCATTTTAGGAATGAGCCGGAGACTACGCAGCGGCTTTAGCCTCTAATAGCCACTGCTCTTTCTAGCGGCGGTCCGCATCTTCTCTGAAAGGCCGCTTGAAAGGCGCTGAAAAGCTTGCGCATTGCCGGCTGCTTGTAAGGAAAAATCTCAACAGGGTCCATGTCGTGCAAAATCATCGCCACCTGTGCCTCGAACAGGAGAAGGCGGCCGTCCCTGGTTTCAGCGCAATCGATCACGAAGTAGTCGAGCCCAATCCGGCGGTGAAGTACCTCGAAAGCCCGCGCGTGGCGAACGGCAAAATCGGTGTCGAAATTCGCCATCCAGGCAGCCTCTTCCGCGCGCCAGGATTCGTTCTCCAGCATGCCGGCGCTGAGGTAATGGACCACCCAATGGGTGGATGTGGCCCAGTGACCGGCGAAAGCCTTCCCGTCGATAAGGGCAATTCGCTGTTTACGAAACAAACCATCGGGTCCGCTGTAGTCGACGAACGGGGCAAGGTAGAATTTCTCGCTGGCTTGCTGCTCCAGATAGGAGGCCATTGCACCGGGCTGGTCTATCTTCTCCAACCCTTCCCCGGCATGAGTGCCGTAGGGCCGGACCACGATCGGAAATGCTCCTGCGGGCAAAAGCGCCTCAACGCCGGTCCGTCCCTCCGCCAGATCCTGGAGGGTACGCCTATCCGCGATCGCCGTGGGCGGCGCCACGATGCAAGCGTCGCCGGCGAACATCGAGGCGACTGTGTCGCGCGTGAGGGCGAGAATGCGCTGCGGAGAGCCATTCACGACTGGCACCGGCCAATCCTTGAGAAGCCTCTGAAGGTTTTTAAGAACGGGGGCGTTCGCTTCAGATTCGCCCACTGCGATAAAAGCGGCGTCGTGCGCGGGGGCGTCGCGCAAATGCGGGGTGTGGGCATCGATATAATAGACGTATAGAGTGAAGCTGGAGCCCTCGAAGAGAAAGTCGAACGGCGTGTTGGCCATGAAGTCGCCTTCCGCGGCGAGTACGAGGATTCTCAGGCCGGTCCCGCGCCCATGCACCCGCCGGTAACAGCGCTTTACCTGCAGGGCGGCCCGCTGAAGCTCAAGACCTTGGTCACGCTGACCGGAGACTTGCAAAATTACGGACATGTCCATGCAAGCCGCCGCATCCCTTGGATTTGCCTCGTAGCGGCTCATGAGGCCGCTCCAGATCGCGCGAAGATCGCCTTGCCGATACGCCGTCCGGACCAGTGGAGCCATCCCGGCGATCACCGGAGCATCATCCCAACAAGCTTCCGGCACGGCCACAAGATCCATCTTAGCTCCTGCTCTAGCGTCGAAAATTTAACACAATGTCTAAAGTGTATTTAGGCGATGAACGCTGCCGATGCTGCGAGCCGCTAACGCTTTAAGCTTGTAAGGCACAAAACTTGAGCCAAGCTTTCAAGATAGAAAACGGTGTTCAGTTTTGGCCTTACTACGAACGCATGTCAGAATGAGCGGATAGATGGATGGCAATTTGAGACATTCCGGTTCTTGTTACGCCCATCGAAAAACCTGCTGCCGGCACAGCTACGCCGATGTCAGATAAGTTCCACTCCCCGAAAGCTCGGAGGCAAGTTCGCACCCGCTTGCCGCACACCGCCGAGCGAACTTATCGGAGACCGGTATTGCCAGGGCGCGTGGTTGCTATTGCGACCTAAGGTATCGGGTGCCAAGCGCCGGATGTTGACCATTGCTATGGAAAACCGGCCACTCAACCCCGGAATGCCTATGCCCAAACGCAAAAAAGGCTATGTTTCGTTGCTCTAAGCGGCTAAGCTTATGAGGTGCAACGGAAAGGCGCATATGAAGAGCGTGTGGGCTACAAGAGTTTTTTCCGTGATCGGCGCGGTTGCCTGCGCGGCGGGCGGTGCGTTGGCGCTTGACGTTACCGCGCCGGAAAATGCTCCGCGCTCCGCCTGGATCGTCGATTTCGGCGGCTATGGCGTGCTGGAGCCGATTTACGAAGGCTCGAAGCGCTACACGATGGGCTTCAAGCCGCAGGTCGACGTCTGGAAGGCAGGCGACAAGGAATGGCTGTCCTTTCCGAACGACGCCATCGGCTATCCCCTTTACGAGACATCCAATCTCCGCGCTGGCCCGGCGGGCACGTTCTCCCTGCAGAGCGCCTATCATGGCCAGGATATCGATTTCCGCTTGGGAAAAGCCGAGGTTGACCTCTCCGGCGGCGCATTCGCGGAATATTACCCCTTTGCCTTCTTGCGGACGCGCGCCGAGGTGCTGCAAGGCGTCACTGGAAACCCGGGGCTCGCCGCGAACCTTTCCGCGGATTACGTCTGGAAGCCCAGGGCGGAATGGACGCTGACGCTCGGCCCCCGCTTACAGATCGCCAACAGCGAGTATGCCTCCAATTACTTCGCCGTGCAGAATGCGAAGATGACCGGCACATACGCCCCGTTCAAGGCGGAAGGCGGCCTCTTGTCCTCCGGCGCGGAGCTGACAGGTAAATACGATTGGACGCGGCAAGTCTCGACGAAGTTCTTTCTCGACATTAACGAGTTGGCCGGCGACGCGGCTGACAATCCGCGCGCCAGCGTTAAGGGCACCCCGGAGCAGTTCGTGCTGGGCATCGGCGGCAGTTACAAATTTGCAGTTGCGCCATAGGTTTAACTGCAACCAGCACCGGTGCCAATGTGCAACTCGTGCTGCATTTCTGCCCATGCCTGTGAGAAAGTGCACGCCAGATTAGGAAGTTTCGGGCAAAGTACCCTCAATGTTTTTTGCGAGCAGGGGGACACCGATGCTTGTGTTGAAAAGAGTTGCGGCGGCTGTCGCGTTTTTGGGGCTTAGCGCGGGATGTGCTCAAGCTGCCGATCTTTCGGGTTACAGCGCACCTTCCTACAAGGACTGCTGGCAATTACTGGGTTGTAACCATCGGCGGCTACGGCGTTGCCGAGCCAGCGTTCCCGGGGGCCAAGGACTACGTCTTTACCGGGCGCCCGATCATCGACATCCACCGGGCCGGCGCCAGGGAATGGCTGGCGCTTCCCAATGACGCTTTCAGCCTGTCTCTCTACCAGACGGACAATTTCCGCATTGGCGCTGCCGGCGACTATCTGAACCACCGCAAGCAAAGCGATGCCCCGTCCGAGCTGAAGGGCATGCACGACATCGACTACACGCTCGAAGCCGGTGCGTTCGCGGAATACTATCCCGTGCCGTTCTTGAGGGCGCGCGTGGAAGTGCTGCAGGGCGTCACCGGAGCGGATGGCCTTGAAGCGAACTTCATGGCCGACTTCATCTACCAGCCCACGCCGCAATGGCTGTTCACCGCCGGTCCCCGCATGCAGGTCGTGAACGACAAGTTCGCTTCGGCGTTCTTCTCCGTCACCGATGCGGAGTATGCAGCGTCCGGGAATGTTCTCGCGCCGTACCATGCGGCTGGCGGCATCAACTATGCCGGTATCGACGCCACCGCCCGTTACAATGTGAGTGAGAATTTCTCGCTCCGCGCCTTCGCCGAATGGGACCGCCTGCTGGGCGATGCGGCGAACAGCCCGCTGGTCCAGCAGAAGGGCTCGGCGGACCAGATGCAGTTTGGCCTCGGCGCCGCCTACAGGTTCAACTACTCCTGGTAACGCGCACCTCGCGCCAGGCGTGACAGATTGCAAAATGGCCGGGCTTGCTCCGGCCATTTTTGTTATGGACCGGCTTCAGCATAAGAACTGCCGCATGCTGGGGCGTGCCATAATCGAAGCTCGCTCCCCTCACTCTGTCCCTCTCCCCGCAAGCTCGCCACGGCGAGCTTGCGGGGAGAGGGCTGGGGTGAGGGGTGGAATTCGCCCTGTTCAATCCGCCATCCGGCACAAAATCGCCGCCCCTGCGTGGATAAAAGGCCCGGCGGTAACGTTAGTTGAAGGGGATTTTGCACTTTCGGTTGGGCTGCCATAATTTTGCACCAGGCTAGCCATATTAACTGCAGTTAATCATAGCTTGGAGATACCAGCCTGGTCATGGTGCTGAGAGCGCTCGCAATCGTCCTTTTGATCGCTGCCTGTCCGCCAGCCTTTGCTCAGCAAGGGCAATGCGAAGCAGCCGCATTCCGGGAAGCCGTCGCGCAGGCTAGCGCAACGATCACCGTGCTTCACGAGAAGAATGGCAGGATTTTCCAGGAGAACCTGCAGAAGCTTCGCGCCGTCAACCATTGGCGGGAAGCTGACTACGTCGCAAACGCCACCCCCTTTGTGAGAGACGAGGCCACGGCTTCCTTCGACGCCGAGAATCAGGCGCTCCTGGCCAAGGTGCAGTCGCTCGATGCGGCCGGTGCCGCCACCGAATTCGGGGCGTTGCGCCATGCTGATCGAGTTGAAGGCAACCATGGAAAAGGTCGTGGCAAACACCTCGGCCAAGTGGGAGCATATGCTAGGCAAGGTCAATCGCGCTTCGCTGCGGCCGATCCAGGCCGGCTTCGCGCGATAACGCTCGCAACGGCCCAATTCAACGGAATGCTTCGCCTGCCATAATCCTGGAACGGCATTCGCGCCGTTCTGGGATCTTATGCTAACGGCTATAAGTCTTGACCGCCTCCGTCATTGCGAGGGGCGAAGCCCAGAAGCAATCCAAACTGGAATTGCGACGCCAATTCTGGATCGCACGGCGGCCGGAGGCCGCCTCGCGATGACGGAACGGCCGGGACTTATGGCCGTTGATATTGAGGTGCGGGAGCCCGTACTAATCCCGTGTCTGCGCAACGCAGCCCGGCGCCGCAGAGCGCGAAACGCTGCCGCAACGATGAACAACGCGCCTGCAACGATGGAAATCGCTAACGCCCGCGCCGCACCCATCCGGCCGATGTCAGGTGTTCTTGCGGGTTGAAGCGCGCCTTATAGGCCATCTTGCGCGAGCCCGCGATCCAATAGCCGAGATAGACGTAGGGCAGGCCCCGCGACCGCGCGAAGGCCACCTGCTCCATGATGATGTAGCTGCCCAGCCCTCTGCTCTTCATTTCGGGCTCGTAGAAGCTGTAGACGAGCGAGATGCCGTCGCTCAAACGGTCGCACAATACCGCGGCCACGAGGGCGCCGTCCGCCCCATCGCCTTCAGATGGCTGGCGGTATTCCGTCAAGTGCGTATCGACCGTGCTGTCCTGGATCATCATCGAATAGTCGAGCAGCGACATATCCGCCATGCCGCCCTCCGCATGCCGCGCCTCGATATAGGCCCGGAACAGCGAAAATTGCTCTATCGTCGGCTTGCACGGGACGCGCCGCGCCTCAAGCCCGGCGTTCGCCTTCCAAATCTTTGCAAGCGTGCGCCTGGGCTCGAACTCGCCGGCCACGATCCGCACCGGCACGCAAGCCGCGCAGTGGTCGCAATAGGGCATGTACGCGATATTCTGGCTGCGCCGGAATCCGCCCTTCAGCAAATTGTCGACAAGCGCGCGCGGCCTGTCGGGCGACAGGTGAGTGAAAATCTTTCGCTCTTGCCGCCCCGGCAGGTACGGGCAGGGCTGCGGCGAAGTCACATAAAACTCAGGAAAGCGTCTTTTTTGATCCACAGCGGTTCATGAAATAGCACATCAGGGAAGTTTAGTTTGCCAAAAATTCCGGCGCAATGCGAGCGCGCAGTTGCCTGCCGCGCAAAGCTTATCGTTAGCGTAGTGCACTTGATGTGAAATTCGCCCGATTTCATCGGCCCGGCCAGCGTTGCGGGTGGAGTGATATCTGCGGCCCAAAGCCCTGACCGCCGCAGCATCATCGCGAGTTCCGCACCGTCCGGGCGGCCGTCCCTTCTGGATGAAACTGTTCAGCGCCGCGGCAGCTACGCGCTGAACTCATTCTTCTTAGGCGGCAAAGCCGCCGTGGCGATCCACAACAATATCGGAGGCTTGGTTCTGGATTGCGTCCGGCCGCGCTTCGCTCGCCGTCGCAATGACGGAGCGCAGTCGAGACTTACGGCCGTTGATAAGCGATGGGGGAGTTCTAGTAATCGCTGCCGAAGCGATGAAGCTCGGCCCCGTGGGTTTTCAGCCAGATGCGCGCTTTCTGGGTGGACGGGACGGCGTCTTTCACCAGGCGCCAGAAGCGGGGGCCATGGTTCATTTCGCGCATATGCGCGACTTCATGGGCCGCGACGTAATCCAAAACAAATGGCGGCGCAAAGATGAGCCGCCATGAAAAAGAAAGTGTACCGCTTGTCGAGCAGGAACCCCATCGCGTTGCTTGATCGCGTACCGCGATCCGTTTGGGGTTACAGTCAAGTGCTTTGGCGTGTTTTGCTACGCTGGCGGCGATATCTCTGCGTACCTCGGCGCGAAGCCAGTCCGAAAATCGCCGCGGGGCGTAATCTTCTTCGCCGCTTACCAGGATTTGGGGAAGTGCCGCGTTTGCGCTTATACAGAAGGAAGCTGGAAAACCTGGCGCTGCCGCAAATCCTGGTATGTCTGCTAGTTGGAAGCCGTCTTGCTGGACCGATACGACGCCGCAGTTGCGGTGGGCGCCGATAAATTGGAGGCGGTGGAATGCGCCTCGAAGAGGTACCACGGCGCCATCGGCAAAGGGAACTGGATCGGGGAGGCGCTCAAGCTGCCGTTTGAGCCAATCTGCGTGCCGGGCGAGGAAGGCGTTTGCGTCCTCGATCCGGCCCCGGTTGGGCAAGGTCAGGATCGCGGATCGCTCCGTGTGGCTGACCTTGAGGGAAAATCGTTTCGCTCGTGACGACCGGCGCAGTTCGACGTTGCATCCTGCTTCAGGAACCCGGAGGACCGGGCTTTGCTCAAGGGGAATGACGGTTCTTGCTAGCATGGGACTTTCGTCTCTGCTTCTACGCGGTTCTTGTTTTCAAGGCAACTCGCCGTAAAGCTTAACAGGTTAGGGTTGTACAATCTGCGGTTTTTAGGCAACAGACTGCGTCAGAAACGACCAGCATACCGACTTTTCAACACCAACACCACAGCTAAGCCTAACGGAAGCTGAAGTTGTAACACATTTTCTACGGCTCCGTTCTAGCTTTTTGGCAACATCCTGAACAAACATCGCAATTTCACGCATAATCTCAACACATTGCTAACGGCCTTCGCAACTGCGAAATGCGCGGGTGCTACTCTTTGACCCAGACCTCCACGCGGCGGTTCTTATCCTTTCCGGCCTCGGTGGCGTTGCAACCGGCCGGCAGCAGGCTGCCGTAGGATTTGACAACGATCTGTGCGTCGGGGACGCCTTCGGCCACCAATGCGTTCTTGAATCCCGTGGCGCGGGCCAGCGCGGTGGCGCGGTTTGCCTCGAAGGTTCCGGTGCTATCGGTGAAGCCGGCCAGCAGAACCTCCGTAAACTTTCCGCCGTTGCTTTTCAGGAAGCTCGCAAGGCGCGGAATGTCGGCGCGGGCCTTGTCGTCGAGCACGGTTGCATTTTTCGCGAAGCGGAAAGTGACCGACAAGCGTTGGGCGCTCTTGAGGTCGTTCACAAGATCGCGCATGGAGGCGAAATGGAACTCCTTGTCTGGAACCGTCAGGGCGGAGGCCAGCCGGTTGGACTGCTGCTCGAAGGTTTGCGTGTCTATGCGCTGATTGACGAAGCCGGCGCCCGAAATGGTTTCCTGGGCGGCATCCGAAAGCCCGAAATCGAGGAGCCTGCTGCCTAGTCCCGAAAGGGAGGAGACCGTCTGCAGGTACAGCCGCCGGGACAGCGGATATTCCTCGGTTTTCACCGAAAACACGTGGGGAGGTATGACAATGCCGCATGACGATGAAATGGCGAGCGCCTTGGCATTGCGGATATAGGCAAGCCCCGCAAAGCCAATGCCGTCGGGGTCGCGTGCGGTTTCGTCCGAGAGGTCGGGGCTCGACTCGAACCGCTGGGCTTCCGGGGAGATCTTCATGTTTCTCGGCTTGAGCACGAGATGATCGAAGGTGTCGAAGGTTCCCGATTTGGCATCCCGCGCGTAGAGCTTTATTTTTCCCGGGCTCCTGCCAACCTCGCTCCAATCCTTGATTGTGCCCGCGAACATCTTTGCGATATCGTCGAGGTTGAGCGCCTTTACCGGATTCTGCGGCGAGACGAAAACGGCGACGCCGTCCAAGGCAAAGACGTGGGTGTCAAGCTTGGTCCCGCCATCGGCGATGGCTTTGACTTCTTCCGGCTTGATCGGCCTCGACATCATGCCGATCTGGGCTTTGCCCTTCTGCAGGTTCACAGGCGCCGTGTTGCTGCCATGCGACTGCAGGTCGATGAGGCCTGCTCCCTTGCCGTCGCTGGTGTAAAGCTTGTACTGGACCTGCTCGGGATCGTTGCCGACGACCTTTTCGAGCGTATAGCCTTCCTTGTCCGCAAAGCGCTCGATGGTATTCGGCATCAGTTGGGCGCCGATGGTATTCGAGCCGTGGATGCCAATAATGCTCGCGGCCGGCTTGGGGCAGGCAGCGCCCGAGCATTCGAACTTCGAGGCGTCGACGGTCATTATGCCGAACTTGTCCGACTTGATGACGTAGGAGCCCGAATCGGACGGGACAAGCTCGCCGATCATGGTGAGGCCTCCGTTGCGCAAGACCAGCGTCACCTGGTCCGCCCTGGCCGCGGCTGCACCAGCAAAGGCGGCGGCAATTGCCGCGCAGGCAAAAAGCTTCAAGACAGGCCGTAACGCCATAATATCCCCCGTATCGGCAAGCAGTTCGCAAATCTCAAGACGAAAGGCTCAAGGCCTTCAGCGCGTGAAAAAGAGTTGTGGAAGGGCTTTTGAGTTGTAGCGGGCAATCTCGCCGCCGGTTTGATTGCATTCGGCCGGCGCAAACGAGCCGCGCGAGCGCGCAACCTTGCCTTCCGGATGCCAGACGAAGACCTTGTATTCGAGATCGGCATAAAGGCCGGTGCCGCAGGTATCCGGGTCGCTCGGATGCCGGGACCGGTTTTCGTAATCGAGGGCCAAAGTCACAGCTCCGCCCGATTGATTGGGCTCGTGAACGAAGGTGTAGACCTCGATCTGGTCGCCTCCGCCGCTGCCTTCGCTCGCTATGCTGATAAAGCCGTGGCCGCGATTGTCGCGCCTCTTGCGCTCCTCCGCCTGCCAGCGGCTCGACGGAGCGCCTGCCCAGACATGGTTCTCGTCGGACAGCTTCGCCGCATATTCGAATGCGTGGAGATCGAGGTTGACGGTGCCCTTCCAGACCACGGCGACCATCGTTACCCGGTCGAGGTCAAGGGTTTGAAGCTGGACGGGGACCTTGGGGCCGTCTTGAAAGGAGACCGTTAGCGGCACTTTGTCGCCAAGGAAGCAGTCGAAGGTCAGGTCGAGGCGGCCGCTCCCATCCAGGTTACGCACAAGTTCGACTGCGTCGTATTGAAAGCGCACCTTGCGGTTCGGAATACAGGGGGCGGACACGGCAAGGCGGGCCAATCCGGCGCTCAAAGGCTCCACCGCAATCGAAGGCTCGCACCCCGCGGCGTTGGACTGCGTGAGGCTCCCCATGAGATAAAGACCAAAGCAAACGCCGCTTAGTCCTACGCGCACTATATTGCGGCCTAGCATAAGAGGCCCAATCCCCACCCGTTGCTCCAAACCGATTAGAGCAAAGCTCAGTTACAGCCAGAAGAACCCGTAAGCTATTGATCTAATAACAACTTCAGCCGCACCACGTTTTTCGCCGTCCGCCAGGGCAACGGCGCTCGCCATTGTACTTCCCGTAAAGGCCGCAATTCTGCCGCCTTAAAATGGCCTCTTCCGGCCCGCGCCTTATTATAGTATAAGCGCACCCCATTATGAAAGCAGGATTTTCAACAAAGATGACAATCACCGTTTCCGAAATTTAATAGCGCGAGCATATCCCCGAAGTCATCCGCTTCGTTTCGCCGCGCGATCCCAACCCCAAAGACGCGAGCGAAGCCATGCTTTCCTGGTTCGAAAGACTTATCGACCCCTATAAAGACGTCCCAATAGTCCAGCCGCCGGACAAGCTCGGCGCGTTCTACCGGCACTTTTTGCGCCGGATTTGGTGGGTTTACGTGCTCATCATGCTGTTCGGGATGCTGGGATCGCTGATCGAGGTCTCGCTTGTCGCGTTTGTCGGCCAGGTGGTGGATCTGGCCAAGTCCGCCGCGAACCCCGCCGATTTCTTCGACGCGAATGGCCGGACACTACTTTGGATGGCGTTCGTGGCCATGGTGGCCCGGCCGCTGGCCTTCGGTGTCCACACGCTGCTCATCAACCAAACCGCCAACGCCAATGTGATGAACATGGTGCGCTGGCAGCAGCACCGTTACATCCTGCGGCAGAGCCTGTCGTTCTTCCAGAACGACTTCGCGGGCCGGATCGCGAACAAGATCATGCAAACCGGTGGCGCGGTGCGGCAGTCGGTGGTCGAGACCGTGGACGCGCTTTGGTACGTCGCGATCTATTGGACGAGCGCCGCGGTGATCTTCGTCCAACTCGACGCGCGCCTGCTCGTGCCGCTCCTGGGGTGGCTCTTGGGCTTCCTGGCCATGATCTGGTACTTCGTGCCGAAGCTGATCGAGCGGGCGACAGAGGTTTCGGAGGCGCGCTCGCTGCTGATCGGGCGGATCGTCGACAGCTACACCAATATCTTGACCGTGAAGCTGTTCGCCCATACGGACGGCGAGGACGCCTATGCGAAGGAGGCGATCTCCGATCACCTGCTAAAGCTTAGGCATCAGCTCCGGATGATTACCGGGCTTGAAATGACGCAATGGGTCCTGACCGGCATGCTCATCACAGGCACCAGCGGACTTGCGCTCTGGCTCTGGAGCCGCGGCGCGATCTCGCTTGGCGCCATCGCCGTCACAACCGGACTTGCGATCCGCATCAACAACATGGCCGGCTGGATCATGTGGGTCATCACCTCGATTTTCGAGCATGTGGGCACGGTGCAAGAGGGCATGGAGGCCATCTCCAAGCCGTGGACGGTTGTCGATGCGCCGGCCGCTAAGGTATTGCGCGTCACGAAGGGTGAGATCCGCTTCGAGGATATCCACTTCCATTACGGGCGGGACAGCGGATTGATCGAAAACCTGGCGCTGACCATCAAGCCGGGCGAAAAGGTCGGTCTGGTCGGGCCGTCGGGCGCGGGCAAGTCCACGCTCATCAACATCCTGCTGCGCTTCCACGATCTCGAATCCGGGCGCATCCTCGTTGACGGGCAGGACATCGCCCTTGTCACGCAAGACAGCTTGCGGGCACAGATTGGGCTCGTGACGCAGGACACCTCGCTCCTGCATCGCTCGGTACTCGATAATATCCGCTACGGAAAGCCGTCCGCGAGCGAGGAGGAAATCGTCGCCGCCGCCAAGAAGGCGCATGCCCACGAGTTCATTCTGGAGCTTGAGGATTACAAAGGGCGGCGCGGCTACGAGGCCCAGGTTGGCGAGCGCGGCGTGAAGCTCTCCGGCGGCCAGCGGCAGCGCATCGCCATCGCGCGCGTGCTCCTGAAGGATGCGCCGGTTCTGATCCTCGACGAGGCAACCTCGGCGCTCGACTCCGAGGTGGAGGCAGCGATCCAGGAGCAGCTCTACAACCTGATGGCCAACAAGACCGTGATCGCCATCGCGCACCGGCTCTCGACCATCTCGGCCATGGACCGGCTCATCATCATGGACAAGGGCCGAGTTGTGGAGGACGGCAGCCATGACGCGCTTCTGCAGAATGGCGGCCTCTACGCCAGCCTTTGGGCGCGGCAATCGGGCGGGTTCCTGTTCGAGAACCAAAGACCGTCCGAGCCGCTGGTGGAATCCGAGCCCTACGGCGTTTACGGGACCGTGGAATAGCGGCCCCGGTTACAGCGCCCACCTTTTGCTCCAGAATGAGAATGGCATGCCGGCTTTCATTCCGGCAGGCGCTTCCTCAGCTCAACCAGCCCAAGTAAACGCCGCCAACCAGAGCCGCGCCCATGAGCGCGCGGTAAACCACGAACGGCCACGCCGAAAAGCGTTCCAGAATGCGCAAGAGGCTCCATATGGCCGCGAAGGCCGAAATGCTGGCAACGATGAGGCCCACGGCAAGCACGCTCCAGCCATGCGCATCGAGACCGGCGTGGCGCAGTTCCCAGAGTTCCTTCCCCCCTGCAAGCGTGATGGCGGGGAGGCCGAGCAGGAAGGAAAAGCGTGCCGCATCGGCGCGGTTGAAACCGAGGAACAGCGCCGCCGTCAGCGTCGAGCCGGAGCGCGAAACGCCCGGGATCAGCGCCCCAACCTGGCAAATGCCGACGATGATCGCGTCCAGAAAGTCCCAGTTTTCCATCCTGCGCTTGTGGCGGGCGGCAATCTCCGCCACAGCCAGCAAGAGCGACATCCCGAGACTGGCCCAGCCGATCACCCAAAGGCTGCGCAGCGGTGTGTTGCAGGCATTGAGGGCGGATGACAGCAGCAGGCCGAAGATAACGATTGGGATTGTCCCCAGCACGATCGCCAGCGCGAACTGAAAATTCCGGTCGCGCCAGTCGCGCCTGGCGGTTGCGGACAACGATCCGAATACCAGCCCCCGGACATCGCTCCAGAAATAGCTGACCACGGCGGCAAGCGCTGCGAGCTGCATCGCCGCCGAAAATGCTGAGCCAGGATCGCGCCAGCCCAGCAACGCAGGCACGAGGCGCATGTGCGCGGTAGACGAAATCGGCATCAGCTCGGTAATGCCCTGCACCACGCCCAAAACCGCAACCTTCGCGTAGCCAAGGCTCACGAAGCCCGTATCGAAGCCATTCATGCACGCGGCGGCCATTGTCCCTCGCTCCAGCAACGCTGACGGCTGCACCTCAGCAGAAATTCGCGACCCGGCCAAGCAATGCCCACCCGCCGGAGAATGTTTGCTTAGCAGCCCCGATACATGCCGGGCAAGCCCACGGGCGCAACACGATCCCAATCGTCACCCCAATCAGAAGAGATACGAATGCGGGCGCTGCTTGGCGACGGCGGCAGAGGTGCTGCGGCCGACGCGGCCGGCGGCTGCCGCAGCATCCGTGAGCGGCAGGCACGGCAGTGAGCAAGGCCCGGCCTCTGCACGAGATCAAGCGCCGTTCATCGTGTGATGCTGGTGCTGCTGCTCAGGCGGCGGCGACATGCTGGGCGCCTGGTCCTGACGCAAACGGCGAACGGCGCCCCCGGTCCGCAACAGGCAGCCATGCGGATCGGGCATCGCTGCAATGCGACATAAACTATAGGAGTATTGTGCACTGCACTATAGCGTACGCTTAGACGAAAGTCGTGCCTTCAAGGAAAACCGGTCATCGTTCCGGAGCTTCCATGGAGGCGCGAAGGCTTTCGGGCTCAGATGAAGGATGCAACATGACGAGAACGGGAAAAGTGCTGCTCAGCGGCCTCCTCTTGGCAGCCGCTGGAGCGTTTACCGCCCAGGCTGCAGAAAGCGATGTGGCGGTATACCGGCCGGCTCAAGGCTTGAACCACCGTTTCGGCTCGAAGCTCGCAGTGGGCTATTTCCTGCAGAAGGATGGCGCGTGCGCCGTGAGCATTTTCCTGACTGAAAACGTCGATGAAGGCACGCCTCCGTCCGCGTCGCGCCTGCAAGTCAAGGTGGCGCCGGGAGACAATGTGAAATTAAATTCGGTCGAGGGCAAATCGCTTGAAATCAAATGCGGCGCTGAGGGCGCTACGCTCGAAGTGAAGGGCGGCACCGTCCAGAATCAGTACGCATCGCGCTGATCGCATTCCATCGATTGAAGCAAAAGCGCGCCGGGCGGGATCGTCCGGCGCGCTTTTGCTATGCAGTCTCCCAGGTGCTTCGAGGGGACCCGCCAAGAGCCCGGTGCGACAGCCGGCCGGGGTTGAAGCGCCTAATGGCCAACGGCGATAAGTCTTGATCGTCTCCGGAGCGGCAGCCGTCGTCGCGAGGCGGCAAAGCCGCCGGGGCGATCCATAGCAACATCTGAGACTTGAGTTTGGATTGCTTCCGGCCGCCGCGCTTCGCTCGCCGTTGCAATGACGGAGAACAGTGCCGCCGGTTCGATAATCGGCGCAGATCGTGCTTGCGATACGGGCGGGACCGCTGGATACAACCGCCATGAAGTTTGCCACACCGCTCCCGATTGACGCCGTCCTGGACGAATTGCGCGACGCCTTGGCCGCGCGCGCATCGGCCGTCCTCGTGGCCCCGCCTGGCGCCGGCAAGACGACGCGCGTGCCCCTCGCGTTGATGGACGAAAGCTGGCTCGGCTCCGCCAAGATCCTGGTGCTGGAACCGCGCCGCATTGCCGCGCGGGCAGCCGCGGAGCGCATGGCGCACACCTTGTCCGAGGCCGTCGGGGAGCGGATCGGGCTTGCGCGCGCGGATGGTCTCGAAATCGGGGCCTAGGACGCGCATCGAGGTCGTCACCGAGGGCGTCTTTACCCGCATGATCCTTGACGATCCCGAGCTTTCCGGCATCGGCGCGGTGCTGTTCGACGAGTTCCACGAGCGCTCGCTCGATGCCGATCTGGGGCTTGCCTTGGCGCTCGACTGCCAGGCCGGGCTGCGGGAGGACCTGCGCATCCTGCCGATGTCGGCGACGCTGGATGGCGCGCGGGTGGCGCAGCTTCTGGGCAATGCTCCCGTCATCGCCAGCGAAGGCCGCGCGTTCCCGGTCGAGACGCGCTACCTCGGCCGCGATGCGGGCGCGCGCATCGAGGATCGAATGGCGGACGCGGTCATGCGTGCCTTGCGCGCGGAAACCGGTTCGATCCTGGCGTTCCTGCCGGGCCAGGGCGAGATCCGGCGCGTGGAGGAACGGCTGAAGGAGCGCATCGGCGATCCAGCGGCCGTGCTGGCCCCGCTTTACGGCGCGATGGACATGAAGGCGCAGGATCTTGCGCTGAGGCCTGCGCCCAAGGGCCAGCGCAAGGTGGTGCTCGCGACCTCCATCGCCGAGACGTCGATCACCATCGAGGGCGTGCGCGTGGTCATTGACAGCGGTCTGGCGCGAGTTCCGCGGTTCGAGCCGGATGTGGGCGTGACGCGGCTTGAGACCGTGCGCGTGTCCCGTGCCGCCGCCGATCAGCGCAGGGGCCGCGCCGGCCGTACCGAGCCCGGCGTCTGCATCCGGCTGTGGGACGAGCCGCAAACGCAGAGCCTGCCCGCATACGCCGAGCCCGAAATTCGTTCCGCCGATCTTGCGGGCTTGCTGCTCGACTGCGCGGAATGGGGAACGGCCGATCCGCTCTCGCTGTCTTGGCTCGATCCGCCGCCCGCCGCCGCCATCGCCGCCGCGCGGGAGGAACTGACGGAGTTGGAAGCGCTCGACGCGGCAGGCCGCATTACGGCCATGGGAAAGCGGCTGAGGTCGCTGCCATTGCCGCCCCGGCTTGCCCGCATGGTCATTTCCGCCGCCGAGGCCGGCCACGCGGAGGAGGCTGCCGAAATCGCCGCGGTTATGGTGGAGCGCGGTCTTGGCGGCAACGACGCCGATCTCGCCCATAGGCTGGAAGGTTTCCGCCGCGACCGCTCAAGCCGCGCCGGCGAGATGCGAAAGCTGGCGGCTGGATGGGCGCGGATGGCAGCGGCGGGCCGCGTGGCCCAAGAGCCTCGCGAGGACATGTCCGTCGCGCGCATGCTGGCGCTTGCGTTTCCGGAGCGCATCGGCAAAGCACGAGGGAGCCCCGGCCAGTTCCTCCTCGCCAACGGCCGCGGCGTCAGCCTCGATCCGGCGCATCCTTTGGCGCGAGCGCCCTTCCTGGTCGCGGCCGAGTTGCAAGGATCGGCGGCGGCGGCGCGCATCCTGCTTGGCGCCGCGGCCGATGAAGCCGGACATCCTGGCCGCCGCCGGCAATCGCATCCGCGAGACGGACGAGATCGACTTCGATCCAAGCGCGGCGGCGCTTCGGGCGCGCCGTGTCCGCCGGCTCGACGCCATCCTGCTCGCAAACGAGCCCCGGCCTGTGACGCCGGGCGAGGAAACCGCGCGTCTCCTGGCCGATGGCATCGCGAAGCTTGGCATTGGCCGCCTGCCCTGGAGCAAGGCGCAAATCCAGCTCCGCGCCCGCGCCAGTTTCTTGCGCGCGGCCGGAGAGAACGAATGGCCGGACCTGACCGATGACACACTTGCCGGGACGGCCGGGGAATGGCTTGCCCCATACCTTGCCGGTAAGTCGAAGCTATCCGAAATCGGCGCCGAGACCCTGGGCGCGGCCCTCGATTCGCTGCTGCCGTGGGACTTGAAGCAGCGCCTGGAGGAAGAGGCGCCCGCGCATTTCGAGGCGCCCACGGGCAATCGTCACGCCATCGACTACGAGACGACGGGCGCGCCCGCTCTCCACATTCGCGTGCAGGAGTTGTTCGGGCTGACGCGGCATCCTTCCATCGCGGGCGGCAAGCTGCCGCTCACGCTCCATCTGCTCTCGCCGGCGCACCGGCCGATCCAGGTCACGCGCGATCTTCCGGGCTTTTGGAAGGGATCGTGGGCGGCGGTCAAGGCAGAGATGAAAGGGCGCTACCCGCGGCACCCGTGGCCCGACGATCCCGCTGCTGCAGTCCCAACCTCGCGGGCCAAGCCGCGCGGGACGTGATGGAATGATCGCTTAACCGCGCGCAATCCTGCACCAAGCTGTCTCGAAATCGATGCGATACCCGCGACCTGCGCCCATCCGCTCAGGAAAAACATCTCAAGCGGCGGCAAGGCCTTGGAGATTTCTCATCGTCCCAGGCAGCGGCCTTCCGTCGGCTCAGGCCGGATCTTTCGCGAAGCATGGAGGGTTCACGGCCTGCATGCGACGGCAGTTTCTCAGTGTTTGAGGGGAGCAGGAGTTCTTATTTGGCGCAATTCCACTTGGATGTGGATCTGTGGAAAATCAGATAGTTGGACTTCGTGCCGCATGACGGAAGCGTTCGCGTTGAGGTAGCATGTTATAGGGGAGGACCTGGGCATGGATGCCACCCTTTACGAATTGCTCAAGAAGCAACTTCTCAAGAGTTGCACAGCGGAGCAGCTGCTAGATCTCGAACGTACCACGAAGGCTACTCTTGCGCAGCGTTCGTCAGAAACGGAAATTGCTGCACGTAGCCTGGAGATTACAGCCTGTCCGTATTGCGGCGCCAAGGAAACACTGGTGCGGCACGGGCGCGATGCTGCCGGCAGGCAGCGGTTCCATTGCCGGAAGAAGGACGGCCGGGGGTGCGGGCGAACCTTCAACGCGGCTACAGGCACGGCCTTTGCCCGCATGCGCAAGCCGGAACTATGGTCTGAATTTGTTGCACATTTCAGCACCGGCCTATCGCTTTCGAAAATCGCCGCCACGGGGATCGGCATTTGCCGGCACACCGCTTTCCGGTGGCGGCATCGCCTCCTCAAGGCTCTTTCACCCGCCGCTCCGGATCACTTCAGCGGCGTTGCCGAAGCCGATGAGAAGTTTTTCCTCAGGAGTTTCAAGGGGCATCGGGGATGGAAGCGCGGGCAGCCGCCTGAGCCCAGGCCACCCCGCTACCGGGGCTCCGGCGCGCTGCTGCCGGGCCTTTCCTGGCAACAAGTTCCGGTTCTTACTTGCATAGACCGGAATAACCATCACCTGGACGAGGTCCTGGAAAAGCGCACGAAAGCTGAGGTTCTGAACCGGCTTGAGAAGCTCATAGAGCCTGGAACGGTTTTGTGCTCCGATGACTTCCAGGGTTATGCGGCCTTGGCCGGCAAAGTTGGCGCCGAGCACAGAATTATTGAGCGGAGCCAAGATACGTGGCTGAAAAAAGCCATCGGACATGCCCCCCGCCAAAAGGGCGTACTCGGGCTTGGGCGGGTCAACTCCCATCATCAGGCGATGGAAACGCTCGTCAACCGGATCCTCCGGGGAGTATCCACCAAGTATTTGCCCGCCTATCTCACCATGCTGCGCATCCAGCGCCATCCGCCTGCAAAACTCACATTAGGCATCGGCGCCGCAATGGTTTCTCCTTGCGGTTGAACTCCCATGGCCCCATCCACACTCAAGTGGAATTGCGCCTCTTATTTCCGTCCTCAAGTGGACGAACACCTTGAGAATGCGCTGTGCCTGGAATTGCGTAGCGAGCCGCGAGGTCTCGGGAAGCGCCTATCCAGCCGGGCGTGCCACTATTGAGGGGCTTTGATGAAAGTCGCGCCGGTTGGGCCTATGCTGGTTAGCTGAAGCACCACTTCCCCATCCTTCGCCCAGGCGAAATGGGCTACCTTCGGAGGTTCGGTGAAGAAGGTTCCGGCGGGCAACGCCTTGAGCTTGCTTTCGTCCCACACCTCTCCGAACGCATAATAGAGCGTACCCGAAAGCACGGCCACGGTTCGGGGCGAATCCGGATGATAATGCGGCATGAGCTTGAGCCCCGCCGGGAACTTGATCCGCTGAACGAACACTTCGGGTTTGGCTGGGTCGCCGTAGACCGTCGCGATTTGGAGGGTGGCGGGCAGCCCTTTGAATTCGATCTGGTCCGGCAGTTTCACAATGCCCGGCGGCGCGTCTTGCGCTTGGGCTGAAACCACGGAGATGGCCAGGAAAAGCGCCGGCAGGGTGCGCCGCGCTATCGCTGGTGCGGCTGCCGCCGAACCGCGCTTGCTCAAACTCTGTGATCTGCTCATGTCTATTTCCTTCGGCTCAGACATCGCCGGTCGAGGCGGCGCCAGCATCGATTCTCCCCAAGAGTATAAGACTACGTAGCTGGTGTTGAGCCTGCTTTCCGCGAAGCTCCGCGAGAGAGCAAGAAGCGCGCTCTTGGCGCGTATGCGAGGGGCGTGGCCTGTTCCTGCGAGCGTTACCCTATGGATTGCTGGTTTTGGCAATGGCAGACCCCAATCGTCGCAGCTTACGCAAAAACTTTTCGTCACTCGCCGAAATGCGAGCGTCGGCCTGCTTCTTCACTGGCGGCTATTGGCGTATTCCAGCAATGCATTCCATATAACCTCCAGTAGCATCGCTTGGAGGTAAGCATGTCATTGCAATTGGGCGACACAGCTCCGGACTTCGAGGCCGAAACCACGGCGGGACGCATCCGCTTCCACGAATGGCTGGGCAAGTCCTGGGGTATCTTGTTCTCACACCCGAAGGACTTCACACCAGTTTGCACCACCGAGCTTGGCGCGATGGCCAGCCTCAAGAGCGAGTTCGACCGGCGCAACGTCAAGATCCTGGGCCTGAGCGTCGATCCGGTCTCCGACCACGCAAGGTGGGCGCAGGACATTCAGGATGTCACTGGCTACGCGCCCAATTATCCGCTTGTTGGTGACAGCGATCTGACGGTCGCCAAGCTCTACGGCATGCTGCCGGCGGATGCGGGCAGCACCTCGCAGGGACGCACAGCCGCAACAAACCAGACGGTGCGCAGCGTGTTCGTTGTCGATCCGGCGAAGAAAATCCGGCTTATCCTCACCTACCCAATGGCAACAGGACGCAACTTCCTGGAGATCCTGCGCGTGGTCGATTCACTGCAATTGACTGACAAGCACAAGGTCGCGACTCCGGCCAACTGGACGTTTGGTGAAGACGTCATTATCGCCGGCGGCGTGTCCGACGATGAGGCCCGGCAGAAATTCCCCGCCGGCTGGAAGGCGGTAAAGCCCTATGTGCGGGTGGTTTCGCAGCCACGCGGCTGATCCCCTGTGGCCGGTTGTCATCGCATCGCGGTGAATGCGCACAGGTAACGGTTCGCAACAAAAAATGACGTGCAGGATGGGTTGCGGCTATGCGATAAGGGCCGCGTAGTTGTAGCCGTGTGTTGGGGCTATGGTCCGAATTCCTGTTGTCTTTATTTGTACCGTCCTGATTTCAAGCGCAGTCGTTGCGTTGCCGCGGCCTGCCGTCTCCGACAGGCCGACTTTGGTGGTTCGTGTCGAGGAGACTTCCGATAGCCGCGCCATTCCGGATGCCTGCCGCGATAGGGATGAGAGCCCTCCTTGGTGCGCGCCATACTCGCTTAGGTTGCAAGAGCAGGAGCACCAGAGGCTGGAGCGGCGAGTTGCCCCCCTCGCGAAACCGAAGCCAGCTCCGAGCCACTTGACCGCTGCCGCCAAACCAGCCCGTAGCGCCGCTGCCGGCCGCCTGCTGAGCGAGCAAGAGCGTAACGCCATAGCGCCACGGCCGCTAACTCCCTCGGCGACCGGTCCTGTCAAGGCGGGCACACCCGGGAAGACCCCGGAGGAGAAGCTGCGCCATATGATAGGCCAGCTCATGCTTACCGGCTTTTCGGGCCAGCAGCCGGGAGATCCCGATGTCGAACGCCTCGCCGGCGATTTGCGAAGCGGAAAGCTCGTGGGCGCTCTCGTCAGGGATTCGAATATCGAGAGTTCCAGGCAGTTGCGCGGACTTCTGGAATCAATCAACGACGCGGCAGGCGAGCATACGCCTCTTATCGCCATCGAGCAGCCTGGTGGGCCGGACACGGTTCTGTCCGAGGATAAGGGTTTCACCTTTCACAGCTCCGCCAACGCCGTCAGCAGTGGCGGAAACCCGCATGAAGCGCAGGTCGAGTACCGGGCGATGGCCGATGAACTGGCGGGGCTCGGCGTAACCCTCAATATCGGCCCGAGCGAGGATGTCTGCCGGCGGCAAGGGGTCGATCTGTCGGCGCTTTGCTTTGGAACCTCGCCTGCCCTCATCGCGGTCTACGCGCGCGCATTCAAGTTCGGCCACCACGACCAGGGAGTTTTGGCGGCCCTCAGGCATGTTCCTTTCAGGCCGGGCTTGCGAACTACTTGGCTCAAAGAGCGGCCAAGCTCTGCGATGATGCATTTGCTCTTAAGGAGCGAGCCGAGCGATGCGCTTGTCATCAGGGTGAAGGCGATGGAGTCGATGCGCTACCTGGATGTGTCGCTGGGACTTGCGCGCACCGCCAAAGCGCGCGGCAGCCGCGGCAACTTCCACGACGCTTTGATTTTCGAGATGGACATGCCTGGCGGCGCCCCGGCGCTTTACGGCGAAACCGTTGTCCGCGCCCTTCAGAGCGGTGCCGATATGATCCTGGTCCGCGAGCCTTCCACGCTTCCGGCCGGCATCACAGCGCTGAGCTTTGAGGCGGTGCAGGCCGCGCTCAAATCGGGGCGGTTGCAGATGGCCCGGATCGAGGATGCCTACCGCCATGCGCAGACGCTTAAGGCGCGCTTGCAGTCGCTCCCGGCCCGAGCCAAGACCGCCGGCCTCGAACGCGATCCGGTTTCCGAGCGCGTCAGCACCTCGCAGCGATAGGACAGGCCGCGCGTGCTGCGCTTTTGGGGTTAACGCATCGTTCGCTTCGCGTAGGGGCCTACCATGGTAAATGAGCGGATGGTAAACGGCGGTTCCAGGTGTGCGCCACACGCCACTTTGTGCGAATTTTTCCCCGTTTGGGGTCGAATTCCGCGCTCCAAAAATCCCTTTAAATATACGGGCAATTCAATCTTAGCCATAAAACGGAGCGTCCGCCCTGTCCGGTGACGGTGGGCGATTGATAATAACGCTGCGTTATCAATGCGTTAGCGATCCTTAAACCTTTAGAAAGGAGCATGTCTTATCATTGCTCCTTAACGGAAAGCTCGGCAATTGCAGCGAATTGGCCAAGAACACCGCCAAGTTGAGGTAAACAGTAGATTACCAGGAAGCTTCCGGACACGGCGAAGATCCCAGATTGCCGCTGAGCGGCTTCGGGGACGAAGAGCGCGCGGGTGGGAAACTGAGCCTGCTGCGCCGCTTCGTGCCCGCTGGAACATTCGCCAGCAGTATCCCTAAGCAGTTCCGGATGGATGAAGCGCAGGAGCGGTGTGACGCCCAAACAGGTTGAATAGGTTCACTCAGCGGCGTCCCGGATAATGCCTTCGGCATTTCTGGGACGCCGCGAGCAGAGCGAAGCAAGAATTTGGTATTACGCGAGCGCTTCGCCCTGAAAGAAGCGGCTTCTGGCCCACAAGGCAACGTTGACGAGGCCGATCATCACCGGCACCTCGACCAGCGGGCCGATGACGGCGGCAAAGGCCGCGCCGGAGTTGATGCCATAGACCGCGACCGCGACCGCGATTGCCAGCTCGAAATTGTTGCTGGCGGCGGTGAACGAAAGCGTGGCGCATTTGCGGTAGCCCGCGCCCATCCATTTGCTCATGGCGAAGGAGACGGCAAACATCACTATGAAGTAGATCAAGAGCGGAATAGCAATGCGCACTACGCCGGCCGGGTTCGTCAGGATCTTCTCGCCCTGGATGGAGAACATGACGACGATGGTGAAAAGCAGGGCCGCAAGGGTAATGGGCGAAATCATCGGGACGAAGTGGGCGTGATACCAGTCCTTGGACACGAAGCGCAGCATGACGGCGCGGGTCAACAGGCCGGCGGCGCAGGGGATGCCCAGATAGATGAAGACGCTTTGCGCGATCTGGCCGATGGAGATGGCGACCGCCGAGCCGGACAGCCCGAACAGCGGCGGCAGCACGGTGACGAAAATCCAGGCGTAGACGCTGTAGAACAGCACCTGGAAAATCGAGTTGAAGGCGACGAGACCGGCCGCGTATTCGGTCGAGCCCTCGGCGATCTCGTTCCAGACGATCACCATGGCGATGCAGCGCGCGAGGCCGATGAGGATGAGGCCAGCCATGTATTCCGGCTTGTCGGGCAGGAAAATAATCGCCAGCGCGAACATGAACACCGGGCCAATCACCCAGTTCTGAACGAGCGAGAGGCCCAGGATTTTCGTATCCCGGAAGACGCTGGGCAGTTCCTCGTAGCGCACCTTGGCGAAGGGCGGATACATCATCAGGATGAGGCCCAGCGCAATCGGCACGTTGGTGGTGCCGATCTGGAAGGAATTGACGAAGCCCCGGACACCCGGGACAAGCGAGCCGAGCGCGATGCCGGCGGCCATGGCGGCGAATATCCAGACCGTAAGATAGCGGTCGAGGAACGATAGCTTGGCGGTGATTGCGCTCATTTGAGAATGCCCTCTATGGTTCCTAGTGCTTTTCGATTTTTCCGGCCGAGTTGTTCGGGATCGTCATCGCGAGGCGCCAAAGGCGCCGTGGCGATCCAGGAGCAACCATCCACGGCCGCAGCTATTCCATGCCCCTGGGATTGCTTCGCTTCGCTCGCAACGACGCGATCCGGGCTGGCGGTCGAACCCTCCATACGGCCGATTTCGCTCAGCCGCGAGGATAGCGCCAGCTTGCCGATGCTGTGTAGCGGCAGCGACGTGAACGCAGCTATGCGGTTGCGCAAGATAGCGGAAGGCTTCGTTGAAGGCCCGCTGCTTCTCGATATCGCTGCCCTCCACGGCCGCAGGGTCTTCGATGCCCCAGTGCGCTGTCATGGGCTGGCCCGGCCAAATCGGGCAAACCTCGCCCGCCGCGTTGTCGCAGACCGTGAAGACGAAATCCATTTTGGGCGCGCCGGGCTGGGCATATTCGTCCCAGCTCTTGGACCGGAAGCCATCCGCCGGATAGCCGAAGGCGGCCAGCGTTTTGAGCGCATAGGGGTTCACGACGCCCTTCGGCTGGCTGCCAGCCGAGAAGGCATTGAACCGGCCGGCTCCTTCCTTGCGAAGTATTCCCTCCGCAAGCACCGAGCGGGCCGTGTTCCCCGTGCAGAGGAACAGCACATTGAAGATTGTATCGCTCATAAGATCAACTCTCCAAGAGATTAACTGTCCCAGCCCAAACGGCCGGCTTCGCCTTGAGCGTTGAAGCCAATGCAGAGTATCTGATCGCTGATACCTGAGCCCAGGATGTAGTCAAAAACCGCGACGCTATCTTCCTCTTCAGGACGCAGTGCCACCTGGAGCGGATTCAGGGCGGCAAGCAGGTGTTCTACGCCAATGGAACTCACGTCATCCGTGCCAAAACACTGAAGGCGCGATCGTCGGGATGAAGTTTTCAAGGTTATAAGAAAGAAAGCGCCGGCTTTTGGCGTCTTCACCGCTCGCGTAGTCCTCTCGAATCGCAGCGCGAGCTAGACGGTCAAAGTCCCCTATGTGCGCAAGAAATTTCTCGACGCGGCGCAGTAATTCCGCGGTCATTTCGGGCCCGTCCACGTAAAAGTAACCGAGACATCCTCATCGTGGAGCGGGAACTCCACGCCCCAGCTAACGGTTTGCGTATTTTGAGGTCTTGAACTCCGTGGGACCAAGAACAGGAAGTTCGAATATCGCCATTTGCTGCTTCCTCCATTGTTCAATGGCTCTCTTAGCCGTCGGTCCCACGCAATATCAACGCCGCGGCCTGCGCGCCCCTACGATCCGCAGCAGCATGTGGGCGCGCAGCAGCCGCCCGCAGTTCCCGGCTTCTTGGCGCGCACGAAGGCGCTCATGAACTTGCCGTCGATATACGGGGCGATTTGGTCCACATCGATGCCCTTGCCGCTCGCGAACTCGCGCGCGTCGTCGCCTGTGTACATGCGCGTGGGCTCGATGCCGATGTCCTCGAAGCCCGCCGCGGCAAGCTTGCTCGCATATTCCGTATCCTGGAGCGCGCCGGCGATGCAGCCCGACCAGAGCAGCACTTGCTTGCGGATCTGCTCCGGCATCTCGCCGCGCGTGACGATATCGGACACGGCGAAGCGGCCGCCGGGCTTCAGGACGCGGAATGCTTCCTTGATCACCTTATCCTTGTCCGCTGACAGGTTGATGACGCAATTCGAGATGATGACATCGACCGAATTGTCGGGAAGCGGAATGGCCTCGATCTCGCCCTTGATGAACTCGACATTCTCGACGCCGGCCGCCTGCTGGTTCTGACGGGCGAGCGCCAGCATTTCGTCCGTCATGTCGAGGCCGTAAGCCTTGCCCGTGGGGCCGACGCGGCGCGCGGAGAGCAAAACGTCGATGCCGCCGCCCGAGCCCAGATCGAGCACGGTTTCGCCGGCCTTGAGTTGCGCCAAGGCCGTGGGGTTGCCGCAGCCGAGCGAGGCGAGCACCGCCGCTTCCGGCAACGCGCCTTTCTCGGTGACATCGTAAAGGTTGGAGGTGATGGGGTTCGTATCCGCGCACGCGCCCTTGCCGCCGCAGCACGATCCAGCTCCGCCCTCGCTGACCCGGCGCGCAGCCTCGCTATAGCGCTCGCGCACGGCTTCCTTGATGTTGGCATCGCTCATTTGGGGCCTCCATTTTCAGATTCAAATCGGTCGACGCGCACCAGCGCGTAGCTGCCCGCCTGCTCTGTAGCGACGGATAGAGTGTAGGCCGCGTCGCGGTCGCGCCGGATCGTCAGAATGGACTGCGCGGAACTTTCCTCGCCGGTGAACGCACCGACGATGGCAGCCCTTATCTTGCAGTCCTCGCAGTGGACGTCCTTGCCGCATCCGTCCGCCGAGAACGAATGAACGCAATTGAACACCTCGCCGCCCCGGTGTCCTTCAGCTTCGGCCAACGTCTTGCCGAACAGCGCGAGCGCGCGGCCGTTCGCGGTGAACACCTGACGCGGATTGGGTTGCATGAGCAGAACTGGCGCGTCGATTGCCTGCAATATCGCGCGGGATTTGGCCCGATTGCCGGAGGAAAGGGCGGCAAAGCAGCTATCGCAGAGGCCGGCCGAAATCTGCCGCGTCCCGGCCGCATTCATTGCGTTCCCGCAGGCGCCGCACGATACAATCGCATTATTTTCCTCAGCGTGGCTCAAGGCTCGCTCCTAACAGCAGGTGATGTCTTCGGGGTTGATCGCTTTGTTGCGCGTGCAGCATTCGGCGAAGAGGAACGCCAGGATGTCCTGCAGCGCCTGGGTGTTCGCGGTGTAGCGCAGGAAGGTGCTCTCGCGGCGCACCTTCACCAGGTCTTCGGTCTTGAGCTTTTCGAGGTGGTGGGAGAGCGTCGAGGCGGGAATGCCAAGCTCCGAGCCGATTTCGCCCACCACCATGCCGTAAGGGTGCGCCGACAGCAGAAGGCGGACGATCCTGAGCCGCGTATCGGTGCCAAGCGCCGCCAGCATGTCGGCGTAGCGGGCGATTTGATCGTCGAAGGGGGCGTCGGCCATTGCGTTCTCCTGTAATTCTATTATTGTGGAATTACTGAAGTGTCAAGCTCGGCCCCCCGGTGCGCTTGCAGGCGGAGGGCCAGGACACAATCTAAGAATTCTACTTTCTTGGTCGCTGCCCAGGTAGGTCAGGCGGCGTTGATTTTGCCGATCAGGGTATCGGGTTTCTTCCTGAGGGTCTCGATGAGGCTCCAGCCTGCTTGCGGGCGGTGGAAGGCACGCTGCGTAGCGCAGCAAAATTGTCAGCGCCGCGGCGGTACGGAAGCGGCCTCGATTTTCTGCCTGACCTTCCGTCGTGCGCAGGTCTTGCTCGGCCTGAGTTGGTAAAGGGCACGCTCGGATGGTGAGAACCACAGCACGTCCTCCTTGCGGCTTTCCAAGCGCATGACAGGTATCGCCCTGTCCGGCGGCGTTGAGGTCCCCCCGCTTGCCTTCTTTTCGGAAGGCGGCGGCTGGGCCTCGTGGAATGCCAGCCCCTGGG
>CAVXDM010000053.1:0-110753 GCA_963760455.1 uncultured Alphaproteobacteria bacterium
CTGGAGCGCTCCCACCTCTACCGTAAAATGAAATCCTTGGGAATCGCCGCTCCGGAATAGCATGAACGACGAAGCCAAGATTCGCGAGAACGCGCGGACCGCAGTGGAGACATTCGGTTCTCTCAGCAAGCGCGGAGCAGCGTTCGGCTACAACCGGGATACGATCGCATGGGTGGAAGAATTCCTCGAGGAACAGCGGCGTAAACCACACACTTCGACGGCTGACAATGAACGCTTACTTCAACTTGTCGGCTCATACCTAGGGGAGTGTTTGATACGGACGTATGGTGGGGCCTGGAGAGATGACGGTAACGATTGGGGTATCTTCTTCGACGAGTTGAACGCAGCATTCCCCTTCAGGAAAGCCCGCAAACAGTTTGAAAATGGCCTAGAAGCTGGAGAATCCATTCTGGGGTTGTTTGAAGCGATTCCGATAATTTTCAGGAAGCAATAGAGCCATAGCCGCGTCTATTTTACTCGCTTTCCCTCTTCCGAGCCTGCCCCTCCGCCAACGCCTCCAACTGCGAATGCCAATCCAGTTCGCGCACCTTCTGCGGATTCTCTCGCCAGTCCTCCACCACTTTTATGTGGCGGATTTAAGCTGCGTGCTAAATTAGTTCAATATCGCGAAGCCCGGAATGGGGAGCAGAATGCGTCAATAAGAAGCGCGCACCGGTCCCAAAAGCAGATGAAACGCAGCGCCGGAATCCTCCTCTACAAGCTCGTGGCTGGCGAGCCCCGCGTGCTGCTTGTGCATCCGGGCGGGCCGTACTGGGCGCGGAGGGATGCGGGCGCTTGGACGATCCCCAAAGGCGAGTACGGGAAGCCCGAGGAGCCGCTGGCCGCCGCCATCCGGGAGTTCGGCGAGGAGACGGGAATGCAGCCCAAGGGCGAATTCCGGCCCCTGGGCGAGATCGTGCAGAAGAGCGGGAAGGTCGTCACCGCCTGGGCCTGCGCGGGCGAATTCGACCTAGCGAAACAGGTCTCCAACTTCTGCGAGATCGAGTGGCCCCGGAAGAGCGGCAAGCGTCTCTCGATCCCCGAGGCCGACCGCGCCGGGTGGTTCGCTCTGGACGAGGCGCGCGCGAAGATGAACCCCGCGCAGACGCCCTTCCTAAGCCGCCTTGCCGCGATCCTGGCTGAAGACGGCCCTAGCGGTAGATCCGGCTGATCTTGGAGCCTTCAAGCGTCAGGTTATACATCAGGCCCTTCTGATCGTAGATGAAGCCAACGACCGGGCTCTGGATGTTGTTGGTGTCGATCGTGCCGCCCGCGCCCACGGCCACGATGGCCACGGAGCCGTCCACGCCGACCTTCCAGCCGTCGCGGTGGTGGAACTTATCGAGCGCGTCCCGCGTCATGAACATGATGACGATGGAGCGCGCCTGTGCGCCAAGCTGGAAGCCGAACGAGCCGGCGACGTCGTTGTAATAGCCGGCCGCCTTCCCGCCGATGAACAGCGTGCCTTCGCCATATTCGCCGCCGAAGCCGAAGCCCGCCTTCACCACCATCGGGAATACGAGGATTCCGGCGGCCTTATTGGCAAGCTCCCTCGACGACGGCACCTGGTAGAAGAACTTGTCGAGGGCCGCGCGCAAATCGGCCTCGATCCCATAGGCCCCAGCGCGAGCCCCAGCTACCGGCCAGCACAGCGCAAGCGCCGCTATCGCTGCCAAGCCCAGCAGCATTCGCTTCGAAAACATCATACCCATCCCTCCTTATACTGTGCGCCCGGCGGCCCCGGCTTCGGATTCTCCTGCGTATGGCTGAACGCCCTCCGCTTGAGCTTCCTGGCGCCGGGGAGCCAGCCTGGAGCGCCCATACTCCTGGCTATTCCGCCGGGCAAGCCAGAAACCGCCCGGTGCCCTCGGCCGGTCTCTGGCTTATCCGCTAAACGTGCGGATTCAGCGTTTAATCCTAAGCTTTAGCAATTTTAAGGCGAACTCCTTCGTATTAAATCAAATTGCGGAGACAAGCCATTCCGCCGCAGTGCCATGAAGAGCCAGGGCGTCCTTGAGGAACGGCAGGAGCGCCTCTATGCGTCCGGGCACGCCGTAGGGGGCGTTGAACACGATCAAGCCGCAGCCGTTGAGGCTCTCAGGGCGTTCGCGCGGCAGGATGAGCGCCTCGACGCACCAGGTCGCCCCAAGATCGAGCGCTTTCGCAGCCTCCTTCAAGTCCGCCACCGGCAGATGTGCCTTGATCGGATACCAGGCCACGAAAACGCCGGTGGCCCAGCGCTTTTTCCACTCGCGCATCTGCCGGGCCAGGGTCTGGAACTCGTCCTTCAGCTCGAAGGGCGGGTCGATCAGCACAAGCCCGCGCCGCTCCTTGGGCGGGATATGCGCGCGCACGCATTCATAGGCGTCCATGTGCAGCGCGCGCGCATTTGGGTACGGCCTGAGTGCCACTTGCAGGGCCTCGAAGGTTGGCTCGTGCAACTCAGCCGAGACAAGCCGGTCCTGGGGGCGCATGAGATCTGCCATGATGAGCGGCGAGCCCGGATAGCGGCGCGCGGCGAGGTCCGGGCCGATGAGATCGAGATAGGTCTTGAGGTCCGCGGGCGCGCCGTCTCGGGTCTCAAGGCAGCCGATGCCCTTTTCCCATTCGCCGGTCTTGGCCGCTTCCTCTAAATCGAGCGCGTAAAGGCCCGCCCCGCCATGCGCGTCGACGAGGCACAGGCCGCTGTCCTTCCGCTGCAGGTACGTGAGGCACTGCACGAGCACGACGTGCTTCAAGACATCGGCGAAGTTCCCGGCGTGGTAGATATGGCGGTAATTCATCGTCTCTGCCGCGTGCCCGGCTTAGCCTGCTGTTAACCGTAGTTTTGCGCATTCCGGCGCGTTTTCCAAAAATGCCGCCGGCTTCATTCAGGAGTCATTGTCGCCGATACTCCTTCCAAAACCCTTAAGGCCTTTATAAGGCATTGATAAAGCGAAGAAAAATGTACTGGGGTTCAGCGCGCGCGCCGGGCGGATGCACCGTTTTATGGTTAAGATTAAAACCGACCGTGTATTTAAAGGGATTTTTGAAACACAGAAACGGCCCCAAAATGCGAAAAAAAACGCAAAAAGTGGCGAGTAGAAAACATGCCATGTGCGAGTTTACCATGCCGGGATTAACTATGACGTGGCGCTTAAGGGGGTACACCAAACTTTAACGCGGCGCTGGAGCTTTCTGGCTTCGCCTCAAGCCCGGCAGAACGGACGCGGTATTGTGCGGTTATACCAGCCGTCAAAGGTCCTGATCGCTTTTCCCATGCACTCCCCGCTATCGCGAAACTGTCTTGGCGGCCGTGGCGATCCAGAAACAGGCACACTGTTCGTTGTCTTCTGGATTGCTCTGCTAAAGAGAAACTAGCATCCGGAGGATGTGCCTGTGGAGCTGTGCAACCGGTTTCAGTCAAGGGGCAGCCGGGCCGGCCGCCGCGGCCGGTGTGGAACACGCAATGATGGAAAGCTTTTGACGCGCGTTTTGCGCCGGAACTATTCAACCTGATTTCATATTCATCCGATATCTTACCGGCGACCTGCTTTTCACGCGAAGGGAAAAGATCATGACCGAGCCCGGCATTACCCCGGAGGAACTCGAAGGCGCTGTCCGCCAGAGTCTCAAAGAGCATTGGAAGCTGTTCCTCATCCAGGGCATCCTTCTTGCGATACTGGGCACGCTCGCCATCGGGGTTCCGGTGATCGCATCGGTGGTGGCGGCCGCCTTCGTGGGCTGGCTCCTGTTCTTCGCCGGGAGTTTCCGCGCAATCTCGCTCGTTCGGGCTCCTCATGCGCCGGGCTACTGGTCCTCGCTGCTGCTCTCGGTGCTCACCGCGATCCTGGGCCTCGTCATTGCGCTCTTCCCGCTGCAAGGCGCGATAACGCTTACCATGGTGCTTACGGCCTATTTCATCGTGCACGGCATATCGAGCTTCGCCCTGGCGTTCGCCATCAAGGACCATACCGGCCGCTGGGTGCTGCTGCTCGCGGGCGGCGTCATCGATTTGGCACTTGCGGGGCTGGTAATCGCTGGCTGGCCCGGCAGCAGCGTGTTCATCCTCGGCATTTATGTGGGGATCAACCTGCTGTTTACCGGGTTCGCGCTGATCGGCGCCGCGCTCGATGCCCGGAGGGCTTAGGCGGTATTGCTCACAATCCGCGCGGCGGGTTGGGGCGCTTCGGGCCGGGAAACTCTCATGCCGGAGCGATCTTGTCCTCCCAATCCAGGTTTTCGCCAGTAATGCGGCCCTTCTTGTAGGCCGTGGCCAGGAGGTTCTTCCGGCCGGTCTGGAGAACTTTAAGCCGCATGCCCAGGGCAGCGAGTTCGTCCTCGATCACATGCCGTTTGACGGGCACGAGATCCCGGCCTCCGCTGGCGCGGAAGGCCGCATCGCGTTCGGCCTTGAGCCTGTTGAGCTTGGCGCGGATGCCGTGGCCGAGGCCCGTTTGAAACGACGTAGTGGCGCTGCGGCGCTGGGCGGACGGGTGCGTGTCATAAAGCTCGCTTCGCTTGAATGCGGCCGTTTCGGTTTCGAACGCCTCATCGATCTTCTCGTACAGATAGCGTGCGCCCGCTACATCGGCGGGCAGGCCGAAAAAGACATGCCGGATATGCCCCTGAAGCGTCATTTCGAACCAGGTGCGGCAATCGCAGAAACCTGCGATCGTGCTCGCGCATTCATCGAGGGGCGACCGGCGGCGGCGGTTGGTTTCAATGCCTTCGCCCGCGCAGCTTTGCGCCTTCATGTCGATCTCGCTGAGCGTCAAACCGTATTGGTCGAGCAGTTCGGCGACCTTGCCCGCGGCTAGCAGGGCTTCCGCCTCGGTGCAGCCCTGTTCCACGGTTTTGCCGCGCAGCGCCTGAATGCGGGATAAAATCTTGTCCAGTTCCTCGCGATTGCCCTTGTTGCTCTTGGCGGTCCCGGCAAGCTTCGCACGGCGGCACATTTCCTCGAAATGCGCGATGGCATCCGCCGGAATTTCTCCTGTTGCCTGGCCTTCCCTGAGTTTTGCGGTGAGGATGTCAAGGGTTTCAAACGACGCGCGAATTCCAACACTCGCCCGCCGGTGGACGGTTTCAAGCTGAAGGGAAAGAATGCGGTCATAGGCCGCGGCCAGACGGGCTTTCCGTTCGTGATGCGCGTGGTAGCTGGCGCGGTGCACTTCCAACACGGGGCTCTCGTAAGACTCGGCCCGGATCAGTTGCAAGACGCTGGCGTCCGGCTCCGGAAGCTGGCTCTCCTCAGCCCATTCCGCCGCCAGGGCGTGAAGCGGGCCATCCGAGGCATCGAAGGGAAACCCATCATCGTCATCTTCACCGGCCAACAAGTCCAGGTCCACGCCGTTCAAGGGGTCGCCATGCCGGATGAAGTGTTCGTAGAGCGCCTCGGCGCAGCGCAACGGCTTTTTCAGGCCCCCCCCTCCGTTCATGAAGGGGGCTGCCACGGCCAGCATGTCATCGTCGAGCGGCGTCATCGGGCCAACGGTCACGTGCACACCCTGGTAAAGGCAGGTGCGCCGCGCCCACCGTCCGCCGCGCGTCATGGGCGATTCCGGATCGAAGATCGCCAGCCGTTCGTTGCTGACGAGATCGGTGGCGGCGAGAAGCCCCCCACCGTTCTCTTTTGTGACTTCAAGAAGGCGAAAGGTGGCTTGCCGCATGAGATTTGCCGCCTCCATCTCCGCGCCGCCGAATTTGCCGCTGCGCATGGCGCGATCGATCGCGGTATGCCCGCTCATGGACGGCGTAAAGAGAAGCACGTCGATCGCATAGCCCAGGGCGTCGACGGCGCGCAAGGACACATCGGGGACGTCCCGCAATCCGTGAAGAAAATCCGCGGCCTTGGCCTGGACCTTTGCCGGAAGCACGCAGTCCACCGCTTTCTCGCCCACGGCGCGAAGATCGCCGTGCAGCTTTCGCAGTCGATCGAGAAAGAGCGAATCGTTTCTGGCGGCCGTTGGCTTCCCTTGTTTCATGATGTTTCAGTCCCCCCGGACGCTCTCCGTGACGAGCCTATCCGGAAATTGCGCACTAGCCACGGCGAACATATCCTAGAAACTCGCTGAGAACATCGGGCATCGATGGCGGCATATTCCTGCCTGTGGATTTCTATGTCTTCAGGATCGAGTGCGCCAGACAGGTTCATGCGCTTTGGACTGCCAATGGCAGGTCCATGGCCGTGGTGCGCGCAAGCATCTCAGCCCGTCTGGCGATCCCGGTATCGCGCGCGGCAAATAGCGGCTGGGCGCCTGCAGCCGCCCCTGGCATCGCTGTGACGGGCGGTGTGCAAGGCTGGTTTGAACTGCGCTGCGCGCGCCGCGACCAAAGACTACCGGCGCGCAAGTTGATATAGTCAGGCAGAATCGCCGGCCACCTGTCGCGGATGGGTTCGCTATTTGCTGAAGGAGATTTGCGCATGTTTGAAAGAATGAGCCGCGGGTGGGAGATAACCAAGGCGGCGTGGTCCGTTCTGAAGCTCCATCCGAAACTTGCGCTGCTTCCGGTCATGTCGGGGCTGGCGCTCGCGGTTATTCTGGCGCTGATTGCTGGCATGGCCGTCAACAGCCCTGAACTTCTCCATTCCAGTCAATTTGCCCGCGGCTCTCACGAAAGCAGGGCTGCAATCTATCCGTTGCTGTTTGCGATCTATTTCGTGTCCTTCTTCGTGGTGATTTTCTTTAACGCGGCACTCATCTTCTGCTCGCTGCAATGCTTCGCTGGGCATGAGCCGTCGCTCACCAAAGGGCTCGCCACGGCCATGGGCCGGCTGCCGCAAATCCTGATGTGGGCGCTGGTTGCGAGCACGGTCGGACTTCTGCTGCAGGTGCTGCAAGATTTCCTGAAGGACAAGCTCGGCTTTCTGGGCGGCTTGCTCGGAGGCATTGGGGAGGTGGCCTGGGCGGCGATCACCTATTTCGTTGTGCCCGTGCTGGTCGTCGAGGGAACCGGCCCGGTCGAGGCGGTCAAGCGCTCGTCGGCGATTCTCCGGCAGACCTGGGGCGAAGCGGTTGGCGGCGAAGGCGGCCTCGGCATCATAGCCATGCTGCTCATCCTGCCGGCCATACCGCTGGTTGGCTTGCTGGCGTCGAACGGCGTGCCGCCCATTCCGGTTATCGCAATCGCCGTTCTCTACGGACTGACGCTGGGGGTGGTGTTCTCGACGCTGGGCACGCTGTTCCGGACGGGCGTCTATATCTACGCGACAACAGGCAAGGCTCCGGCCGCGCTCGACGCCGGGCTGCTTCAGAGCGCTTTTAGGAAGAAGTAGAAGCCGCCGGCAAGGGCGCTCGCGGTTCCGGCCGCGGCGCTTTACGATCTTATCTTTTCAATCAGCCGATTTTAGTCCCAGCGGTCAGAAATCTTGGCCGTTCCGCAGTCTTAGCCGTCATCGCGAGGCAGCCCCGGGCTGCCGTGGCGATCCAGAAATTGGCGCTACCTTTGCGGCTTTGGATTGCTTCGGGGCTACGCCCCTCGCAATGACGCCGAGCGGTCAAGATTTCTGGCCGCCGGCATAAGTATGCGGTCGAGTCCTGCCCGCATTTTAGGCAGTCATCCACAGTCCCTATGAAATTCCTATGGCCCCCGCGCCATCCTTGCATTGCTTTTATATGCTAAACCGCAGACGTTCCTTAGCACTTTCGCGCCTAAGATTCGCCGCATGCGCGGCGGCCTTGCGGCGCTCCCATCGCTAAGAGAGTGTAAAATGTCCGATCTCTTGATGCTTGTCCTTGGGCTCGGCTTCTTTGCCGTCGCCTTGGCCTATGTCACCGCCTGCGACCGGTTGTGAGGAAGCCATGACCCTCGATTATATCCTCGCCGGCGCCGTCACCGCCTTCCTGCTCGGCTATCTCGTCTACGCGCTTGTCCGCCCCGAGCGGTTCTAAGGAACGCCAATCATGACATTGCAAGGCTGGGCGCAGATCGCGCTCTACGCATTCGTTATCGTGGTCATCGCCAAGCCGCTCGGCGGCTACATGACGCGGGTGTTCAACGGCGAGCGGACGCTGCTTTCGCCCGTGCTCCAGCCCGTCGAGCGGCTGCTCTACAGGGCCTCCGGCATCGATGAGACGCGCGAGCAGGGCTGGGTCATCTACGCGGTGGCCATGCTGCTCTTCAGCGTGGCCGGCTTCGTCACGCTTTACGCGCTGCAGCGGCTGCAGGCTTACCTGCCGTTCAATCCGCAAGGGCAGGCCAACGTAGAGCAAAGCTCGGCGTTTAACACCGCGGTAAGCTTCGTCTCCAACACGAACTGGCAGTCCTACACGCCGGAATCCACGATGAGCTACCTCGTGCAGATGGCAGGGCTCACGGTTCACAACTTCGTCTCCGCCGCCACGGGCATCGCGCTAGCGGTTGCGCTCATTCGCGGCTTTGCGCGGCGCCAATCGAACACGGTCGGCAATTTCTGGGTCGATATGACCCGCTGCGTGCTTTACGTGCTGCTGCCGGTCTCCATCGTGGTTGGCCTGTTCTTCGTCTGGCAGGGCGTGCCGCAGAACCTGCACGCCTACACCGAGGTCACGACCCTTGAGGGCGGCAAGCAGTTGATCGCGCAAGGCCCGGTTGCTTCCCAGGAAGTCATCAAGATGTTCGGGACGAATGGCGGCGGCTTCTTCAACGCCAATTCCGCGCATCCCTTCGAGAACCCGAACGCGCTTACGAACTTTGTTCAGCTCGTGCTGATCTTCTCCATCGGCGCGGCGCTCACCAATGTGTTCGGCCGGATGGTTGGCGACCAGCGGCAGGGCTGGGCGATCTTCGCGGTGATGGGTATTCTGTTCCTTGGCGGCGTTGCGCTTGTGTATTGGGCCGAGGGCAAGGGCAATCCGATCATTGCGGCGCTGGGCGTCGATCAGCGCCCGAGCGAGTTGCAGTCCGGCGGCAATATGGAGGGCAAGGAGGTCCGCTTTGGCATCGCGAACTCCGCGCTGTTCACCACCGTTACCACAGATGCGTCCTGCGGCGCAGTGAACAACATGCACGATAGCCTCCTGCCGCTGGCCGGCATGGTGCCGCTCGTTAACATACTGTTGGGCGAGATCATCTTCGGCGGCGTGGGCGCAGGGTTATACGGCATGCTGCTGTTCGCGATCCTATCGGTGTTCATCGCGGGGCTGATGGTGGGGCGCACGCCGGAATATCTAGGCAAGAAGATCGAGGCGAAGGAGGTGAAGATGGCGATGCTTGCGATCCTGATCCTGCCGGCCTCGATCCTGGGCTTCACCGCCTTGGCCACGGTCGCGAAGGAGGGGCTTGCCGGCATTGCGAACGCGGGGCCGCACGGCTTCACCGAAATCCTCTACGCCTATAGCTCGGCGACCGGCAACAATGGCAGCGCGTTCGCGGGGATCTCCGCCAACACGACGTTCTACAACACCACGCTTGGCATCGCGATGCTGATCGGGCGCTTCCTGATGATCGTGCCGGCGCTCGCCATCGCCGGCTCCCTGGCGGCCAAGAAGATCTTGCCGCCGTCCGCGGGCACCTTCCCGACACACGGGCTGCAGTTCGTCCTGCTCGTTAGCGGCGTGATCCTGATCGTTGGCGGGCTGACCTTCTTCCCAGCCATTTCGCTTGGCCCCATTGTCGAGCATCTCGCGATGATGGCCGGTCAAACCTTTGAGCTTCAAGGATCGAACTGAATGTCTCCTGTCTCGAAATCCAAGCGGTCGGCGACGGCAACGATTACCGATCCCAAGATCCTGGTTCCGGCCATCGGCGCGTCCTTCGCCAAGCTCGATCCGCGGCTGATGGTCAAGAACCCCGTGATGTTCGTGGTGGAGGTTGTCGCGGCGCTCACCACGGTGCTCTTCCTGCGCGACATCGTCACGGGGCCGGCCATTACGGCTTTTCGCTCCAGATCATCCTGTGGCTCTGGTTCACGGTGCTGTTCGCGAACTTCGCGGAAGCGGTGGCCGAGGGCCGCGGCAAGGCGCAGGCCGCGAGCCTGCGGGCCACCAAGACGGATGTGATCGCCAAGAAGCTTGCCGATGCGCGCAACCATGACAAGGTCACGCCGATCCCGGCTGTCGAGCTGAAACAGGGCGACATCGTCTTTGTCGAGGCGGGCGACCTGATCCCCTCCGATGGCGACGTCATCGAGGGCGTGGCCTCGGTGAACGAGGCGGCCATCACCGGCGAATCCGCGCCGGTCATCCGCGAGTTCGGGCGGCGACCGCTCGGCGGTGACGGGCGGCACGATGGTGATCTCCGACTGGATCGTCGTGCGCATCACCGCGGCGCAAGGCTCGACCTTCCTCGACCGCATGATCGGGCTGGTCGAAGGTGCCGAGCGGCAGAAAACGCCGAACGAGATCGCGCTGAACATCCTCTTGGCCGGCATGACGATCATCTTCGTGTTCGCGGTGGCGAGCATCCCGAGTTTCGCGTCTTATGCACGCGGCGAGATCTCCGTGATCGTGCTGGTGGCGCTGTTCGTGACGCTCATTCCCACCACCATTGGCGCGCTGCTTTCGGCCATCGGCATCGCGGGCATGGACCGGCTGGTGCGCTTCAACGTGCTCGCCATGTCCGGCCGTTCGGTCGAGGCCGCGGGCGACGTGGATACGCTGCTGCTCGACAAGACCGGCACCATTACGCTCGGCAACCGGCAGGCGGCGGAGTTCATCCCGCTGGCAGGCGTCAGCGAGCGCGAACTCGCCGATGCGGCGCAGCTTGCCTCGCTTTCGGACGAGACCCCGGAAGGCCGCTCCATCGTCGTCCTGGCCAAGGAGCGTCACAGCATCCGCGAGCGGGACATGGCCCGCCTTGGCGCGCACTTCATCCCGTTCACCGCGCAAACGCGCATCAGCGGCATCGACATCGAGGGCAAGCAGATTCGCAAAGGTGCGGTGGACGCCGTGGTCAACTACCTCCGGCAGGTCAGCGGCAACCCGAACATGCCGGCGCCCCGCGAACTCGAACGCCTGGCGGAGACGGTAGCGAAGACCGGCGGCACACCGCTTGCGGTCGTCCGCCATGGCAAGCTGCTCGGGCTCGTTCACCTGAAGGACATCGTGAAGGGCGGCATCCGCGAGCGCTTCGCGGAACTTAGGCGCATGGGCATCCGCACCGTGATGATTACAGGCGACAATCCCTTGACCGCGGCGGCTATCGCGGCGGAGGCCGGCGTCGACGACTTCCTCGCCCAGGCCACGCCAGAGAACAAGCTCAAGCTGATCCGCGAGGAGCAGGCCAAGGGCAAGCTCGTGGCCATGTGCGGCGACGGCACCAACGACGCGCCGGCACTCGCCCAAGCCGATGTCGGCGTGGCGATGAACACCGGCACCATGGCGGCGCGCGAAGCCGGCAACATGATCGACCTCGACAGCGATCCCACCAAGCTGATCGAGATCGTGGAGATTGGCAAGCAACTCCTCATCACGCGCGGCGCGCTCACGACCTTCTCGATCGCCAACGACGTGGCGAAGTATTTCGCGATCATCCCCGCGATGTTTGCGGTGTTCTACAAAGGCCCCGATGGCAAGGGCCTCCTGGACGCGCTCAACGTCATGGGCCTGGCCACGCCACAAAGCGCGATCCTGTCGGCGGTGATCTTCAACGCGCTGGTCATCGTCGCGCTGATCCCGCTGGCCCTTAGCGGCGTGAGCTACAGGCCCGTGGGCGCCTCGAAGATGCTTACGCGCAACCTGCTGATCTACGGCGTGGGCGGCCTCATCGTTCCGTTCGTCGGCATCAAGCTCATCGACCTGGCTGTGGCAGCCATCGGCCTCGCTTAAGGAAACCGCCATGCTGAAACAAATCCGTCCCGCCATCGTCATGATCGTTGGGTTCACGCTTATCACGGGCCTCGTCTATCCGCTTGCCATGACCGGGGTGGCTCAAGTGGCGTTTCCCTACCAGGCCGATGGCAGCCTGATGGAGCGCAATGGCAGGGTCGTGGGCTCCGAGCTGATCGGCCAAAATTTCACCGGTTCCAGCTATTTCCATGGCCGCCCGTCCGCGACCACCGATACCGACCCGGCCGATGCCTCGAAAACGGTGCCGGCGCCTTACAACGCGAGCAACTCGGCAGGCTCCAACGCCGGACCAACCTCCAAACCCTTGATCGCCCGGGTGGCGGAGGACACAAAAAAGTTGAAAGCGGAGAACCCCGGCGCCCTTGTCCCGGCCGATCTCGTGACCACATCCGCTAGCGGGCTCGATCCAGATATCACGCCCGCGGCCGCCCGGTTTCAGATCCCGCGCATAGCGAAGGCGAGGCGGTTGTCCAAGGACCGGGTGCAGCAGGTCGTCGACGAAAACACCACCGGGCGCACCTGGGGCATTCTTGGCGAACCGCGCGTTAACGTACTCAAGCTAAATTTGAGCCTCGATGCGCGGTATCCGGCGAGCGGAGCCAAGAAGCAGTAGGCGGCTTTCCCTGCTGGCGGAGGACCGGGCCGTGGTGTTATCTATCGCATCGGTTTTCCTGAAGCGCCGGCCGCTTCAAAGGACTTCGTCTGGCAGGTGAAATGAATGCGTCTCACCGACATCATCACCCCCGCAACCATCGCGGTGCACGTCCATCTGGACGATAAGGCGGACGCGCTGCGGTTTGCGTCGGCGGCGCTGGGCGCGCGCAGCGGCCTCGACCCCGAGCGCATCCGCGAGGCGCTCGCCGCGCGGGAGGAGCTAGGCTCGACCGGAATCGGCCGGGGCATCGCCGTTCCCCATGTTTGCCTTCCCGGGTTGGAGCAGCCTCACGCGCTGTTCTGCACCCTCGATGAGCCTATCGATTTCGACTCCATCGACAGCCAGCCAGTGGACCTGATTTTTACCATCGTCACGCCGCCGGGCGCGGGCAGCCGCAGCGGAGAGGCGCTCTCCTACCTTGCCGCGGTTTCGCGAATGCTGCGCGACGGGGATGTGGCTTCGGCGTTACGAAATGCGGATAATCCTTGGAGCGTCTATGATATCGTCGGCAAGTTCAGTCCCGCGTCAGGTCAACTTGTAAGCTAGAGCGCATGCCGGAAACCGAAGCGATAAGACGGCCTTCTCCAGACGCACTGCTCCTTGAGGCCCAGCGCGAGGATAAAACGCGGGGCAGGCTGAAGGTATTTCTAGGCGCGGCCCCTGGCGTGGGCAAAACCTACGAGATGCTGCTGTCGGCCAAGGCCAAGCTCGCGGAAGGCGCTGATGTCGCGGCAGGCGTTGTTGAAACGCATGGCCGGGCTGAAACTGAGTCGCTGCTCAGGGGCTTCGAGGTCATCCCCGGCGCGAGGATCGACTATCACGGCCATGTGCTCCACGAGATGGACCTGGATGCGCTGCTCAAGCGCCATCCCCAGATCGCGTTGGTGGACGAGCTGGCGCATACCAACGCGCCGGGCAGCCGGCACCCCAAGCGCTATCTCGATGTGGAGGAGCTGCTTGCCGCGGGCATCGACGTCTACACCACGCTCAACATCCAGCATGTCGAGAGCCTGAACGACGTCGTGGCGCAGATCACGCGCATCCGCGTGCGCGAGACGGTGCCGGACCTGGTGCTCAACAAGGCCGACGACATCGAGGTTATCGACCTGTCTCCGGAGGAGCTGATCCAGCGGCTCAAGGAAGGCAAGGTCTACGTCCCCAAGCAGGCCGAGCGTGCGCTCAACCATTATTTCTCGCCGGGCAATTTGACCGCCCTTCGCGAGCTTGCGCTCCGCCGCACCGCGCAGCGGGTGGACGAGCAGCTTCTCACTCACATGCGCGCGCACGCCATTGCCGGTCCTTGGCCCGCGGGCGAACGCCTGCTCGTCTGCGTCAGCGACGATCCCCGCTCGGCGGGGCTTGTGCGTTACACCAAGCGGCTCGCCGACAGGCTGCACGCGCCCTGGGCCGCGATCTATATCGAGACCCGCCGCAGCCAGAATCTCTCCGAAATCGAGCGCGACCGCATCGCCGACACCTTGCGGATTGCCGAAAAGCTCCAGGGCGAAGCGATTACGATCCCCGGCGGCGGAAATGTCGCGGATGCCGTCTTGTCCTACTCGCGCGCCAACAACGTGACGCAGATCGTGATGGGCAAGTCTGAGCGCACGCGCTGGTTCGAGCTGGTGAACGGCTCGGTCGTGCGCGATATCGTGCGCAATTCCGGCAATATCAGCGTGCACGTGATCGCGGGCGAGCACCTGAGAAGCGAGCCGATCCCAAAGAAATCGGTCAAGACGAAAGCGCCCGCCGATCATGGCAGTTTAGAAGCCCTGCCTTATCTGGCGACGGTTGTTGCGGTTGCCCTGGCGCTGGGCTTCGCCTACCTGCTCAAGCCCTTCATTGGCATCGAGAGCGCGGACCTCGTCTTTCTCGTGGCGGTCATTGCGGTGGCCTATGCCTATGGGTTATGGCCGTCGATGTTCGCGGCGGTCACGAGCATGCTCGTGTACCAATTCTTTTTCCTTGAGCCGCTCAATAATTTCGCCTTCTCCGACTTCAAGAATTACTCAGCGCTCATCTTTTTTGGCTTTACCGCCTTTGTGGTCAGCAACCTGACCGCCAAGGTCAGGGCGCAGGCCTACACCGCGCGCAACCGCGCCTCGACGACTGAGGCGCTCTACGTTTTCTCCAAAAAACTCGCCGGCATCGTTTCGCTGGACGACCTGCTCTGGGCCGCCGCCTATCAGATCGCGCATTCGCTCAAGACCGACGTGGTCATCGTGCTGCCGGAGGCGGACGGGGGCTTGCGCGTGAAAGCGGGCTTCCCGCCGGAGGACGATCTCGACCAGGCGGAGCTTGGCGCGGCGAAATGGTCCTTCGAGAACAACCGGCCGGCGGGGCGCGGCTCCGATACGCTGCCCGGAGCGAAGCGGCTATTCCTGCCCTTGCGCACGGGCTCCGGCGCGGTGGGCGTGATCGGTTTGGCGCGCGGGCAGCGGCCGGAAATGCTGCTGACCCCGGACGAGCGGCGCCTCCTGGATGCGCTGATGGACCAGTCGGCGGTTGCCATCGAGCGCGTGCGGCTGGCCGGGCAGATCAACGAGGCACGGCTTGCGGCGGAGACGGAACGGCTGCGGGCGGCGCTCCTGACCTCGCTGTCGCACGACCTCAAGACGCCGCTCGCCTCGATCCTGGGCGCCGTGACCTCGCTTCAGCAATATCGCGATATTCTCAAAGCCGCGCAGCGCGAGGAGTTGGTGACGACCATCCAGGAGGAGGCGGAGCGGCTTTCCCGCTTTGTCGCGAACCTGCTCGATATGACCAAGATCGAGTCCGGCGGCATCGAACTCGACCGCCAGCCCGCCGATATCGACGAAGTTGTCGGGGCTGCCTTGCAGCGCGTGGCGGGCATTGTGGCGCACCATCACGTCGAGGTGGATCTGGAGGCGAACCTGCCCATGCTCACTCTCGATGTGATGCTGTTCGAGCAGGTGCTGGTCAATCTCCTCGACAACGCGGCGAAATATGCCTCGCCAGGCTCGATCATAACGGTGCGGGCCAGGCGCAGCTTCGGCTCGATAGCCATCGAAGTCTTGGACGAAGGCCCCGGAATCCCCGAGGACCGGCTTGAGCGCGTTTTCGAGAAGTTCCATCGCGTGAAGCAGGGCGACCGGCAGCGAGCCGGTACCGGGCTCGGGCTGGCCATCTGCCGCGGCTTCGTCGATGCGCTGGGCGGTAATATTATCGCGGCGAACCGGGCCGACCGTTCCGGGGCGATCTTTACGATCACGTTTCCCAATCCCGAGAAAAAGGGCGCGGCCTGACGCTGCATGAAGGACATGACCGCAGCCGGCGATAAGACGCGCGTACTTGTGATCGACGACGAGCCGCCAATCCGGCGCCTCCTGCGGACAAGCCTCGGAGCCGAAGGTTTCGAGGTGCTCGAAGCGGAGAACGCGGAGCAGGCGCTCGCCCTGATCGGCGACGCCAAGCCCGACATCGCGATCCTGGATTCGGGGCTCCCCGATCTCGACGGGCTGGACGTCATCCGCGGCGTGCGCGGCACCGGCTCGAAAATGCCCATCATCGTGCTGTCGAGCCGGGACGGCGAGCGCGGCAAGGTCGAGGCTCTGGACCTTGGCGCCGACGACTACGTCACCAAGCCGTTCGGGATCGCGGAACTGGTCGCGCGCATCCGCACCGCCTTGCGGCACAGCTTTCAGGTGCAGGGCAGCGAGCCCGTGTTCAATAGCGGCGATCTGAGCGTGGACCTCGTCCGGCGCATCGTGACCGTGAAGGGCGAGGAGGTGAAGCTCTCGCCGAAGGAGTACGGCATCCTGCGGCTCCTGGTGCTCCATGCCGGCAAGGTGCTCACGCACCGCTTCCTCATGCAGGAAGTGTGGGGTCCGTCATGCGACGTGCAATATTTGCGCATCTATGTGCGCCAGCTCCGGCAGAAGATAGAGCCCGGCGCGGAAGCCCCCGCGCACATCCTCACCGAGACCGGCGTAGGCTACCGCCTGCGTGTGCAGGGCGGCGAGCCGAAACCCGTTTGAGCGGCGCGCTGGCTCGTTATCCCGCCCGCGCCTTGAGCGAGTTGCGCAACTGCTCGACGACCAGCTCGATCGCGACGGGTTTCGTGAACGTTGGCGCTCCCTCGAAAACCGCGGGCTGCTGCGCGCGTGCGTAGCCGGTCATCGTCAAGAACGGAATGCCGCGGGTTTGGAGTTCCTTAGCAACCGGCTCCGAGGTTTCGCCGCGCAGGTTGATATCGAGCACTGCGGCATCGCAGCCGCTTTTTTCGATCAGCGCGATCGATTGCGCTACGGTCAAAGCCGGGCCTACGACACCGAACCCAGCGGAAGCCAGGGCTTGGGCAAGTTCGATCGCTAAGAGTGCATTGTCCTCGACAACCAAAATGCGTCCATCCATTTGGTACCTCTTTCAACGATCGCCTCCGTTGCCGGCTTCCCGGCAGCAGGCGGCAGCGCCTCCCTTTATTGCAGCAGCGGCGGAGAAGCAGCATGCGTCAGATCGAAACAGCCTCGCGATTACGTATATTTCTGGGCGAGGACGGCAAATATAAGGGCCGTCCCCTCTACGAGGAAATCGTGGTGCGGGCGCAGCATTCGGGCATGGCCGGGGCTACCGTATTCGGGGGCTATATCGGCGGTGGGCGCGCCAGGGGCCTGCACATGGGCAAGATCCTGTAGACGTCGCGGGATCTGCCGGTTCTATCGAGATCGTCGATAGCAAGGACAAGGTGAATGCATTCCTGGATGTGCTGGACCAGTTCCTTGCCGGGGGCGTGGTCACGGTGGAGAAGGCCGAGCTGCTTCGCTTCTCCCGGAAGCCAAAGGGGGGCTGATCTGACGCCCGTTCATGATTCGAGCCTTAGTAAAGGGCGCGAGTGGCTGGCGCGAAGCTTCTTTCTATAAGCTTCTGTCAAGCTTCTTGCTGCAATTTTGGGCAAATCGCCGGGTGTTCCGCCGCTCATACTGATGCAATTTTGCGCAATGCTGCACATTGGCAACAATGCCACACTACCGCGCCGCTCCATGCGATCCCGGCATTGCGGGCAAGCTGCAACCGCGCAATAGTCGGTGCGGGCAATATAACATGATGGAGTGATATCGTGGCACTTGGGGGATTGAGGGCGAGCCTGTTGGCTGGCGCCGCGCTTTTGATTGCAGGTCCGGCTTTTGCAGCCGATCTTGGCAGCGTAAGCATGAAGGATGCACCGTGCGGCCGCCGATGCATGGACCGCGACCGGCTACATTCAGGGCACAAATGACTATATCTTCCGTGGCATGTCGCAGACCCGCCGCGATCCTGCGATCCAGGGCGGCGCGGACATCGGCTACGGCTGGTTCTATGCTGGAACCTTCCTGTCGAACGTCGACTTCAAATACCCGACGGGCGGGGTTAACGACGCGAGGGCGGAGTTCGACGTGTATGCCGGCATTAAGCCGAAGGTTGGCGATGTAACCCTGGACATCGGGATCATCACCTATAACTACGCTTGGAATAAGAGCCGGCCCTGACCAACTGCCGACCCGACTTATCAGGAGACTTAAGGCTGGCGCTAGCGTAACGGTTCTCAAGGACTTGACCGTGGGCGGCACCTTCTATTGGTCGCCGGACTACTTCGGGCAGGTTGGCCAGACAATTACTGTCGAGGGAACTGCCTCGAAGCCGATTGCAAAGATCCAGGACGTGGAGATCGCGGCTAGCGGTACGATCGGTCACCTCTCCTTCGCCAGGTCCGCGGCAGCGAATGTCGATTACACCTACGGAAATCTTGGTCTGACAGCGAACCTACAAGTCGATCTCTCTCGACCTTCGCTGGTGGGATAGCGATTATCCGAAGGCTCGCTGCCCTGGCGTCTACCAGAGCGGCTCGGCTTTCGCCGGTACGCTTAAGTATTCCTTCTAAGCCAATCGCAGTTTGGCAAAGGGCCGGGTTTTCCCGGCCCTTTTCGATTCGGGGAAGCCGCGCTCAGCCTTGCGGCAGACAAGCGAACGCGATGCCGGCAATTGCAGGGGCATTTCCAGGCAACCGTTAAGAGTGCGCGGCTATAAGCTTGAGGGCGTATTGTGCTCAAGCTCACGGCGGGTCTTAACGGGCATGCCTTTCCGGATCGCAGGTCTCTCGCGGACGCCAAAATCCCGCAGGCGCGGCTCGGTCGCGATCCAGATCGGCATCCTCATGACCATCCTGATCGGGATGGCGGGGCTCGGCACCGAAATTCCCTACCTCATGTTCAAGCAGCGGCAGTTGCAGACCGCGGCGGATTCGGCGGCGCTGAGTGCTGCGGTGGCGCTGACAGCGGGCTATCCCGACATTACCACGGAGGCGAACGGGGTCACTGCGGCGCTTGGCTTCGTGAATGGAACGGGCAACGTGACCGTAACGGTCAACAACCCGCCCAAGAGCGGTAACTACACCAGCAATTCGAGCGCCGTCGAAGTGATCGTAATTCAGCCGCAAACGCTGAAGATGGCCGGGCTGCTCGGCGTCTCCCAGTACAACCTGACCGCCAGGACGGTAGCGCTCGCGGGATCGGGCACCGGCTATTGCATCCTATCCATGGATACGGGTTCGGGACCGGGGGTAGGCTTATGGGGCGGCGTCCAGCTTTGGATGAACAAGTGTGGAATAGCTGTTAATGCAACGGGGCCGGGCGCGCTGACATTGAGCTCCGGCGGGACCTTGGGCGCGCCGGAGGTGTCCATTGTTGGGCAGCTCAACAACGTCTGGTCCACGGTATGGGCAACCGTTAAGCAGAACCAGCCGCCTGTGGCGGACCCATACGCAGGCGTAGCCATGCCGGCCAGCGCCGGCTGCGATTATGATAATTACTGGGCCAACCCGTCTCAGTCGACGCTTTCCCCTGGGCGGTATTGCAACGGCCTGTCGTTTGCGGGCGGGTACACCTGGACCCTCTCGCCGGGAATTTACTACATCAAATCCGGGCAGTTCAACGTAGCGGGTGGAGCAAGCGTGACGGGCTCCAGCGTTACTATCGTTCTGACAACCAACGAGGGCGTGAACAGCTACGCCACTGTGTCGATAACGAACGGCGTCAACATAATATTGAGCGCGCCCACGGCCGGGCCTACCGCAGGAATACTTTTCTTCGGCGACCGGAACGCTCCATCAAACACCTGGGACACCTTCTCGGGCTTCACGTACATGAACTTGACCGGAGCCATCTATGTGCCAACGCACACTTTTCAGTATGGGGGCGGCGGCTGGATCGCCGGCTGCACGCAATTGATCGCGTGGGATGTCGAGGATTACATTAACGTGCTGTCATTCGACGGCACCTGCATGGCCGGCACCGGCATGAAGCCTATCGGCGGCGGCACCGTTTTGGTCGAATAGCGGAGGGCGGGGGAGATGCTGCCACGCAGAGTCGGACAGGGTAGGGGGAACCGGCGCGCGTGCAGGGGCACGGCGGCGTTGGAGTTCGGGCTCGCGGTGCCATTGCTCGCCCTTCTTATCACCGCCATCGTCGAGATCGGGTTCAGCATGTATCAGGCGATGCAGGTGACTTACGCGGCGGAGGCCGGGCTCGCCTACGCGGCGAAGAACGGCTGGGACTCCGCGGGCATTACGAGCGCCGCTGTCAATTCCACCGGCTTGTCCGGCATGAGTGCCAGCCCCACCCAGTTTTGCGGCTGTCCCAGCGCCACAGGCATCGCGACCGCCACCTGCGGCAACACCTGCGCAAGTGGCGATACGGCGGGCCAGTACATTAAGATCGGCGTCTCGCTCACGCGCACGTCCCTCATCGGCACCACCGGCTTCGGTCTGCCGTCCAGCTTCTCGGCGCAATCGATCTTGAGGCAGAATTAGCACAATGGCGAAGCGACCGCATAAGCATGGGAGGGCGCGCGCAAGCAGGGGCACGACGGCGCTCGAATACGGTCTCGTCATGCCGGTGCTGCTGCTTTTTCTCCTGGGAATCATGGATATGGGGCGTCTCATGTGGATCTATGCCGGGCTCAACCGCGGGGTCGAGGCGGCTAGCCGGTGCGCCGCGGTTGATTCGGCCACGTGCGGTACAACGGCCCAGATCCAAGCCGCCGCCGCCGCCGCGGTGTGGGGTGCCGCGATCCCATCGTCCGCCTTCAGCGTGTCCACTGCCTCCTGCGGCACCCAGGTGAGCGCCAGCTATAGCTTCACGTTCTTCACGCCAGGACTGAGCGCGATCACCCTGGCGCCATCCGCGTGCTTCACTAGCCAGCAGTGATCTCCAATCCGGTTGCGCGGTTCGCTCCGCAGCAAGCGCCGGCGTTTGTAACGATCCCGGATAATGCCTTCGGCATTTCCGGGATGACAGCGCTGATCGAGCCGGGCGAGCGGACTTCGGATCACCCGATGAAAGGAATGCTCACCGCGAGCGTAAAGCCGTTGAGCATCAAGAGCGCCCCCAAAAAGGCCAGGAACCCGCTGCCGGCCAGGAGCAGCCTGTTCCCGAGCACGATGGACGCCGAGGCCAGCACGACCGCGATCTGCAGGAAGGCCTCGGCATAGTCGAAATACGGGTCCTGCCGCAGGGCCGCGTCGCGGGCCTTCTCGAATTCCCTTGCCTTGGCGGCGAGTTCCTTCTTGCCCTCGCCCTTCGCCGGATCGCTCTCCAGGCGCGCAACTTCGGCATTGTAGGCCGCGAGCCGCTCCTCGATCTGCCTGTGCGTGGCTTCGGCCAGGCCGGGCTCGGTTAGCCTTAGCTGTAGCGCCTCGGCCGCCAGCCTGTAGTTCGTCTGCCGCGCGTTCTTGGCTTGGTAAAAGGCCCAGCTATCTGAGGCCTGGATGTTCGTGCGGGTGGAATCCTTGGTGGCGTTGCCGCCGCCCACGCCGCAAATCGACAGAAGGACCGCGAGAACCGCAATATAGATGGCCACCCACTTGTCCACGCCATGCTCGTGGGCGTCTTTCAGGCTGTCGGTGATTTCGGTGGTTTCCATGCCGGCACCAAGCGGTTGTCTGAACGTGCTGTTGCGAAAAGAAAGCGCCAGTCCCGCAGCGCTCAAGGCCGGAACCGTTTAGCGCGTGGACAGAGTCCGTGCAAGGAAGCTTTCAGAGGTGGCCGTCATCGCGAGGCGCTTTTGCGCCGTGGCGATCCAGAGCCGCTAGTTACGCCTGCGCTTATTGCCGCTGGATCGCTTCGCTTCGCTCGCAATGACGGCCGGGATGAAGCAATCGGCGGGATCAAAAAGCCAGGTTGAGGCCGATCTGTCCGCCATAGAGGGTGGTGCTGGTTTGGCCGAAATCGGCGCTTCCGTCCAGTACAAGCTTGAGGTTGGTCCCCACGTCGATCTTGACGCCCGCCTTGGCTTCGCCCCAGTCCTTGCCAAGCAGCACCGCGGGCATGCTAAAGGCCTGGGGCGTGCCGGATACCAGCGACGCGGAAACGTCCCGGCCGGTATCGGCGAACTCATGGTTCCAGAGGGCTTCGGCGTAAGGCTGGTATTTGCCGAAATCGTAAATAACCAGGTAGCCGAGCTGGCCCACCGAAGACTCGCGTGCCTGGCTGCCAAATTCGAGGGCCGTGCAGCCGCCAGTTTCCTTGAAGCCGTCTATGTTGACGTTTTGATAGACGAACCCCAGCACCGGGCCGTGCGTAACGGCGCCGCTCGAAAAGGCATACCCGCCCTGGAGTGCAGCGGACCAGTTATCGCCGCCGGCCGAGCCGGTGTTGCTGTATAGCGTGGCGCCGATGGGAACGATGCGGTCCATATCGAAGCTGAAACGCCCGTAGGTGCCGATGGCGTTGGCCCAAAGCGATCCACGTTGCACCGCCGCGTACAGGCTGCCGCTGGTGCCGTCTGCGTTGAAGCTGCCATACTTGCCAAACGAGGAAGTCCAGGGTGGCCCTGGACAGCGCGAAACCCGCGATCAGGCCGGGGGCCAGGGTGTAGTCCGCGCCAGCCGTGCCGGTCAGGGCGATGTCGGGATCGTTGGGGAAGCGGGGATAGTTGTCCATGGACCACGCCATCGCATTGCCGCCTGCCCAGGCGTTGAAGCCCGACGGGCCGCGATGGGACTGGGAAAGCCCGATCTGGCTTTGGATAACGGATATGAGCCCAAGCCGGGTTTTCACCGCGCTTTCGCCAAGGAAGGAAGCCTCGCTCGGGGCCACCGTCAGGCCGTAGCTGAAATCGGCTGCACCGGAGGCGTCGAGCGGGTTCGCGAGCACTGTGGATTGTGCAAAGCCCTGCGATGTGCAGAAGCCCATCGAAAGCATTGCGGCTGCCAGCAAGCGCCGGGTGCGGAGGGTCATGCGATCTCAACCGTTAAGGGATTGTGACGGCAACGAATATCATGGGTGGAGAATAGCGGCTGTGGCCGGACCGCAACATCCCGTGAAATCAGTGCACGGAATAGGTTGTACGTGCTTTGCCGCCGCAACCTTGCAAAAACAACCAGCAGTTGTGGATAGGTTGCGAAACACGCTAACCGACTCAGTAGCGCTTTGCTAAGCGGGGAACAGCACGCGAATTGGTTGTGATGCGTTTCTAGCCGCTTTGTTCAACTGTTAGGACTGGTAGGACGCAAGTGTCACAGAGTTCGTATCGAGCCGGGGGGCTTAGGGTTGCGCTGAGACTAGTACTTGCCGTGGCGGCTACCGCTGCGGTGATGGGGCCGGGGAAGCTTCCGGACAAGGCGTGGGGGCAGCCCCTCGTCGAGGAGCTGGGGGGAGCGGTCCGCCGTGTGAAGGTAATGCGCAGTAAGTCGCGCACATTCGAGGTGTCGACGCCGTTCGCGTCGGCGGTTGTCGGGTCTCCCGACATCGCCGACGTGCTGCCGATGTCCGACCGCATTCTCTACGTTCAGGGAAAGAAGGTCGGCACCACGAACGTTACCATTTTCGACAAGAACAAGCGCGTCATCGCCGTTCTCGACGTGGACGTGACCGTGGATACGCGCGCCGTGACCGAGCGGATTCGGGCGAATGTCGAGAGCAAGCGGATCACCGTTTCAAGCAGTCAGGACCAGTTGATTGTGGGCGGGCACGCCAAGAACGCGGTGGATGCCGAACAGGCCGTCGCCATCGCCAAGGCGGCCGCGCCCGAGCTGCAACTCGTAAACTTGATTAAGATCGCAAGCGCCCAGCAAGTGCTGCTCAAGGTGCGTTTCATAGAGGCTAGCCGCACTGCGGAGCGGGATTTGGGCCTGACTTGGTTCGCGTCCAAAGCCAATGGATCGCGAGGGGTCACCTTAGGCTCGGGTAGCGTCGGGGGGCCTGCCGCAGGCACGTTCCTGCCCTCAATTACGAGTTCTGGCGGGTCGATGACGGCAAGTCCCTTTGTCACGGGGCTGGCCAATCTTGCCAGCAACGGCGCGAATGTCGATGTTCTGATTTCCGCGCTGGAATCGAAAGGGCTTGCCCGCCGCCTCGCGGAGCCGGATCTGGTCGCGCTCTCTGGCGATACGGCAAGTTTCCTGGCGGGCGGCGAGGTGCCGGTGCCCGTGGTGCAACCCTCGTCCGGCGCCACGCCCACGATCACCGTGGATTATAAGCAGTTTGGCGTGCAGCTCACATTCATGCCCACGGTGCTTGCGAATGGCGTCATAAACCTTCGCCTGACGCCATCCGTCAGCGAGCTGGATTATACGATTGGGGTCGTAGAAAACGGCTTCAAGATACCTGGGCTGGTGAAGCGGGAGGCGCGCACCACCATCGAACTGCGCGACGGGCAAAGCTTTGCCATTGCGGGGCTGCTGCAGAGCGACGGCATGCGCAATATCGACCAGGTGCCGTGGGCCGGCTCGCTGCCCGTGCTAGGCTCGCTGTTCCGCAGCTCCCAATATCGGCAGAACGAAACCGACCTCGTGGTGATCGTGACGCCAAGCCTCGCCGCTCCAGCGGCGCCCAATCAGAAACTGGCCACGCCCCTGGATAACCGCCTTCCCAGCAACGACGCCGATTTCTTCCTGATGGGCGAGACGGAGGTTCCCAAGCAGTACACCGAGTTCGTGTCGTCGGGGGGCGATGTTTCCGGACCCTTCGGCCACTCCATTTCCGCCGGCCCAAGATAGCGGCGGATGCACCGGAGGATAGTCCAGATGAAGAATATGATGGCAGTTGTTTTTGCGGCGTTGCTGGCGGTCCCAGCGGGTGCATCGGCCCAGGAATATGTTTGGGACACCCCCTTGAGCGAGTATGGCCAAAGAACGGATAGCGTGACGATCGGGGCGGGCAACGCCAAGGCTGCCAACTCGGCCATTCACGCCATCGATCCCACCCCGCGCCGGTCGAGGAACCGGAACATTCCCGCCAGTGGCGAGCGCATGTCGCGAGCCATCCGCCGCTATCAGGATGTGACCAAGCTGCAGGATGCAGCGCGCCCGATTGCAGCGGAGGGAAATGTTTCAGGCGGCAGCGGTGGCAGCGGCAGGCAGTGGTGGCGGGTAGGGATCCTCTTCCAGTGGGAAATGATGTCCATGACAGCGTTCAATAATTCAGTTGGGTATGGGGGGCTTCGAGCGCCGGCGGCAGGCGGCGGCGGGCGGCAGGTTCGCAGCAGCCAGAAAGGCCCGGCGAGGTGCGCCGCGTTTGGCTGCCGCGCTGCTTCCTGCGCTGCTTGCCGCCTGCGCCGGCGGCCCCTTCGAGTCCAGCGGCCCATCGGTGCCCCTCATCGGAGAAGAGGAGCTGTCGAGGTACGTGCCTTCCGATGAGCCGTACCGCGCCGGCGCCCTCCACTTCCGCCGCGGCGAATACGGCCTTGCCGAACGTTATTTCCGTGAGGCCACCGAGAAGGCGCCGAAAGACGCCGCCTCCTGGATCGGGCTGGCTGCGGCTTACGACCGGCTGCAGCCGCTTCGACCTGGCGGATCGCGCGTACCAGAACGCGATCCAGCTTTCTGGCGAAACGGTGCAGATCCTCAACAATCAGGGCTATTCCTATATGCTGCGCGGCAATTTGGTGTCCGCCCGCGCCAAGTTCGCCAAGGCACGCGCGCTTGAGCCGGGTAATCCGCTGATGAACAACAATATGAAGCTGCTGCAGGACGGCGCGAAGTACGTCAGGCCCAACCCGCTGTAGCCCGCCGCTGACGCAGTGCGCGCAGACCGGCGGCAATCCCTCTGGGATATATCAGCGGCCCGGGTCTGGATTCTTGGCCTTGCCGGAAAGCCTCTTGGCAACCAGTCCGCGACAGCGGCTTTGCTGGCATCGGGATCGCCCGGGCGTAAGCGTCGTGCGTCGCGATGACGGCAGAGATCGCGGAACGGCTCGGGACGATTCGGCCGCTGGTCATCAGAGCCTGCTAAGCAGCTTTTAGCGGAACATATCCAACAGTCTGATTGCGGCGGGGCCGCCCACGATCAGGAACATGGTGGGCATGATGAAGAGCATCACCGGGACCGTCATCATGGCCGGCAGCCGGTTCGCCCGTTCCTCCAAGTTCGATCATCTGGTGGTTGCGCATTTCCGAGGCCGCGTTGCGCAGCGATTGCGCGAGCGGGGTGCCGAACCGGAGGCTCTGGATCAGCGTGCCGATAACCGATTTCACCGCGGGCAGGTTCACGCGCTCGGCCATGTTTGCCAGCGCCTGCTCGCGGCTGGGAGAGATGCTGATTTCCGCCCAGGTCAGCGAGAACTCGTCGGCGAGCGCGGGGCTCGACAGCTTGATTTCCGCCGCGACCCGTTGAAACGCGGCATCGAGCGACAGGCCCACGCTCACGCAGATCGCCAGCAGCTCCAGCGCATTCGGCAAGGCCGGTGGCGACCGATTTCCGGTGCTGCTTGAGCTTGAAATCGACCGTCATGATGGGCAGGAGCCAGCCGGCAATCGCGGCTGCGGCGCCGAGCACGATCGGCAATATGGGACGGGTGGCGGGTCCGGCGAGGTAGGCGAGCGTGCCGCCGCCCAGGGCGAGAACCAGCCTGCGATCAGGAAGAACGCGAGCGCCATGGTCGGCGACATATTGATCTTCGAGAAGCTGCGCACGATTTGCCAGCGCTCCTCGGGAGATAGCCCTTCCGCATACCAGACCGCGGTGTCCTCTTTCCAGTCCGGCGTATATTTCGCGCCGCTGCGCGGGCCGCGGCTGGTTTCCTCCTGCATGAGATGCAGGCGGCGCGACGGCAGGCCCTTGCCCTGCGACGCGGCCCAAAGCATCAGTCCGCCGCCGCCCGCGAGCAGGAGCACGAGCATCGGCAGCAGGATGTTGCCGTGTGCTGCGATCATTTGTGACGGGCTCATTCGAATTGTTCCCCCGGAAGTAGTCACTCGCTGCTGACGCTGCGGATCATCTGGCGCATGGTGATGAAGGCAAGCAGAAGACCGCCCCCGGCAAACGAGAGGATGACGCGCCCGCGCGGATCGTTGAACAGCGGGGCAAGGTAGCCGGGGTCGAGCACCAGCAGCGCCGCCGCGACCAGGAGGGGCAGGGAGCCCAGGACATAGGCCGAGAAGCGTATCTCCGCGCTCATCGCCCTTGCCTTGAGCCGCGCCGCCTGCCGTTTCCGCATGATTTGCGAGAGTTCTTCGAGCGTCGATACCAGGTTGCCGCCCGTCGAATACTGCATGATCGCGGCCACGGCGAAAAAGCGGAAGTCCGGCAGGGCCACCATCTTGCTCGACATATCGAGCGCCTCGCCGACCGGGATGCCGATGCGGATCTGGTCGGCGATCATTTTGAACACCTCGTTGACCGGGGGAGGCGCCTCTTCGCCAACGACCTGAATGGCGTAGGTGATGGGCGTGCCGGCGCGCAGCAGCCGGGCCACCATATCGACGGCGTCCGGGAAGAGGTTTGTGAACTCGCGCATCGCGCGCTGCTGCTGCCGGACGAGAACGGTGCGGGGTCCGAAAAATGCGGCCGCCCGCGGTCGCTGCCGCGGCAACCCACTTGGATGCGCCAACGAGGTGTGCGGCCACAAACCAAACCACCGCCGCGGACACGATGGCCACAACGATCAGCAACGGCGCGCTTGCGTGCATGCCCCAGGAATAGCCGGCACCGAAGGTGAAGAACTTTTGGATAGGCCCGCTGCCATCGCCGGAGTCGCCGGGCGATGCCGCGGCATCCTCGTCCTGGGCGGAGGCTTTCTGCCCGGCTTTCGCGAGAAGATCGAAGCGGCGCTCCATTTCGAAACGCTGCCTGCGCATGAGGTGGACGATCCAGGCAAAGAGGGCGCCGCCTGACAGCAGCAGCAGCGCGGCTGCCAGCAACGGATAGGTCATGGCTGGCTGCCTCCCTGCTCTTTTCCAATGCCAAGGGCTTCGAGGAAGGCGTCGCCCAGCCCGTAATATTCGAGCCGCGGAAGGAAGTGGGGCCGGATGGGGGTCGACTACGAACTGCCCGCGCAGGGTGCCGTCGAGATTCTCGCCGCCATATTCGAACTTGAACAGCGTATTGAGCGTGAACGTATCCTCGATGAAGCCGACCACCTCGACCAGCTCGGTGACCCTGCGCACGCCGTCGCGCATGCGCTCGGTGTGCACCACGAGGTCGACGGCGCTGGCGATCTGGTTGCGGATGGTCTTGGCCGGCATATTGCCGGTGCCCATCAAGCACCATGTTTTCGATCCGCGCGAGCGCGTCGCGCGCGGAGTTGGCGTGCACGGTGGACATCGAGCCGTCATGGCCGGTGTTCATCGCCTGCAGCATGTCGAACGCTTCGGCGCCGCGAACCTCGCCGATGATGATCCGGTCCGGACGCATCCGCAGCGCGTTGCGCACGAGCGCGCGCTGATCGACCTGCCCGCGCCCCTCGATATTCGGCGGCCGCGTTTCGAGCGAGATGACGTGGTCCTGCTGCAGCTTGAGTTCGGCCGCATCCTCGATGGTGACGATCCGTTCGGTGTGGTCGATCATCCGGGACAGCGCGTTGAGGAGCGTCGTCTTGCCCGAGCCGGTGCCGCCGGCCACGATGATGTTCAGGCGGCAGCGCGCGGCGATCTCAAGCGCCGTGGCGAGTTGGGGCGAAAGGCTTCCCGCATTGACGAAAGCGTTGAAGTCGAGAACCGTGCGGGAAAACTTGCGGATGGAAAGGCACGGGCCCTTTGAGGCTCAGCGGCGGAATGACGACGTTGACGCGGCTGCCATCGGATAGCCTGGCGTCGAGCATCGGGTTCGACTCGTCGATGGCGCGGCCGACCGAGGAGGCGATGCGCTGCGCCACGTGCATGACATGGTCGTTATGCCGGAACTTGAGCGGCGTCAGCTCCAGCTTGCCCCGCCGCTCGACGTAAATCATGTCGGGGCCGTTGACGAGGATGTCGGAAACGGTGGGGTCGTGGATCAAGGGCTCGATCGGCCCCAGCCCAACCATCTCGTCGACGATGTTGCGCGCGAAGGAATCCTGCTCGGCCTTGTTGAGCAAGAGCCTGCGCTCGTTGGCGATCTCGCCCACGAGTGCGTTGACGAACAGCATCAGCTCCGGCTTCGTCATCCGCACCGCGACCATCGGGTCGATCCGCAGGAGCACCTGGTCCCGGATCGCGGCGGCCGCCATGCGACGACGGGGTGAGCGTGCGTTCCTCTTCCTTTGCCGAAGTTCCTGCCGAATGCCATTTAGCCAAAGATCCTGCTTAAGAATGACTGCCGTTCTTCCGTTTCCTCTCCCGTGAAATCCCGGACGATCTTGGAGAGGCTTCGCTGGAAGGTTTTGCACTTTTGCATCGCCTTGATTCCCAGTGGGGCTGCTTCGGCCAGCTCGCGGTCGTAGGGAATGACCACGTCGGGCGCTCTGCCCGAGGCGCGGGTGAAGTCGGCGAGGCTGAGGCCTCCGTGAGCCGTGGGCCGGTTCAGCACCAGCACCGTGTGGCGTTCGGGGGTGTTCGGCCCAAGGATTTCGCTCCAGCGGGCCATGTCGCGTGCGCCCGCCAGGGTCGGGTTGCTTATGAGCAGGCATGTGCCCGAAAGCCTGAGCGCCCATGTCATGTGCACCGCGATGCTCGGCGGGGTTTCGACGATGGCGAGCCGGTAGCGGGGCAGGAGCTTGTCGAGGAGCCATAGGAAGGCTTCCTCTGAAAGCCTGGCAGGCGTCTCCAGCGGCTCAAGCGAGCAAAGCAGGTGGAGGCGGTCGGTTACGTGCTTCACGCCGCGCTCAAGGAATAGCTTGTCGACGCGCTCGGGGTGATCGAGCGCCTCGCGAAGCGCGTGATTGCCCTGCGCGTCGAGCTGCAGCGCTGCGTCTCCCTCCTGTAGGTCGAGATCGATGAGAATGGTGTGACGGCGCTTGCCCTCGGCAAGCCGCCAGGCGAGGTTTGTGGCGATTGTCGTGGCACCGGCTCCGCCACGGGTCCCAAGGACATAGATGAGCTTGCCCGTGCGGGAGTTTGCCTGCCCCGAATCCGGGACCAGGATCGATTTGCAGGTGCCGGTGAACAGGCTTCTGACGAGCGGCTTTAGAAAATACTCGCTCGTCCCCATCAGCTTCAGCTCGCGATAGAAGACGATATCGTTGCGATCGCCGATGACGATGACCGAGATGTTGGGGCCGCAAACGTCCGCGAGGTCGCGCACTTTTTCCAAAGGATCGGCGATCCCGCTGATATCGACGACCAAGAGGTGCGGCGAGCTTTCTTTCGAAAGGGCGGCGATTGCGGCGGTGACGTCGCCGGTTGTGAATTGCGCCCCCTGAACGCCAAGGGCCGAGAGGCTTTCGCGAATGACGCCCTCGGAGGATTGATCCGTTACGAAGACGCGCGCGGCCACGGTATCGCGGCCTTCCCCGCTCGCGTGAGAAGCAGCGCCTGCCTCGGTTCTATGCGGAGCCGCGAGCATCTGGACCCTCACTCAGCCAGCGGAGGCTGGCGCACGTTCGTCTCGATCGTGCTTGCTGTAACTTTCGGGCGCACCGGCAGTGCTCGGGCTTTCAGAAGTTCGGCTTGGGCTTTCTGCTCCTCGGCTTGGGTTTGCTGCTGCGAAATCTGCTTGAGGGCTGGCGAAACATCGGAGGCCCAGGTCGACCGGTTAACGTCCCCGGCCAATGAGGCTTCCTTTGTGCCCTCCAGCGCGTGAACCGGCAATTGCAGGCCGCCGAGCTGTGCGGCCACGAACAGCTTCTCCGCCTGAGCCTCGTTCAACTCAAGCGTCACCGTCCGGGGCATGCGCGGTTCTTTCGGGGCTGCCTCCTTTTCCGGCGGTGCCGCCTCCGCCGGGTTGGGCTTTGGCTGCTGCACGTTCAGCCGCTGGTCGACCGCGATGACGCGCACATCCTTGAGCACGGTTTCGGCGACCGCTTTGTGCGAAAGGCCACCAGCTGGCACCGCCAAGGTTCTGCGTCAGCACAACGTCGACGCGGTCGCCGGGAAGGGCCATGCCGGCCGAGCTTTGCGGCGCATCGACGGCTATCGTGACGGCGCGCGTGCCAGGCTTCAGCACCGCGGAGAGGAAGCGCCTGTCGGTGGTCTTGACCAGGTCGGCGGCTGTGAAAGGCTCGCCCTCGGCGAAGTCTCTTTTGGCAATCGCGCCATTGTATTCGGTCTCGGAAGTCTCCTTGTGAAGAATTGCGCCGGGGCGTGCCTCGCCCGGATCGATTTCGTGCCAGCGGAAGTCGCCGGGCCGTATCAGCGTGCCAGCGGCCAGGGGATGTACCGCTTCCAGCACCGCGTCACGGCGAACTTCCGGCGCACGCTGGGGCTCCTGCTTCACCTCGTTCGGCGTCCCGCCCATCTGGGTCAGCCAAAACAGGGAAAGGGCGATCCCGGCGAATACCAGGAGCGCGCCTAGAGCGAGCACGATATTGCGGAAAAACATGTTGGCAGCTCTCTAATGATGTGGACGGCGACCCCGCCAAGCACGGCGAGCGCATAGGGCATCGGATAGCCTCTCGCGATGCGCGATTTTTCGCGCCGCAGCCATTTGCCGAATGGGCCGGGTTGAGCGGTTCCTGGGGGCGATGCGATAGAGCGAGGGCCAGCGCCTGAGCACGAGGCCGCCCGCGAGGTAGACGCAACTCAGCACACCGCCGGCCAGCGCGATTTCGGCCAAAAGGAGAGGGACGCGATCCGGCTGCACGAGCAGCGAGGTCGCGGCGATGAGCTTAACGTCGCCACCGCCGAGCATATTGTAATGGGCAAGGATGCCCAGGACCGAAAAGACGCTGAGCGCCGCTACAATGGCGATCCAGAACTGCCCGGTGCCGGACCTGAGCGCCAGGCCAAGGCCGCAAAGCGCAATGAGGAGGGCAAACTCGTTGGGCACGATGCGCGCCCGCAAATCCGTGGCAGCGCTTCCGGCCAGCGCCAGGAGGCTTGCCGTCCAAGGAAGGGCCTGGATTAACAGAACGCTCATAGTCTTCCTTACCCTTATGCCAGCGTGTATTTTTCCTTGGTGTGCGCCGCGCACGGGCTTTTGGGAGAGGCGCGCATGCACAGCATATGTTCGGGCCTCCCGCCGGAAGGCTCGATCCAGGCTCAAATGGACGTAGAGATCGAGCCGAACAGGCTGCTCATGTTGGTCCCGAGCGACATCACCGCCGCAATGATGACGAGGGCGATCAAGGCGGCGAGCAGGCCGTATTCAATCGCGCTCACGCCGCGGCTGGACGTGGCCTTGAGCCAAGCTGGGGCCAGCCTAGAAAGCTCCATAACGCGGTTCATGGATCGCTCCGTTTCGAAATCCGCACTTTTCTCAGCCCATGACCGGAGAGACAGCGGTTGCGGCATATGCCGCGCTGTTCCGTGCTCAGGCTGGGTGGGTGGCGGTCTGCCGTGGCCCGGTTTGCTTAACGAACTGAACTTGGCGCGCACGTTCCTTTACGGAACGTGCGCAGCCAGGTAGGAGTTCAGCCGCCTGCCGGCCGTCACGGTCCAGCGTCATACCGACGTCGAAATCGTGTTGAACACACCCTTCAGGTTCGTGCCGAGCGTGGTGACTGCCGCGATGATGACCAGGGCGATCAGGGCTGCGAGGAGGCCGTATTCGATCGCGCTTACACCGCGGTTGGATGTAACCTTGAGCCAAACTGCGGCTGACCTCGAAAGTTCCAAAAGACGGCTCATAAACTGCTCCATTTGAAAAGACGCTTTTACTCAGCCCTACCTGAGGTTGGGACTGTTACAACATCTAGCACGCGTAGGTTGCAGGAAAGTTTCGCTTCAGGCTTGCGTTTAAAGCTATTTGCCGGCCTCCGGCTTATTCGAAGAATATAGTTTACGGCAGCGCTCCCGCGTGCTGGCGCGCAAGGCGTTCATTCAGTCCGTACACGGTAAAGGGGCCGGGCCAGGCGGTGACGGAGCTTTCGAAGCGACCGAGCGCGCAATAGTCCTGGGAGAGGCGCGCCTCGACCGCCTGCCGCCGGCCGGGCACCTCGCATAGTAGCGTCAGCGCAGGACCGGCGAGGACGGCGAAGGCCGGCTTGCTTTCCATCGATTTGGCCAATGCCGATTGGGTTTCCGGCATCGGGAAGTAGCATAGGAAATGCAGCGGATGGAAGACCGGCAGCGGCGGCTCGGCCCCCGAGGTAACGTAAACAAGAAGGTCGCGGTCCACCACCAAGATGCGGTCTTCCGGCCGCATGCCCTCCTTGAGCATCAGGGCGGCTGCGGCTTCGGCCGCCTTCACCTCGTTTCCGCCGGCCAGGTAGACGGGGGTCGAAAGGTAGCACGAATAGAGGACCGCCGCTGCCAGCGCCCCGCCGCGCAGAAGCCAGCGCCGCTTGGGAGATTCGACACGCCCAAGCACATGCTGAAGGAATCCCCCGGCGGCGAGGCATAAGGGCTGCAAGAGCGGAAGAGCGTAGATGATGGACATCTCGCGGTTTACGAGGATGCCGAGCGCTGCGGCTCCCGCCCAGGCGGCGAGAAATTGGATCGAAGGATAAACCGGCGTGCCGCGCAATCCGCGCCGCTCTGCCCAAAACACGCCGGCCATGGCGAGAATAGGCAGAACCGTCGCGATGCCCGCCATCAGTATCCCGAACGCTCCGGCCCAGGACCTGTATCCGGTGCCCGCGCGGCGCAGGGCAATCAGGACCACGTCGTTAACAAGCTCCGCCAGATGTCCGATGGCGAGATAGTACAGCGCGAAGCCGAGCGGCACGGCGCAGAGGCCCACGGCGAAGGCGCCTGCGGCTTTGAGGCGTAGCGCGCGCGGCTGGAACAGGAGCAGGCCCAGGAACAGCGGGGCCGCCGTAAAGATGCCGGTCTGCTTGACGCAAGCCGCGGCACCCGACAGCAGCCCTGCCGCAAGCAAGGCCACGAGCGGCAGGCGGCGGCGTTCGAGGAGGGCTGCGAAGCCCGCCACCATGGCAAAGGTTGTGAACGGCGCCATGAGGGTTTCGGCGGTGGCGAAGGTGCTGCCGAGCGTCACGCTCGCGAAGGTATAAAGGATTGCGGCCGCGATGCCGGCGGGTGCGCCCAAGTAGCGCCGGCCGAAAAGGTATAGGCCGCAGGCGGTTAGAACCGACGCCGCGTTGATGAGCGCCTTGGAGGCCATAAGCGTGGGGCCGAACAGCGCCTCGGCCCCCGCCATCAGCAGAAACAGCAGCGGCGGCTTGATGTCGAACGCGCCTGCGTAGGGCGGCAGTCCGTTTAGCCATTGCCGGCCGGCAACCAGGTAAAAGGCCTCGTCGGCGCCGGTGTTGAGGTTGAATGGCGCGCGGATCAGGAGGGTGAGGAGGCTTAGGCCCGCAAGCACGGCGGCGGGATGCGCACAAAGTTGAACGGCGCGTGATGAAAGGAAGGCCGGGCGCAATTTGGGCTCCACTATTGGGTGTAGGCTCCGCAGAGCCTAGCGGCGCAACCTGTACCGCAGGTTGCGCGCCCGCCGCACCTTGGGCGGAGCTGGCCCGGGAAGGGTTAGAAAATGTGCAGATCGATAAAATGCAAGATTTCCGCTTAGACGTTCTAAAACGCGGAGGCGACTAGGTTTTTCGCGGGCGCACCAGTAAGGGCACCCTCCCAAAATCCTCACGATAGGCCGAAAAATGATGACGGTTGATATAAAGGTCACGGGCCGGTTCGATGACGCCTTTGCCACAGGTGCAAAGCCGATGTTTGAGCGTCTGGCCCAGGAAGCGCGCGACATCATAGTGGATATGTCGGAGGCTGTGGACATAAACGCGGCGGGGCTTGGTGCCCTGGTCAGCCTCCACAAGCAGATCGCCCCCCAAGGCTGCAAGGTGCGCGTTCAAGGAGTGAACGATAATCTCCAGCGGCTGTTCGAGAGGTTTCAGGTCGCCGACCTGTTCATCGACGGCGCCACCAATACGGGCGGCACGGCCCTGCGTAGCTGCTTTTTCGGCTTGAGCCCGGTTTCCGTTATTACGGGCGGCGCGGCCGCGGCGGCCAAGAAGGCCGGCCCCGGCGGCTCCCATGGAGGTGCTCCAAAGCGGGCCATCCCGATTGCAACGCGGTTCGACGCGGCAAGCCATAGCGTCAAGGTTTGGCTCGATGCCGCAACCATCTCAGGCGGAGAAGTCCGGGGCGGCGACGCCTTGAAGAGCTACCGGCGCTGGGCCAAGAAGATGTGCCAGGATGCCGATCCGGACGAATTCCGCAGGAACCTGGCGGCCATCCTCGGTGCGGGGTGCATTGTACCGCGCACGAGCGGCTACGTGGTCAGGGGCATCAAGCTCCGCTCCGCCATCGAAAGTGGCAGGAAGCGGCTGGCCGACGCGGTTCGCGCTTCCGGAAGCCTGTTCGGCGGAAGGCCACGCATGGACGCAATCGCGGCCCTCTGCTTCTAGCGGCATCCGCCGGTATCGTATCTGGTCCCCGCTGGAAACTTTGCCTTACCCTTTGCCATCCCGTGCGCGCCGAGGCACGCAACGCTGCCGCGCAGGCACGGGATCGTCACCTACGCCGGCGCCCTTTAGGAGCCTGTGTCCGCAGCGCTTCGTTTTGCGGCTCGCACTGTGCATGGCATGACAGCCGTAGGCGCTGCCGCAGCCGTTTGGACCGGGCAACGCGCGGGCTCAGCGGCCGCCATTTTGCGGATGAACGGTCTTGTGGATGAACGGTTGCAGCGTCCCGCAATCCGGGCCATCTTAAAACAAGTGCCAGCCCATCCGGTGGTCCCATGGTTCACAACGCAGGCTCCGCGATCAAGCCTTCTATACTTTCCGCAATCGGCAACACGCCGCTCATTCGCCTGCGCCGCGCCTCTGAGGAGACCGGCTGCGAGATTTTGGGCAAAGCCGAGTTTCTCAACCCCGGCCAGTCTGTGAAGGATCGCGCCGCGCTGTTCATCGTCGAGGACGCGATCGAGCGCGGCACACTCAAGCCCGGCGGCACCATCGTCGAGGGCACGGCCGGTAACACCGGCATCGGGCTCGCCACGGTCGCGAACGCGCTTGGCTTCAAGACCGTGATCGTGATCCCCGTGACGCAGAGCCAGGAGAAGAAGGACGCGCTCAAGCTCCTGGGCGCGCGGCTGGTGGAGGTTCCGGCAGTCCCTTATAAGAACCCCAACAACTACGTGAAATATTCCGCGCGGCTCGCGGCCAAGCTCAACGAGGCGCTGCCGGAGGGCGCGATCTGGGCGAATCAGTTCGACAACGTGGCCAACCGGCGGGGCCATATCGAGACGACCGCGGAGGAGATTTGGGAGCAGACCGGCGGCAAGGTCGACGGCTTCATCTGCGCGGTGGGCACGGGCGGCACGCTTGGCGGCGTCTCCATCGGGCTCAAGGCCAAGCGCGCTTCGATTGTCATCGGCGTGGCCGATCCGCTGGGCTCCGCGATCTATAATTACTATGCGAATGGCGAGCTGAAAGCCGAAGGCTCCTCGATAACCGAAGGCATCGGGCAGGGCCGCATCACGGCCAATCTCGAAGGCGTCAAGGTCGACAAGGCCTATCAGGTCCCGGACGCCGAGATGCTGGAAACCGCCTTCCGGCTTTTGAGCGAGGAGGGGCTGTGCCTTGGCGGTTCGAGCGGCGTGAATGTCGCCGGCGCAATCCGGCTGGCCCGCGACTTGGGTCCCGGGCATACTGTCGTCACGGTGCTTTGCGACTACGGAACCCGCTATCAATCGAAAATGTTCAATCCGCCGTTTTTGCGGGGCAAGGGACTGCCGGTCCCGCCCTGGCTCGAAGAGGCGCAAGCCCTGCCGGACGTTTTCGAACAGCAATAGAATGCTCTATCAGGGGGGTAGCATGACCGATATTACGCCGAAATGGCTTGTTGAAACGGGTTGGCTCCGGGACCGGCTTTCCTCGCCGGGCCTTGCCGTAGTCGACGCCACCTGGACCATGCCGGGCGAGCCCCGCAAAGGCGAAGATTTGTACCGCGAGGCTCATATCCCCGGCGCGGTCTTTTTCGATATCGACGAGATCGCGGACACCTCCTCGCCGTACCCCCACATGCTGCCGGCGCCCGAGAAATTTTCTTCGCGCATGCGGAAGATGGGCATCGGCGACGGCATGAAGGTGGTGGTCTACGATAACCGGGGCATGTTCAGCGCGCCGCGCGTGTGGTGGAACTTCCGGGTGATGGGCCATGACGACGTGGTGGTTTTGAATGGCGGGTTTGCGAAGTGGCGCGCGGAGGGCAGGCCGCTCGAAGCCGGCGTGCCCGCGCAGCGCCAGGAGCGGCATTTCACCACGCGCCGGAACGCGGAGCTTGTGCGCGATATCGGCGACGTGAAGGCCGCGATTGAGACGAAGAGCTTGCAGATCCTCGATGCGCGGCCCAAAGCGCGGTTCGAAGGCAAGGCGGGGGAGCCGCGCCCGGTGCCGCGGATGGGGCATATGCCAGGCGCCCATAACGTGCCTTTCGGATCGCTCGTCAACCCGGACGGGACGCTTAAACCTGCGGGCGAGCTGCGCGCCATTTTCGAGGCGGCGGGCGTCAATCCGGGCAAGCCGGCGATTGCGAGCTGCGGCTCGGGCGTCACGGCTTGCGTGCTGGCGCTGGGGCTGGCCGTGCTCGGCAATGAATGGGCCGCGGTCTATGACGGCTCGTGGGCGGAGTGGAGCAACGTGCCGTCCGCGCCGGTGGTGCAGGACTAGGGGGCAAAGGCTGACGGCTGGTGCCCGGTAGGCCGCGTGGGGCCGGGAGCGGCCATGGACTCGATCTTGGGGCACCGCCACTTATCTCCCAACCTCGGAATAAGGGAAACGGAGTGTGGCAAGAAACCGTGCGCCGGCCAGCCGGATGCCAGAGTGTTCGCGCCTCGCCCAACTCCATGGCGAGCTGAGCTAACAAGTTTCCGCCGTTCGTAGCGAAGGGCCAGATTCTGCCGCCCCGAGCCGCACTTACCGGCTGCCCCAGGAGGCGCGGCTGGAACCATTGCCCCGGAAAGCTGAATAACCGCGGCTCCCGGCCCAGAGAAGGGCAGCATCGCTCAGGTCCGGCTGGCCGCAGTTCACGTAATCTTCGGCGAGAGTCTTGTCGCCATACGGTTCCAGCAGGTCCGCGATCTCGGGAATGCGGGTTTCGTCGCCGCGCCGGATCAGGTTCAGCGCCGCTTGCTGCACGCTCTCTTCAACATCCTCCTGCCTCTTCGGAAACAGCGCCACGGCCGCCAGCGCGTCCCCTAGCGCTTGCGCGGTGCCACCGCGTACGCTGGCATCGGCGAATATCCGCTGCCAACTCGCCGCGCCCGCCTTTTGCATTGCGGCGAGCCTGAGCGCGGGATCGGCAGCGGATGCGGCGAGACGGTTTAGCGTCTCCTTGTCCGCGATCTTTTCCAAGGCCACGCGCAGCACCTCCCGCGACGTGGACGCCAGCGCAACCCGCTCCAGCCCCACCGGCTCGCTCAGTTTCCCGGTTGCGGCGAGGCGCAGCACATCGAAACTGGCATTCAGCGCCAGGTCCGCAAGCCTGCCGGCATCGGTTTCGGTGCCAAGAGCCTGGGCCTGGGCGGCCAGTTCCTTATGCGCCGTTACAATATCTGGCGCGGGATCGGCCATTCCATTCCGCAGCCGCTTGAGCGCGGCTAAGCGGTCTGGCTCGTAATAGGCGGTGCGTGCGGTCGCCCGCAAAGCCTGCTTACTCTGAAGGGTCTCGATTATCGCGCCGCGTACCGCCGCCGAAGTCTCCCCGGAGAACCGCGCCAAGAGGAACGCATCGCCGCCGATCCGCTTGACCGCCGCCTGCCGGATGGCCGCCTCGGGCGCGGTTTGGACCCACTCGCGAAGCTTGGGCGTATCGTCCAGCTTCGCGATGGCGGCAACCCTTACATCCATCCATTTCGCGCCGCCAGCCAGTTCCTCCAGCGTGTCCCGGCCGGTGAGCATCTCCAAAGCGGCGGCGCGAACTTCGCCGTGCTCATCGGTCAACGTGATTTTCTTCAGCTGCTCCTGAGAGGTAAGGCGGCTCACCGCAAGCGTGCGCAATTCAGGGTCAGGGTCCCGGCTGGCGAGCGCTTCGAGCGCGGCTTGGCTGGTGAGCTTTCCGATGGCTACCTTGCGGACGGCGTCCCACCGTCTCTCCCTTTCGTGCGACCGGGCGATGCTTTCCAATCTGCCCTGATCGGTAATCGCGCCCACGGCGGCGATCCTCACACTGGCATCTTTCGCAATGTCCACGATTTTGCCGAGCAGGGCCTGATCCGTTACGCGGGCGGTCAGCTCCGGTTTCACCCACATGCCGATTTCGTTCAAAACCGCAGGGTCGGTGAGCTTTTCCGCTGCGCTGCTGCGAACGAATTGCTCGTCATCCCGCATCGCGATTCTGCCCAGGAGCGCCTGATCGGTCAGCCGGCCGCAGCGATGGCGCGATTATTCTGGCTGGTGTCGGACACGGCAACCTTCTCAAGCGCGGCCTGATCGGTAAGCGCGTCTGTCGCGGCCCCGCGTACTTGCTCATCCTTCGCTTCGGTGGCGATCCTGGCCAGGAGCGCCTGATCCGTCACGCGGCTGGTCTTTTCGGGGGACAGCCAAGCACCTACCCGATCCAGGACGGCGGGGCTTTTGACTCTGCGAGCGGCGGCCTCGCGGATGTCCTCGTTTGGCTCTTCGACCGCGATTTTCGCTAGCAGGTCCTGGTCTTCAAGTTTTTCGATGGCAGCGGTCCGGACAGCGTGGTTCTTGTCCTCAATCGCCAGCTTGCCCAGCAGGACTTGATCGTTCAGCCGCGCGACGGCAGCGGCGCGAATCTCATCATCGGAACCGGCGTTTGAAGTGGCGAGCCTCGCCAGGAACTCCTGATCGTTCAGAAGGCCAATGGCGGTTGTCCGGACATCGGCGTCCTTCGCGCCTTTGACGATTTGGGCGAGCAACGCCTGGTCTGTCACCTTCACGGTCAGTGCGGAATTTAACCACGCGCCGATGCTCTCGATGAGCACCGGATCCACGACCTTTTCTTGGCGGCGTCGCGTACACCTTCGCTCACCGCCTCTCTCGCGACCTTGGCCAGCAGGTCTTGGGCGGTGATGCGGTCGAGCAGTGGCTCGATAACGTCATTTTCGCTCTCATAGAAAAGCTCGATGCCGATGGCAACCTCGGCCAGCAGCGGCTGGCTGGAGATTTTCTGGATCGCCGCCCAGCAAACGTCAATTGGCGCCTCTTTCGCGATCCCCGCCAGCAAGGCTTCATTCCCAATCCGCCCCACAAGGTCTACGCCGCCGCCCTGGCGATCCCTGACGAGGCGGGCCAGCACGGTTTCGCTGGTGATCTTTGCGAGGGCGGCGCGCCGGACCTCGCGGGGGACAGGGTTTGTGTCCCGCACAAGCTTCTCCAGCACCGATTGATCGCTGAGCCTTGCAAGAACCGCTTCACGTACTTCGCTGTCCCTGGTTTCGACGGCGACCATTGCCAATTCGGCCTGACCGGTGAGCGTGCCGGCGGCGATCTTCTTATTATCGAGGCTCTTATCTTGCAGCGCGGCCTTTACCAGCGCGGCCTGCCTGTCGAGCCTGGCGATTGCGGCGGCGCGAACCTTGACGGCTGCGTCGCCGAGAGCGGCCCGTTCAAGCGCGTCCTGGTCCGTCAGCTTCCCTACGGCGGCTTTGCGGACGTCCGGGTCTTTGGCCTCCAGCGCGATCTGGGCAAGCTTTTCCTGGCCGGAGGTGTTTTTCACCGTTCCCATGTCCGGTTCGCAGCCGCCGAGCAGCGCCGTCAGGAGGAGCCCGGCCGCGAAGCCGGACATGCATTTCAGGCGCTTTACGGTGTGTCCACCGGTTTCAGCCCGCGGTACGGCCGGTTGCGTTCGCGGGCGAAACGTATGCGGACAATTTGAAAAAAACAGCGGCATGGTTTCCCGTGATGGTAATGGAAGCAGCCATCTGCGATTGCAAGAACGCCAGGAATGTGTCCGGAGGGCGCGACAAACTTGCATTTGCAGTTCATGGGCTGCGCGGCTTCCATCCGGCTCCCGCACGGCCCGCCATCCGCTGGCGTTTAGGTTGCATACCTTGACCATGCGGGTCTCCCACTTTAGCGGCGCGCTACTTGAGCGCATGCACCCGGACTGCCTTCCTGACGTGCTGCCTCCACTACCCCGGCGGACCCGGCAGGTGCATCTCTTGGTTGCTTCCCCGCCGGTACAAGCCTTCCCCTGGATTACGGAAGGGCCGGCATCCGCATTAAATCTTTCGAGGCCTGCTCAGAGTGCACTCACGTTACGGCCCGTCAGGGTGCTCGGCCGCCCGAGGCGGCCTTTGTCACGGGGCTTCGGCCCAGCCAGTTACCCAGCCAGCCAAACCGCCCGTCAGTTACCGGAGCTAACTAACTACTCTCCGGGTGAAACCTGCCTCCACTGGGTAGTCCGCGCCATCGTGGCGTGCTTAATGCAAACGAGGTAAACGCGCGAGGCTCGTGTTCCTTTTGCGCGTATTTGTGCGAATTTTTCTACTTTTTGGCCTGTTTCTACATCTCAAAAATCCGGTTAAATATAAACGAATATTTGAAATTAACCAAAGCAGGAACCCCCGGAAGCGCCCCGGGGATGCCTTGGTATGGAATTGGCGTTATTTATCAGTGACATGTGCGCTTAATGGATATGCAAGACTTCGCTGCTATATTACTTCAAAATAGAAATGCGCCCTCCGCCACCGCAAAAAGGGGCCGGCGAAGCAGCCAGAAGCGTTAATTTGGCGTTACAGCGGTCACGGCAACCATCCCGGTACGGCGGCAAGCACCGCATCCGGGATCGCTACAAAGCGGCGGAGCGGATTTCGAAATCAAGCCCACGGGCGCGCGAGCGCTGCCTGCTCTTCGAAGCCCTCGATCATTTGGGCCTTCTGCATGGTCAGCCCGATGTCGTCGAGCCCCTCCATCAGGCACTTCTTGCGGAAGGGGTCCATCTCGAAGCGGACCACGCCGCCATCAGGCCCGCGGATTTCTTGGGCCTCAAGATCGACGGTCAGCGTCGCGTTCGAGCCGCGCTGCGCGTCGTCCATGAGTTTTGCCAGATCCTCAGGCGAAACCACCACGGGCAGGATGCCGTTCTTGAAGCAGTTGTTGTAGAAGATGTCGGCGAAGGAGGTGGAGATCACGCAGCGAATGCCGAAATCGAGGAGCGCCCAGGGCGCGTGCTCGCGGCTCGATCCGCAGCCGAAATTCTCGCCGGCGACCAGGATCTTGGCGTTGCGGTATGCGGGCATGTTCAGGACGAAACCGGCAACCTCGCCGCCCTTTTCGTCGAAGCGCATTTCGTAGAACAGCGATTTGCCGAGCCCGGTGCGCTTGATGGTTTTGAGAAACTGCTTCGGGATAATCATGTCGGTGTCGACATTGATCATCGGCAGTGGTGCGGCGACGCTTGTGAGCGAAGTGAATTTTTCCATCGGCTGTCCCTTTCCCGATGTTTCCGCCGTTCTCGCCACAGCGCCGTCCCCGCGAAGCCGTGGACCCATTCAAGCCGTGGTACGCGCGGCGAGATGGAGTCCCGCATATGCGGGAATGGCGCCGGGAAAGTATCGGCGCAATCGGGTTCCCATTTGCTCTTCTTTTAGCGGAAGTTACGAATGCCGCAAGGATCAAGCAGTCTCCGCCGCCAATTCCCCCGCCCAAACTGGCGGGCGGCGCGTTTCCCAGCCTTGCGCGCTCTCAAGCTGGCGCGCGAGCCGCAAGAGCAGGCCGTCCGCCCCGAGCTTCGCCGCGAACTGGATGCCGATGGGCAGCCCGCCCGGCGTCCAGTGCAAGGGCACGGACATGGCGGGCTGGCCGGTCACGTTGAAGGGCACGGTAAAGGCTGCGAAGGCAAAGCTTTTCGCCGCGATCGCGTTCAAGGTCGCCTTCATGAGCCACGGCAGTTTCACCGCCTCCATGAAGCGCAAGAAGATTTCCTCCGCAGCGGTGATCCGGTTTTGCCCGATCTTCAAGGGCGGCGTTGCGAGGACGGGGCTCAGCATGATGTCGTAGCGGTTGAAATAGGAGGCGAATGCCTTCGTGGCTTGCCACATGATGCGCTTGGCGCGCTCCTCGCTGGCGCCCATCATGGCCCGGCCCACTTGCGCCAGCGCCCAGGTTCCGGATTCGACATCGCCACGGGCGGGCTCGCGGCCCAGGAGCCGCGCGGCTTCGTCGAGCGTCTGCGTTGCGCCAATCGCCCAGTAGACAAGAAAGGCCGTCCCCAACGCGCCGTAATCCACTTCGGGTTCCGCATCCTCGATGTCGTGGCCAAGGCCGTCCAGCAGCTTCACAGCCTGGTTGAGCGCTGCCTTGACCTCAGGCGAGACCGTCGAGCCCAGCATGGCGCTGCGGATGACGCCGATGCGCAAGCGCCCTGGACCGGCTTCGAGGCCCGAAAGAAAGCCGGCATTCGCGCGGCCGCAAATGGCGTCAAGTGCGGCGGCGGAATCTCTCACGCTCCGGCTCAGGACGTGATCGACGCAAAAATCCTGGGTGATCGATGCCAGCAGCGGAGTTGGCTGACCGAGTCCCCCGCGACGGCTTCAGTCCGAACAAGCCGCAGCAACTCGCGGGGATGCGGATCGAGCCGCCGCCATCGTTGCCGTGCGCCATGGGCAATATCCCCGCTGCGACCGCCGCAGCCGATCCCCCGCTCGATCCGCCAGGCGTGCGGCCCAAGTCCCAAGGATTGCGGCAGGGGCCGAACAGCTCGGGCTCGGTCACCGGAAGGAGGCCGAACTCGGGGACATTGGTCTTCCCGAAGATGACGAGGCCCGCGCGCTTGAAGCGCTGGATTATTTCCCCGTCTTCCCCCGGCACATAGCTCGCGAACAGCCGGCTGCCGGCGGTAAGCGGCGCGCCCGCCAGCGCAGGCCCTATGTCCTTGACGAGGAATGGCACGCCCGCGAACGGCTGCGCTGGATCGATCTCGCCCGCGGTTCTCTCCGCCTCCGCATCCATTCGATGGACGATGGCGTTGAGCTTGGGATTGACGCGGGCTGCGCGCTCCAGCGCCTCCTCAAGCAGCTCGCGCGGACCGATTTCCTTCCTTCGAACCAAACGGGCGAGGCCAACCGCGTCATATTGGCCATACTCGGCAAATCCACCCATACTCACTCCCTGCAGAGGCTGGCCATGTCAAAGCGCGCGCATGAAGATGCCGCTTCCGGCGATGCCGTTGAACACCGATTGTACCGCAATCGCGGCAAGAAGAATGCCCAGCACGCGCATGATAACGCGCTGAGCCGTAACGCCGATCCATTCGCGCAACTCCTGGGCAACGAGCAGGAGCAGCAGCGTCAGCGCCATGACCGTCAGAAGCGCCGCGACGACTGCGAGTTGATCGCCGAAATTGCCCTTGGCATTGGCCATGAGCAGCATGGCGCCGGACATGGCTCCAGGCCCCGCAAGGATTGGCGTTGCCAGCGGGAACACTGCGATGTCGTCGTCTTTCGAATGCGCCTCGGCGCTTTCCGGCTGCGAGATTGTGCTGCCGCCGATCTGCGCCTCGAAGATCATGTCGAGCGCTATGAAGGCGAGGATGATGCCGCCCGCCGCTTGCAGCGCAGGGAAGGTGACGCCCAGCGCCGAAAGGATGGCCGTGCCGAACAGGGCGAAGAACAGGATGATGGACGTCGCGATGCCGATGGCCTTGAGAGAGATCGCGATGCGCTCCGCGCGGCTGAAGCGCGGGCAGAACGTGGCGAACAGGACGGCCGCCTCGACGGGTCCGATAGTGGCAAAAAATGTCGCAAATGCCCTGAGCGCGGTTCCAAGCATGATCCCAAGCCTTCGGCGGTTCTCTTAGCCACTCCAAGCGGTGGCTGCTAGAAACGTGGGGCGGAGAGGGCGGTGTGGCAACAATACAGCATAAGCTGTGGAAAAGGCGGTTGTTTCAATACGCCTGCTTCCATCTGCGCAACAAACGCATACCATCGATCCAATAATAAAAGGTGCGAGCGTTTCCTGGGATCGGAAGAAAGTTGCCGGCAATCCCAATTGGGTTGTGGAAACTGCCTTGGACTTGCAACAATTACCTTATACAACCGTGATCAGTTGAGTGGGCGTTGGGAGTTGGAGTTTGGGCATGATTAATAGCGAGGAGCTTGACGAGCTGTTCCGTTGCTTGCTGGCTGGGGTGCGCGCTCCGGCGGACGACGTGCAGCTTCGCTACGATCAATCGCGGCAGCTTCTGCTCGCGTTTGACAAGATAAAAGATTCCAATCTCCGGCAAGAGTTGATCGTTCTGATCGAGATCGTCTCGAAAATGCCGGATGCGTTGCGCCAGAACCGCAACAAGCTTGGAACCCCTGCGCTAGCGCATATGCACTAGCCGAAGGAGTGCCGCAGGCAGGCCAGCCGGCGGAAGGTCCGCCGGCCGAAGGGTTTATGGCTCAATTGCCCGCCAGCACCTGCTTCACAATCGCACTGGCCTTGGTCATATCGAGCTGACCGGCATATTTCGATTTTAACGCCCCCATTACTTTCCCCATATCTTTCACGCTGCTGGCGCCGAGCGAGGCAGCAAGCTCCCGTACCGCCGCCTTGGTTTCCTCCTCGCTCATCTGCGTGGGCAGGAACTGCGCGATAATGGCGATCTCGGCCTCCTCCTTGTCGACAAGGTCCTGCCGGCCGCCCTGCTTGTACATCTCGACGGATTCCCGGCGCGACTTGATGAGGCTCTGCAGCAAATTGAGTATTTCGTCATCGGCGATCTGCTGGTCCCCGCGCGGCCTCGCTACATCGATGTCCTTCTGCTTGATCGCGGCGTTTATCATGCGGATGGTGGTGGTCGCGGGCTCGGCCTTGGCGCGCATGGCGTCCTTCACGGCCGAAGTCAGCTTTTCCCGTATCATTGCGGCATTCCTTTCCTATTTGCCGGTCACTTTAGCGCGTGGCGGGGCCGGAGCTACTGCCCATATGGCGCTCTGGCGGCGCTTCCACAGCAAAATCTGGATCGGCCCGGTCCGGTCTTGAGGGACGGTGGTCTATACAACGCGCATTACCCCTGTCCCTCTCCCAATGGGAGAGGGGACGCCCTCTCAACGGCTGCGACCGGACTCCCTCTCCCATCCGCATCCGCTTGCGGATGCGGACACTTCGAGCGGCAAGCTCGCCAAGGCGAGCTTGCGGGGAGAGGGTTGGGGTGAGGGGTAATGCCCTGTGAGCAAAACGCATCCTTCAGCAACGGCGGCGCTACTCTTTCTTGCTGTCCTTCGGCTTCATCTCCGAGAACGCGCGCGCCGCAGAAACGAACTCCGACGGCATCATCACGACCGTCATCGAGTTCTGCTCGGCGCCGACCTCGGTAATCATCTGCATGCGCCGCAGCTCAAGCCCGGCGGGGTGATCCATGATGATCTTCGCCGCGTCGCGCAAGCGCTGCGCCGCCTCCATCTCGGCCTCGGCCTTGATGATGCGCGCCCGCTTCTCGCGGAGCGCCTCGGCCTCCTGCGCCATGGCGCGCTGCATGGACTCGGGGATGACCACATCCTTCATCTCGACCATCTGCACCTGGACGCCCCAAGGCTCGGTTACGTCGTCGATGGCCTTGCGCATCTCCTCGGCGAGCTTGTCCTTCTCTTTCAGCACGTCGTCGAGCGTATGGCGGCCGATGGTATTGCGCAGCGTCGTCAGCGAGATTTGCGTGACGGCGGTGTAGACGTTCAGGATGCGGACGACCGACTTGGCCGGATCGATGATGCAGTACCAGACGACGGCATCGACCTTGACGGGGACGTTATCCTTGGTAATCGATTCCTGCTTCTCGACGGCGGCGGTGACGATGCGCAGGTCGATCAGCGTCTGCCGCTCGATGAAAGGCACAAGCAGATAAAGGCCGGGGCCGCGCGTGCCAACGAGACGGCCCAGGCGGAAGACGACGCCGCGCTCGTATTCGTTTGCGATACGAACGCTAAAGGCGAGCAGAATGAGGATGACAACGCCAATTACCGCCGCAGCAGTTGCCTGAAACAAGATCATGAAAGCCTCCTTGGCAAGTAGGCCGCCGGAAAAGCTTCATGTCGGGCCGGAAATGGCCTCAGGCATGACCGGCTTGTGGCGGAAAGGCGGCGCTTTATCGCGAAACGACGATGCGCGCGTCTTCCGATCCGCGCACGAGGCCGTAAAGCTCTGCGGCGTCGTCGGGGTGCAGGCGGATGCAGCCATGCGATGCGGGCCGGCCGAGATTGCCGATGTCGTAGGAACCGTGGATCGCGTATCCGCCCTGGAAGAAGATGGAGTACGGCATGGGCGAATTGTGATACCGGCTCGACCGGTGATAGGGATCGAAGCCGGTCGGGCGGTAGCTGCCGGATGGCGTGCTGTAGCCGTCCCGGGCCGTTGAGACCGGCCATTCGTGCTCCAGATAGCCGTCCACGTAGACATACATCGTTTGCCGCGACTTGCTGACGTGCACGACCACGCGTGCGTCAGCGTCAGAGGCGATCATGCCGCAGACCAGAAGGCCCACAGCCGCTAAAAGCATCTTGCGCATGACAGAACTCCAAAACCCAAAACCGAATGTACCGGAAAGTTGTTGGAAAAGTCCTTTACACGATATCCGCGTATGCGGGAAATTAAAGAAGCATTTTAGGTTACTTTTATGCCTCGGGATGCCCAAGCGTGACAGGTCCAAGCGTGACGAGGGCGATTTCCGGCGGCACGAGGAAGCGCACCGGAAAACCGGTGACGCCAAGGCCGCTCGACACAATCATGTGCCGCCCGCCCCGCTGGATATGGCCGTATGCGTAGTTCGCATATTGGGGCGGGATAGCAGGCCGCCCGATGAATGGCACGTAGACCTGTCCGCCGTGAGTATGCCCCGAGAGCGTCAGCGTGACCTGTTTGGGCACTTTCTTGAAGATGTTCGGCTCGTGGGCGAGCAGGATCGTGGGTGAGGTGTCCCCGATCTGGCGCAGCGTGCCGGGCAAATCGTCCATCGCTTCAAGCTGGTCGCCGAGCCCCGCGAGCCAGAAGCGGCGCCCGTCCCGGCTCAGCGGCACGGCGGCATTCTCAAGGAGGTGAAATTCCGCCTCCTTGAAGTGGTGGCGTATAGGCTCGTCCTCATCCGACCACAGATCGTGATTGCCGAGCACAGCATAGACGCCCAGTGGAGCGCGAAGCTCTTTGAGGGCGGCCACCCATCCGGCGACGGGAACGACGGCAGACCGGAAACCCCGCCCGAAGCGCGCACACGTAATCGCCGAGAAGCACGATGAGATCGGGCTTCAGCGCGTTCAGGCGGCGGGCGATTGCGGCAATGCGGGACGCGGGCATCCATGGTTCGACGGCATGGATATCCGTCAGCACGCCGATCCTTAAGGGCTTTGCCGATTTGGGCCAATCGGGGTGGGCAATGGACCAATGCCTAATGGCGAGGCTAAAGCCCGGCTCGATTGCAAACGCATCCGCCGCGCCGAGCAAGCCGGAACCGGCGGCAGCGGACCCCAGTGCGAGAAATTGCCTCCGTGAAATCATGCTGAACAGTAATCCTTGGACTTTAACCGTTTATTGGCCGGAAAGTGCCGTTTCTTGGCCCGCGCAAGTTATTTCGCTGAAAAGTTGCGGATCGGCGTTTCGGCCCGCAGATCGGCCTCTCTGATATCGTCAATCGTAGGCAGCTTCATTGCGAACCCCGTGCTCGCCCTTCATCGCGAGGCGGACTTCCGCCATCGCAGCCAAGGGCTGCGCCGGCGGAATAGGCTGGCCGCTGGGCGATCCAGGACGTTTATAAGGCTTTCGAGCTTGCCGCAGGATTGCTTCGCTTCGCCGGACGGTGATCGCCGCCAATGAAGCCCCGGGCGGGCCTTCATAATAGCGAAAACAGCCCGGTGCCGTCATCCGCCAGCGAGCAATTGTGCGCCCAATCCGTTGGCTTCGGCAACGATGCCGCCAAAACGCAGCGCGCAGGCGTGCCAGCTAAAGCGCTCCGCATAGTCCCGGCAGGCGGCGCGATCGAGCGAGAGCGCGGCGCGCGCAGCTTGGCCAAGGTCGCCGGACAGGATGCCAACGGTTCCATTCGCCACGACGTCCTTGGGGCCGGTGACGTTGTAAGCGGCCACGGGCACGCCGCAGGCCAGCGCTTCGAGCAGGACGTTGCCGAACGTGTCGGTCAGGCTCGGGAAGACGAAAACATCCGCCGATGCGTAATGCTCGGCAAGGTCCACGCCGAACTTGGGGCCGGTGAAGGTCACGTTGGGGTAGCGGCTCCTCAATTCTTCAAGCTGCGGACCGCCGCCGACAACGGCCTTGCTGCCGGGCAGATCGAGGCTCAAGAAGGCATCGAGGTTCTTCTCGACCGAGACGCGCCCCGCGTAAAGGAACAGCGGGCGGGGCAGGCCGAACCGATCCACCTCGCGCGGGCGGAACAGCTCAAGATCGACGCCGCGCGACCAGAGGTGCACGTTGTTGATGCCGTGGCCGGTCAGCTCGTCGCAAAGCGAGCGCGACGCGGCCATGACGCCGGCGCCCGCATTGTGAAACCAGCGCTCGAAGCGGTAGCCCCAGGAAAGCGGGACCGGCGCGCGGGCGGCGGCGTATTCCGGAAAGCGCGTGTGATAGCTCGTGGTGAAGCGCCGGCCGGAGCGCAGACAGTAGGCGCGCATGGCCAAGCCGATCGGCCCCTCGGTGGCGATGTGGATGCAATCCGGGCGCTCCCGCTCCACCGCGCGGGCCGCGTGCGACGGCCAGACGAGCGCAAGCCGGATCTCGCTATAGCCCGGCATCGGCATGGTCTTGAACTGCGCCGGAGTCATGAACGCCATCGAGAACCCCGCGCCCGCTGCCGCGCGCTCAAGGTTCACATAGGTGTTCACGACGCCATTCACCTGCGGCTTCCAGGCGTCGGTTGCAACAAGGATGCGCATTATGGGGCCGGGGTTACTGCGGAGGCGCCGGTTGCCACCGATTGCAACTCGCGCAACCGGTCGGTCCAGCGAATGATTTCAAGCCGGCCGTCGGCGTGCTCGGCAATCGCGGTGCCACTTTCGACCCAATCGCCAGTGTTCACATACTCGATGCCGTCGACGATATGGATCGCGGCGTGATGAATGTGGCCGCAGATAACGCCCGTGGCACCGGCCTCGCGGGCGGCCGCAGCCAGTTTGTTCTCGAAATTGCCGGCGTAGTTCACCGCGCGCTTCACACGGTATTTGAGGTATGCCGACAGCGACCAGTAGCGAAGCCCCATTCCGCGCCGCACCCAGTTGAGAAGCGTATTCGCCGCTGCCGCGATGTCGTAGGCGATGTCGCCCAGCACCGCGAGCCAGTGCGCGTTGTGTATGACCGCATCGAACTCGTCGCCGTGGATAATCAGGAAGCGGCGGCCGTCAGCCGTGGTATGAACCGCGCGCAAGGTTATCTCGAAGGGGCCAAGCGCGGTGCCCGCGAAGGCGCGGATCTCGTTATCGTGATTGCCAGGGATATAGATGACGCGCGCGCCGCCCCGCGCCTTGGCCAGCAGTTCCTTCAGCACTTGCGTCTGCGAGGCGCGCCAGCTCGGTCCCCGCCGCAATCGCCAGAAGTCGATTACGTCGCCGGCAAGATAGATCGTGGCGGCGTCGTGCGCTTGAAGAAAGCTCACGAGATCCTCGGACCTGCAGGCCCGGGCCGCCAGATGGATGTCGGATAAGAAAAGGGCGCGGTATCTCACCGGCGCTTTATAGTTTGATGTCTCAGGAAGGTCCACCCCTAGCCCCGTATCGAAGGTCTGTGCGGCAGAATGCGCCTGCCATCGTAAAAGAATATGACACATGACGCTGTGGCACGGTCGGGACTGGGCATCCGCTTATGGCGCTGCGGGGTTGTTGGTTCGGTCATTGACTGGCCTGGGTTTGCGGAGCGGGTTATGCAGAGGCCGTTAGTTTGGCGCAATGTAAGCGCGGTAGGAGTGGGCGTGTCCATAGCCGGTGCAAACATTGAGCTGCAACGGCTTTGCCATCATATCGAGTAAATTCGCCGTTAAATAAAGCTGACTTGTACGTCCTATGCAAAAATGTCACGTTCCTGGCCAGCGTCATTCTACCGCAACGCAATCCCTGCAAATCGTTCTAAGAGGGCTCGAATCGAGGCCTGGACGGTGCCTGCTCCGGCTGCAGGGACAGCGAAAAGCGAGCCGTGAGGCCTCGCGTCAAGCTTGCATCAATGGGAGATAGCATGAGCACAGCCGTGTCACTCGACAATCTCAAGAGCATCGCGTCCGCGGATGTCCTTGGCAAACGTGTTCTCGTCCGCGCCGACCTGAACGTTCCGATGGCCGGAAGCGAGGTTTCCGACGCAACGCGGATCGAGCGATTCATCCCCACGGTGCGCGATCTGACCAGCCGTGGCGCGAAGGTTGTCATCCTCTCCCATTTAGGCCGCCCCAAGGGCAAGCCCGAGGCGAAATATTCGCTGCGCCCGGTGGCGGACAAGCTCTCGTCCCTGATGCCCGGAATCACTGTCGTTTTCGGCGAGGATTGCGTTGGCCCGCAGGCCGAAGCCGCTGTGGCCAAGCTTGAGCCCGGTCAGGTCGCCTTTTTGGAAAACCTCCGCTACCATGAGCAAGAGGAGAAGAACGATCCGGAATTCTCGGCGGCGCTGGCCAAGCTCGGTGACATTTATGTGAATGACGGGTTCTCCGTTTCGCACCGGGCGCACGCCTCGACAGAGGGCGTCGCGCGCCTCCTGCCCGCTTACGCAGGGCCATCCATGATGGCGGAGGTCAACGCGCTCAAGGCCGCACTCGACCGCCCAGAGCGGCCGGTGGCCGCGGTCATTGGCGGCTCGAAGATCTCGACCAAGATCGATGTGCTCGTCAATCTCGTGAAGAAGATGGACTATCTGATCGTCGGCGGCGGCATGGCCAATACCTTCCTCTATGCCAAGAGGATCGGTGTCGGCAAGTCGCTCTGCGAGCCCGGCCTTGTCGAAACGGTCGACGCGATCCTGTCGCAAGCCGCGGAGTCCGGCTGCCGGATCGTTTTGCCGGTTGACGCCGTTGTTGCAACAGAGTTCAAGGCGAACGCCGCGAACCAGATTGTTGCAGTGGGGCAAGTGCCGGAGGATGCGATGATACTCGACGTTGGCCCGCTCTCGGTGGAGGAATTCACTGAGCGTCTTGAGCAGTGCAAGACCGTGCTTTGGAATGGCCCAATCGGCGCGTTCGAGACTGAGCCCTTCGGCAAGGGCACGTTCGAGCTTGCACGCGAGGCGGCGCGGCTCACCGAGGCCGGCAAGCTTTGCTCCATCGCCGGCGGCGGTGACACCGTCGCCGCGCTCAACGCGGCGCACGTCACGGACAAGTTCACCTACGTATCCACAGCAGGCGGCGCCTTCCTCGAATGGCTTGAGGGCCGCACGCTTCCTGGCGTTGCGGTGCTCGCCCGCACGTAACACGAACAGCAGAACGTTAGCACCAATAGGAGGCTTGAATGGCCCGTATTACGCTTAGGCAACTTCTCGATCACGCCGCGGAGCACGGCTACGGCGTGCCCGCCTTCAACATCAACAATATGGAGCAGGGCATCGCCATCATGGAGGCGGCGAAGGCGACGGATAGCCCGGTTATCATCCAGGCCAGCCGGGGCGCGCGCGCATACGCGGGCGACCTTCTGCTCTCCAAGCTCATCGAGGGGCTTGAGGCGCAATATCCGCACCTGCCCATCTGCATGCACCAGGACCATGGCAACAGCGATGCGACTTGCGCCAGCGCGATCCGCATCGGCTTCGACAGCGTGATGATGGACGGCTCGCTCAAGGCCGACGGCGCGACGCCTGCCGATTACGGCTACAACGTTGGCATCACCTCCAAGGTGGTCGAGATGGCGCATTGGGTCGGCGTCTCGGTGGAAGGCGAGCTTGGCTGTCTTGGCAGCCTTGAGACAGGCCACGGCGAGAAAGAGGACGGGCACGGCGCCGAGGGCAAGCTCTCGAAGGAGCAGCTCTTGACCGACCCGGATCAGGCCGCCGAGTTCGTCGCCGCGACGAAGGTGGACGCGCTGGCGGTTGCCATCGGCACCTCGCACGGCGCTTACAAATTCACGCACAAGCCTACCGGCGATGTGCTCGCGATGAACGTCATCGAGGCGATCCACAAGCGGATACCCAACACCCATCTCGTGATGCACGGCTCCTCCTCTGTTCCGAAGGAGCTGATCGACATCATCAACGAGTTCGGCGGCGAGATGCCGACGACCTTCGGCGTGCCGGTGGAAGAGCTGCAGCGCGGCATCAAGCACGGCGTGCGCAAGGTCAACATCGATACCGACCTCCGGCTCGCCTGCACGGGTGCCATCCGCAAGACGTTGGCGGGAGCCCGGAAGGAATTTGATCCGCGCAAATATCTCAAGCCGGCCATCGCAGCCATGCAGCAGGTCTGCAAGGACCGCTACGAGCAGTTCGGCACGGCCGGCAATGCATCGAAGATCAAGGTGGTCTCGGCGGCGGATATGGCAAAGCGCTACGCCAAGGGCGAACTCGATCCGAAAGTCGCAGCGCGGGCATAGTCCGCTTGCTATTCCGCGCGGGCCGCGTGCCCGCGCGCGTGCATGTGCGGTGTCAAAGTGGCCGCGTCATTGCAGCCAGGAAATGGGCGCGTGGACATCCTGCCGGAAGTTCCGCCGTCATCGCGAGGCGCTTCAGCGCCGTGGCGATCCAGGTATAGCCGCCGTGCTTCCGGTCTCTGGATTGCTTCGCTTCGCTCGCAATGACGGGTCAGGATTTCCCGCGGGGTGTGCTCAGTGCCAAGAGGGAGTCGGTATGAAACACGAGCCGCAAGATTGGCCGCTTGCCGTGGTATTCGATCTCGACGGAACGCTGATCGACAGCGCCGCTGACCTTGCGGATGCTCTGAACTACACGCTGGGCCTTCGGGGCTTTAATCCGCTTCCGGTGGCGCAAGTGAAGGAGATGGTGGGCGGGGGCATACCTAAGCTCGTCGAGCGCGGGCTTCGCGCTCACGGCGTTCCGGATGTGGAGCTTTCGCCGTTGGCGGCAGACTTTTTGAACTATTACCGGGACAACCTTGTCAGGCGCACGACCCTCTACGAAGGCGCGGCGGAGCTTCTCGAAAAGCTGAAGCGCGAGGGACGGCGGCTCGGGCTTTGCACCAACAAGCAGCATCGGTTCACCGTCGAGATCGCGGAGCGGCTAGGTATTTCGAAATACTTCACCGCCATAAACGGCGAGCGCGAAGGCCAGGCGCGGAAGCCCGATCCGGCGCCGCTGCTGCACGTGCTGCATAGCCTCGGCGTACAAGCGGAAGACGCGGTTATGGTAGGCGACATGAGCGCCGACGTCGAATGCGCAAAGGCGGCGGGTGTGGTGGCAATCGTGGCTCGCTATGGCTATGCCCGCGTCAGGCCGGAGGAACTTGGGGCAGCCGCTATCGTAGACCGCTTGGCTGACTTGCCTGAGTGTCTGGCGAAGCTCCGTCCCGCCAAGGAGTAATGCCAACCGCTCGAATTGGGGCACGCTATTGACGGCTTTGCGAACGCCGTTATTCTCCCGGGCTTGGTACGGCGAGGATGCAGCCGCCAGTATAGCTGCCGCACTTTGGCCAGAGATCGAGCCATGGCAAAATCGCTTATTTGGACATTCCTCGGGGTAGCGGTGCTTTGCGTGCAAGCGGCGGCCTTCTGGACCACCAGCGCATATGGGCTGGAATGCAAAAGAAAAGCCGCCGGCTTCTACCTTGAGGAGACGGCAGCGAACCGCCCGCACAAGCTTTACCGCAGTCTTGAGAAGCTCCCAGGCTCGCTCACAGGCGTTCCCGGGAACTCGGAGAACGGCCGGGATGTTTTCATCGGCGCTCAGAAGGGCGGCTGCGTGAGCTGCCATCGGCTTGGCACGCTGCCGCCGGCCATCGGGCAAGGCAGCATTGGCCCGGCGCTCGACGGCACGGGCAGCAAATACGGCGAAGCGGAACTCCGCCAGGTGCTGCTACAGCCGAAGGCCTACTTTCCCGAGACGATCATGCCGTCCTATTATCGCTCCGGGGAAGCCGGGGAATCCGTGCTGACTGCGGGCGAGATCGAGGATCTTGTCGCTTATTTGGAAACGCTGAAATAAAAGGCAGGCAGCCTTTGGCTTTTCCGGGAGGTATGAAGGTGCAGCCAGCCGCGGTCCTGTTGTTCGCCGCCTTCGCTATTCCGGCGCTTGCCGGCGTGCAGGCGCAAGCCCAGTCCAATGCCCAGCCAGGCCAGGCGCCGGCTCCGCTGCGGGTTATTATTCCGGACGAAGAGTTTGTGCCGGCGGCGGTGCGAGCGAAGCAGTCGGACGATTTCGACAATCCGGCGTTTCCGTTCGTGCAGGCCGGCGAGGCCGCTTGGGGAAAGACCGAGGGCAAGGCTAACAAGGCTTGCAAGGATTGTCATGGTGCCGCGCCCGAGCAGCGCGTTACGACGGCCGTGGCGAGCTACCCGGCCTATGCAAGCGACGCCAAGCGGGTGGTGACACTGCCGATGAGGATCAACTTCTGCCGCGAACACGCACTTCGTGCGCCTGCGCTGGCCGAGGGATCGGAGCAGATGATGGCCATGGCCACCTATCTACGCTGGGTCACGCGCGGGCTGCCCGTCGCTGCGGATGCCAGGGGGCCGGCCGAGGCGGTGCTTGAACAGGGCAAGGAGCTTTATTTCAAGAAAATCGGACTGCTGCAGTATTCATGCGCGGACTGCCACAACCAAAACTTCGGGCAGAAGTTCGGGGACGAGACGCTGAGCCAGGGTCATGCCGTTGCCTATCCTGTGTTCAGCGTCGGCGAAAAGCGCATGATCTCGCTGCATGAGCGCTTCCGCATGTGCAACCGGCTTGCGCGCGCGGAGCCGGAAGCCGAAGACTCGCCTGACTATATGGCGTTGGAGCTTTATCTGAATTGGCGCAGCAAGGATCTGCCAATTACGGCGCCGGGTGTCAGGCCGTGACAACCCCGGCCGCGCTTTCAATCGCGGGCTCGGACTCCTCCGCGGGCGCCGGCCTGCAGGCCGACCTGAAGACCTTCTCGGCGCTGGGCGTCTATGGCGCAACCGTGGTTACGGCGGTGACGGCGCAGAATACGAAGGGCGTCGCGGCGGTGCACAACGTGCCGCCCGATATTATCACCGCCCAGATCGGCGCGGTCTTCTCCGATCTATCGATTCGCGCGGTAAAGACCGGCATGCTCGGCGGCGAGGCGGGCGTGCTGGCCGTCGCGGAAGGCCTTGAGCGCTGGGCGCGGCAGGTGCCAATCGTGCTCGATCCCGTCATGGTCTCGACCAGCGGCGCGGCGCTGCTTGAGAAGGGGGCGGAAGCAGTGCTGGTGGCGCGGCTGCTGCCGCTGGCTGCGCTCGTTACGCCGAACCTCCTGGAGGCTGCGGCGCTGCTCGGTGCCCGGCTCGCGGCAGACGCCGGCGAGGCGAAGGAGCAGGCCGCGCGGCTGCTGGCGCTCGGTGCGCGTGCGGTTTTGCTTAAGGGCGGGCATGCGGCAGGCGCCGAGGCTACGGATTACTTCTACGACGGCGCGACCTTCCGCGCTTACAGCGCGCCGCGGATTGCCACGAAGAACACGCACGGAACCGGCTGCACGCTTGCGTCTGCAATCGCGGCCTTTCTTGTGAAGGGGCTATCGATGGAAGACGCGATTGCGCGAGCGAAAGCCTATCTGCAAGGCGCGCTAGAGCGTGCTTCGGACCTCGATATCGGCGCTGGCTCCGGCCCGCTCCCGCACTTCTACCGGCTGACGCCGGCGGGTTAGGTTTAACGCCGGCCGCGAGGAGTTCTGCCCCCTCCGGTGCTCCTGCCCGTCATCGCGAGGCGGCGAAGCCTCCGTGGCGATCCAGAAATAGGCACGGCATTTTTGGCACTGGATTGCTTCGGGGCGTTGCCCCTCGCCCATCGTTATGCCGTGGCGCGTTTAACCTGCCGGGAGCAGCCACTTAGGCTGCCCCGGACTGCGGGCTGAGATTGCCGGTTGAGGGAGTTCAGCGCTTGCCGGGCATGCCGCGAAGGTAGCATTGGCCCTCGCTGCTGTGCTTTTCCTGGTTCTGGATGGCACGCCATAGCGCCGGGTCGGCGACAGGCTTGCTGCGCTGCGCGGACCTCCGTGTCATGTCTTGTGCGAAAATGGTGCGGATGCTGTCTAGCATCTCCTGGAGGGTCATGCCGTTCTGCATAATAGGTACTCCACTCCTCCTTGGGATTTGGCAGCCTAGCGCGTTCTTGAGCATTCGCAAGCGCGAAAAGCCAGGAAGGCAGCTTTTCACACACAATTGATTGCACAGATTGCTTGAGCGAAGATGCACAACCGGGAGGATAGTCTAGTATTGGTTAATCGAGTTTCTGCACGATGCAATCCTGTAACCCAGCGCCCTTTAATCTTTTGCAAAGGTTATCCGCGTCGTCGTGGGACTTTACTGGGCCAATCAGAACGCGGAACCAAGTGCCCCTGTCTTTCAGATCGGCGGATTTGGTATGCAGCGGAAGTTCCCCTAGCACGGCCTTGTACTTCTCCGCAACAAGCGCAAGCTCGGCTTCCGCAGCTTTTCGGCTCTGGTCGGATTTGACCTGCGCGAAGTATCCGCCGGGTCCGGCAGCGGGCGAAGGCGCGGGCGCGGGCGAGACCGGCTCCATGGCCGCCTGCACGGGGGCGGGCGCGGCAGCAGCGATTTCCACTCGCCCGGGTACCTCGTCCGCAACAAGCGGCTCCGGCACAATAGGGGCCACGGCGGGTTTGCGGGCCTCGCCTTCGCCCAAGCTGGCCACGCGCGGAGCGATGGCAGGCCTTATGGTATCGGTGCGCGTTCCGTCGGGCAGGTATCTTTCAGCCCGGACCCAGGTTGGCCGGTCCGCGATCAGCCCATCGGCTGCAGCCGCCGCCGGCGGGGCAGGAGCGATTGCGGGCTGTTGTTCGCCTTCAGGCTTGGCTTGGGCCGGTTGCGCGGTTTTCTCTGGGGCTACCGGCGCGGGTTCTTTCGGCGGCTCGGCCAGCGAAGCCGTTGCGGTTAAGGCTGTGACTGCGGGGGTAGCGGCAGGAGCAGGTGTGGCTGCGACGGGGGAGGCGGGCGCTTCGCCCGGCGCTTCCGCGGTCTCGGACGGCAGGCGGTCGTAATAGAGCTTCCTGTTCACCGGAACGGCCGGGTTCTTTGGCTTCTCCTCCACGGTCCTTTCCGGCTCCTTGGGGGGCAGCGGGGCGGCATGGCTGATTTGGACCGGTTTGTTGCGGTCCACTGTCGTGGACCGGTAGAGATACGCGCCGCCAAATCCGATAGCGCAAGCCGCTGCCGCCGCGACGATCTCGTACCTGCGCCGTTTCAGTACGCCAAGATCGTGGGCAAGGGACGGATGGAGATTGTTCAGTGCGTCGTCGAACCGGTGGCTTAGGCGGTTGGTCCAGGCCGAGTCCTGGCGCTTGCCTTGCTTGGCCGGCTTAGTCCGGCGGCGCTGGCGCTCCGCATTTTCGACGCGCTCGGGCAGTCTCAAGGGGCGGAGTGGCGTCTGCGGCTTCGGCGCATCGGCAGAAAGCCGAGGCGTCGAAGGTTCGAGTGGCGGCTGCGGCGCCTGCGCTTCGAAGGAAGGCCAAGGCGCCGGCGGTTCGAGCGGCATCCGCGGGGCCGACGCCTCGGCGGAAGCCCAGGGCGCCGAAGTTTCAAGCGGCGGCGCCGGCGATTCGGCGGAGGGCCAAGGCGTCGAAGGTTCGAGCGGCGGCTGTGGCGCCGGCGTTTCGAAGGAAGGCCAAGGTGCCGGCGGTTCAAGCGGCGCCTGCGGCTCCGGCGCATCGGTGGAAGGCCACGGTGCCGGAGGTTCGAGCGGCGTCTGCGGCTTCAGAAGTTCAAGCTGCGGGTGCGGCTTCGGGGCTTCGGCCGATGACAGCGGGCTCGAAGTTTCGAAGGGCGATTGGGGTTCTGGCGCCTCGAAGGGCGGCGGAGACTTCAAAAGTTCGAGTTGCGGGCGCGGCCTTGGCGCTTCTGGCTGCGGCTTCGGCGCGTGTGTTGGCCGTTGAGGCTTCAACGTGTCGAACACCGTCAGCGGCCGCGAAGGTTCGAGCAACGGCTGCGGCGACTCGCGGAAGGCTTGAGCGGTGGCAGGCACGGGCGCAGGCGCTGGGATTGCTTCGCCGGCGCCGGGCGCGAATCTCCGGCGATATTCCTCCAGCGTGTTGGCTTTCCGGCGCCTTCCGATGGCATCCACGAGAGACGGTTTCTGCCGGCGCATCTTGCGCGCGATCAGCGCCTTGATTTTCGATTGGCCAAGCCGCGTGCTCTCGCGAACGAGCCGCGCGAGGGCTTGCCATTGCTGGTTTATCAAGTCTTCCAACATTACCAGCTTGACCTGGAAGATTGTGTGTTGAAACGCCGCAACTTATATCCCCAAGAAATCAGGCTTACCCAATCTCCCCCCCGGCGTTCGCCGCGCTGATGCCATGGGCGCTGTCCTTTGGGCTTTTTTAAGGTTCGGAACGCAAAAAATTCGAGTTCGATCTAAGTTTTTGCCCGCAAGCGCCATGCGCTGGCCAGGAATTGCGTTGCGGCGCTGCGGGCGCATATGCATGTTGTGCGTCCGATGCAAACCAAGCCACGGCCCATGGTGAAACCGCAAACGTCGAAGCATGCCACTCCCGCCGCCGCTGTCGACCGGCTCGAAGAGCTTTACGCGGGGGCCGCCTCGGCACTTGCGGGGGCGCTCGACCGCTACCTCAACACGCGCGCCGTGCCGTCCGCCGAGACGCGCGCGAAATTCAATTATCCCGTGCTGCGCCTGGTCTACCGGCAGGAAAAGCTCCAGCGCTCGCCTACGATGCGCGCATTCGGCAAGCTGCAGCATCCAGGCGTCTACGAAACCACGGTCACGCATCCGGGTGCCTTCCGCAGCTATCTTCTGGAGCAGCTCGGGCCATTGGCGGCGGAATATGATCCTGAAATCGAGACGGGGGTCAGCGCCCAGGAGATCCCCTATCCCTACGTGATCGAGCGCGCGGAGGAGATCGCCAGCGCCAATGTGCCCGCGAGCGAGCTGGCGCGCAATTTTCCGACGCCCCGGCTGTCCTCGGTGGGCGACGAACTCGCCGACGGCCTGTGGCGGCGCAAGCCGGGCACGCCCTATCCGCTGGCGCTTTTCGACGCGCTACGCACCGATTTCTCGCTGCGCCGTCTCGTTCACTACACCGGCAGCGATTGGCGCCACGTGCAACGATGGATTCTGCTCACCAACTACCATCGCTATGTGGATCAGTTCGTGCGCTGGGGATGCGAGCAGCTCGCGCGCGAAGGCCCTTTCAACCGCCTCGTGCTGCCGGGCAACATCGCCGTGGGCAGGCAGCATTCGCCGGCCGAGACCGAGGCGCTGGTGGCAAGCTCGCCCTGGCACCGCTACCAGATGCCCGCCTACCACCTGACAGGGGAGGGCGATTCTGGCGTCACGCTCATCAACATCGGCGTCGGGCCGTCCAACGCCAAGAACATCACCGACCATCTGGCGGTGCTCAGGCCCAATTGCTGGCTCATGGTGGGGCACTGTGCCGGCTTGCGCGACAGCCAGGCCATCGGCGACTACGTGCTCGCCCACGCTTATCTGCGCCAGGACCACATTCTGGACGAGCTGGTGCCGCCAAGCGTGCCGATTCCGGCGCTTGCCGAGGTTCAAGTTGCGCTGCAAAAGGCCGCCGCCGAGGTCACTGGTCATACCGGCGACGCGCTGAAGGAGCGGCTGCGCACCGGGACCGTCGTGACCAACGACGACCGCAATTGGGAGCTGCGCTTCACGCAGGAACGCAAGCGCATCAACCTTTCGCGCGCCATCGCCGTGGACATGGAGAGCGGCACCATCGCGGCGCAAGGCTTCCGCCTGCGCGTACCCTATGGCACGCTGCTTTGCGTGTCCGACAAGCCGCTGCATGGCGAGATCAAGCTGCCGGGTGCGGCGAACGCTTTCTACGAGACGGCTATCGCGCAGCATCTGAAGATCGGGCTTGCGGCGCTCGACCTGCTCAAGGAGAGCCGCGACAGCCTGCATTCGCGCAAGCTGCGGTCGTTCGACGAGCCGCCGTTCCGCTGAGGCAAGGGTTAAAATCGGACAGCTAAGCTCTTGGAGGTTTTAGACCATGGCGAAGCTTGTTCTGCGCAAGATTAGCGTTGGCGGAACCCTCTACCTCTGGAGATGCAGGCACGTTCATCTTCCCAAACAAGGCGAAGGTGCTTCGAGGGCCTGCGCCGAACGCCTGTGGTCTACAGGGACGGGATTAAGAAAAGTCCTCTTATAATCACATTCGCAAGCGCTGACGAATGGGTGGCTGGGCGTGATGGCACCGGGGTAGTGAGGTCCGTAAAGACGCAGACGGCATATAATCTAAACCGTCCAGCGGTAATGAATTCCATTATTCTATACTTTTCCTCCCACGGGTGGACACCGGAGGTATCGCCTCGTCCTACTGAGATTGCAGACGGTTGTGCTTTGCTCGCCGCGATAACGCCTCCATCGGGCTGGCTTGGGTCCGCGTGAATTCGCACGGCGGCGTTGCTGGGTACAAAGGAAAGCCTGGAATAGGCAAACGCGGATAGAGTGCGGATTGGTTTTATAGCTGCGATTTTTGGGAGGGGGATGTGTTTGGACTGTTCGGCTTGGCGGCGCTCTTGGCGCTGGCCTGGTGCCTGAGTGCGGAGCGCTGGCATATTCCCTACCGCGTCGTGCTGGGCGGCGTGGCCTTGCAGATCGCGCTCGCGGTTCTGCTCATCAAGTTCCCGCCGGCGACCGCCTTCTTTCTCATGCTCGACGACGGCGTAGCCGCGCTGCAGAAGGCAACCGACGCGGGCACCGGCCTCGTCTTCGGCTATCTCGGCGGCGCGGCGCTGCCCTTTGCCGAGGTCAAGCCGGGCGCCAGCTTCATCCTCGCCTTCAAGGCCTTCCCGCTGGTTCTGGTCATCAGCGCGCTGGCGTCGCTCCTGCTCTATTGGGGCATCTTGCAGCGCATCGTCGCGGGCTTTGCCTTCGTGCTGCGCAGCACGCTAGGCGTCGGCGGCGCGCTGGGGCTGGGCGCCGCGGTGCATATCTTCGTGGGCATGGTCGAGGCGCCGCTTCTCATCCGGCCGTATCTGCTCAAGATGCAGCGCGGCGAGCTTTTCGCGCTCATGAGCTGCGGCATGGCGGGCATCGCGGGAACCGTCATGGTGATCTACGCCTCGCTGCTCGGCCCGGTCATTCCGGACGCCCTCGCGCACATCCTCATCGCGTCGGTGATTTCGACGCCGGGCGCGCTCGCCATAGCCGCGATCATGGTGCCCTTCGATGCGGGCGCCCAGTGCAAGGCGGAACTGGTGCAAAGCGATCCGCCCTCAAGCTTCCTGGAGGCGATTACGCGCGGCACCAACGACGGCATTTTCCTGGTCGCGAGCATCGTTGCGATGCTGATCGTGATTGTCGCGCTGGTGCAGCTTTTCAACGCAATGCTCGGGCTCGTGCCGCATGGCGGCTTCGGCCCGTTCACGCTGCAGCAAGCCTTCGCGGCGGGCTTCAGGCCGCTGCTGTGGCTCGTTGGCATCGAGGCGCGCGATCTCGATACCGCGGCCCGGCTGATGGCGACCAAGACCGTCGTCAACGAGTTCGCCGCTTATTTGGATTTCGCCCAGCTTCAGCCGGACGCGTTGAGCCAGCGCTCGAAATTCATCATGACCTACGCGCTGTGCGGCTTCGCCAATTTCGGCAGCGTGGGGATCATGATCGGCGGCATGAGCGCGATGGCGCCGGAGCGGCGGGCGGAGATCGTGGCGTTGGCGCCGCGCTCGATTATTTCGGGAACGCTGGCCACGCTGGCGAGCGGCGCAATCGCTGGGATGTTGATCTAGGGGCTAAATCTTTCGCTTGGTGCAGTGCCGAGCGCTGTGGCGACGGCGGTATTCGACCCAGGGCGGCCCGGCTGCGGGCTGGTAGCTGTTGTTGGAGTAACACTCGCCGTCCGCCCTGGATTGGCTCAGAATATTTTCCGCCCTTTAGGCAGGAGCACGGCAGAAGGCTGTGACTTGGCACCGCAGCTATCGATCACCCTCGGAGGAACCCCTTTTTTTGCCCGAGTGGCAGGCGCTGCAGTCGCCCCTGGCTTTTGCATGAGCGCGTTGCAGAACCGGGTCACGGTTGTGCTTCTCGTGTATGCGCAGCCACCACGGCGCCTCGGTAATTCGCAACGGCGTGTCGCTGGCGCTCAAGCCCTGCGCGGCCCAACCCTGGAAATACCCGCGATCGCCGGCATTGGCCGTCAAATATTCGGCGATGTGTTTCGTGGTGGCTTCGTCGAGCTCCGCATTCTCGCCGAAATGGTCCTTCAGCCCGCCCACCATCTTCTGCCACGAGCGCGCAGGCAGGAAGATTGGATGGTACGCCATGTGGCAGCCGCCGCATTCCTTGACAACAACAGGGTCCTTGACGCGCTGGCCCTCCTCCGCTGCCGCCTGCACGATCAGGGGAAAACAGGCCAGCGGTCCAGCCATCAGCGCAGCCGCAAATATCGCCTTCAGCATGTCGCTTTATCCTTAAAGTCCGAAGAGATAAGTCAGCACGTCACCTATTTCGGCGAGCGTACATTCCCGCCCTGTCCGTGTAGCGCTTCGGGTTCACCGAGTGCCCGGAACGGCATGCAGATCAATCGCAGGGGAGCGGCCGAAGAAGCCGGTAAGCAGTGCACCTGCTATGGTGGCTCGCTGTAGCCAGTGAAATGTGCGAATGGCGCGCTCCAGCACCGGAACTCCGGTCGCGGGCGCATAAGCCGCACCGCTCCTATCTGCGATATCCAATCTGCTCACGGGCAATCCTCATTTTGAGGCCGGGTTCTGCCGGAACTTGCATTCCGTCCGGCGGAGACGAACCTAGCAAGACGGTGCTATGCGGGGGCTGGACGGGATTGTTGGGAATTTGACAGATACCATAGCGCATGTGGGGCAGGATTTTTCGCGGGGCGTACTAGGAAGGGACTTTGACGGCTGGCGGCCGGTACGCCGCATGCGAGAATCGTGCCCCGCACTTGCCGGATTGGCACCCAGCCCAGCGCATGCTACTGAACGCCATGCTGATCGCGGATGACTTGAAGCGCTGGCGTGTCGACGGGGCGGCGCTGGATGCAAGCCTTGGGCGCCCAGATGAACAAGCCAGACTGGAATACATTCGATGAACTGCCCGAAGCCGTCCGGGAAGCCCTGCGCAATGCGGAGCATGAATGGCCTGCGGAGATCGTGAAGGCCTATATGGAACGGGGCTACGATACCGCCGATCTTATTGAGCTTATTGCGGCATTGGACCGGAGGGAACGGCCGAAGTTTTCCGCGAGCTGATACCAAGGGGTACTGCCTGGGGTGGCCAATCCGCGCGGCACAACCCAGGCTATTTTCCGCTGGAGGTTGAGCCGGCAGCCTCGTGCGGCTGTGCCGATGGCTTGGGGAAGGTGCTCCAGCCCCCCGCGAAGCCGGAGCACCTTTGCAACTATAGGTTGTGCGTTGCTATGTCAAGATGCAGGCGGCGCTGCCAGGGTTTTTCAACCGGTATGGCGGTGCGATGGCCGCGTGCTTTTCGAATGCCGCGATGGCGGAGTGCGGCCGGTGCTTGCCGCGGCCGCGTTCAGTAGCCCAGCAAAAACGGATTCTGCCCGCCGCGTTTCCAGCCTTCTCCGGCGAGAAGCATGTCGAGATCGAGCGTGGCGATGTCGTCGGCCAGCGGGTCGAGCGTATGGTCCTTGACCAGGTAGAGCACCTTCACGTAGCGCCCGCACTTATCGCAGGTTTCCGCCTTCACCGTTTCAGGCTGGCCCTCGATCACGTGGTAGCCGATGCCCTCGGTCGAGCTGCAGAGCGTGCATTTGATGCGGACCACGTTCCACATCGTGGCGCAGAGCGGGCAGGTGCAGTAGCGGCTATTGTGCGCGTTGGGCCAGCCCACGACCGCGCTTATCATCGGAGGACTGCCGCACACGGGGCATGCGCCATCCGCCGCAACTGGCTTCAGCTCCGCGGCGGAGAGCTGCGCCGCAAGCCGCGAGACGTGAACCTGAAGCCCCGCGAGCACGAGCACCCGCTCGGCGATATCCTCCACGGGAGCGTCCTTCAGCGCCGCGCTCATGAGCTGCCGCAGCCTTTCGCCGGAAGCCGCGGCCAGGGTTTGCACGGCTGTTGCGGCCTCCCCGCTGGGGGCCGGCGTATCGCGCAGGCTTTCCAGGAAGCGCCGCATGGTGATTTCCCCAGCCTCGCCCGGCTCCAGGGTAGCGCGCGCGAGAGGCGGAATGCCGCCCTCAATAGCCTGGCGGATCTGCCCGGCGTCCGGGAGCGCCGCCGCGGGAAGGTCCGCCTGAATGCTGTGCTGGGCTTCCGTCAGGCCGGCAACGAAGCTGAGGTAGGGTTTGAGAGGATGTTGCGCGGCCAGGGTCCGCAGGCGCTGCGACCGGGCCAGGAAAAGGGTGGCCGGATCGGGAAGCACGGCGTAGGGCGGCGCGGACTGCTCGCCTAGGGCTGCCGGACCTTGGGATGGGCTAACTGCGCTCATTGGAAAACCTCGAATAGGGAATGCTGGCGGGAGGCCACGCGGTGGTGGAGGGTGAGGGGCAAAGTCATAGGGCGTTGCCCCTCACCCTGTCCCTCTCGGCAAGCTCGCCCTGGCGAGCTTGCAACTTGGAGTGTCCACATTCGCAGGCGAATGTGGATGGGGAGAGGGGACGCTTTCTCAACGGGCACGCCCGGACTCCCTCTCCCATTGGGAGAGGGCTGGGGTGAGGGGCAATGGGCATTGAATGGAACGCCAGAGCAGGCTCAGCCGGACGCCCACCAGCGCCCGGCTTTCCTTCGCCCGGAACTACCCGGCGGCCCGTACCGCGGCCGGCTTCTTCACCTCCCGGCGCAGCCAGCGGCGATGGTGCCGCCAGGCCCATCCGCCCGTGACCGATCCACCGATCATGGCCGGGATCGTGCCTCTCACCCAGAACGCGGCGTAGGCGTGGATAATCCAGACCAGCACGGTTAGCACCGCCGTTGTGGCGTGGATCACGGCGGCCCAGCGCATTTGCTCGATGGTGAGATGGATGCCGGCGTACTGCTCGAAGATGGGCAGGTTGGCGTCCCAGAGTGCCAAGCCCGTCGCGAACAGCGTACAGGTCAGTATCATTTGCGACCAGAAGACGAACTTCTGGCCCGCATTGTATTTGCCAAGCTCCGGAAGATACTCGTCATGGCCGGCCAGCACATGCTTCATGCCGGCAAACCAGGTAAAATCGCTGAAGTGCGGCAGGTTGGCGGGCAGGAAGCGGACGAACAGCCCGAGGAACGCGACCGTCAAGGCCACGCCCGCCCACGGGTGAATCCACCGGGCCATCCAGCCGCTGCCGAACAGCGTTTCGCCAACCACGAACAGGCTCGGATGGAACATGGCCAAGCCGCTGAGCAGCAGCACGATGAAGCTTATGGCCACGATCCAGTGATTCCAGCGGGCGCTTCCCGAGTACCGGCGCACGAGGATTTTTTTTGGCTGCGGTTGCCTAGTCACGTCTTTCCTCCACGAGTTGCCTGGCTTGTTCCTCGTCCTCGCCGGATACCCGGTTGGCGCCGAAGATCAGGTGATGGATCGCACCTGTCACAACGGCGAGGCCGACGGCCGCCATGCCTACGTATTTTCCAGTTCCCTTCCATGCTTGCACAAGCGGGTCGATCATGGGATTTGCCGGAAGCCCCGAATAAAGCTCCGGCTGGTCCGCGTGATGGAGCACGTACATGACGTGCGTTCCGCCCACGCCTTGCGGATTGTAAAGTCCCGCGTTCTCGTAGCCGCGCGACTTGAGATCGGCGATCCGGGTTTCCGCATAGGCCAGCACCTCCGCCTTCTTGCCGAAGACGATGGCGTTGGTCGGGCAGACTTTCACGCAGGCGGGCTGGATGCCAACTGCGACCCTATCGGAGCAGAGCGTGCACTTGTACGCGACCTGATCCGTCTTGGAGACGCGCGGCACGTTGAAGGGGCAGCCCTTCACGCAGTAGCCGCAGCCGATGCAGTTCTTCCTGGATGTAGTTCACGATGCCATTCGCGAACTGCACGATGGCGCCGGGGGCGGGGCAAGCCTTGAGGCAGCCCGGATCCTCGCAATGCATGCAGCTCGATCTTGCGGATGAGCCATTCGAAATTGCCGGTCTTGGGATTGTCCCATTCGGCGAAGCGCACGATCGTGAACATGTCCGCAGTCGAGATCGTGGGGGTTTTCCAAAAGCCCCACATTCTCGCCGATGGCGGGCCGCTTCTCGTTCCAATCGAGGCAAGCGGCCTGGCAGGCTTTGCAGCCGGTGCAGTTCGAAACGTCGATGAGCTTTACGATCTCGACGTCCCGGTTCGGCTCGGCAACCGCCTTGTCTGGCGTGGCGGAGACGCGGATGACGTCGAGAGGCTGGAATGCTGGCATTGTCATCCTCCCTTATGCCACAGGCTGGTTGATGGGTTCGATGTTCACGAGAAACGCCTTGGATTCCGGCGTCTCGATATTCGCGTCCCCGATGGCGTTGCTTAGCGAGTTGGGGCCGAAGCCTTTCTTCGCGGCGCCCGTGAAGCCCCAGTTGAGCGGGATGCCCACCACGTGCACCTGCTTGCCGTCGACGAGAAGCGGCTTGATGCGCTTCGTTACCAGGGCCTTGGCCTTGATCGAGCCGCGCTTGGACCAAACGCGCACCCAGCCGCCTTTCTCGATGCCCTTCTCCTTTGCAAGCTCCTCGGAGATCTCCACGAAGAATTCCGGTTGCAGAGCGGCATTGATCGGGCCGTGCTTCGACCAGAAGTGGAAGTGCTCCGCCACCCGGTAGCTGGTCGCGGCGTATGGGTACTCCTCTGCCGTGCCAAGCGCGTCCAGGTCGCTCTTGAAGACGCGCGATGCTGGATTGCCCCGGATCTTCGGAGCGACGAGGTTCGCCACCGGGCTTTCAAAGGGCTCGTAGTGAGTCGGGAACGGTCCGTCTTTCATCAATCCCTTGGCCCAGAGCCGGCCAACGCCTTCCGGGTTCATGATGAAGGGGCCGACCTGGTCCGGCTTCGCGGTGGGCGCGATGTCGGGCACGTCGTAGCCGGTCCATTTCTCCCCATTCCACTCGATGAGCTTGCGCTTGGGGTCCCAAGCCTTGCCTTCGAGGTTCGCCGAGGCGCGGTTATAAAGGATGCGCCGGTTGGCGGGCCAGGAGAACGCCCATTTGAGATAGGCGCCTGTATTGTCCGGGTCCGTGGTGTCACGCCGGGCCATGTTGTTGCCGGACTCGTTGTAGCAGCCGGAATAGATCCAGCAGCCGCAAGCGGTCGATCCGTCGTCGCGCAGCGCCGCGAAATTGGCCACGCGCTTGCCCTTCTGGAGCAGGAGCTTGGCTGGGTCCGCTGGGTCCTGCACGTCCGCCAGGACGTAGCCGTTGAGTTCTCTCGCGAGTTCGAGCGGTTCCGGCCGGTCAGGATTGGCGTAGGGCCAGGTCAGGTTCAGGATCGCATCGGGGAAGGCGCCGCCTTCCTTCTGGTAGAGCGCTTTGATCCGCTTATAGAGCTGCGCCATGATCCAGGAGTCGGGCTTGGCCTCGCCGGGAGGGGTGCCGCCAGCCCAATGCCATTGCAGCCAGCGGCTGGAGTTCGTGAGCGAGCCCTCGTCCTCGGCGAAGCAGGTCGTGGGAAGCTCGAAGACGGCTGTCTGTATCTCCTCGGGCTTCGTGGGGTTGTATTCGCCGTGGTTCTCCCAGAATCGCGCGGTTTCGGTTTGCAGCGGGTCCATGCTCACCAGGAACTTGAGCTTGGAGAGCCCGGCCTGCACCTTGCCGCGGTTCGGCGCCGAGAGCAGCGGGTTGAAGCCCTGGCAGATGTAGCCGTTCATCTTGCCCTGGTTCATCATCTCGACTGCGCGCATGATGTCGTAGGTTGGCACATCGAGCTTAGGCAGGTAGTGATAGGCCCAGCCGTTCTCCGCCGTCGCGGCATCGCCGAACATGGATTTCTGGAAGCTGATGAAGAACTTCTTGTAGTTCTGCCAGTAGCTCATCTGGTTCGGCCGTTCCGGCTTGAACGCGCGCTTGGCCGTGTAGGCGGCGAAGTCCGGGTCTTTTTCGGTGGGCAGCGCCAGGTAGCCGGGGATGAGGTTCGACATCAGGCCGATGTCGGTTAGGCCCTGGATGTTGGAGTGGCCGCGAAGCGCGTTAACGCCGCCGCCGCGCATCCCCATGTTGCCCAGGATGAGCTGCAGCATCGCCATGCTGCGGATGTTCTGGGCGCCCTTGGAGTGCTGCGTCCAGCCCAGGGCGTACATCGACGTCATCACCTTGTCGTGCGCGGACGTCTCCGCGATCATCTCGCAGATCTTGAGGAATTTGTCCTGAGGCGTGCCGCAGATACGGGAGACAAGCTCCGGCGTGTAGGTCTTGACGTGGTTCTTGAGGAGGTTCCACACGCAGCGCGGATGCTCAAGCGTCTCGTCGGTCTTGACGAAGCCGTCCTCGCCAGTCTCGTAGGCCCAACTGGAGCGGTCGTAGTCGCGCTTGGTTTCGTCGTAGCCGTTGAACAGGCCGTCCTTGTATTCGAAGCCCTCCTTGACGATGAAGGGCGCGTTGGTGAACGCCTGCACGTACTCGAACTGCACCTTGCTGTTGGCGATACAGTAGTTGATGACGCCCAGCAGGAAGGCGATGTCTGTGCCCGGCCGGATCGGTGCGTAGAAGTCCGCGACGGCTGCCGAGCGTGTGAAGCGCGGGTCGACCACGATGAGCTTGGCGCCACGCTTGGCCTTGGCCTCCATCACGCCGTTCATGGCGATGACGTGCGCTTCGGCAGCGTTGCCGCCCATGATGATCGCAAGGTCGGTATTCTTAATGTCGGTGATCGAGTTGGTCATAGCGCCGCGGCCGAATGTCGGGGCCAGCCCCGCCACCGTCGGGCCATGGCAGACGCGCGCCTGGTTGTCGAACACGACCATTCCGGTTCCTCTGACCACCTTGTAGGTCAGGAACGCGGTTTCGTTGGTGGTCGCGGATGCGGCGAGGAAGCCCGTCGTGGTCCAGCGGTTGACCGTGAGGCCGTCCTTGTTCGTGCCGATGAAGTTTTTGTCGCGGTCGTCCTTCATGAGGCGCGCAATGCGGTCCAGCGCCTGGTCCCACGAAAGCCGCTTCCAATCGGCGGTGCCAGGCTCGCGAACTTGAGGATACTTGGTGCGGGTTGGGGAGTTCACGACGTCGAGGAGGCCCGCGCCTTTTGCGCAAAGCGTCCCGCGGTTGTTCGGGTTATCGGGATCGCCTTCGATGTGGAATATTTCGGCTTTCTCGCCCTTCTTCACATCGCCGCGGCTGTACAACATGACGCCGCATCCGACCGCACAATAGGGACACGTGTTCCGGGTTTCCGTGGCCTTTGCGAGCTTGAAAGACTTCACGCGCGCGGCGGTCATCGCCTCCGCTTCCGTGAACCCCAATGCCCCCAGGGCCGACCCAGCCACACCCGTCCCCGCCATCCTCATGAAGTGACGGCGGGAGACCTCGAAATTCATACGCTTCCTCCTTAGTCAACGCTTTTACTAAACGGCCTTTTCGAACCGGCCCGAGGCCAGTGGCGTACAATTGCGCCAAGATTTAGCTAAACCCGCTATTGCGACAAATTTTCGTACATAAATGAACGAATTGATATAACGCCAATAACAGACACTTAGCGCAGGCATAGATGTTCCTGATCCAGCCGTCGCACGCGATTCATGGCGTTTCTGCGACTTTAACGTGCTGTTACTTTAGTAGGGAGGGGCGGCATGGTTAACTCGAACATGGTAAATGGCGGATCTTCATATCCTCCGCCTGCGCGTTTTGCGCGAATATTTGTCAGATTCCGGACGAAATCTGCATCTGAAAAATCCCGTTAAATATACGCGCAGTTCCCGATTAACCATCGCGCGGGTCCGCATGCGCGAATTATTGTCATTGCAACGCAATGACTTAAGCGGTCAGAGCGCGCTTAACAGTTCCTCAAGGCGCATCTGCTATATTAGTTCAACATCGAAAAGCGGTCTTTGAGCCTCAAAAGCCGCGAAAATCTTAACGGTTGCCGGAGCGGAAGGCGCACATCGATGCATCGTGACGAGTGTGGCCACCCTGCCCGCGAAGGAAGCCTGCGGGCAGGGAAAATTAGATATTCGTACTTAGGCGGAAACGAGGCAGGACTCGCGGATCGCCCGGATATTCGGGCCGTAAGCGCTGGGGCCGCCCTTGAATACGGCCGAGCCTGCAACCAGCACGTTAGCACCCGCCGCGGCCAAAGCTGGCGCGGTTTCCGGCGTCACCCCGCCGTCCACCTCGATATCGATGCCGCGCCCGGCGACCATGGCGGAGAGGCGCCGCACCTTCTCGACCTGGCTCGGGATGAAGGCCTGCCCGCCGAAGCCCGGGTTCACGCTCATCACCAGGATGAGGTCGATTCTGTCCAGCACATACTCGATGGCCGTTTCCGGGGTGCCGGGATTGAGCGAGACGCCGGCCTTCTTGCCGAGCCCGCGGATCACCTGCAGCGTGCGGTCGAGATGCTTGGTGGCCTCGGCATGGACGGTGACGATATCGGAGCCGGCCTTGGCGAAGGCTTCGAGATAGAGATCGACCGGCTCGATCATGAGATGCACGTCGAGCACCTTCTTGGTGCAAGGCCGGATGCATTCGACGAGGCGCGGCCCGAAGGTGATGTTCGGCACGAAATGGCCGTCCATGACATCGACATGCACCCAGTCGCAGCCCGCTTCGTCGATGGCGCGGACTTCGTCGCCGAAGCGCGGCGAAATCGGCAGAGAGGATGGAGGGTGCAATAAGGACGTTCCGGCTCATGGGTTTCCTATTCTTTTGTTTGGTTGAAGACTCTGCTGGCTAAAATATCCGCCGCGGAAATTTCCGAAAGCTCCGTAGCAGAAAGCGGGGCGGTTGCGGTGGCAAAGATGCGGTTGGCCTGGCGCAGGCGCGCGCGGTCGATGGCGTTGCGGATCGAGCGCGCATTGGCGAAGTGCGGCTGCGTGCGGCGCTTGGCAATGTAGGCGGTAAGCGCTTCCCGCGCATCGGGTGAGAGGTGATAGTTCTGCTGCGTCAGCATCTTACCGGCAATCGCCAGCAGCTCTTCGTCCGAATAGTCGGGGAAGTCGATGTGGTGGGCGATGCGGCTGCGGAAACCGGGGTTGGTGGAGAAGAATTTATCCATTCGGTCAGCGTAGCCGGCGAGGATAACGACAAGATCGTCGCGCTGGTTCTCCATCACCTGCAAGAGGATCTCGATGGACTCCTGCCCATAATCGCGCTCGTTCTCGGCGCGGTGCAAGTAATACGCCTCGTCGATGAACAAGACGCCGCCCATTGCCTTCTTCAATACCTCTTTCGTCTTGGGCGCGGTGTGCCCGATATACTGGCCGACGAGGTCGTCGCGCGTCACGGAAACAAGATGCCCGCGCCGCACATAGCCCAGCCGGTGCAGGATACCGGCCATCCTGAGCGCCACCGTGGTCTTGCCGGTGCCGGGGTTGCCGGTGAAGCTCATGTGCAGGGTTGGGGTTTCGTGGGCGAGGCCCAGTTGCTTGCGGGCGCGCTCGACCATAAGCAGCGCCGCGATCTCGCGGATGCGCGTCTTGACCGGCGCAAGCCCGATCAAGCTCGCGGTCCAGCTCGTCCAGCACCGCGGCAACGCCGGATTCCTCGTACTCCCGGCGCAAATCCACCCGCGCTTCGGCTTGGGTATCTGCTTCTCTTGGTTCAACCGTGGTCATCATGCGTGGTCCTCAAGACCCCCTCACTCTGTCTCTCTCCCCAAGGGGAGAGAGGACCCTGGAATTACCCTTAGCGCTAATTCAGGCGTCCCTTCTCCCCTCGGGGAGAAGGACAGGATGAGGGGGGACTTTCTTCCTACGTATAACGCTGCCCGGCCGGCCGGTTCGCGGCGTAAGGCCGTGTGGTGTAGCGGATATTCCGCCCCGCTCGCCTCCTGGCGCTGAAGGTCGAAGCCGGGCTCCTCCTTCGGCCGGTTCACGATGAAGGAGATCTTCACCGACTCCCAGCCATGGCTCGAATCGAAGGCCGACAGCCGGATATAGCGGTCGCCGTAGATCTTGCGGCATTCGGCAAGCTCCATCATGGCGGCCGAGGCATCCTTGATGTCGAACATCGGCAGGCCCCACATCTCCCAGAAGGTGTTGCGGGGATGCGGGTCGTCGGTGAACTCGATGTTCACCGCCCAGCCCTTGTCTATACAGTATTGGACCTGGCGTTTGATCTGATCGTCGCTAAGATCCGGCAGAAACGAGAATGTACCTTGTGTGATGCGCATTGTGGGTCTCCTCAGCCTCTCCCCTTGGGGAGAGGCCGGCGCTTCAGCGCCGGGTGAGAGGGTCTTGGTTGCTCGGGGAGAAGGGAAGACCCCTCACCCCGGCCCTCTCCCCTGGCGGGAGAGGGAGAAAAAGCCATTCCCTCTCCCGCCAGGGGAGAGGGAGAAAAGGCTATTCCGCCGCCGTCGCCGTTGGCACGAAGTCGGGCGTGTCGGTGGAGGTGTAGTTGAAGGTGACGTCGCCCCAAACATCGAGCGCCTGCTTCAGCGGCAGGCAGTGGTTGGCCGCCTCCTGCAGTATTTGCGGCCCTTCCGCCATGGTGTCGCGGCCTTCGTTGCGCGCGAGGATCATGGCTTCGAGCGCAACCCGGTTCGCGGTGGCGCCCGCCTGGATGCCCATCGGATGGCCGATGGTGCCGCCGCCGAATTGCAGCACCACGTCCTCGCCGAGGTAATGCAGGAGCTGGTGCATCTGCCCCGCATGGATGCCGCCACTCGCCACCGGCATCACCTTGCGCAGGCTCGCCCAGCGCTGGTCGAAAAAGATGCCGTGCTCCAGGCACATCGGATTGTGGTCCTCGCGCAGGACGTCGTAGAAGCCCTTGATCGTGTTCGGGTCGCCTTCGAGCTTGCCCACCACCGTGCCCGCATGGATGTGGTCCACGCCGGCCAGCCGCATCCATTTCGAGATCACCCGGAACGAGACGCCATGCGCCTTCTGCCGCGTATAGGTGCCGTGGCCAGCGCGGTGCAGGTGCAGCAGCATGTCGTTGTCGCGCGCCCATTTCGACATGGACTGGATGGCGACATAGCCGATCACGAGGTCGATCATCACGATCACGCTGCCCAGCTCCTTAGCGAACTCGGCGCGCTTGTACATCTCCTCCATGGTCCCGGCGGTGATGTTCAGGTACGTGCCCTTGATCTCGCCGGTCTCGGCCTGCGCCTTGTTCACGGCCTCCATGCAGTAGAGGAAGCGGTCGCGCCAGTGCATGAAGGGCTGCGAGTTGATGTTCTCGTCGTCCTTCGTGAAGTCGAGCCCGCCCTTCAGGGCTTCGTAGACGACCCGGCCATAGTTGCGGCCGGAAAGCCCGAGCTTCGGCTTTACGGTCGCGCCCAGCAGCGGGCGGCCGAACTTGTCGAGGCGTTCGCGCTCCACCACGACGCCGGTAGGCGGGCCGTCGAAGGTTTTTACATAGGCCTCGGGCAGCCGCATATCTTCAAGGCGCAGCGCTTTCAGCGGCTTGAAGCCGAACACGTTGCCAATGATGGATGCGGTGAGGTTCGCGATGGAGCCCGGCTCGAACAGGTCGAGATCGTAGGCGATAAAGGCGAAGTAGGAGCCGGGCGCGTTCGGCACCGGATCGACGCGGTAGCACTTGGCCCGGTACTTGTCGCAGGCGGTGAGCCGGTCGGTCCACACGACCGTCCAGGTGGCGGTGGAGCTTTCGCCCGCTACCGCGGCGCTGGCCTCCACCGGGTCCACGCCGTCCTGCGGCGTGACCCTGAACAGCGCGATGATATCCGTATCCTTGGGCAGGTAGTCGGGCTGCCAGTACCCCATCTTGCGGTACTCAAGCACGCCCGCCCGGTAGCGGTCCTTGCCCGTCAGTTGTGTTACGTTTGTGTCCATGGGGGGTAACCTCATCTCCTTGGATGCTGGGTTTGTTACCGCCGGTTCGCCCCCCTAGTTTTCCTCCGCTGGCTGCCTATGCCTTGCCCGCGAGCGTCTTGGCAGCCTTCACAGCGGCATCCACCGTGATGCCGAAGTGCTCGTAGACCTTTGGCGCTGGGCCGGAAGCGCCAAAGCCGTTCATGCCGATGAAGGTGCCGTTGCCCATGAGCCAGCGGTCCCAGCCGAAGCGGGCGGCGGCTTCGATGGCGACGCGGGGTGCTGTGCCGAGCACCTTCGCCTGGTAGTCCGCGCTCTGCTGCTCGAACAACTCCCAGCAAGGCATCGAGACGACGGCGGCCTTGATGCCCTCCGCCTTCAGCCGCTCGGCCGCATTCACCGCAAGCTCGACCTCCGAGCCAGTCGCGAGCAGCGTCACGTCGCGGGCGCCGTCCGCTTCGCGCAGGACGTAGGCGCCCTTCGCCGTGAGGTTTTCGCTGGCCGGTTCGACACGGAGCGCGGCGAGGTTCTGCCTGGAGAGCGCGAAGGCCGACGGCGTGTGCCGTGCGGCAAGGGCGATCTCGTAGGCCTCGGCGGTTTCCACCGCGTCGGCGGGCCGGAACACATAGAGGTTCGGCGTCGCGCGCAGCATCGCCAGATGCTCGATGGGCTGGTGCGTGGGGCCGTCCTCGCCGACGCCGATGGAGTCGTGGGTCAGCACGTAGAGTACGCGCAGGCCCATGAGCGCGGAGAGCCGGATCGAGCCCCTTGCGTAGTCCGAGAACACCAGGAACGTGCCGCCATAGGGGATGAAGCCGCCATGCAGCGCGATGCCGTTCATTACCGCGCCCATCGCATGCTCGCGGATGCCGTAGTGCATGTAGCGGCCCGAGAAGTCGCCGGGCTTAATGGACTTCATGCCCTTGGTGATCGTGAAGTTCGAGTGCGTCAGGTCCGCCGAGCCGCCGATGGTCATCGTGGTCGCGTCGTTGATGACCTGCAGCACCATCTCGGACGATTTACGGGTTGCGAGCTTGGGCTTTTGCGCCACCATCTCGGCCTTGAATGCGGCGAGCTTTTCGGTCACGGCGGAGGGCACGGCGCCTTCCAGCAGTTCCTTGATCTCGCGCCGTGCGGGCTCGGGCTGGCTCTCAAGCCGTGCTTCCCATTCGCCGCGCGCCGCCTTGCCGCGGCTGCCTGCCTCGCGCCATGCCGAAAGGATGGGCTCCGGCACCTCGAAAGCGGGGTATGGCCATCCGAGCTGCACCCGCGCGGCGGCGATCTCTTCCTTGCCCAGAGGCGCGCCGTGGGTCTTCTCGCTGCCCTGCTTGTTGGGGGCGCCAAAGCCGATGATGGTCTTGCAGGCGATCAGCGACGGTTTGTCCGACAGTTGCGCCTTGGCGAGTGCTGCCTCGATCTCAGCCGGATTGTGGCCGTCGACGCGGGCTACGGCCCAGCCGGCGGCCTCGAAGCGCTTCAACTGATCGGTGGAGGTCGATAGCGACGTCGAGCCGTCGATGGTGATGGAGTTGTCGTCCCAGAGCACGATCAGCTTGTTGAGCTTCAGATGCCCGGCCAAGTCGATGGCCTCGTGGCTGATGCCCTCCATGAGGCAGCCGTCGCCCGAGATCACATAGGTGCGGTGGCCCGCGATGGCGTCGCCGAAGCGGGCCTGCATCATGCGCTCGGCGATGGCCATGCCAACGGCGGTGGTGATGCCCTGGCCGAGCGGGCCGGTGGTGGTCTCGATGCCCGGCACATGATCGTATTCGGGATGGCCCGCGGTTTTGCTGCCGAGCTGGCGGAACTTCTTAAGGTCGTCGATGCTGAGGTCCGGATAGCCGGTGAGATAGAGCAGCGAATAGAGTAGCATCGAGCCGTGGCCGGCCGAAAGCACGAAGCGGTCGCGGTCGGGCCAGTTGGGCGCGCTAGCGTCGAACTTCAAGAACTTGGTGAAAAGCACCGCCGCGACGTCCGCCATGCCCATCGGCATGCCGGGGTGGCCGGAGTTCGCCGCCTCGACCGCGTCCATGGACAGCGCGCGGATCGCATTCGCCATGTCCCGCATGGAAGGCTTGGCCCCGCCGGGCAGGCTCGTTTCGTTACCTGGATTGGTCATTTCTTATTGTCCCTCTATCACAGCGCCCGGCGCTTATTTTCCATGATGCGGATGATCAACGGCGTGAGAATAAGCTGCATGGCCAGATCGAGCTTCCCGCCAGGGATGACGATGGTATTGGCCCTGCTCATGAAGCTGTCACGGAGCATGCTGCTCAGATAGCCGAAGTCGATCCCGTGCGGGTCCTTGAAGCGGATGACCACCATGGACTCGTCGGGCGTCGGGATCCAGCGCGCGATGAACGGATTCGACGTATCGACCATCGGCACGCGCTGGAAGTTGATATCGGTTTCCGTGAACTGCGGGCAGATATACTGCACATAGTCGGGCATGCGGCGCAGGATTGTCTGCGTGACCGCCTCCGCCGTATAGCCGCGTGTCGCACGGTCGCGATGAATTTTCTGAATCCATTCGAGATTGATGACCGGCACGACGCCGATTTTGAGGTCGGCATATTGGGCCACATTCACGTTACCCGTGACGACCGCGCCGTGCAGGCCCTCGTAAAACAGGAGGTCGGAACCGGGGTCCAGATCCTTCCAGGGCGTGAAGGTTCCTGCCGGGCTGCCCAGCGCCAGCTCCTCCTCGTGGTCGTGGACGTAATGGCGCGACTTGCCAGTGCCGGTCTCACTGTAAGCGCGGAAGGTGTTCTCAAGCTCGTCGAGCACGTTCGCTTCCGGGCTGAAATGGCTCAAATGATTGTTTCCGCGAGCCTCTTCCGCCGCAATCGCCTTCTTCATTTCAGCGCGGTCGTAGCGATGGAACGCATCGCCTTCGATCGTCACGGCCGTGACGCCCTCGCGCCGGAAAATCTGTTGGAACGTATGCTTTACCGTCGTCGTGCCGGCGCCGGACGAGCCCGTCACTGAAATAATTGGATGTTTTTTCGACATCGGTCAGCTCCTGACTGAACGGAATAGCCCGCGCTGCGCGAAAAGCGGCGAGCGGTTGCCTGGCGAATGCGGTTCTTTGTAATAGTGGGCGATCTCCTCGACCTCGTTTTTCGAGCCGAAGACTAGCGCAACACGCTGATGCAGCGATGCGGGCTCGATGTCCAGCATCCGTTGCATGCCCGTGGTGCAGGCGCCCCCGGCCTGCTCGGTCAGCATGGCGATGGGGTTCGCCTCGTACAGAAGCCGCAAGCGCCCTTTGGTGTAGCCCTTGCGGTTGTCGTCCGGATAGAGGTAGACGCCGCCGCGTGTCAGAATGCGGAAAGCTTCGGCCACGAGCGAGGCGATCCAGCGCGTGTTGTAGTTGGCGTGGCGCGGGCCGTCCTCGCCCAGCGTGCAATCGATCACATAGGCCTTGATCGCATCGTCCCAGAACCGGAAATTCGAAGCGTTGACGGCGTATTCGCGCGTCACCCGCGGGATTTGCACATTGCGCTTCACGAGCAGGAACTCCTCCCCGCCCGGATGCAGCCAGAAAATATGCGTGCCTTCGCCAACGGTCAGCACGAGCGCGGTTTGGGGACCGTAGATGATGTAGCCTGCCGCAAGCTGGTTCCGGCCCGGCTGAAGCAAAGGCTCGGCGCCCACCGACGGCAGGATCGAGAATATCGTGCCAACCGAAACGTTGGTGTCGATGTTGGAGGAGCCGTCGAGTGGATCGGCATTGACCGCGAGGGCTGCGCCCGCGTTGAGCGGCAGCGCGTCCTTGTCCTCCTCCGAGCCGAGCCATGCGACGGGCGATTGCTTGAGTGCCGCAATCACCATCTGGTGGGTCACGAAGTCGAGTTGCTTCTGGTCGTCCGCGCCGCCGCCTTGGGCGTCGCGCAAGGCGGCCATGTCGCCGGCCAGCGGTCCTTGTGCGATCAGGCGCGAGATCTCCACCCCGGCTTGGGCCAGGTTGACGATCGTTTCCGCTACAGCGGTTTTCAGGGGCTCGCCCCCTGCCCAGTCAGCCAAATAGCCGCGCAGCGCTATATGAACGCCCATGCGCTTGATCCTCCCTTGCCTGCCCTCTGTACGGTAACTTTCGCGCGCGCGTATATGCGCTTAGCCCGCTGCTACCTGCACTATCGGCCTGCACGTTGAAAAAGTAAATTTTAAACGCGTTACCCTTTGCTTAAGTTTTTCTAACGGCTATAATGTAGGCATGAGGAACGTTACCCTAAGGCAGCTTCGCATCCTCTCGGCCGTGACCAAGACCGGCTCGATGGCAGGCGCCGCGCGCCAGCTGCATGTTACTCCGCCCGCAATTACTGTGCAAATGCAGCAGCTTGAGGAGACGGCAGGCCTGCCGCTCATCGAGCGCCTGGGCGAAGGCACAACACCGACCGGTGCGGGAGAGGTCCTGCTAAAGGCGGCGCACCGGATCGAAGCCCTTCTGACCGAATGCGATCAGGAGATCGGCCAGCTCAAGGGCATCCAGGGCGGGCGCGTTACAGCGGGTGTGGTCAGCACGGCGAAATATTTCGCGCCCAAGGCCTTGGCGTCATTCAAGCTGCGGCATCCGGGCGTGGATTTGAGGCTTTCGGTGCACAACCGGCGGGAGACCATCGCCGCGCTGAGGGAGCTGACCCTCGATCTGGCCGTCATGGGCCGCCCACCCGAGAACCTCGATCTTGAGAGCACCGAGCTTGGCGAGCATCCCCACATCGTCGTCGCTGCCGGAGATCATCCGCTGGCCGGCAAGGACGTTACTATTGCGGGCTTGGCGGCCGAGACGTTCTTCATTCGCGAGCAGGGGTCGGGTACCCGCACGCTCATGGAAAGCCTGTTCCACGAGCATGGCTTCACACCGAATGTCGGCATGGAGATCGGCTCGAACGAGACCATCAAGCAGGCCGTCATCGCTGGGCTGGGGATCGCCTTCATCTCGGCGCACACGGTGGCCGTCGAACTGGCGGATGGCCGGCTGACCGAGCTTAAGGTTGAGGGGCTGCCGGTCGTTAGAAAATGGTATGTGGTGCGGCTGCGCGAAAAGGCGGTCATGCCGGCGGCGGAGGCGATGTGGCAGTTCCTGGCCACAGAGGGCCATACCTTTTTGCCGCAGCCTCATCCGGTTGCCGGCTGAACGGCCGGTGGGACGGCTGCCGGAGATCGCCGCCAAGCCGGAACGAAATGGTGAGGCACTTCAAAGCGCCTCCGCCTAAATTCTCCAATTCTGTTCGCGGGCGCCTTGTCCAAAGACGGCCGGCGCCCGTGCACCGTCAGGCCTTGTTCAAAACCTTCGCCACCTTGTTGGGGCGCAGGTGGCAGGCGTCCGGTAGCCCCGAGCCGAGCAGCGGCCGCAGATAGGCGTGGAAGGCTTCGGTGACGTTCGCGCCGCAGGACGATAGAAATTCGTCTTCCATCACGCGGGTTTTGCCAGCGACGGTTTCGAGCGGCGCCAGCTCGTAATTCACCGAGTAGTTGCCGGTGCGCTTGATGGCCACGGAGCCGTCGCGATCTCCCCACATGGCGTATTGCACAGCCTTTTCACCCACTTCGCGCGCCTCGCGCTGGTCGACATCGGAGACGCAGCCGATGAACGAGCGTTGCAGATAGCCGAACGTGTCGCCACGGACGCGCTTGATGCCGAGCTTGCCCTTGATCTCTTCGCACAGGAGATCGGCGAGCGCCCCAGTGCCCGAGAGCTGGACGTTGCCATGCGCGTCACGCTCAACCTGGCTGGCCAGCTTGGTGATGATTGGCGCGCCGGAAGCGTCGTGAATACCTTCGGAAACCGCAATGACGCAGCGGCCGAGGCGGTCGTAGGTAGCCTTCACGTCCGAAAGGAACTTTTCGACCTCGAAGGTGCGTTCCGGAACGTAGATCAGGTGCGGGCCATCGCCGGGGAGCTTCCTGCCGAGTGCCGAAGCGGCGGTGAGGAAGCCAGCATGGCGGCCCATCACCACGCCGATGTAGACGCCCGGCAGGGCGGCGTTGTCGAGATTGGCGCCTGCGAATGCCTGGGCGACGAAACGGGCCGCCGAAGGGAAGCCCGGCGTGTGGTCGTTGCCGACGAGGTCGTTGTCGATGGTTTTCGGGATGTGGATGGCGCGCAAGGGATAGCTGGCCTTTTTCGCCTCCTCGCTGACGATGCGCACGGTATCGGAGGAATTGTTGCCGCCGATATAGAAGAAGGCGCCGATTTCATGCGCGCGCAAGACCTCAAAAATCTGTTGGCAATACTTGGCGTCCGGCTTGTCGCGGGTCGAGCCCAGCGCCGAGGACGGCGTGGCCGCGACCATTTCAAGATTGTGGTTCGTCTCCTGCGTCAGGTCGAGCAGGTCTTCGTTGACGATGCCGCGCACGCCATGATGGGCGCCGTAAACCCGGGCGACGTTGGAAAACCTGCGGGATTCGAGGACGACGCCAACGAGCGATTGGTTGATGACCGCGGTTGGGCCGCCACCCTGGGCGACCAAAATTTTTGCCGGCGTCATGAAACACCCTTTCGAATTCTTTGTATTGCAGCGTCCTGTTTTAACCAATGCCGATGCCAAAGGCAATAACCGCCGTGGCCGGGGATGCCCGCATGGAAGCGAAGCGCACCGCCGATCCAGGCCACGGTGGCGCCAACGAATACCGGCCGAACGTGGCACGCCATACCGGCTCCTATAAGCCGCAGCCCGTTATGGGATAGCGGGCATAAATCGATTTAGCTCCCGGAGGCCGCCAGAAGCGGGCTCCGGGAACGCCGGCCCAAGGCCGCATTGCAATTCGCATCATATTAGCATGGGCGCCTTGCTGAACCGTTAAGGGCGGCAGGGGTGCTCTAACGTATTGAAAGTTACGAAGAATGTCTGGAGCGGGCCATCCCGCAATTGGTGAACCGGCGGTCTGCGGGTATATTTAACGGGGTTTTTGAAACGCAGAAATCGGCCCGAAACGCGAAAAAATTCGCAGAAATGAGGCTGTGGCAAACAGCGGACCCGGGCGTTTACCATGACGGCGTTAACGATAATGACGCCATACGTGAATGGAACGGTTTGTTAAGACTTGCCCCTGCCGGCGGAATTGCTTCGGCTTTGCGCCCATGACGGTGAAATAGCCTTGGCCATGGCCTCCATCCTCCTTGGCAAGCGGTGGGCCGTATTGCAGCCGTGCGCGGTGTAGGCCACGAATTGTTAGCAATCTAGAGGCCGGAGGTTCGGCGTTGGTTCAGGATCGCCACGGCGACCGGAGGCTGCCTCGCGATGACGGACAAGGCTGCGGAACGGTCAAAACTTTATGGCCGCCGGTATTACTGGGGGAGGCTGGTTGACCGGCGCTCGACTGCGGTGCCGGCGTCTGACTATTTGCGGAGGACTGGGGACTTGTAGTTGACTGAATACTTGTGTATCCCCGCGGCAACTGCGCCGGCTCTGAAGCGGTAATCTCTCTAACGTAATCGCAGTCGCCAGGGGTGCATTTGTATAACGTGTAGCTGGTAACTAGCGCCTTGTTGTAAATCTTTGTTAGACCCAACTCCGCGCTGCCGACTTCAATTCTCGCATTATACAGTTCTGTTCCATTGCTGTCTTTGAGCACGATAATATTTGTAATTCCCTCTTTCTTACCAACAAACATAAACGTGTTCTGCGGCCCAAAGACAACATCGGCAACTGTTGGGTCCCCCATTATGGCAGTGAACTTGCCTTTATCTGCGCCGGTAACCTGTACGGCCATTGCGAAACCCGGCGTTAATCGCAGCAAGTCATTACAGCGCGCTGTTGACGGCCAAGAAAGCAGTGCTAATGCAATCGGCATCAAGAGGAGTCTTGGCGTCATAGGCGTTCGTATTCGCTGCATGCGCGAGCCTGTGTATTTGCTTTCCAATCTCCAACCAATAACCCGCAGTGGTAGAATGTAAAGGTGCGGCACAACCAAAACGGGCGCTTTTGATAAGGAAGCGTTGCGTGAATGCCACGTCGAAGACGGCGCGCTTGGCCCCGCGATGCAAGCGACTTTTTAGTGGCCCGTCACGCCGTGCGACGAATCGAGGCCCACGAATTCGAAAAGCTCCCGCTTTTGGCGGGAGCTTCGCTAGCAGTCAGAGCCGCTTATGGAAAGCGGCTTCGGTTCCGGTAAGATCCCGGCGCCGGTTACTCAGCCCGCAGGTTGCAAGCGGAGCTTTTGCCGGTGCGGCGGTCTTCCTCGATGTCGAAGGAGATCTTCTGGCCTTCGGCCAGGCCGCGCATGCCAGCGCGTTCGAGTGCGGTTGCGTGGACAAACACGTCCTTGCCGCCGTTATCGGGTTGGATGAAGCCAAAGCCTTTTTGACTGTTGTAGAATTTTACTGTTCCCGTGGTCATGGGACATTCCTTTTCGTCACTGGGTGCATTGAGCCGTGGCTGCGCTGTGCCGCCACTGCGTTTTCGTCGATTTTTGGAGAGAGTTCCAAGTGCGCGCCCGGCTACGCCAAGGTCTAACAGCCTAGTTTTCTGGCCAAATTCGATAACGTTATATAATCCAGATGAGGTCCAATAACAAGGTTTGAGGTGCAGACACCTGGGGAGAGTTGGAGCGGCTGCCGTGGGGGGGCGGCTTGCCGGCTTCCCAAGCCTGCCCCGTGACGCTTATTCCAGGCGCCGCTCGCACAATCGGGAACGTGCGCCGGTTTCTTTGCACACAATTGATCAAGTCTTGCGGAAGTGCTTTTGATTACCCACTTAGTGTATTACCTGAGCCGGCCCTTCAGACGCCTTATCCCGCTCTGGCCCCCTCTTTTCCAGCACCGCACGAAATCTTTTCCGCGGCGAGCGGGTTCCCAGAAGGCTCAGCAACTTTCTTCTTGCCGGTCAGGGTTCAGGCAAGTGCAACAAAGGCAGCAAATATGTCCGCATCCCGATCGAAGGCCGAGGAACGCTATGCAGAAATCCAAAAACGCGAGCGTGGCTTGAGGCAGGAGCTAGATACTGCAACGCGGCTGCGGCTGGAGAAGACCGCCAAGCTGCGGCAATTGCGCCTAGCCAAGGAGGCCGACGATGCAGCCCAGAAGCAGGCTGCAAAAGACGTCAAGGCCGCAGGCAAAAGCACCGTCAAGAAGGTGCGCGTCAAAACCCCGTAAATCCGTTGGGGCCGGTGGGGTTGCATTTTTCGCGACCCGTTTTGCAGGCCGTGCCGCGATCCTATTTCTGCGGGCCAGCGATTTCCCGCTCCGCGCTGCACCTGAATTAGAAGTGGATCGGATATCCGAGTGCCTTGTGCGCGCATTCCCAAAGCCCCTCGCCCTGCGTGGGGTGGGCATGAACGGTCGCGGCGATGTCTTCAAGCCGGGCGCCCATTTCGAGGGCGAGGCCGAAGCTCGCCGACAGTTCCGCAATTCCCGCACCGGCGCCCTGAATGCCAAGCAGGAGATGATTGTCGGCGCGCGCGACCATGCGGATAAAGCCTGCCTCGTTCTCAAGCGTCATGGCGCGGCCGTTGGCCCGGAACGGGAAAACGGCGGTCTTGATGGCGATCCCGGAAGCCTTCGCCTCGGCAGGGCTTAGGCCCGCGGACACGATCTCGGGATCGGTGAAGCAGATCGCAGGAATGCAAACTTTGTCCCAACTGCGCTTTTTGCCCGCGGCAATCTCCGCCACCAGCTCGCCTTGCGCGTAGGCGCGGTGGGCCAGCATCGGCTCGCCGGTTACATCCCCGATGGCATAAACGCCGCGCATCGATGTCCGGCATTGGCCGTCGATGCGGATGAAGGGGCCGTCCATGTCGAGGTCGATGGCTTCGAGGCCCCAGCCCTGCGTCGCAGGCTTGCGGCCGGCGGCAACCAGGATCTTGTCAGCGGCAAGCGTTACGGTCTCGCCGTTGGAGGTTTCGGCCTGGAGTTCGCCGGCCCTCGCGGAGAGCCTTTTCACCTTAGCGCCGGTCAGCACCGTAACCCCGATCTCCCGCAGGCGCTTGGCGACGGGCTGGGTCAGCTCGGTGTCGTATTGCGGAAGGATGCGGGATTGCGCTTCGACGATGGTCACGGTGGACCCGAGCTTGGCGAAGGCGGTCCCAAGTTCAAGCCCGATATAGCCCGCGCCCACCACCACGAGCTTCTCCGGCAGGGATTTGAGCGCCAGGGCCTCGCTGGACGAGATCACATTGCCTCCGAAAGGCAGGTTCGGCAGGGTGGCGGCGGTGGACCCGGTGGCGATGACCACCTGCTCGGCGCGGATGACCTGCAACCCGATTTCGGTCTCGGCCTCGACCGTCTTGCCGTCCGTGAATCGCGCCCAGCCCTCGACCGTCTTGACGCCGGCTTTCTTCAGGAGCGCGGAAACACCGGTATTGAGGCGGCCGACGATGCCGTCTTTCCAGCGGACGGTCTGGGCAAAGTCAAGCCGGGGTGCTGCGGCCGCGATGCCAAGCGCGCTCTTGCCGGAAGCCCTTGCCACGGCCTTCTCAAATTCCTCCGCCGCGTGGATCAAAGCCTTGGACGGAATGCAGCCTTCGTTGAGGCACGTGCCGCCGGGCTTTTTCGCCTCGACGATCACGGTATCGATGCCAAGCTGAGCGGCCCGGATGGCGCAGACATAGCCGCCAGGGCCGGCGCCGATCACCAAGAGCTTGGCTGTCATGTCCTTCATGGCGCTACCCGTCCATAAAAATCAGTGCGGGCGCTTCCAGAAGCGCCTTGATGCGCTGCACGAACACAGCCGCCTCCCAGCCGTCGATCACGCGGTGGTCGAAGCTCGACGACAGGTTCATAATTTTGCGCGGGATAAAGGCGCCGCCGTCCCAAACCGGGCGGGTGGCGATCTTGTTTACGCCCACGATGGCGACCTCGGGATAGTTGATGATGGGCGTGGAGACGATTCCGCCCATGGCTCCCAACGAGCTGATCGTGATGGTGGAGCCGCGCAGTTCGTCGCGGGCGGCGGTCCCGGCCCTTGCTGCGCTCGAAAGCCGTTGGATTTCCGCCGCGCCGGCCCAGAGATCGAGCGCCTCGGCGTGGTGGACGACGGGCACCATGAGGCCCGCGGGCGTTTGCACGGCAATCCCGATGTGCACTCCGGCGGATTGGCGAAGCACGCCCGCCTCATCGTCGAACTGCGCGTTGAGACGGGGCTGCTCCGCGATGGCCCGAACCATGGCACGCATCAGGAAAGGCAGGATCGTGAGCTTCGGCCGGTCTTGCGGGCTTTGCCGGTTGAGCGTCGCCCGCAGCTCCTCAAGCGCTGTGACGTCGGTCTCCTCGACATAGGTGATATGGGGGATGTGCGAGCGGGCCGCCGACATCTTCTCGGCGATCTTGCGCCTGAGACCCGTTAGCTTGATCTCTTCGACGGCTGTCTTGATGTGGAGTGCCGGCGCCCGCGCGGTTCCGGGACCGCGGGCGATGAACGCATCCAGATCCTCGTGCGCGATGCGCCCGGCAGGTCCGCTCCCAGGCACTTGCCGCAGGTCGATGCCCGGCCTCCCGCGCCCGGAGCCGGACGGCAGGCGAGGCGAGGGGCTTGCTGCCTTCGCGGAAAAAAGCTGTCCCAGTATCGCGTAGCGGAGTGCTGCGGATAGGATGCGCCGGCGCTGTCTCCCTCTGCCCCTCCGCGTCCGCTAGCTGATGCGGAAACTCAAGTAGCAAGCTCGCCGGGGCGAGCTTGCTGGGAGAGGGCTGTAGCTCCTTCCTCCTCTCCCCTCGGGGAGAGGGCTGGGGTGAGGGGGGCTTGGCTAGGGTTCCTGCTGGGGTAAGTCCCCCCTCACCCTGTCCCTCTCCCCGTTGGGGCGAGGGAACGCCCAAATTAGCGGGATCGGACTTTGCGGTGCTGGCAGTCTGGGCCTTGGCTTTCGCGGGCTTCCGCGCGCCCCTTGCAGTAAGCTCCTGGCCTTCACCGGGAACTTTCAGGCGGACCAGATCGGCGCCCACGGCAACGAGATCGCCAACTTCCGCACCGAGCCATACGACCTCGCCTTCCGCGGGCGACGGTATTTCCACGGTGGCCTTATCGGTCATCACGGCGGCAAGAGGCGCGTCCTCCCTTACGAGGTCGCCCAACTTGACATGCCATTCCACCAGTTCCGCTTGGGCAACGCCCTCGCCGACATCGGGCAGTTTGAATGCAAGCTCGCCCATCTCAAGCCTCCACCGCTTCGAGGAAGGCGCGTCCGGCGCGGGCGGGGCTCGGGAAATAGTCCCATTCCTGCGCGTGCGGGTATGGCGTATCCCAGCCCGCCACGCGCTTGATCGGGGCCTCCAGATGATAGAAGCATGTCTCCTGCACGAGCGCGCACAGCTCCGCGCCGAAGCCGGAGGTCAGCGTCGCCTCGTGGACGATGGCGCAGCGGCCGGTCTTGCGAACCGAGGCCTCGATGGTTTCGAGGTCGAGCGGCAATAGGGTGCGCAGATCGACGATTTCGGCATCCACGCCGGTTTCGGCCGCCGCCGCCAGGGCGACGTAGACCATCGTGCCGTAGGCGAGTACGGTCAGCGCGGACCCCTGGCGCCGGATGGCGGCTTTGCCCAAGGGGATCGAATAATAGCCGTCCGCGACCTCGCCAAGCTCGTGCTTCGACCAGGGTATCGCGGGCCGGTCGTAGCGGCCGTCGAAGGGGCCGTTATAGAGACGCTTCGGCTCCAGGAAAATGACGGGATCGGGGTCTTCGATTGCGGCGATGAGCAGGCCTTTGGCGTCCTGCGGGTTCGAGGGCACCACCGTCTTGAGGCCGCTCACATGCGTGAACAGCGCCTCCGGGCTTTGGCTGTGGGTCTGGCCGCCCGAGATGCCGCCGCCCGTGGGCATTCTGATAACCAGCGGGCAGGTGAAATCCGCGTTGGAGCGGTAGCGCAGGCGCGCGGCCTCCGAAACGATCTGGTCGTAGGCCGGGTATACGTAGTCGGCGAACTGGATCTCGACGCAGGGGCGCAGGCCGTAGGCCGCCATGCCGACCGCCGCGCCCACGATCCCGGACTCGTTGATCGGGGCATCGAAGCAGCGCGTCTTGCCGTATTTGGCTTGCAGCCCTTGCGTGCAGCGGAACACGCCCCCGAAATAGCCCACGTCCTCGCCGAACACGACGACGTTCCCGTCGCGCCCCATCATCACGTCCATGGCGTCGCGGATCGCCTCGACCATCGTCTTGCGCGGCATGGCTCAAAACCCCGCTTGCTGGCGCTGGCGGCGCAAATGGGGCGGCATGACCTCGTAGACGCCCTCGAACATGTCGCGAACCGAAGGCTGGCCCCCGGAATGCAAAGTGCCGTGGCTCTCCGCTTCCTTCTGCGCGGCGACCACGGCGTCGAAAATTTCGGCCTCCGCTTGCTTATGGCGTGCTTCCGACCACGCGCCCTTCCTGATGAGATGGTTCTTGAGCCGGAGGACGGGATCGCCGAGCGGCCAGGCGTCGGATTCGGTCTTGGGCCTGTAGGCGGTTGGATCGTCCGCCGTTGAGTGCGCGCCGGCGCGGTAGGTTACGTATTCGATCAGGGTGGGGCCGAGATTGCGGTGGGCGCGCTCGATCGCCCATTTCGCGACCGCATAGACGGCGAGATAGTCGTTGCCGTCGAACTCTGAGCGCGGGGATGCCAAAGCCCAGGCCGCGCGCCGCAAACGTGCCGGAGCCGCCGCGGGCGATGCCTTGGAAGGTCGAGATCGCCCATTGATTGTTCACGATATTGAGCACCACGGGCGCCTTGTAGGTGGACGCGAACACAAGCGCGGCATGAAAGTCCGCCTCCGCGGTGGCGCCGTCGCCGATCCAGCCGGCGGCAATCTTGGTGTCGTTCTTGATCGCCGAAGCCATCGCCCAGCCGACGGCCTGGATATATTGCGTGGCGAGGTTTCCCGAGATCGAAAAGAAGCCGGTCTCCCGCGAGGAATAGAGAACCGGCATTTGCCGCCCCTTGAGCGGGTCGCGCTCGTTGGAGTAGATCTGGCACATCATGTCCGTGAGCGGATAGCCGGACGCGATCAGGAGCCCCGCCTGCCGGTAGGTCGGGAAGTTCATATCGCCGGGCAGGAGCGCCTTCGAAAAGGCGCAGCTCACGGCCTCCTCCCCCATGTGCTGCATGTAGAAGGAGGTCTTGCCCTGGCGCTGCGCCATCAGCATGCGCGCGTCGAAGGTGCGAAGCGTCATCATGTTGCGCAAGCCTTCGAGCAATTCTTCGTCGCCGAGGAGCCCGGCCCATGGCCCCACCGCCTCGCCGTCCCGGTTGAGAACGCGGATGATCGAATAAGCCAGCTCGCGAATGGACTCAGGCTCCGCGTCGGCCTCAGGCCGCGGCACGGCGCCGGCGTGCTCGATGCGGACATTCGAGAAATCCGGCGTGTCGCCGGGCCGGACCGCGGGTTCCGGCACATGAAGCATCAGGGGAGCGTAGTCAGCCATCGGTTCGCCTGCCAAATGACAACCTTTCCGGAGAATGGTGCGTGCGGCCGTCACAGTAAAGCCTGGCTTTGCCTGCGCTTGCCTGTTTACCCTTCTTGGGTTGCGTTAGGCTGATGAGCCGCTTTCCCCGTCCCTTTGCGCCGCTCGCCGGCAGAATCGCGGCCTGATCCGGCAAGTCGATGGATCGGAAGAGGGCTTGGCACAGTCTTATTCCGGCGGGAAGAAGCCGGATAGGTGCGCAAGCTTGTCTGTTACCGGCTACCCTATTTAGGATAAAAGTTAAGTTGCTGATTTTGATAAATAGTTCCGCGCATGGCAAGGCCCTCGATCCCTTCCGAGAGTGTTTAGGTTTCCGAACGGCCATGGCTTGGCCAAGCGCACGCTCCCGGCAGGAGTCCGGAAAGCTGAGTTAGCGGACATACAGGCGCTTTCCGCAGGCCCTCGCAATTCGCCGTTTCAGAGGACAGCACTACCTCGGGCAGCGGACATCGTCATCTTTTGGTCATGCTTGACCGTCTTGCGGTAGCCGAAGGAATTGCTGCACCTGCGGAAAGTGGTAGTGAGGGCCATTGCAGTCGAACTGGCAATGGCAAAAAATTCGAGCTGGAACTCTGAGGCCGCCCCCTCCAGACATGACGCGCTTCACAGCCCTTCTCGCCGGGTATGCCGGCTTTCAGATCCGGAAGCGCACGTTCTAACGTGCGGCAATCGCTTTGCGCTCTCCACCCCAATTCGAGCGAGCAATCCGGTTAGCCGCGCAAGATTTCTTCTGCATAATCCAAAATGGAAAAAGAGCCCGTCATCTCATTTTCTTACCCGCGCCAATCGCTGCACTGCCGCTGGGAACATAACTGGAAGGCTCGTCATCGGCGGAGAAACGAGGCTCTATTGTGCATGCAGGCTCGATGATCACGCCCGTTGGCTTACCCGTGCATGATGGGGCCGATGCCGCTGGATTGGCGCAGAGCCGCTTGTGTTTGCAGGTTTTCGGACGTCTACCGCCGGCGTGCACGGATGGCTGCGTCTTACAGGTATCCGGAAAACAGCACATCAGCTTGGCTCCGTGCGACATTTTGATACGACCCTGGTCCTACAGCCAAGTATATGTTGCGGTCGCCTCGTATTCATGTTGAGTGTGAAATGGGGGTAGTAATGCGTGCTAACCGGTGGGTAAATTTACTGGCGTTGCTTGGCGTGCTTTTGCACGCTGGGCTTGTGGTGCGCCATAATCACACCGTACTCTCTGCCGTATTGCAACAAGACCTGCCGTTTTCCTACGGCATCATATGCCAGACTCCCGCACAGGGGCAGTCTGGCAATCAATCCCCGGAGCGTTCCTCTCCCTTAAAGAATAGCGCGCAGTGCCCCATTTGCCTCGGGGCCGTGCCGGGAGCGGCGCTGGCAGGCCCAGTTGCGCTTGATATTCCGGCGCCTGTTCCATACGCATTGCCGCCGCTGAAGATGGCGGCCGCCGCTGCGGTGGCGCCTCAGTTCCGGGCCGTGCTGCCGCCAAGCCGGGCTCCTCCAGTTACAGTCTGACCAACCGGTTCCTCACCTGCCAGCCTAAACCCTTTGCCGCGCCGGTCTCGCACCGGGCCATGAGGACGGCTGCGCCGTAACTGTAACCCGGCTGTTTCCAGCCCGCAAAATACTGGTTCGCCATGCAAACTTTGTCCCCGCTAACGCGGCGGCCGGAGACGCTATCCTTGCGTCGCCGCGCAGCCCTGCTCTCCTCTTGCAGCATCCTCGCTCTCGCCATAACGGGCAGCGCCCATGCTCAAACCCAGCCGCAGCAAAACGCCACTCCGCCCGCCGCTGAAGCCCAAGCGCCGGCAGAGGTCAAGATCAGCCCTATCGACGTAAGCGCCGCGAAGGCCCGCAAGCCGAAAAAGAAGCAAATCGCCACAACGCCGGCAGCCGTTCCGCAGCCCGCCGAACAACTCCTGCCGATGCCGCCCGCCGCGGACCAGGGCAGGACGCCACTTGGACACCTCACCGCGGCCACGCCCGTCGCGGGCTCTGCCGTTCAACGCGAGCAGCTTGAGGACGTGCGTCCCGCCGACATGCAGCGCGAACTGCTCCCGCAGATTCCGGGCGTCAGCATGGTGCGCAACATGCGCATCCCCATCGGAGGCAAGGCCTACACCAACGACCTGATGGACGGCTACGCGATGAAATCGGCCACGCTTGGCAACACGGGTTTCCTCGACGAGGTCAACACGGCCGATATCGAAACCATCGAGGTGACGCGCGGCCCAGGCTCGGTATTGTACAGCTCGAAGGCGGTGGGTGGCACGATCAACGTCATCACTCGCGATCCGCCGCTGACGCCCGAAGCCGGCGTATGGGGCGATGTGGGCTCCTACGGCCTGCAGCGCCTGGGCGCGCGAGCGGCGGGGGCCTCGGAGGATGGCGTTGTGGGGGTGTCGATCAATGCCAGCTCCTTGCAGGACGAAGGCTGGCGCGACCGCTCCGCGCGCGAAAACCAATCGATCAGCGGCAAGGTGGTGGTGAAGCCCGACGCCGACACCAAGATCACGTTCCGCTCCGAATATGTGGACTGGTACACGGAGCATTCAGGCAGTCTGACAGACGCGCAGTTCGGCCAGAACTGGCGCCAGGCACAGTACCAAAACCTGTACGAGGATTATTCCTTCCAAACGACGATGCTGGACCTCAAGCGGCGCGTCGGCGCCGGCGGCGAGCTGACGCTTGCCTGGGTGAACCATAAGCAATGGGGGACGAACGCTTGTCCCTCTGGATGTTCAAGCAAGCAAGCAAGCCAAACAGAAGGCGAGACAGATTACGACGAAACTAATCTACGAGCAGTCTACCGGCAAGATTTCGGTTTCCTCAAATCACGCGCGTATATCGGTGTGGACGCTTTCCTAAGCGAGAAAAGCGACGACACTTATAGCCGCAATATGAACGAGTTCGTTCGGACATCGTCGATCCCCTCGAAGTCGTATTTCATCGAGGAAACCACCATTGCTCCATTCGCGCAGTACGAATTTTCACCCGTGGAGCGGCTGCGGTTCACCCTCGGCGTGCGCCAGGAAAACTACGCACTCGATGTGGATGACCGCAAGGCTGCCAACAACGACGGTAGCAAGGAGTACGATAAGCTCGTGCGCAAGGGAGGGGTGACGTACGAGTACGTAAGTAATCACTATATCTGGGGCAGCATAGCGGAAGGTTTCTACGTTCCGAACACGTCCGATACTGTGAGCGGAGACAACGCGCACGACCTGCCACCGGAAACGTCCCTCACTTATAGTGCCGGCATTCGCGGTGCGTTTGCCAGAGCAACGCATTGCCTACGATATCGGCTATTATCACACCACAATCGACAATCTGGGGTTGCCGCGCCCTGCCCGCCAGGCGGCAAGAGCGACGCATGTTATGATCCGGGTGCTTTGACCCCATCCGCAACACCTACCCAACGTCGGGCAAGCTACTGTTCGAGGGTGTTAAATCCGTCCTTTCGTGGCGCCCGGCCGACCTGTTAAGATCGATGCGCCCATACCTACGCGCTGAACACGTTCATCGACTATAAGATGGACAGCGTCAACTATGCTGGGAAAGCTTTTTATTATAGCCCCGAGCATCATCTGAACGGCCGTGTGACGCTTTATCCGGCAGACCGCCTCAGGGTGCAGTTCGAGGCGGATTACATCAGCCGTTATTTTACCGACATCGCGAACACCGACACTTATCAGCGCCCTGTCATCTATAACATGCGCGTTGGCTACAAGCTGGACGAGAGCGAAGCTGTGGGCGCATGCCTACAACCTGTTCGACACCAAGTATGCCGAGCGGGTCTCGTACGCAAACGGGGCGCACACATACAGCGAGGGCTATCACCCGCTTACGGTGCGCGCCGGTCTTTGCCTTCAATTGGTGATGGGTGCGATGAAAACGCTTATGAAATTGTTCGCCAGCCTCGTGCTGGCGCTCTCCTGGGCGGGTATGGCCCGCGCCGCGGATAAGATCGCGGTGCTGTCCACCTCCTTCGTGCTCGAACACAAGTTCGCGCTCCTGGAAGAGACAGCCCGCAGGCAGGGCCTCGAATTAGCCTGGACGCATGTGGACCGTGCAGGTGAGGCAGGCGTGCGGCGCGCCCTCGACGGCGCCCGCCTGGTCATCGTCGACGCGCCACGGACGGAGGATAAGGCACAAATAGAGCGGGCCGCTGGCAAGCGTTTGCGCGACGCCGCCATCCCGGCCCTGCACATCAGCGTCTTCAACGTTCCCGCCCGCTATAGTCAGGCGAACCTCGACCCCGCCGTGGCGCAAAGGCTGTACGAGTATTACGTCGGCGGCACGGCGGTGAACCACGAAAGGCTGATGCAGTTCTTGAAGGTTTGGCTTGCCGGAGGCGACACCACCGCAGTGGAGCCTGCCGAAGCGCTGCCAAACGGCGGGATCTATCATCCCGCACACGCCAGCATTTTCGATAACTTGCCCGATTACCTCACATGGTGGGAGGCGCATGCTGGGGAAAGCTGGAAAGGCCGGCCAGTGATCGCCATGGAGATGTCGTCGTCCTATATCTCCGACGGCCAGACGCGCAAACTCGACGAGACGGCCGCCGCCATCGAGAAACGCGGCGCGCTGCCCATCCTGTTCTACCGCAAGGCCCGCGTATCGCGCGCACCTTCCGAAACGGCTGCGCCAGCCGATGCGCAGGGAGAACGCCGCGGCGGCATGGAAGGCGGGCGTCGTGAAGGCCGGCCGTCTGGCAGGCCGCAAGCTACTGAAAGCACCGCTCCGGCTGATGCCCAGCCCCTGGAACGCCGCAGCGGTTCCCCCGCCGAAGCCCGCACCGATGGCGGACGCCCCGAGGGACGGCCTTCCGGGAAGCCACAGACAGCCGAAGGTGCCGCTTCTGCTGTCGCTCAAACAGGAGAGCACAGTAGCGGTCATCCAGTTGAGGCAAGCGCCGATGGAGGGCGGCCCGAAGGGCGGCCGTCCGGCAGGCCGCAGGCAGCGGAAGCGCGGCCGGGCGGTACGCCATCTGGACGTCCGCAAAGCGGCGGTGGCCCAGGGCACGCGATGCTGCGTTCCCGCAACCGGCTTTCCCAACCCGAAGGACCTGCCGCCGCAAGAACTGAACGAGCCGCTGCTCATGCTGGACGGTAAGCTTCTGCCCAACGTGCTCTTGGTCAACACCTTCATCGGCGGTGGCCCGGACAAGCGCAAAGCCTGGCACCAGGCCATGGGCATCCCCGTCATCTACACGCTGAGCTACCGGCAAGGCGACCGTGCCGCCTACATGAAGGACACCGCCGGTGTGAACAGCTTCATGCTGCCGTTCACGCTCACCATGTCCGAATACATCGGCATGCAGGACCCCGTGATGCTCTACACCAACGAGGGCGGCGAGTTGCGCGCCATCCCCGAGCAGATGGACATGCTGATGGCCAAGGCCGTCAATCTTGCGCGGCTGCAAACTGGGGCCAATGCGGACAAGCGCGTGGCGCTGCTGTTCTGGAACAGCCCTCCGGGAGAGAAGAACTTCAGCGCCTCGCACATGAACGTGCCCCGCTCCATCGAGCTACTGATAAAGCGGCTGCGGGCGGAGGGGTACGCCTTCGATCAGGCCGGCGAGGATCAAATCACGGCCGCGGCGGCGCAGATGCTGCGTCCGTCCTATCGCCGTGGCGGCGTCGCGGAACTCATGCGCACGCCGCATTGGGATTTCGTGCCGCTCGCTGAGTACCGCACCTGGTACGGCGGACTGCCGGAAAGCGTCCGCGCGGATGTGGAGAAATACTGGGGCGGGCCGGAAAAGAGCGCCTGGTTCGCGGAGCGGGACGGCGTTCAGGGCTTCGTGGTGCCGCGCATGCGCCTCGGCAACCTCGTGGTCATGCCGCAGCCCGCTCGCGGCGAAATGGCGGAGGAAGAGGACGAGAAGAAGCTCTTCCACGATGTGAAGGTGCCGCTCTCGCACAGCTACATGGCGGCCTATCTCTGGATACGGCAGCAGTTCGCCGCCAGCGCCATCGTGCATTTCGGCACGCACGGCAGCCAGGAATGGACGCCGGGCAAGGAGCGCGGGCTCTGGGCCTTCGACTATCCCAACATCCTCGTTGGCGATGTGCCGGTCGTCTACCCCTACATCGTGGACAACATCAGCGAGGCGATTCACGTCAAGCGGCGCGGGCGCGGCGTTATTGTCAGCCACCAGACGCCGGCTCTCGCACCCGCCGGGCTGTCTGACGATTTCGTGCGCATCAACGATCTGATCCGCGAATACCGTGCCGTGGACGATGGCCCGGTGAAGGCGCGCGACCGCGCGGCGATCGTCGAGCAAGCGATGCGGATGAACATCCACAAAGACCTGAAGCGCGATCCCGCCGATTGGAACCGCGATTTCGAAGCGCTATTGCGTGAGGTGGAAACCTATCTGGACGATCTCGGCGCGGCGATGCAGCCGCTCGGGCTGCACACGCTGGGCCAGGAGGCGGAGCAGGCGCATTCCGTCAGCACCGTCATGCAAATGCTCGGGCAGCCGCTTTACGAGGCGACGGGCGTGAAGAATGCCCGCGCTGCCTTCCGCGGCGATTACCGGCAACTGCGGCAGACCGCGCCCTACCGCTTCGTGCAGGAATGGGTGTTCTCAGGCCGCTCGCTGACGGAGCAGCCGGACGAGCGCCTGCGGGCACTGGCGGAGATGGGCCGGAAATACGCCACGGACCTGCGGGCGGACTGGGAGACAAAGGCCGTAAGCCTGGGCCTTGCCGCCCGCTGGATCGATCCGTCCTACGGCGGCGATCCTGTCCGCAATCCGGACGCGCTGCCCACGGGCCGGAACATGTACGGCTTCGATCCGTCGCGTATTCCTACGCGCTCCGCCTACGACGCCGGCCGTGAAGCCATCGAGCAGCTCATTGCCTCGCACAAGGAGGCCAAGGGCAAATTCCCGGAGAAGCTCGCCTTCACCGTTTGGAGCACCGAAACCATGCGCCATCTCGGCATGCTGGAAGGGCAGATCCTGGCGGCGATGGGCGTGCGTCCCGTGTGGGACGAGGGCGGGCGCGTGACCGGCGTGGAGATCATCCCGCAAAAGGAGCTGGGGCGGCCCCGCATCGATCCGGTGATCTCCATTACCGGCCTCTATCGCGACCAGTTCCCCAACGTCATGGAGCGTCTGAACGAGGCCATCGTCATGGTGGCGGCGCTGGACGAGGCGGAGGATGTCAACCGCGTGCGTGCCAACAGCCTGCGCATCCAGGCTTCACTGGAAAGCCGGGGCGTGAAGCCCGAAACCGCCCGCAACTTCGCCCTCACCCGCATATTCGGCAACGAGAGCGGCAACTACGGCACCAACCTGCCCAAGGCTACGCTCGCGTCGGACAAGTGGGACGAAAAGGACGGCAAGCTCGCGGGCGTCTACCTGAGCCGCATGTCTTGGGGCTACGGGCCGGACGTTGGCCAGTGGAGCCAGAAGCCGCATGACGGCACGGGCCAGGAGATCAACGCCTATGCCGAGCAATTGCGCGGCACGGACGCGGTGGTGTTCTCCCGTTCGTCCAACCTGAAAGGGCTGCTCGACCGCGATCACCCGTTCGAGTATCTCGGCGGGGTTTCGCTCGCCGTGCGCCACCTCGATGGCACGAGCCCGCAACTCTACATCTCCAACTTGCGCGACCCGGCCCGCTCGAAGCTGGAGACGGCGGAGAAGTTCCTCGCCACCGAGCTGCGCGCCGTCTACCAGCATCCGCGCTGGATGGCCGAGATGCAGAAGGAGGGCTATGCCGGCACGCTCCAGATGCTCAATACGGTCAATAACTTCTGGGGCTGGCAGGCGATGGACCGCAATGTGGTCCGCGACGATCAGTGGCAGGAGTTCCACGAGAGCTACGTGAAGGACCGCTACAAGCTGGGCCTGCGCGAATGGTTCGAGAAGTCGAACCCCACGGCGCTCGCTCAGATCGCCGAGCGCATGCTGGAAGCCATCCGCAAGGACTACTGGCAGGCCGATGAGCAAACGCGGCGCGAACTGGTGCAGCTCTACCGGGAGCTGGCGGCGCGCCATGACGTGCATACGGCCAACGAGACGTTCGTGACGTATGTGGCGGATCAGGCGAAGGGCTTCGGCCTGGATGTCCCGGTGAAGACCGCCGCCGCGACGCCTCCGCCGCCTGCTGAGCAACAGCCGGAAGCGGCCACGCCCGCGCCATCGCAGCCGGTCAAGGGCCAGGAACTCGCCGAGGTGCGGAAAGATCAGCCGCTCGCCGGCCTCATTTGGTCCTACGCCTGGGCGCTGTTCGCCGTGGTGCTGGCCGGTATGGTCTGGCAGGCGTGGCAGTCCTGGCGCACACGCAACCCCATTAGAAAAACGGAGATGTCATGACCACGCTGGAAGCCTTTCTGCACGAGATTTCGAAGTTCTTCCTCACGCCGGTGCTGGTGGTACTCAGCCTGATGTTCCTGCTGTCGCTGTTCTACCTCGGCACGCTGCTGTTCGACCTGCTGCTGCGTGCCGTGCGGGGCCAGGGGGTGCGCGTGCTGACGCGCTACGCCCGGGACAATCCATCCGCCAATCAAGAGGCGCTGGAGTTGCATCTGCTGAAGCTGATTGAACCGTTGCGCATCACCAGCCGGGTGGCTCCCATGCTGGGCCTTGTGGCGACCATGATCCCCATGGGGCCGGCGCTCGTCGCGGTTTCCTCGGGCAATACCCAGGGGATTGCCTCCAATCTCGTGGTGGCGTTCTCGGCGGTGATCGTGGCACTGCTGGCGGCGGCGATCACCTTTACCGTTCTCTCCATCCGGCGGCGCTGGCTTCTGGAGGAGCTGAACGAGCTGCTCATCGCGCGCGCCGTCCGAACCAACGGCCTGCCTGCTCACTTCACGGGGGTGGCCCATGGCTGAGCGGCGCCCGCTGAACATTCTCGAAGACGAGGACGGCGACGATCCCATCCTGTCGGTGGTGAACATCGTCGATGTGTTCCTGGTCGTCATCGCGGTGCTGCTCATCGCGGTTTTGGAGAACCCGCTCAACCCGTTCACCACGCAGGACGCCATGGTGGTCAAGAACCCCGGCAAGGAGAACATGGAATTGCTGATCAAGGATGGGCGTGAACTGAAGCACTACAAGGCGTCCGGCAAAATCGGCGAAGGCCAGGGCGTTAAAGCCGGCGCCGCCTATCGCTTGAAGGATGGAACGATGATCTACGTGCCGGAGGGCCAGGATGCGAAATAGCGCCCCATATTCCCATATTGGACTCACCGGGTCCGCAGCGTCATTCCCGCGAAAGCGGGAATCCATTTCCCACGTTGGAACAAGCTCTTATATGGGTCACCGCCGCCGCGGGGACGACGCTGCGGGCTCGAATTCCAGCCCGGTGCTGGCGGCAGTGCGGAAAACATCGAGGGAGGCCACGCCATGCACAACCTAGAGCTTGCGCGCGATCTCAGCCCCTGGGGAATGTTTCTCAATGCCAGCACCGTAGTACAGGCCGTCCTGATCGCGCTGATCCTCGCCTCGGTCGTCACGTGGACGGTATGGCTGGCCAAAAGCCTGGAGCTGATCGCCGCGAAACGCCGCACGCGCGCCACGCTTCGCGCCATCGCGGGAGCGGGTACGCTGGACAGGGCGGCGGCGCGCATCGGAGAGGCGGCGGACGCGGTGGGACGGTTTCTCGAAGCCGCCAGGTCTGAGCTGGTTCTCTCGGCGAACTTGCCCGAAATCGCTGGCATCAAAGAGCGCATCGCCATCGATCTGCAGCAAATCGAGGCGGAATACGGGCGCCGCATCGCGCGAGGCACAGGAATGCTGGCAACCATCGGCGCGACGGCGCCGTTTGCCGGACTCTTCGGCACGGTGTGGGGCATCATGAACAGCTTCATCGGTATTTCCACGCACCACACCACCAATCTGGCCGTTGTGGCACCCGGCATCGCCGAGGCGCTGCTGACAACGGCCATCGGGCTGGTGGCGGCCATCCCTGCCGTTATCGTCTACAACGTGTTCGCGCGCTCCATTGCGAGCTACCGGGCGCTGCTTGGCGAAGCGGCGGCAGAGGTGCTGCGGCTCGCAAGCCGCGATCTCGACCGCGCCCGCGCGGCGGCTTCCGCCATGCCATCCTTGAGCGGGGCAGGCTCATGAACATCGGCAAAAGTGAGCAAGGCCACGGCCTCGATGAAATGCACGAGATCAACGTGACGCCGTTTATCGACGTGATGCTGGTGCTGCTCATTGTTTTCATGGTGGCGGCGCCGCTATCCACGGTCGATGTGCCGGTCGATTTGCCGGCCGCGTCCACTGAGCCGCAGGCGCGGCCTCCGAAGCCCCTGTACCTCACGGTGAAGGCCGATCTGACGCTGGTGGCCGGAGAGGTGCCGGCGCCGCGCGAAATGCTCGGCCAGGTCCTGACGCAAACGGCGAACGGCGACAAGGGCACGCGCATTTTCGTGCGCGCCGACAAGTCCGTTCCATATGGCGAGATCATGAAGGTGATGGATCTCCTGCGCGGCGGGGGCTTCCTGAAGGTGGCGCTCGTGGCGCTGGAAGGGACGGGCACGCCATGAATGCAGCGCAAGCGTTCCCATCGCGCGAGCTTATGCGCTGGGTGTCATGCGCCGTCCTGGCCATGGTGGGGCACGCGGCCGTGGCGGCGGCCTTCGTGAATTGGGGCGAACCGGCAGACGATGACGACGCGCCGTCAGGCGCCATCGTCATGGAGTTGGCGGTGCTGCCCGTCGCGCGGGCGGACGTTCCGCTGGATATCCCGCCCGGTCCCGACCAGGTGCAGAGCGAAGAGGCGCGCAAGGCGCAGGAAGTAAAGCAGGTGGAGAAGCAGGAAGAGCAATCCGTGCCCAGCGCGGCGGAGGCCTCCGTCCTGCGGCTCGCCCGCGCTGAAAATCCCGAGGTTGTGCTGCAAGAGCCTGACAAACCGCGCGAGCGGGTGAACGAGGACACGCAAGCCCGGCAAGCGGCGCCTGTCACCTCTGCTGCCCAGGCCTTTTCGGACCGGCAGGGGCCGGTAGCTCAGGCGCCGGTACAAGCAGCGCCGAAAGCCTTTCTCTCCGATGCCATGCCGAAATGGCGGCATCGCCTGGAAACGGTTCTGGAACGCAACAAGCGCTATCCGGGCGAGGCCCAGCGCCGGAATGAGCAGGGCGAGGCGCTGGTTTCGTTCGTCATCGACATGCAAGGCAAGCTGGTGTCGAGCAGCATCGTCCGCGGCAGCGGGTATGCGGCGCTGGATCGGGAGACCTTGGACCTTCTCCAGCGTGCAAGCCCATTCCCACCGCCGCCAGACGGATTGCCAGGAAGCAGCGTAAAAATCGAGGCACCGGTGCGTTTCAATTTGCGGTGACCGCGGACTTGGGGGCGGCCGGACTTCTAATCACCCTCAACGGTGAGGGGGCAAAAATCCCTGTCCGCTCCTGCCGTGGCGGCTTGGTCAAATCGCGGGCGGTATTGGCTTCCCGCCCAGGCGCTTGCCGGTGATAGCAATCGCTGGAACTTCTGGCCGTTTCCCGCAGGGTCGCATCCTCTCACCCGTGCGCCTCTTCCGCGAAGGGGAAGGGAATTGCGCCATCTCCCTCGCGCCGCCGACAGGTGCGGCAAGTGCTGTGGCAATCTGCATTTCGCGGACTCATCTTTCGTCTTAACAAGCCGTATACTTCATGTAAGCGCCAACCATGGTAAATACGAACAGGGTAAATGCGCACATCGCGTGTTCGAATCACGCGCGTTTTTGCGAATATTTGCTCGTTTTAGGCCGATTTCTGCTTTTCAAAAACCCGGTTAAATATAATCGAATATTTGAAATTAACCAACGAATAGCTTCCTGTGAGTGGACAGTTTGGGTGGCGACAAGAGAAAGGTCAGCGATTGCAGTATGTTATGGCTTAACGCCAACTCAAGACTTTTGTGCTATATTACTTCAAACTCAGAAGGCGGCCTACGGCCCCGGCCAAACAGGGCCGGAGATAGCCGGGAGCGTTAACAATGGATTACACAAATGGCGGCAGCCCCGGGGTAGCGAGGCAACCGGGCACTGGAGAGGCAATGGAAACGGTCAGGACTTGCGGCGGCGTATTGTTTCCATGGCTTATCCTCCCTGTTGCCGCCGCGCGCGGTGTCCTGCCGGCGCCATCACTTCACCCGGAAAGTGGCGTGGCAGGCGTTGCAGCGCATGGTTATTTGCGCAAGGCCGTTCGTCGCTTTCGCCCAGGCGGCGGCATCTGGAGGCTCGGGCAGCTCTGCCGTAACACGGCCGAAATCGTCCGCGGCCTTGTGAAACTCAAAACCCATTTCCCTGAACTCGGGCGGCATGAACCGGCCGAAGCCCATCCCTTTGCCGATCGCCATTTCCTTGCGCGCAAGCTCCCCCGCCTGGTGGAGCTTGGCGTCGGACATAAGCTGAATGACTTCGTTGAGCGAGGTCATGTGGGTGCGCATGTGCTCCAGGAACTGCACCTTAACATCGGGCGGTAAATCGATGGCTGTTCGCGTATCCTCTGCCGCGGCAGAAACGGTAAGAGCTAAAAGCAGCCCGGCTGCCGGGATTAAGCTTCGCATTTGTCCTCTCCTGAATGTTCGATCCAAATGTTACCAGTTGGACTCGCGTCCGCCCAGCGTCCCCTCACGGGAACAAGATAAGTCTTGAGCTGAGTATCGTCCATGCTCCCATGACGCCGAAAGCGGAGAAGCACGCCATCGAGATGAGCGTCAGGCGCCGGCGCAGTGCGGGCATGATCCGGCAGAGACTGGCCGGCTCCCGCAAAAGTCCAAGGAACCCCGCTGATAACCCGAGTGCCGTCCCCGCAAACAGGGGCGCATACAGCGCAAAGCCGAAATAGTGGTATTCGCGCTTCAGCAGGCAGAAGGGGCAGTGGTGGTTCGGGTGCTCGTCGACGTACAGTGAAAGGACCGAGATCACCGCAGCGATTGCAATGACGAAGAACGCGCCGCTTCCAGCTCCATAGAGTGCTACGAAACGCGGCCAGCGCAAGGATGCGGTACCGGCCGCCAGCAGAGACGCGAGACCGCCGAAGAGCAGGACAAGCGCCGGCCGCTCGCCAAGTGCGGCCAGCTCGGCACTTAGCCCCGGCTTTTGCGGTGCAAACAGCTTGCCGCAGCAGGAGGTGATGGTATCAGTGTGTTTGCGGAAGATACTCAAGGACGGCGGCTCCTCGGGCAGACGGTGCTGAAAAAACTCCTCGCCGCAGAAATACTGGAAGTACGGGTTCTCGCGCCACGCCGCGCAAACCTCTTCGTCCGAACGCCCTTTCAAGTCCTTCAGGAAACACAAGCCTGCCATCAGCCGGATCGAGCCGCCGGGCCTGCCGTTGTCCGCGCAGTAGAAGCCAGCCAAGTCCTTCGCCAGCCCGCCCCAGTCTATGAGCGCCGCCAGCTTCACCAGCTCGTGTTTCATATCGATGATCGACGCCAGGCGCGCCCGGAACAGGTCCTCTTGCCCCGTCTGTTCGGGATTTTCCCTCAGCATAAATTGCAACCTTTCAGGCCACGCTTGCCAGTTTGCTGCAATTTACACTGCGCCTGCCGCTGCATGAATCCCCGGCCCGCAACACTCCGGGCACATTTTTAGGGCCGACTAGTTAAGCTGTCGCACCCTCGCACGTCCCCCAGCGGTACTTCAAGAAGTTCGAACGGGCAGGATAGGGATATACTCGGGCGCGTTCCATTTGACGGCGGCGCTTTCCATCCTCTATGCCTGTGCGGGCCTGGGGCGCCACTCTGTTAGTGCGAATTATCGCTGCTCGTTTTTGGCTCGTTCTTCTGCGCGAGAGCCAAAAGGCCATGGATTCCGAAAGCCAGCTTGACCCGCTGGACGAACACTTCCTCCTGGCGGAAACCTCCACGAAGCAGGAGGGCATTAAGCTCAGCCTCATCGTAAAGGGTGTGAGTATCCGGCCCTGAAAATTTCCAGTGCTGCATCGTCTCTTTGTGGGTGGCGTAGATCGCCATGAGCCCGCCCGGCTTCAGCACGCGCCGGGTTTCGCGAATTTCGTCCGCGCTTTTGCTGAAGAAATAGACCACGTTCACAGCGAGGATTTTGCTGATCGATTCCGAGACCCAAGGAAGCGCATCGAAGCGCCCGAGGCGAAGCTCTACGCGCCTTTCCTCAATCGTTCGCTGATTCCGGCGTGTTGCCTGAGCGAGCATTTCCGGTGAGGAATCGATCCCAAGCACCAAGCCTTGGCAGGCCGCCACGGCCGCCGCTTTTATAGCACTGCCAGGACCAAAGCCCAGTTCCAGCACGGTATCGGCCTGCTCAATTCTCAGAGCCTCGATGGCGAGACGGTTTGGCGCCCGATTGACCACCGTCATGATTTTCCCGGTCAGCCGCCCAGCGCGCCCGGAGGGGCATTTAAGCTGGTGTCCGATCCCGCTCCAAAAACTTGCAACCGCGCTCATGAGAGATTCCGGTCCGCCTATCGCTCACAAAATATACTTGGTTTCGATGGTGATGGCGGTATTCCCTTTGACTGCAAATTGCCCTTGCTCGAAGCTTGGCTTGCCGAATACACGCGGATTGGTGGACACACCTACGCCTTCGGCTGGAATTCCAATAAAGTTGGTGTCGATCTTGCCGTTCCCGTTTTCGTCATGAACGATCGCGACGGCATAGACGCCGTCTTTCAAGCCGTTGAAGGTCATGACAACCTTGCCGCCCGAGATTGGCGCCTGCGCCGAGCGCACGCCATGGCCCTTCACGCAATCGGGAAACTCGGGCTTATCCGAGCCGTCCGCCGAGAATATGCAGATAAGAACCTGCCCTTGATCGCTGCGCAGATTGCCCGCGGTCACTGTCAGGTCGGATGCGTTACAGGCGGAAGAGAAGAGACCGGTTAAGCAGACGGCAAGAAAAAGACGAAGGCGCATGTGTGACTGTCCGGTTGAAACGGTGGAGGAGGAAGCTGTGCGTTAGCGGGGGTTGCCCAGCTTCCCCCTCACCCCGCCCGCTCCCGCGAGGAAATCTCTTTTGCGGGAGGGGACAGAGCCGGGATTGGGACTACGCATTACGCAGCTTGTAAGCGACTGATCCCATTTACGATTTCATTTTGCTTTCGACCTTGGTCAATAGCCCTTGCATCACCTTTGGAAAGTACGAATCCCAAACGGGGCGTTCCGGGTGATGCGGCAAGGCGAGCCCGGTCTTCAGCACTTGTTCCGCTTCCCTGTACTTGCCTTGCTCGAAGAGGAAGTCGGCGTAGAAGTAATGCGCGTCCCGGCCATTGGGAGCATTTTTCACGGCCTCTTCAAGAAACTGGCGGGCCTTGTCCGTGTCGCCCCAGCCAAGCGGGAAGCCGGGAACCCGGTAATACAACACGCCGAGGCTGGTGGGCGCACCTGCGTCCAAGGCTTTGGGGTCCATCTTGTAGGCTTCAAGCAAGAGATCGCGGGCGCGGCTGGCGTGGTTGAGCGCGGTCAGCCCCCAGGTCAGGGAGGCCCGTTCGCTCGTCACGATCCCGTCCCAAATCAGCGTCTCGACCCGGCCGGGATATTTGGTCACCAAGGCGTCAGCCTTGGCCCCCAAGACCTCCATTTTGTCTTTTCTCTCCGCGTCGTCCTTGCTGAGATACTTGATCTTCGCCCATTCTTCGGCCACGGCGAGAATATCCGCATCCATCGCTTTGTTGTCCGAGGCGTGGCTTATGGGGGCAGCCGAAACCAGCATCATAATGCTGGCGGCAGCGAGCATGATAAACCTCATGGCAGGTTCCTCCTTCTGGTTCGTTTTTAAGGGTTGTTGTTCAGCGAGCCAGGACGCGCGCAAACTGCTTCCCGACGGCCTTGTCCACGACGCCCGGAAACAGGCGTTGCATGAGCACGTACAGGCGCTCGGGTCCGGCTGGATAGGCGGCGTTCGCCTCGCGGGCGACTGCGTTCCAAACGAATTTCGCAACCGCTTCAGGGGCATCGAGCTTCATTTCGAACGGCTCGATCAGCGATTGCATAGGCCGGGCGGCAGGCGTGTGCGTGGCGCGCGGCGCCGCATAGGTGACGCCGATGCCGAGCGGGGCCAGTTCGCGGCGGAGCGCGATGGAGAAGCCGCGTAGGCCTGCCTTCGTCGCCGAATAGGGCGCAAACAGTGGGTAAGGGATGTCGCCCAGCACGGAGCCGATGTTGACGATGCGCGCTCCCTTCGCCTTCTTCAACAATGGCAGCGCGTCCCGCGCCATGGCCATTGGCGCAACAAGGTTTGTGTTGATGACCGCCTGCAGATCCTCGTCGGTCGCAGCAGCGAGCGGTCCAACCGGCACCACGCCCGCATTGTTCACCAAAAGGTCCAGGGCACCCCAATGCGCCTCCAAATCCGCCATCAACGCTTGGCGGTCCAGCCGGTTCGTGACATCGGCCACGATGGCCAGATGCCCGGCTCCGGGCAAAAGGGACAAAGTTTCATCAAGCGGCTCCCGCCTGCGCCCCACCAGCGCCAGCAGCACGCCGCGGCGGGCCGCTTCGATGGCGAGCGAGCGGCCAATCCCCGAGCCCCCGCCGGTTATGAGTGCTTTTCGTCCCTCAAGCTGCATACGCAACCTTCCCAAAAAAACGTTCCCCCAAATCCTCGAAAATCGCGCCGTAGAGCCGGTACATCACGCGCGCTGCGTCGATGACGATGTCCTGCGTCTCGCGATCCTCGAAGCTGTCCACCAATTTTCTGAAAAGAGCCGTATGCTCCACGTCGAGCGAGCCGTGGGATTGCAAATAAGAAAATCCGCCCGCGCTATCGGCCGCGAGCGACTTTTGCACCGCGCCCGGCGACCGAATGCGCCAGCATCACCGAAAGGCCTTCGAGCACATGCACCATGCCGAGGAAGGCGTAGGGGCTGATCCATTCGATGCAATAATAGGCGTATCCCACCATGACCTGGCATGGGATGCCGCCCTTGCCACGCGCCACGGCATCGGCGTCGCCGCCCATCGCGCGGATATCGTCGAGGATCCATTTATCGTGGCCCCGCTCTTCATTCATGTAGATGAAAAGCGCCGTCTGGTAGCTTTCGTCGCGGGTGCGCGCGGCGGCAAGCGAGAGCAGCGGGAAGGTGTGTTTGACGTGGTGATAGGCTTCGGTCAGGAATGCAAGATACAGCTCGCGCGTCCCGCCAGATGCCGCCGCCTGCCTGACAAGCGGGATCGCCAAGAACCGCTCGCGTGCTTCCGCCGTCTCTTCGTAGAGCCTCTCGAAGGGGGTCATCCTTGCACCTCGAAGGTTGCTGCCTTGTCCTGTAGATAGTTTCGTACCTCGGCGCGCCGCGGCCGGCCGTTCGGCGTGAAGAGCTTAAGCGCGGCCGCTTGCTCGCGTGAGAGCACCGCCGCTCTTTGCGGGCGCGCATAGTCCGGCGCCGCCGCGCAGGCCCGGGAAATTGCTGCCGCGATCTCGTTGTCTTGCGCCACGCTAAACCAGCCCTCGCCCAAGCGGGACGGAACGAGCAGCACTGTCAGCCGAGCCGGTTCCCCGGCCTGGCACAGCACGCAAGCGCCGATCCTTGGATCGCCCGAGAGCATGGTCTCGATCCATTCGGGGCTGAGGTTCCGGCCGTAAGGCGTTACGATCAAATTGTCCAGGCGCCCGTAAACGGTGAGAAAGCCGTCGCCGTCGAGGCTGCCGGCAGTCGCCGGTTCGCCAGCGGCGCGGCGCGGCATTCGCCGTTGAGATAGCCATCCATGACGGTGGGGCCTTGAACGACGATTTCGCCATTTTCGATAGCAACTTCGAGGCCGGGCAAAGGCTGGCCAACGGTGCCCTCGCGGGAGGCGCCGGGCCGGTTCACGGCAACCACGGATGCGCACTCGGAAAGGCCGTATCCCTCATAGGCCGGGATTCCGAGCTGCCTTGCGGCCTGCGAAAGTGCCAGGGGAACAGCCGCGCCGCCCACTGCAACGAAGCGCAGCTCCTTCGGAGGCCGCTTGCCAGCAGCCGCCAATTGTCCCGCATAAAGTGCAAGAAGCTGCGGGACCAAAACGCTGGTCGTGGGCCGGGCGCGCTCGAAGGCTTCGGCGATGTCGCATGGCGCACCAACACCAACGCTTTGCGCCGCGGCGCTGTCGTAATGAACGGCACCGCCAACGAGAACCGGGATAACGATGCCGCAAATCAGCTCCAGGAGTAGCGGCAGGGGCAGCACGGACAGATACTTGTCCTCGCCGGTGGCGCCGATGGCCTTCGCCAGAGCCTCCGCGCTCCAAAGAGCCTGGCCGCTGAGCAGGCGGACGCCTTTCGGATTTCCGGTGCTGCCCGAGGTGTAAATGATAAGGCCGCCGCCGCTGCCCCGCGCCGGAAACTCATCCGCATGCAGCTCTTTCAGGCGATACGCGCCGTCCAAATTTGTTTGGGGACTCTCCGCATCCGTGACGATGATGCGCGAAACGCCTGCGTCGCGGATCAGATGATCGCGCTGGCCTTCGCTGAAGAAGACGGGCACGGGGACGATCGTCTTTCCGGCCACGCTCGCGGCGAGGAACGCCACGGCCCACTCAACGCTGTTGTTGCCGAAGATGCCGACGGTTTCTTGCGCCGGGCCAAGATCCCGCGCGATCCCCGCAACCCAGGCCGCGAGCCCAGATCGCGTCAGCGAACGGCGGCCATCGCTCATCGCGATTTGCGATTTGGCTACCGCGGCGTGATGGGCGAGGGCTTGGGCAAGCTTAGACATGTACACAAGCCTCATGGACCGGAGCAGACGCTTCTTGCTTCCGCAAGAAGGGCATGAGCTGCTCACGCCCGAACGCGAGAACACGGGGGTTTGTCTCGTAATAGGAGCCCCACATTTCGGGGTTTGGAACGCGGCTTGCGCTTGCGGTTCCTAATGTAATCAGGGGAAGCCGCATCCGCCGCAGGAGCTTTTCCAGCCGGCTCGTCGCGGTGAAAAATGCCCAGTCATAGCCGAGCTCTTCCCCGTAAAGCACAAGCCCGGTCATGAAGCGCACGGAGATCGCGGGCGTCCGGCTTGCGAGGCTTGAAACCTCGGCAATTGTCTCCCGGCAAACCCGCGCCGTTGTAACGCTGCCAATAATGGTCTCAACCGGGGACTCTAGATAATGTTCGGAAAAAAATGGCTCCGAAGCGTCCCTTAGCCCGGCGGCAGCGTGTACTTTCCCTTTTTTGTCGATCAGCCCAATAATTGTCTTGGGAAAAGTCGTAACCCGTGCGCCATAGTTTAAAGCATAGATTGCGCGAATGAGGCGGGTTGCAGCCGGGCGCAACGGATGGTCAGGTGTGATTGCTGTAATTTTCATGCGATCACAGCTTGCCTTGCTTATTCAAGATGTTCCTGCCTGGTTTGCTATTTTATGTTTTGCGACCTAACATCGCATATCACACTAGAGATTGACAGAACTATGGCAGAGTTAGAACTGCACAACGAGAATGATTGAAGCAATACATCAAGCAACGCAACTCAACGCCGACGGTTGGTGTGCATCATACGCAATGACTTTGACTAAATTGAGCGCCGGTGCAGGTAATATCCTATGATTGCCGCAAACATAGGCTGCCTCAGCTTACGGAATGCTTACATGTGCCGCCGAACTGGTGGAAAAAGCGGAATGGCTCAAGCGATGCCCCCAGTTCCGCCGTCGCGGATCGCGATAGGCGGCGTGGCTTTGAGTGGAAATGCTTTGCACGCCGCGCTTCTCATTTTCTGGCGCCGGCTCGAATCCTTGGGAGCGGGAAGAGCGGCGGCAGGCCGTTGGCGCGGCAATTGCGCCGCGGGGCGCCCCGCGAGCCGCCGCGCGCCGAATTGCGGGAATGTCACCCTGAACAGTGCCCCGCCGCCCCGGCGGTCTCCAATCTCGATCCTTCCGCCATGTGCGGCAACAGTGCGCGAGATGATCGCCATCCCAAGCCCCGCACCGCCTCCGCGGTCGCGGCTGCCTTGCCAAAAGCGCTCGAATATGGCTTGGCGCTGATCCTTCGGAATGCCTGGCCCGCAATCGGCAACGATAAGCGCGGGTGGATTGAGCACGCCGATGTAAACGGCGGTGCCGGGAGCGGTATGCGCGACGCCGTTCTCGACGAGATTGCGAAGCGCGCGGAATAGAAAATCGTAGGACCCGTTGACGATAGCCGGGCGTTCGGACCTGTAGACCTCGATGTTCTTTCCGCTGGCTATGGTGCACGGAGCGAGGTAGGCCGCGACATCGGCGGCAAGGGTGTTGAGTTCGACTTGGTCGGAAGAGGCGATCCTCAAAGCATCGATGCGCGCGTTGTCGAGCAACTGGCTCACGAGCCGCTTCAGTGATCCCAGCTCTTCCTTCAGTGCGGTCTTGCCCCTGAACTCCGGCAGCAAATCCATGTGCGTGGTCATGATCGTGACCGGCGTGCGCAATTCGTGAGCCGCATCCGCGATGAAGGCCTGCTGCTCCTTATAGCCGTACTCAAGCCGGTCGAGCGCGTGATTGATCGCCCGCACCAGGCTCAAGACTTCACCGGGCATCCCCGCCTCGGACAGGCGCTTCGACACCGCGGATGGCCCGATTGCCGAAGCTTGCGCCGATGCGCGGGCCAGCGGCCGCAGACTGATCCTGATTACGATGAGATTGATGACCAGGAGAATGCCGACAAACGGCAGCCATATCCAGGCAATGTCTTGCACGAACTCTTCAAGAACGGAGTCGAAGACAACCTCGTTGTCCTTGAAAACGACCTGGACCCAGAGCGGAGGCGTCGATTTCGGGATCTTTAACGATATCCCAAAGGATGTGGATTTTCCGTCTGGCAGGGGGTGCGAGAAGAATTCCCGGCCCGCGTCGGGATCGACTGGATGAAGAGGGTGGGTCAGCCCCTCGGAAGCCGCTACCAGGGCGCCGGTTGCCGAAACAACCGCGAACTCGCCTGCCCCTTCGCGGTAATAGGGTGCATAGGAGTCGGGAAGCTTGATTACATGTCCCGGCGTGGACTGATAAAGTTTCGCGATGAGTTTGGCTTGTCCTTGAAGCGTTCGCTCATGGGACTCCGTATCGACGTTCTTGAACCGGATGTAAAGAAACACGCTCGCCACGAGCACTGCCGCCACCGAGCCGAGGAGAAGTCCGAAAATCAGGCGGAACCAAAGTGATTGGAAATACCGCCTCATGCGCTCTTTCGGGCCTCGGCCGCAAGCATGTATCCAACGCCCCTAATGGTATGGATCACTGCTCCCGCGCCGTGGTCCAGCAGCCTTTTGCGCAGCCGGTGAATGAGCACCTCGACAGCGTTCGAGGCTATTTCCTCGCCGAAAGAATAAAGCAGGTCCTCCATGGACTTTTTGGAAACGACGCTGCCCGTGCGCCGCATGAGGAGTTCCAGCGCGTAATACTCCCTCCTCGGGACCTCCACGATCTTGCCATCGATGCGGACTTCCCGCTCGGCGGTGTCGATTTGCATATTCGCTTCGAAGATGACCACACTTTTTCGTGATCCAGGACGGCGGAGCAAGGCACGGATGCGCGCCACAAGCTCATCCATTTCGAATGGTTTGCATAGATAATCGTCCGCGCCGCCATTAAGCCCATTGACCAGCATCTCGGTGCTATCGCGCGCCGTGAGGATGAGAACCGGCCGCATGTCCTGATTCTGGCGCATCTTTTTCAAAAGGGTCATGCCGTCGGCATCGGGCAGGCCTAGGTCAAGGATCAGGGCCTCATAATCGATACCGGAGAGAGCCGCTTCCGCGTCGCCAGCGGTTTCGACGTGGTCTGCCGTAAACCCCCGTTCACTTAGTGCAGCGCGGATGTAGCTACCAAGACGGACATTGTCCTCGGCGATCAATAGTCTCATGCGCTGTCCATCTTTTGCGTCTCTGCACCGGGTTGCGGCAGGATGCCGCAGTCCCCGAGACTGCGCTATCGTCAGCAAAAGTGGCAAAAATTGGAAGCTTGGCCGGGTTTGCAGTCACCTCACGGACAAGTGCAATCCCCTGATAAGCTTAGCCTCGCGGCCCCAGCACACGAGCCGGCGAAAGCACCTGTAGCGCGCCGTCAAGCAGCCCTAGGGACAAATTGGAGGGCGGACGGCCACCAATGTGA
>CAVXDM010000054.1:0-104780 GCA_963760455.1 uncultured Alphaproteobacteria bacterium
ATGCTGGCGGATTGCCATGTCAGCTCGTCGCCGGCATCGGTGCCAATCGCGGCATTGGGCAACGATAGCGACCGAAGCGCCAGAAGCAGGACGGACACGGCCAAGGGTAGCGAGACAAGGGCTACGCGTTCTGCGCTCCTTGGCAGCGCGTGCAAGCGGAGGCAGCTTTTCGCGGCCAAGTGCCAGACCGGCCGTGAGCAAAGCGTAGTACGCAAACCCGAAAGGGTGGACCAGCAGGGCCGCGAACCCCTGAAGCGCGCGCCGGCCAATCCCAGCCACGAGTTGCTGCCCCCGGCAGCGTAATCCAGCCAGGCAAACACCATGGCAAGGCCAATTCCCAGCTCGAAACTGAACAGCCCGGTCAGCAGCGGCGAGGTCCAGGCCGCCCCAAATATCAGCACATGCCAGTATCCGGTTCGCCCAAAGATCGTTCGCGAGAGCAAAACGGCTCCCGCGGGAGCGGCGGCGGCGGACACGAACAGCAGGAGTTTCGCCACTCCCTCGGCGTTGAAATGGCGCGCGCCCTCCGCCGCGATAAAATCGAGGCCGATATTGGTCAGGGCGGCGCTCCAATCCGCTTTGTAAAATGCGTGGAGGGGAGGCTCGGCGGCCCCGCCCGCGAGCAGCCAAAAGCGAACCAGGTGATTGGGATAATCCGTCAGCGGCGGAAGCAGCACCGCCAGCACGGGCAAAGCGCAAAACAGGATGGCGATCGCGATGAGGAATTTCTCAAAATACGTCCGTTCGCCAATCATCCGCCGCCTTACGGCTTGAGCCAAATCTTCCGGGGACGGACATTAAATTGGTTTCCGGCAAAACTCCATGGCAAATAGGCGGTTAGCCATGCAAAGCGCAGAGAGGCAAAAGTCCGGGTACTCGATAGGCTTCACAGTCTTCGGAGCCGATCCGCAGCGTCGTTCCCGCGAAGGCGGGAACCCGTGGCTAACATATGTAAGCGCATCGATTTTGGCTGACATGGACGCCCTTCGCGGTGCATGACGCCTGTGTGGAACCGGCGTCCGCTGAGAAACTTGCCCGAACTCTGCCCCTGTTACTCCAAGCGGCAAGTTTCCGGGCGGCGCGAACCAAAGGCCGTTCGCAAGAAGGTATCCCGTGAACCTTTTGCAAGGGATCGGCCACAAATGTGTGTGGCTTGGAGCTGCGACCTCCGTTTGCGCCCGGCCGGCCTATCTCGAACAAGTCGTAGTACGGAATCCGGTTGATGCTTTGCAAAGCCCCCCTCACTCTGTCTCTCACCCCGAGGGGAGAGAGGACGCTAGAATTCACGCCGCGGATAATTCGGGGGTTCCTTCTCCCCTCGGGGAGAAGGACAGGATGACGGGGGACTTTGCGAACCACTCAACCGGAATTCGTATAATTCTTGGTGAACAGCAGGGAAGCTACCTCTATGAATACTAGCCTTCAGGCGCGGCCCAGAGGTCTTGGTGTAGCCGGCGTTCTCATCGGCCTGCTTTCTTTGATTGCTGTCGCGATTTCTCAGTGGGCACTGCCGCCGGTTCTGCCTGGCGGAACAGCTCATCATGCCGCAGTGGATACAGGCCATAGCCTCGAAGAACGCATCATGGCAAAGCTGAAGCGCGTGACGCCCAAAAAGGAAGAGACGAGGTCCGCGCTATGGGACTGGAGACATCTCTTTTTTAACGCGGCCGTTTCGTTTGGCGTTCTGTCCATCATGCTTGCAGTTCTTTCGCTAATCCGGCGCGAAGAGAAGCTTTATGCCGGTGTAGCGGTCGCTCTCGGTGTAGGTGCAATCGCACTTCAGACAGCAATTCTCTTTGCTTCCTTAGGCGCTGCTCGTGGCGATCCTGCTTCTGTATTTGGTTCTGAATCAATCCGATGGCGGATTTCAATTCGCGGGCATGGGCATCGCTGCGATATTCGTGTTCGCCGTTATAGCTATTTTAGGACTGGGATTGGTTTCGCCTCAACTCGCGGCCCTTATTGCCGGCGCGGTCATCTCGATATTGATTGTGCTGTCGTTTCTTGGCGGGTCTTAGAAGACGGAAAGCGTTCGGCGGCGGCACTCAGTGCCAAGTATATGCGGCAATTCTGTATTGCCGCATATCGCCTCGAACGTAAGGCAAGGCCTTAGTAGGCGGCTGCCCCGAAGCTACTCCGCGGCGGCGCGGGAAGCTTCGCGGCTGTGGTAGGCGTCGATCCGGGCCTCGATCTCATGCCGGAAATGCCGGATCAGCCCCTGCACCGGCCAAGCCGCCGCGTCGCCCAGCGCGCAAATCGTATGCCCCTCGATCTGCTTCGAGATATCCCAAAGCTGGTCGATCTCGGCAAGCTCGGCGCGGCCTTCCACCATGCGCTCCAGGATGCGCCACATCCAGCCCGTGCCTTCGCGGCAGGGCGTGCATTGGCCGCAGCTTTCGTGCTTGTAGAAGTAGGAGAGGCGCGCGATGGCCTTCACGATATCGGTGGACTTGTCCATCACGATCACGGCGGCGGTGCCTAGCCCGGAGCCAACGCTCCGGAGGCTATCGAAGTCCATGCCGAGATCCTGGCACATCGGCGCCGGCACGCATGGCACCGAGGAGCCGCCGGGGATGACCGCGAGCAGGTTGTCCCAGCCGCCGCGCACGCCGCCGCAATGCCGCTCGATCAGTTCGCGCAACGGAATGCCCATCTCCTCCTCGACATTGCAGGGCTCGTTGACGTGGCCCGAGATGCAGAAAAGCTTGGTGCCGGTATTGTTGGGCTTGCCGAGCCCGGCGAACCACGATCCGCCCCGGCGCAGGATATCCCCCACGACGGCGATGGATTCGACGTTGTTCACCGTGGTCGGCGCGCCCCAGAGGCCGGCATTGGCCGGGAAGGGCGGCTTCAGGCGCGGCTGGCCCTTCTTGCCTTCGAGGCTTTCGAGCTGGGCTGTTTCCTCGCCGCAGATGTAGGCGCCGGCGCCATGGTGGATATAAAAGTCGAAGTCCCAGCCATGCACGTTGTTCTTGCCGATGAGCTTGGCTTCGTAAGCCTCGTCGACGGCTGCCTGCAGGCGCTCCCGCTCGCGGATGAACTCGCCGCGGATATAAATGTAGGCGGTGTTCGCCCGCATCGCGAAGGATGCCAGCAGCGCACCTTCGATCAACAGGTGCGGATCATGCCGCAGGATCTCGCGATCCTTGCAGGTGCCGGGCTCGGATTCGTCGCCGTTGATGACGAGGTAGTGCGGCCGTCCGTCCGGCTTCTTGGGCATGAACGACCATTTGAGGCCCGTGCCGAAGCCTGCCCCGCCGCGCCCGCGAAGCCCGCTGGCCTTGACCTCCTCGACGATCCAGTCCTGGCCTTTTTCCATGATGGCCTTGGTGTTGTCCCAGGCGCCCCGCGCGCGAGCACCCGGAAGCCGCCAGTCGTGGAGGCCGTAGAGGTTCCTGAAAATGCGGTCTTTATCGCTCAGCATGGATTAAACCTTCGTCCTCATTTACAGTTTTGGCCGTTCGCGCCTTGGGAAGTAATCGGGATTGTCCGGCAGCAGCGGCATCAGTGCGTTGCCCACGGCCAAGGCCGCAGGGCCTGTCAGGCTTTTCGTGCGCAGCTCTTCCTGCAAGCCTGGATGAACTTGCGATGCGACCAGGCTTCCGGCTCCGGCCGCCAGCGTAACCAGGCAGCCCGGCGAAAAGAACGCCGATCAGCCGTGCCACAATCGACCCAGGACCAGGCACCAGCCAAATCACCGATAGAATCAGGGCCAGGGAAGCCGCGCCGATGAGCACGGCCGCGAATTGCTGCGAAGGCGGCGGCAGCGAGCTGAACGGATCCGCGCCATGGGTCATGACGATCAACGCCCTGACGAGAAACGGGGCGGAGAGAGCCAGCAGCATAAGCACGAGCTTGGTGAAGCCTGCGAGCGTTCCAATTACAATGGCGGCGGAAAACGCCACTGCCACGATCACGTCGAATGTCAAAGGAGCGTTCATCGCTTCACCACCCGTATTCCGCCGCGGACTGCCCCGTTCATGATTGTACGGGAGTTGCCTAGTCTTCACCCTCGGATTTGGTTGTACCCTGCGCGGGGCCTGCCGCCGTCCCGCGATAGAGCTGCGGATCGGTGAGCGTTTTTGGGCCGCTGGCGGGAGCCGAGCACTGCCGGCCGTTTTGCGGGCCGGGCTTCGGATCGCGACCGCGCTTGAACGCATCCAGGAGCGCCTCGAAGTTTTCGGGCGTCAGATCCTCGTAATAGTCCTTGTTGACCTGGACCATCGGCGCGTTCACGCAGGCGCCCATGCACTCGACCTCGACCCAGGAGAACACGCCTTCCGGCGTCACCTGACCCTCCGGCCCGATCACACGCTTGCAGACCTTCTTGATGTCCTCGGAGCCGCGCAGCATGCAGGGCGTCGTCCCGCAAAGCTGCACATGGTAGCGGCCGACCGGCGACAGGTTGAACATGGTATAGAAAGTCGCGATCTCGTAGACCCGGATATAGGCCATGCCGAGCATATCGCCGATGTAACGGATCGCGGGCTCGGGCAGCCACTGGTCGTGCTGCTCCTGCGCGCGCCATAGAAGTGGGATCACGGCCGCCTGCTGCCGGCCTTCCGGGTATTTCGCGATCTGGTTCTTCGCCCAGGCGAGGTTTTCAGGCGTGAACTCGAAGTCTTTAGGCTGGTTGGGATCGAGACGGCGGACGGACATGCTGCGCTCTCATGAATGTTCGTGTTGGTGATAACCCAGATGCAAGCCGGCTGCTAGAGGCTAAGAGCTTGCCCAGCGCCGTCAGGCAGGAATCTCGCTGCGAATGCCCCGCAGGCACCTCCAAGCCCCGCGCCGCTTCGATGGAAACGCACCTTTGCTTGTGACTTAACTTGGAAAGCGATGGCCCGCAAGGCCGATTAGCCTGCGGTAGTGGCGGTTGCAGGGCGTTCGTGTTATATACATGGTATGCAGACAGTCCCCAGCCACCAGATGACGGTCGATGAGTTTCTGCCTTGGGCGGAAGCGCAGGAGTGCGGGCGTTACGAACTTCACGAGGGCGACGTGATCGCAATGTCCCCCGAGTGCGCGGTCCACTGGAAGACCAAAGGAGCTGTGTTCATCGCGCTCAGCGATGCAATCAGAGCCGCCGGCTTGAAATGCCACGCGGTTCCGGATGGTGCGACGGTGAGGATTTCGCAGCGCACCGCCTTCGAGCCCGATGCGCTGGTCTATTGCGGCGAGGAAGTGTCAAGCGACTCGCTTGAGGTGCCGAACCCTGTCATCGTCGTGGAGGTGCTTTCGCCGGGGATGCAAATGACGGACCTGCGCGACAAGCTTCGCGGCTATTTCACCGTCGCGAGCGTGCATCACTACCTCATCGTGGACCCGGAAAAGCAGATGGTAATCCATCATGCGTGAGGGCAGGGCGATGTGCTGCATACCCGGCTCGTCAGCGCGGGCGAGCTACGTCTCGACCCGCCGGGCCTGACCGTGACGCTCGCCTCATTCTTCGAATAGCGTGGGGCGTGCTGAAATTTCCGCTCCAGGCGCACTTGCAGTGCAGCGCGGTGGGGCTTGCGACTGGCCGTCCGCTTTCGTGGGCGAGGCACCGGGAACCGGCGAGTCAGAAGCCAGCGGCAGCAGGCCGCATGCTCCCGCCAGCCACCTGAAAAGTTTGACGGCGATCCATCATGGCCTATCAGCCAACGCCCAGATTTCAGCTCTGGTACTCTCTATCCCAGGGACATCAGAAAAACATGTCGAACACGCTGCCGTGCCTTTTGCGCGGCTTCTGCGGCGGCTGCGTGCCTTGCGTCTTTTGCTTCAAGGCGGGGTCGTCGAGGGCATTGAGATACTGGGACTGCATGCTTGTCTTGCCGCCGCCCGCTTGCGGCTGCATCCAAGGCGGCAGATACGAGTGGTCGCCGTCTGACGCCTGTGCCTGCGGCACGTCCCGCCCAGTGCCTTCGGGGGCGCCGGCGGCTTCGGAAACCAGAAGCGCGGCGAGCGCGAGGATAGCCAGGGGCGCCGTCTTTCGGGTACGATGAAACATTTAACCTCCAGCAACGCCGGGTGCTCGGCAGATGCCGCCTTTCTCGCGGCCTGCGAAACCTTCGTGCGCAATAGCCCAGCAGCGCCTTTTCTTCTGCCTATCTGGCCGGAAACGGCGGCTGACGCAGGCCACTAGAGGCTTAGCGTGATCTGGCACGATTGGGTTCAAACACATCTGCGATTTTTCTCCAGATAATGCCCGAATGCGGCATTAATCCGGATCGGTGCAACGGAAGCCGCGGCGGGCAGGCGGCCGGTTCAGCGGCCTGCAAAGTTGAACGGCTGCCAGATGCCGCCCGAGGAGCCGGTGCGTTGCTTGGAAAGCCGCTGCGCGATGCTGTCGAATATGCTCGCGAAACGTTGCGCGCCTTGCTTTTGCACATTGCGGTCCATGATCTCGTCGAGCTTGGCGAGAAGCTGGGCGCCCGTCTTGTGCGCTGCGACGGGGTTGCGCTCGTAGCCCTTGCGCTCGAAGAAGTTGGATGTGGGCATGGTGCCGCCGATGGGCTGCATCATTTCGAAGCCGTGCGCGGGTCCGGCAAGGTTCATAAGCTCAAGCTGCGCGCCCGTCAGGTTGGTCATGCCCTTCTTGGCGGCGTACTCCACGATGCCCCGCAGCTTGACCGTCTGCATCCAGGGGCCAACATCGCCGTCGAGGTTGAGGGCGTGCATGCCGATGCCGTTGGGCGTCTTGGCGTAGGCGACGTGCGCGGGCCAGTTATCGCGAACCTTGCGGGCATCCGCGATCATGCGCCGCAAGATGGCCGCCTTTGCGCGAAGCGAGGCCGCCCTGTCCTCGGAAACACCATCCTCGGCCGCGTTACGCTCAAGCCGGGCCGCGAACTCCTCGCCCTCCTTGCGGAGTTGCTCGATTGTGTTTGCAGCCAGCAATTGCGCGTACCCGAGCGCGGTGGAGGCGGCGTGGCGGGTTCTGGGGTTGTAGCCGGATTGCAGGTCCTGGGTGCCCATGCCGCCGGTCTCAAGTGCGTAAAGGCGCACAACCTGATCGCGCGAAAGGCCAAGCTTGGTCGCCTCCATCGCGTAGCGGATCATGAAGTCGTCCTCGCTGACGCGGTCGGGCTCGAAGCCGTAGACCTCCTTCGCCTGCTCCAGGAATTGCGGCACGATGGGCACCGGCTCGTGGACTTCCTGGGGCTGGGGCGGCGGCTTGGGCAGCTTTGCCATCACATCGTCCGGGCGGGGCGGGCCTTTATATTCGGGCGGCTGCTGGGCCACGTAGTCAGCCTTGGCGATAGCTTTGCCCGCTGCGAGCTTGGCCTTGCGCTTCTTGCGCTTCAGCTCGACCGCCCGCCAATAGAGGTCGGTGCGGCGGTGGAAGGCGAGGCGCGCTGCCTCGTAAGCCTTGAGCCTGGCCTGCTGCTCCGGCGTGAGCCTGGCGATTGCCTCTTGCAGCGGCGTTTGCGATTGCGCGCGCGCTTCGAACGGTTGCAAGGGGACAACCGCAAGCAGGCAGACCGCCGCAAACGGGATTACAAGGCGTTTCAACATGAGCGCACTCTACCGGAAAGAGGGTTTCGGAACAGCCCAAAAGTTGCCCCCGTATATGTATTGCCGATTCGGGCTGTCCAAAGGCTTAACCGGATGCTGCACGCGCAGGTTGGTTGCGCGGCGCGCGAATCCCGCCCTGGCGGGTCTTTAGCAACCGCTCTGGGCGGGAGGAGGCGGCTTCGCGCGGCACCGGCTGGCCGGCTAATCGGGGTGATTGTGAAGCTTCAAATAGGAGTCGAGCGCCTCCTTCGCCGCCGCTTCGGCCGAGACGAGCTGAATGGCGCGGGCAACGATGTCCGGCCGGTTCAGAAGCTCGCGGAACCGGGCGGCATCGACATACCTCGCCTCGTGCCCGGGACCGTGATTGAATTGCAATCCTATCAGCCGGCCGCCGGCGGGCGAGGAGGCGTAGTAACCTTGCGGCGTCCACATCGCCCATTCGCCGTCCTTGCCCTGGAAGAAGGTGACGAGCAACTCGCGGGTTTTCAGGTTCCACAGCCGCAATGTCTGGTCCATGGAACCCGAAAGGAGATAGCGTCCATCCGGCGAAGGCGCGACGGCGGAGACATCGTCCTCGTGGCCAATGAACTCGCCGAGCATCTTGCCGTCGCGGCCGTAGGCGGCGAGCACACCCGAGGAGCCGCCCGAGATGACGGTCTCGCCATCGGGGGTGAAGCCATAGGCCCAGCGGTCGTCAACCGCGACAGGCTCGCGTCTGATGGAGGCCCGCACCTTGCCGGCCTCGCTGATGTCGAGGACGGTAGCGTTATAACCAAAAAGGGCGCCCCTCCTGGTGCTGAGCGACCAACTCGCATGAATGGTTTCGGCGTGGTGGAAATTCCGCGCCTTCAGGAGAGAGAGGGAATGCGGTCCCGCGAGCGTTCCGCCGGCCGCTGGCAGCGCCCAGGCGTATTGCAGCGACTCCATTATGTCGCTCCAGCCGATCTGGCCGCCATCGCTTGAGAAGCCAACAGCTCGCACGGCATTCCCCGTTCCCTTGAGGGCGACCGGCTCGCCGTCCACACTCTGGCGCCGTGCGCCGGTTTGCAAATCCCAAATATGGATTTCGTGGCCAGAGCCTCCCCCGGTCGCAGCCCAGCGTCCATCGGGGCTGACCGCCGTGGCGTGGACGGGCTCTTCATGCCAGCCATAGCTGACGAGCCGGCTGCAGCAAAGCGCCATCTTCAACCCGCCACAGCCGCAACTCGCGATCGAAGGAGCCGGCCACGGCGCCCGCCCCATCGGGCATGAAGCCCACGGCGTAGACGGCATCGCGATGGCCGAGGCGCAAGCGCGGTTTGGATACCGTAACGGGCGCCGCGGACGGCGGTCCCATCCCTGAGCCGGACCAGGAGCCGGCGTCCCAGATCATGGCGGCTTTGTCCTGGCTCCCTGAGATGAGATGCCGGCCATCGGGGGAAAAGGCGAGGCCGCGGACTGCGCCGGCATGACCTTTGAGCAGTGCCGCCAGCTTGCCGCTGGCGAAGTCGAAAACGCGGATAACGCTTCCGGGCGTGCTGGACGCCTTGAGCCGTCCCCCCGCTGCTAGCCATTTGCCTTCAGGGGAAAGCGCAATGGCGTAGACTTGGCCCGAATGCGCGGACGCAGCCTCGCCGCGGATCGTGCGCAGCGTTTTGCCTGTATCGACGTCCCACACCCGGACGGTCTTGTCATCCGATGCCGAGACGAGCTGCCGTCCATCTGGAGTGAAGGCGATGCTGTTGATTGCCGCCATATGCCCGCCCGTGTCGAGGATGGGCGCCAGGTCCTCCGCGGCAGTCCTCGACGACGTGCCCGCGTCCTGTGCGGAGGCCATCCCGGTCAACAGCGTCAGCCATAGGAATGCAATCGCAACGATACGCACGATCCGTCTCCCGTAGTCATATGTAACACCTTGCCGGTCCATAGCATGGAAGCATGCGAAGACAGAAGAGTGCATGGAGCGGCTGCGCGGCATGCCGGCCGGCGTCCTTCCAACGGCGACAAGTTTTGACCGTTCCGCCGCCTCGTCGCGAGGCGGCCTCCGGGGCGAGTCGCCCGGAGGAGTTTCACCTCCAGGCGCTCCCAGAACCGTGCGTGAACCTCTCGATTCACGCGGCTCCCGAAGCAAAGCGATCAGGCCCGAGCGCCCCTCGTACGTGACCTCGAACTCACGTTCGATCCACGCGCCGATCTGGCGCGTCGAGCGCGGCAGCGTCTCAGCGATCCAGGCTTTCAGCTTGTCCTGCTGTTCGATGCTTAAACGGCAGGCGCGGCCTTCGTAGCCAAACCCGGCCAATCCTTCGATCCCGTCCTACAGATAGAGCTTATGCCTGGAGCCGACCGTATCGTCGTCAAGCAAAAGCGCGGCCGCGACACGCTGACAGCTCCATCCTTCGTCGAGAAGGACGAGCGCATTCGCCCGGCGCGCAAGCCGATGTTCGGTCGTCCCGTCCCGAGCAAGCTCGGTCAGGTCTTTTTTAGCTTCAGCATCGAGAAATCCGCCGCGAATCATTCCGCGATCTGGATCCCTGCCGCCGTTCCGCGCAAGGGATTTTTCCGCCTATTCAGTGAGTTGGGGTATAGCTCATGCCCATCCGGTTAACGCCCACACCCACCATGGATAGATGGCGTGTGAAACAGGTACTTATTCAACGCCTTTCGCTCGTCGCCCGAAATCACAGGCGAATTCGTCGCGCCGAAGTTCGATGCGCTTCATTCTGGCGAGTGGGAGCGCTCTACATGTTGTGGGTGTGTGCGTTAACCGGATAGGCATGGTTTATAAAGCAGTCCACGGGGCTGAATTACTCAGCCGCGACAGGCGTTATCGCTCGATTGCCTAGCCTGGCAAGAATGTTCTCCTTCCCGCCAGCGCTCAGCCATTCATTCCGGCCGCTCGCGGGCAGCGACCGCAGTGGATCGAAGTAGTAGAACATTCGCCCTGGGGTAACAGTTGGCGCCAAGAAACCCGAAATACCCAGCTCTCGGTCGTAAAACTCTTCCGAGTGGACATCGCGCTTGCCTCCGGGGGTATCGACTACAAATAGAGGAGTATTGAAACCCGCGGTCGCGCCCCGGACCTCCTTCTCCAACTCCTGCGCTCTACGCAACGGCAATCTGAAGTGCTCAGTGCCCCTTACCATGTCGCAAACATAGACGTAGTAGGGATGAATGTGCAGGCGTCCGATCCCCCTGAAAAGCTCAATCAATAGCTTTGCATCGTCGTTGACGCCGCGCAGAAGTACGGTCTGGCTCCTCACCATGACGCAAGCTTCGTTAAGCCTGCGCATGGCGCGTTCAACAAGAGGGGTAATTTCCCGCGGGTGATTGAAGTGCGTATGCAAGCAGACGTGCTTGAATAGTTTGCGGCCACGCTCGAAAATTTCCAGAAGAGCCCCGACCCATTCCTCATCGTCCAGGAATTTCATAGGCTGTACCGCCAGCGCTTTCGTCGCAAATCTCAGACGGCGGATGTGCCCAATATTTAAGAGCGCATTTCCCAAGTTGCGCAGATGAGCTGCCTTAAGCCGGGCCAGGTCGCCGCCCGAGATTACGATATCTTCGATTTGCGGTGTCTTGCTGATATAGTCGATTGCAGCATCCCAGAACTGTGGGCTGGTCACATGATCTTTTTGAACGAGAGTCGTGTTCGACCCGACGGCATAGCTGCGTGTGCAGTATTGGCAGTAGACAGGGCAAACGGAAGTCACCAAGAATAGGGCTTTGTCAGGGTAGCGGTGAACCAGCCCCGGTGCGGGAGAAAAGTCCTTTTCTTCTAGCGAGTCCATCGTCAGGCAAGGATGGTCCGTCTCAAGTTCCGGACCCATTGGCAGAAACTGCCGCCTGATTGGATCCGTCCTGGGCCGTGTCCAGTCCATCAACGACATCACGTAAGGATTAAGGCGGATCGACATCCCCACTTGGTCGAGGCCATCCCTTATCTCCTCAAGGGTGGAGTCCGAAGTAACTCCACTTAGTGCCGTCTGAAGTTGTGAGAAACGGGTGATCGCATTCTTATCCTGCCAAGCATTGTCAGGATGACTGCATTGAGTGTCTACTGAATCTAGCACGGGCACCCCCACGCGGTTCGATTGATGATCGGACTACGTATAAATTTGAGCTGCTCTAAGTTCCTCCGCCCAAGGCGTATTATTTGGCGTCTAGTTAAAAGTTTGGGAGCACAAGAGGTTACAAAACGCGTTATTTACACAATGTAGCACAGCAGTTAAGTATAAAGAACGCTCCGTATTGCGATATACCGGACCGCATGTTAGTTCGAGCAGGTCATTTTGGAGTATTGCACTATGGATGCAACGAGACAAAGTCCCTGCGTGTGCACTTCAGCGACGGTTGTGGTTGAGGAGGTCGATAATACGGAAGGCGTCGATATAGCCCAAATATCGCAGTCTCTGGCATATCCTTGTTTGCATGAACTATTCGAGGTGCAAGCGGGCATGCGGGGTGAAGCAGCCGCTCTTATCTGTGACAATCGGCAGCTTTGCTATTCTGAGTTAGATATCGAGGCCAATCAGTTGGCGCACTACTTGAGGACCCACGGTGCGTGTAAAGGCAGGCTGATCGGCATTTTTCTCGAAAGGTCTCATCTGCCGATTGTGGCGATCCTAGCGTGTCTCAAGGCTGGCGCTGCTTACGTTCCACTAGACCCGTCATCTCCGGACGACCGGCTCGCCTACATCGCGGGCGAGGCTGAAATTGCGCTGCTTCTGACGCAGGATGCGCTGAAAGACCGGGCTTCCCAGTTCTTCGGCGGAGTCACGCTCTCCTTGGACTCTTCCAAACCCGCAATAGAAAATCAGCCCCAAAAGCGTCTTTCACGCGATGAAACTGGCGTATCGTGCGACGATATCTGCTACGTCCTTTACACTTCCGGAACTACAGGGCGTCCCAAAGGCGTGGTCACTCTACATCGAAATGTTGCGCATTTTGTACAGGCGTTTAACTCCGTCTGCGTAACCACACCCCAGGACCGGATTTATCAAGGCTTTGCACTGACCTTCGACGGATCGGTTGAAGAAATCTGGATGGCGTTTTCGAACGGTGCGGCCCTGGTCGCCGGGACCAAGAGCACCCCCAGATTTGGGAACGACCTGGCGCGTTTCCTGACCGCGCAGGGCGTCACCTATTTCTCAACAGTGCCAACCATGCTTTCAACCATCACCGAGCCTGTACCGTGCCTGCGCCAGCTCGTGGTCAGCGGCGAAGCCTGTCCCCAGGAACTCGTAGCACGATGGGCTTGCAATGGGCTACGGATGCTCAATGTGTATGGCCCCACAGAGGCCACCGTGAATACGACGGCGGCGATTTGCGAGCCCGGCAAGCCGGTGACTATCGGCCAGCCGCTCGACGGTTATTCCATTACAATCCTCGATCCAGAGGGCCGGCCGGTGAAAGACGGAGAGACCGGCGAGCTATATATCGGGGGGGTGACCCTCGCCCAGGGGTATCTCAAGCAGCCGGAGCTGACGACACGCGTTTTTGTTGAGCGAGGAGATGGACGCCTCTATCGAACCGGCGACCTTGTGCGCCTGAACGCGGGAGGCGAGTTAGAATTCTTCGGCCGCATTGACAGTCAAGTTAAGATTCGCGGTTTCCGTGTGGAACTGTCCGAGATCGAATTTGTGTTGCTGGAGCAAGAGGAGGTCTCGAACGCGGTTGTAACGCTTCATGAGCGGGAGGGTGTGCCCAGCCTTGCAGCCTACGTCACACTCTCAGGTCCGCCCGCCTCTTTCGGCAGAACAAAGATACTCCAAATTCTCCGGGCGAGACTGCCGGCCTACATGGTGCCTGCGTTTCTCGATGTGCTCGAACTCGTTCCCCTTGCTCACTAGCGGCAAAGTCGACAAGAAAGGCCTTCCCGCACCGGCATCGCCGCTCGCGTCAGGCACGGGCGAACTCGAAAAACCCAATACGGAACTTGAGCGGGATATCGCGAGAGCCTGGCAGAAAACCCTGAAGGTGCCCGAGGTTGGCGCCGAGCAGGACTTCTTCTTGGACCTCGGCGGTCATTCTCTGCTCGCGGCGAAACTGGCCGCACTTTTGCGGCTGGAAGCTGACATTCATATTCCGGTTCGGGACATCTACGCCTTCCCGACCGTGCGGAAGCTGGCGCTGCATGTGACAGAGCGGAGAGCTTCAAAATCCGGCTTTCCACCCCGGTCATCCCAACCCAGCCCGGCACCGGCGGTCCGGCGAAAGCCGGGAGCTATTTTGATAACGGCGCAGATCGCGTCGATGCTGCTTATGCTTTTGCTTGCTATCGAGTCCGCTCGCGCTGGTTATCCCCGTCATCGAGGACACCTTTTACGGCAAGACTTCAATAGCTTACGCGTTGGCCTACACCGCAGGTATTTCATTCGCACTCTGGCCAGTCATGCTCCTCGTCTCGATCGGAGCGAAATGGGCGATCATTGGCCGGTATAAGGTCGGCTGGCATCCCTTATGGGGAAGCTATTACTTCCGCTGGTGGCTAGTCAGCCGGCTGCAAGGGTTGGGCGCGGGGCTCTTTGCTGTTGGAACGCCTCTCATGCCGGTTTATTACCGGCTCATGGGTGCGAAGGTCGGGCGGAACTGTGCACTTGACACCGCCCTCTGTTCGGCTTGGGACCTGATTTCCATCGGCGATAACACCAGTATTGGCGCCGACACCCAGCTCCTCGGCACCAGAATTGAAGATGGATATCTCATTTTTGGAAAGGTGGAGATAGGCAGCCGTTGCTTTATCGGACTGCATTCCTCGCTGGGCCTTAATGTCGTCCATGGGCGATGGGGCGAGGCTGGACGATCAATCTCTCCTGCAGGACGGCGAGCGGATCCCGGCGAAAGAGTCCCGTCGCGGCTCTCCCGCCCGCCCGGCGGAGGTAAAGGTGCCGCGGGCTTGCCCCGGCAGCATTCGCGCCTGCGCCTGGCACTATTTGGTACCGCTCAGATCGTCGCAGGGTGGGCTTTTGCCCTTCTTCTGGGGCTCCCTGCAATCGCGTCCCTATTTGGCTTCGGGTACATGCTGCTCACGAATGGAGTGGCGTCCACGCTCTTGCTAATCATGCTGGCGGTGCCATTGCTCACCATCTTCTCATGCCTCTGGATTGCATTCTGCAAGTACCTTGTGCTGCCACGCGTGAAACCTGGCGTTTACAAGCTGCATACACTTGCCGACCTGCGCATCTGGCTCTCCGCGGGTCTCATGCGGGCGTCTCGCGCGGCGATGCTGCCGGTATTCACGACCCTGTACCTGCCGCCGTGGATGCGCCTGTTGGGTGCCAAGATCGGCAAGTATTCCGAAATGTCGACAATATTCAGCTTCCTGCCTGAGCTACTTTCGGCGGGCGACGGCAGCTTCTTCGCGGACGGTTCGATACTCGGCGGGCGGCGAACCAATCTGGGACAGTTCGAGGTCGGCCTTAACAGTGTTGGCGATCGTTCATTTGTCGGGAACAGCGCGATTTTGCCGCCCGGAGCAAGCCTCGGAAATCGCTGCCTCTTGGGTGTCCTGTCTACACCTCCGGACCCCACTAATCCGGTCCCGGACGGGACCGATTGGCTTGGTTCTCCCGGTTTTCGCTTGCCGAACAGGCAGAAGGTTGGGGGCTTCGGGGATGCGGTGACGTATGTTCCCACGAATAAGCTCTACTTCCAGCGCGCGATTATCGACACCTGCCGCATTCTGATCCCCGCCTATACCGCCATCATATCGGGGTTCGCGGGCATCGTGGCGCTCTTTATGCTGTATCAAGCCTACGGCATGTGGGTAATGCTAGGCCTCATTCCCGCGCTTGCGCTCCTCCTGGCGGCGATCCCGGTCGCAATCACGGTGGGCCTTAAATGGGCGATCATGGGCCGGTTCAAGCCGGTGATCGTGCCATTGTGGTCCCGCTACGTTTGGTTCAACGAGATGATAAATGGGGTCTATGAGTTCGTCATGGCGCCCATTGTAGCATTCTTCTTCGGGACGCCTGTCGCGCCAATGCTTCTGCGTCTCCTTGGCTGCAAAATCGGGCATCACTGCTTCATAAATACGGCGTTGTTTTCAGAATTTGATCTCGTCCGGATCGGTAACGGCGTGTCCCTCAACTTCGGCGCGATCATTCAAAACCATCTTTTCGAAGACCGCGTTATGAAGTCCTCCTATTTGGACATCGAAGATGGATGCTCCGTAGGCAACATGGCAGTGGTTCTTTACGACTCGCGGATGGAGCGAGGCAGCGTGCTAGGTCCCATGTCGCTGTTAATGAAGGCTGAAGTCATGCCGGCGGGAAGCCGCTGGCACGGCATTCCAACTGTCCAAGGTTAATATTGCGCGCGAGAAAGCGTAATTGGGAACGGAGAAACGATCATGCGCTTTATGTTGGGAAGCCTGCTTCTTGGGTTAAGCTGTGTCATGTCCATTGCTTCCTATGCTGAAACGGCATCGGATTACGATACGTGCAGGAACGAGGAGGCGAGCATAGCGGACAGGATAGGCGCTTGTACGCGGATCATTACCGGTAATGCCCCTCAGCCCAATCAAAACGAGGCCTACCGTAATCGTGGCAGCTCTTACATCGACAGAGAGCAATACGATTTGGCAATTGCGGACGAAACGAAGGCAATCGGGTTTAATGCTCAGGACGCCTCCGCCTATAATCTACGCGCCTGGGCCTACCTGAAGTCTGGAGATGCAAAGAAGGCGTTTGCAGATGTCAATGTATCCTTGTCGCTTAATCCGCAACTGGCGGACGCTCTCGATACGAGGGGCAAGACCTATGAAGCGATGGGCATGAGAAACGAAGCAATTGGTGATTATCAAAAGGCGCTTGCAATAGACCCTAAGCATACGGAAAGCAGGGACTCTTTGGAGCGCCTTGGCGTCACACTAACGCAGTAGCCAACGTAGGTTGCAAGTGGGGTATTACTGCAACAGTATCAGCAATAGCGCTACTTAATCTGTGGCAAGCATTGCGTTCCCGCCTAGAATCGCGCAATCGAAGGTTGCGCGATTTAGCCAGACGGGGACCGTCAATGTTGGAGCAGAAGAAGAGAACCGCAGTACCCCTCCTATCGCTGCTCTTGCTACCTAGCGTAGCATTTGCGGGAGGGTACGAGACGCCAACCTTCTCATCTGTCGCATATACGGAATTAAACTTTGCGCGCGGAGATCAGAACTATTACTCATCGCTGATCACCGCATTCAATCGCGATATCGATAAAGACGGCTTTCTGTTCCGGGTTCAGGGCAGTGTCGACCTGTTCGATTATAACACCGTCCTCAATTGCCAAAATGCCAAGATCGACGGAACTGAATGGCAGGGGGCGGCTCTCGTGGGGTACCAGGTGATCCGCGACGATATCAACTACAGCGCCTATGTCGGCGTTGAGGATCTATCGGTCAATCTATCGCCTAAGGACTTCAATAACCCTGTGCGCGGAAACCAAGCCGGCGTTGGAGTAGTCGTTGAAGTCGAAACCGAGCAGGAGAAGCGGTTTTACGGCGACGTTGTTGGGGAATATACGAGCGCATTCGAAACATATTTTGTGCGCGCACGTGCCGGTGCGAAGTTTCGGGCCGGCCTGCCAGCTTCCCAAGTGGCGATCGGCCCCGAAGGCAGCTTTCTAGGAGACCGGAGTTTCAGTGCGGAGCGTTTGGGCGGTTTCGTTTTAGTTCCCGTCGCACTAAAGTCCATCGGAAGAGTAGAGGTGATCGCGGCAGGCGGGTATCAATGGGTTTCGAATACCTCCGAAGACGCGGTGTCCGGAAGCCTGGCTGGTGGAACGGGCGGCTACGCGACTGTTAGCTTTTCACTGCCCTTCTAAAGACCGGGGCTCTACGAAATAAATGCTTAAGCGAATTGAAGAAGGTCTTCCGGATACGTTAGCCGCCAAGGAAAGCCATCCGTCGCCTGTTGAGCCCAGATTGCGAATATGAGATGTAAGAAGGATGCTTTGCTGCCCACATACGACGCAGGCGGAAGCTCTGCCGGCGGCGACGGAAGATACGTCGATTTCGCTTAGGTTCATGCTGAGGCCCAAGCCCGTCGATTTCGCGAATGCTTCTTTGAGCGTCCAGAGTCTCAGAAACTCTCTCTCTCTTAAGCCGCGAGGGAGATGGCGGACGAAGTTCCTCTCCGCGGGGCTGAGATAGTCCTCCATCAAATCGACGCATAGATCCGGAGCCGCCGTCTCCACGTCGATCCCCACTGAGCAAGCCCGCGAAAGCGCTATCGCGCTTAATGTGCCGGAATGCGTCAGGCTGAAGTAAATGTTTGGACCATGCTCGATAAAGGGTTTGCCGAATGCCGTCCTGCCAAACCTCCAAGCTGCCGGGGAGTGTTTCCAATGAACCAGCGAGCTTAGCGCAAACCGTAGGCAAACCTGCAAGGCAATCGCCGAGTTCCGCTCGGAGGTTCTTTTCCGGCAGTTGATGAGTTGCCAATCCTCTGCCGATAGAACCTGCGCGTGGCTTCGTAACACCGGTGCTGCATTTGCCGATATGAGCCACAGATCAACGGGAAGTCCATTCCTATCAGTTATTTTTGTGTTACCGCGGCTATCTAACGGAGCTGCCATTTGGTAGACAATGGGTAACTCTAACTTTGATGGATAAATATGCGTAGACGTAATGCCGTCCAATAAATCAACATTCCCACATGCAGCCTGCATTATTGATTCATTAATGCTATTCCTCCATTCAGCGCGATATCGGACCATATGCAGATACCTTGTTCTGTCTTGAACGGCGCAAGCCAATAGAGATGTCTATTTTTGCGCCACGTTCTGCGGGCCTATTCAATTTGCCACAAAGCGGCGGCGGCAAATGAAATTGTTCGCGAGGCAGTTAATATAATAAGTTTTATAGAGTCAGCTCGTTGGAATGAATGGCAGTAGAATAATCACAGCCTATCCTAAGTTCGTCCAAAGTTAGAATATGAAAGCGGCCATGCTGTTCTAAGTCCAATTTCAAAACTCAATTCGTCCGGAAGGGGTGGACTCGGCGGTCCAACCCTGACTTTCCACCACCGTATCTGCAAACCCGCCGTAAGCCATTCATCGCAGGGCCGATCTTCACTGGGCCGCTCAAAAAGCACAATCACGCTTTTCGCCCCAACCGCCAGTTCGCAACAAATTCCTGCGTGGTCCGCTGACCGATCTGAAAGCGGGCACACGGCGCGTTCTCCCCTGACAGGGAGGGGCCTCGCCGTTTCGATTATCGACGCGTCGATTTTCAACGGCGGCCGGGCCTCGGACGCCACAAGCGCGATTGCCGCCGCTTGCGCGGCTATTCCTGCGCTCAAGAGCGGCGAGCTGGGCGATAAGCCTTGGGTTGTCGAGAAGTTGCGCGCGGCCCGAATTCAAGACCGGCATGAATTCAAGATAGAGTTGGCTTGCGGTCTTATCGTTGAATTCGACGGTGATGCCATGGGCGCGAAGGCGGGATGCGACCCAGTCGCCGGAGTATTTATCGGAGAAGCAGCGCGCTAGGCCGTAAGACTTCAAAAGGGCTGCAATTTCCTCGCAAACCGCATCCGGCGAGCATTGTTTTTTCTTGACCATTTTGCAGAGCTGAAAGACGCAAGGCAACAGGGAAAGGTTGTATATCCGCTGGCGGAGGTGCTGCTTTTGTGCTTGCTGGCGGTGCTGGCCGGAGCCGAGACCTTTGTAGACATCGCCCTTTTCGGGGAGAAGAAGCTGCATTTGCTCCGCCGCTTGCCTGCCCTATGCCAATGGAACCCCGCCGCATGACCGGCTTGGCGAAGTTTTCGCGGTACTCGATGCGGAAGCGTTCCAACGCTGTTTCGTCTCCTGGCTCTCGGCGATCACCAAGATTCCGGCGGAGGTCATCGCCATCGACGGCAAAACCTCCCGGCGCTCCTACACGAAAAAGGGGGCCACGATGCGATCCACATCGTTTCTGCTTTTGCGGCGCGGCAGCGCTTGGTGCTGGGACAGACGAGGGTAGATGAGAAGTCGAATGAGATCGTTGCCATCCCCAAGCTGCTGGCCATGCTGAGCCTCGAAGGCGCCATCGTGACCATCGACGCCATGGGCTGCCAGAAAGAAATTGCCAAGCAGATCGTAAACAAAGAGGCGGATTACGTTCTTGCCTTGAAGGGCAATCAAGGCACTCTGTGCGAGGATGTTGAGCTGTTTGCGGCAGAGCAGAAAGCCAACGGCTTTAAGGATACAACGGTCAGCAGCACGAGACCGTGGACGGCGATCATGGCCGCATCGAAACCGCAATATACCGTATTGCACGATGTTTCCTGGCTTAAGGAGCGGCACAACTGGCCGGGGCTGAAGGCATCGTCATGGTGGAGAGCACCGCGAAACCGGAGCAAAATCGAGACGGAAACCGTTTACATCACTTCGCTCAAAAGCACGGCAGACCGGATTGCAACGCCGTCCGCTGGCATTGGGCCATCGAGAACAGTTTACACTGGGTGATGGACATGGTCTTCCGCGATGGCGATTGCCGGGTGCGGGAGAGCAATGCCGCGACGAACTTCGTGACACTCCGGCATATGGCGCATAACCTCGCCCGGCGGGCACCAGGCAAAATGTCCATCCGCGCAAGGCGAAAAGCCGCCGCTTGGGACGATGACTATCTCCTAAGCCTCGCCGCCGCTTGAGCTTGAAGCGTTCACTCGACCGCGTTCCGCCATGGCCGCCCGGCATCAGGCGGCGGGCTTGCGGCCCAGCCAAAGCGCTGCGGGGACGAGGATCGCCGTCCAGAGCACGGGATAGCCGAGCCTTATGGCGTTGTAGAGATCGCCGTGCCTCTCGCCGGGAAATTCCGTGACCGTCAAAGAGGCGAGCGGCAGGGTCAGGGCGAGCGCGGCAGCCAAATACAGCGCCGTCCACCAGCGCATTGGCGCAAGGAACCGGTCCGCAAGCCAGGCAAGGCCCCCGGACAGGCACGCGCAGTATAGTGCAAGTCTGATCCCTGGCGCAGCGCTGGGCGGCATGAGCATGCTGGATTCGAGCCAGTACAGTTCATCTCTGGCCGCGGCAAAGGCCGCAAGGCAAAGCGCCGTGGCGAGGACCGCGAACGCGGAGTGGCGCAAGGGCCGCCAATCGCGCGCTACCGCGACCGCGCAAGCCAAGGCAATCGCGGCGCTGGCGGGAAGCGCGCCCCATTGGAACCCATGGAGCCATTCGAGGCCTTCGCTGCCGTTGAACCAGCCGATCCCCAAATACCATAAGCCCCAAGCCGCGAGCGCCGCCGCCAGGACCGTGGCGAAACGCGCGAGCGCTTCCGTCGAAAACAGCGGCATAAAGTTCATACGCGACTCCGGCTCGCATGGCGGGTGCGATCTACGTCCCACGCCAATGCGCCGCTTGTTTGGTGCCGAAGTAGTTTTGGCAAATCCGGCAGCCGCCATGGCGATGGCCTTTGGCGCCTCCCGTAGCGGGAAAGCCGCGCGGCAATGCGCTCCTTGCCCACTCCGTGGCCAAATCCGGATTGCAGGGTTGCGCCGGCTACGGCTATTCTTTCCTTGAACTCCGCCACGGATGGGGCATAACCCCCCAAACGTCCCGCTTAGGTTTTTTCCCCATGAAAGAAGTCGTCCAAGAACTCGAACGCCGCCGCTCCGAGGCCCGTCTGGGCGGGGGTGCAAAACGCATCGAGGCCCAGCACAAGCGCGGCAAGCTGACCGCCCGCGAGCGCCTGCAACTCCTCCTCGACGATGGCTCGTTCGAAGAGTTCGACATGTTCGTAGAGCATCGCTGCATCGATTTCGGCATGGAGCAGAGCAAGATTCCGGGCGATGGCGTGGTCACGGGCTGGGGCACGATCAACGGCCGCGTCGTTTACGTATTCGCCAAGGATTTCACGGTGTTCGGCGGCTCGCTCTCCGAAGCGCACGCCCAGAAGATCACCAAGGTGCAGGATATGGCGCTCAAGAATCGGGCGCCGATCATCGGCCTGTTCGACGCGGGCGGTGCGCGCATCCAGGAAGGCGTAGCGGCACTTGGCGGCTATGGCGAGGTGTTCCGGCGTAACGTGATCGCGAGCGGCGTGATCCCGCAGATTTCCGTCATCATGGGGCCGTGCGCGGGCGGCGACGTCTATTCGCCGGCCATGACCGACTTCATCTTCATGGTGCGCGACACCTCCTACATGTTCGTGACCGGGCCGGACGTGGTGAAAACGGTGACGAATGAAGAGGTTACGGCCGAGGAACTGGGCGGTGCCAGCGTGCACACCACGCGATCCTCAATCGCCGACCGCGCGTTCGACAATGACGTCGAGTGCCTCTTGCAGATCCGCAAGCTCATGGATTTCCTCCCGGAAAACAACATGGAGCCGGTGCCGCAACTGCCCACCAAGGACGGCATTAACCGGGTCGAGATGTCGCTCGACACGCTGATTCCGGACAATCCGAACAAGCCCTACGACATGAAGGAGCTGATCCTCAAGGTCGTGGACGAGGGCGATTTCTTCGAGATCCAGGGCGCATTCGCCAGGAATATGGTCACGGGCTTCGCGCGGCTGGGCGGCTCGACGGTCGGCATTATCGCCAATCAGCCCATGGTACTGGCGGGCGTGCTCGACAGCGACGCAAGCCGGAAGGCCGCGCGCTTCGTGCGCTTCTGCGATTGCTTCAACATCCCGCTAGTGACCTTTGTGGACGTGCCGGGCTTCCTGCCGGGCACCGCGCAGGAATATGGCGGCCTCATCAAGCACGGCGCCAAGCTGCTGTTCGCCTATGCGCAGGCGACGGTGCCCAAGGTAACGGTCATCACGCGCAAGGCCTATGGCGGCGCCTACGATGTGATGAGTTCGAAGCATATCGGCGGCGACATCAACTACGCCTGGCCTTCGGCCGAGATCGCGGTGATGGGTGCCAAGGGCGCGGCGGAAATTCTCTACCGCGCGGAGCTTGGCGACAAGGAGAAGATCGCCGCGCGCATCGAGGACTATAAGAACCGCTTCGGCAACCCGTTCATCGCGGCTGAGCGCGGTTATATCGACGAGGTGATCGCGCCGTACAACACGCGCTACCGCGTGACTCGCGCGCTCAACATGCTGCGCAATAAGCAGGAAGAGATGCCCTGGAAGAAGCACGATAACATCCCGCTTTAGGCGGGGTGTTGCGCTAGGCCGCCCGGCTTCTGAAGTGGTTGCTGGGGCAGGCTTTGGAGGAGGTTGCCCCGGCTGAAGAAAGAGAACGCCGGGCTGCGCGAGGAGATCGCGCGGCTGAAGGGCTTGAAGGGACGTCCCAAACTCAAACCCAGCGGCATGGAAAAGGCGGTGGAGGCCGCCGCCGCAAAGGGTAGCCGCCGTAAGGGCCGCCGCGGCGCCAAGCGCTCAAAGCTCACCCTCGGCGAGACCAGCGCCCTCAAGCCGGACGGCTGCCCAGAAGCGGCGTCTGGCTGGCGAACTAGCATTAAGGCCAGAGGACAGCTCTGCGATCACCGTCACGGATGGCGGCGCGGGGTTTCGTGAACTTGTCAGAAAGCTGCGGCAGGAGCTTAGGGAGGGCGAGTAGGGAAGCGATGAGGCGGCCGAACTGGTGCGCGGCCCGGTCAATCGCATCGTCATTCGGCCGGTACCGGATGGCGGGCATCAACCCATTGCCGTTCAAGCAGAATTAGCCTCGAAAGGCGCGACGCCTGGGTGACTTCATACTTGGGACGATGGCGAGGTTGAGCAGTTTCGCGAGTATTGGCCCTCGGAAACCCGCGAACGCCTTGCCCTGGAATTACTTCTGGGAACGGCGCAGAGAAGCGGTGACGTTCGCATCATGAGACCGCGCCAGATTGCAGGGGAACGCGTTTCGGCCGTTCAGGAGAAGACTGGCACCCTGATTGATATTCCGCTCCTGCCCGCGCTCAGGAGCAGGCGGCACGCTCATTGGCACAGATACAATCTTGGTAACATCGACCGGGAAGCCGTTTAGTGAGAAGTATTTTTATAACTGGTTCAAACAGGCTTGCATAGACGCAGTCCTTGCCCATTGTTGCCCACACGGCTTGCGCAAGGCGGCAGCGCGGCGCTTGGCGGAAGCGGGATGCACCCCGCATCAGATCCAGGCGATCACCGGGCACACGACACTGAAGGAGGTGGAGCGCTACACTAAAGCAGTCAATCAGAAGCGGCTCGCAGAGCAGGCTATCGAGAAGCTGACAGGAACACAAACTGAACAAAAGACCTGAAAACACGGCTTTACGTTTTCAGATTTTCGGAGCTAAGTCTATGAAAACAATCGCTGAAACGCGTGATGTGGCGGAGGGGGTGGGATTCGAACCCACGGTGCGCTCACGCGCACGCCGGTTTTCAAGACCGGTGCATTCAACCACTCGACCACCCCTCCAGGCGCACTGCGCAATTCTAGGCCGCGCACGAACCGCAAACTGCCTGCAAAATGGATAACAAATGCGGGCGCCGCCGGCAATGCCGGAAAGCCCTCCTGTGGGAAAAGCGGGCTAGCCGGGCGCCCGGCCAACGATTCGACCGTCGCGGGAAACGATTAACGTATCGGCCTCGATGCCGGCGCCGTTCAGCACTCTCCGCACCTCCTGCAGGGCGAATGCGGCAACGCGATCCGCGAGCGGTATCTTCGCCTGCCCCGCCTGCAAAAGAATTTCTTGCGCGGTCTTTGCCTCTTGCGCCGCCTGAATAATGGCTTCGTCCGCGCCCAGCTCGCGCAGCCAGCCCGCAAGCAGCGGAATATCTGCAAGCCCTCGTTTCGAATGGAGGTCGAGCCGCCCGCCCGCAAGCTTCGATATCTTCGCAAACCCTCCCGCGACGGTAACGCGCGGCACCGGATGCGTCTTGAGGTATTTGAGCATCCCGCCAACGAAGCCGCCCATGTCGATTAGCGCGATGTCCGGCAGATCGTACTCTCGCGCCACGGCCGCCTCCGAGGCCGCGCCAGTGGCGCCGGCGATGTGCGTGAGACCGGCAGCACGCGCGACGTCGATGCCGCGATGGATGGTGTCGATCCACGCCGCGCAGGAATAGGGGACGACAATTCCCGTTGTGCCGAGGATCGACAGGCCGCCTATCACTCCAAGGCGCGCATTCAACGTGCGTTCCGCGATCTTCTCGCCGCAGGGAATGGAGATTTCGACTGCGATATCCGCTGCCTCGCCAAAAAGCTCCGCCGCCTCGCGCACGGCTTCCCGGATCATCGCGCGCGGTACGGGATTGATCGCCGGCTCGCCTGGCGGAATGGGAAGCCCGGCCCGCGTCACCGTGCCCACGCCCGCGCCTGCGCTAAAGGTTACGCCGCTACCTGCGACGCCGCGCGAAACCGTCGCGACGATGAGCGCACCATGCGTCACGTCTGGATCGTCGCCCGCGTCTTTGACGACGCCAGCACGCGCGAAGCCATTGCCTGTCTCGCGCAATGCAAGCGCGAAGCTCGGGCGCGTGCCGTTCGGCAATGTCACGGTAACGGGGGCAGGGAATCCGCCGCCAAACAGCGCCTGGCAAGCCGCCCTCGCCGCGGCGGCCGCGCAGGTTCCCGTGGTCCAGCCCCGGCGCAACGGTGCAGCGGGGGGCGAGCCTGTTCCAGAATGCGAGGGTTTGCCGCTATCGCTCATAGGCGTTATGTAGAGCAATGTTTCCTTCTTACAGCAAGCCGCATGGCATTCTCATTGCCGCTCCGCGCTCCGGCTCGGGCAAGACCATGGTGACGCTCGGTCTTTTGCGCGCGCTCAAGCGCCGCGGCCTCAGCGTGCAGCCCTTCAAATGCGGGCCGGACTACATCGATCCGGCCTTCCACGAGGCTGCCTGCGGGCGTCCAAGCTATAACCTCGATAGCTGGGCGATGGACAAGGAAACCGCGCTGACGCTTCTGAGCGAGGCCGATGGCACGGACTTCGTTGTCATCGAAGCGCTGATGGGGCTTTTCGATGGCGTTGCATCGCCTGGGCAGTGGGGAAACGGGGCAAGCGCCGATATCGCAGCCCTCGCCGGGCTGCCCGTTGTTCTGGTGCTCGACATTTCCGGCCAATCCCAGACAGCGGCTGCAGTTGCGCGCGGTTTCGCGAACTTCCGGCCAGATGTCGAAATCGCCGGCGTTATCTTGAATCGCGCGGGCAGTGCCCGGCATGTGAGGCTGGCCCGTGCCGGTTTCGATGACATCGGTATGCGGGTCTTCGGTGCGATACCGCGCAATGAAGCCATCATGCTTCCCGAACGGCATCTGGGACTCGTTCAGGCGAGCGAAATCGGCGGGCTCTCCAAATGCCTCGATGCCCTGGCTGACATCGCGGAGAAACATCTCGATATCGAGGGGTTGCTAAAGACCCCCTCACGCCAGCCCTCTCCCAGCAAGCTCGCCACGGCGAGCTTGCCTCTCTGCGCTTCCGCATCCGCTGGCGGATGCGGATGGGAGAGGGAGCAGGCTGCGGCCCCTCCATTGAGGCAAGGGCACAATTCAGGCGTCCCTTCGCCCCTTGGGGAGAGGGACGGGGCGAGGGGGGCCTTGCCCCCCCCCGGCCAGCGCATCGCGCTCGCACAGGACGCGGCGTTTTCCTTTGTCTATCCGCACCTTCTGAAACGCTGGCGGGAGGCGGGGGCGGAGATTCTGCCGTTTTCGCCGCTGGCCGATGAAGCGCCGCCGGCCTCGGCGGATGCGGCTTGGCTGCCCGGCGGCTATCCCGAGCTTCATGCGGGGCGGCTCGCCTCCAACGGCAACTTCGTCGCTGGCATGCGCTCCTTCGCGCGGACGAGACCCGTTCACGGCGAGTGCGGAGGCTACATGGTGCTGGGCAACGGCTTGATCGATGCCGCGGGCAAGCGGCACGCCATGCTGGGGCTTCTGCGGCTGGAAACAAGCTTCGCGGCGCGCAAGCTCCACCTGGGCTATCGCAAGGCCAGGCTGCTGGCCGCGTGCGTGTTTGGCAACCCCGGCGAAACCGTTTCCGGCCACGAGTTCCACTATTCCTCGATCCTCGCCGAGGAAGGTGAAAAGCTGCTAAGTGCTGAAAACGCGGATGGGGAACCAGTACCGGCACACGGCCTTCGCCATGGCAACGTCACCGGCTCCTTTCTGCATGTTATCGGCCGGTGGAACCCCGGCCAATGAACCCGCTGAGCTTAGAGCCTATCCGCTCTCGATGGGTTCAAAAGCGGGCTCTAAGTTCTTACTTTACCGTGCGTCTTATCGGAAAACCGCTTCCCGCTTCTCCAGACGCACTCTAGCACGCCGGAGGCAAATTCGCACCCCATTTACCGAGGGCTCGCAAGCGAACTTGCCTCGGATAAAGCTGCACTAGAATCTAATAAGTTGCTAGTACGCCCGATCTTCGGAAAATCCTGTCAGTGCCAACCGCAAATGGGGCAGGATTTCCCGCGGGGCGTACTAGGCGGATTGGAAAAGGCTAGGCGCTTCGAGAATAGGCTCGTCGCGCACTTCCGGCGTCTGGGCCGAGCCAACGCCAAGGAACGAGAAGAACCGGCGCCGCCGCTGCTCCTTCTGCTCGCGCTCCTGCTTCTTGAGGTGCTGGGCGAGAGCGAGAAAGGGATTGGCGAGAGCGCGGTCGCCCGCTGCTCCCTTTGAAATGCGGTGCCAGATGACGCCAAGCGGACGCCGGGTCTTGACCTCGATGGCGCCGATGACCATGACCGCGATATAGGGCAAGATGTTTTGCAGCGCCGCAGCCTCGATTGGCAGAACCTTGGTGCGGTTCTCGATGATCTTCTTCACGCGGGCTTCCTTCACGAAGAGATAGTCGAGCACACGCTCGCCCTCCTTCAGCACCTGCGCGTGCCCGAAAATGCGCGGATCGTCGAGAAAGCGGTCGTAGCGCCGCGAGCCCAAGAACTCCAAGACCGCCAGCAGCCCCTCAGGCGTCTGTGCCCGCTTCTCGATGGCCTTGGCCATCGGCGGGATGAAGTACCGGACTGTCTGCGCCATCAGCTCGTCGGTAAAGCCGAAAGCCTGACCCATGTTAGAGAATGCGCGGCTACCCTGCGCGCTTGCGATAATCTGAAAGAGCTTCATGGCTCGCCTCGTTCCGCCTTGTTGGCTTGTCGAGGCGATTGACGCCTCTTAAGCCGGTCCCCCCGGGAAACTCGCTCTACTCACCAACGCCATCCTTGCTCGGCCTTTGAAATTGCAGCCGAATCACTAAGCACTAATAGATTGTAAACAGTTTTGCGCCCGCGCGAACGGCTGACAAGCGGGTTTGGCTCAAATCCATCACACCCGTTGCAAAACTACATCACGGCTCGTTTGGGGGATCAAAGCATGCTTCGGCTGTCTTGAAGCTTACGCCGCGCCTCCATCGAGCAGGCAGGTGTCTGCCAGCGGCAGGGTGTACCGCGACGGCGGGGGGAACGCCGTCGCGGATCGGGGCCTTTACCTGCCCCGGTTCTGTTTGAGCCGCATGTCGTGCTCAGGGTCTCTCACCCTTCCCCGGCCGCCGGAGATGGTGTCGTCATCCTCGTCGTAACGGGAAGATGGGCGGCTTGAGCGCCGGGGCTCCCCCTGCTCATCCTCATAGCCCGAGCATGACCGGGACGATCTGCTCATTCCTTCATCCTCGTACTGGCCCTCGGACTGCGAACGCGAAGGACTGCGCATCCTCTCGTCCTCGTCATCGTCCTCGAAGCGGCTGGTGCGATAGCGTGAACGGCCGCCATATTCCTGGCCTTCGGACTCCTAGCGAACGCCACGATGTTCCGGGAGGAGACGGCGATCATGCTCCGGATCGCGGACCTCGCCGCGTCCGTCGTCGCCTCGATGGCGCGACTTATACAAACGCTCGCTCTCCTGGCCTCGCAGGCGGCGGTCGTGCTCCGGGTCCCGGACACGGCCGCTTGGCCCCCTCGGCTCATACTCCTCCCGGGCGTAGTCTTGCCCCTCATAACGCGATGCCATGTTGCTGCTTCCTCCTGCACTCTTAGACAATCGATACTCGTCCTCCTCCGGCAGCGGCAGACTGCCTCCTGCCCGTCCCGATGCTGAACCTTGCACCGGGCGCGGCTCGCTCCTCGACTCGCTGCCACCTACCGCTTCACTCATGGTCTTGGCGAGGGCACGGATTGCCACGGCCTCACGGCCTTGCATCCTTGCAGCGGCTTTTCCGGCTGCTTCCGCGATGCGTGCTACGATCGCCTGCACACGCGCCATATCAAGCTTCTCCTGCCCCAACTGCCGCTTCAGGGCGCCGAGGTCGCGTAGGAGCGCGCGGGTGCCCGTTACGCCGGCCTCCCGGACAGCGTCTTCCCAACTCTCTATCTTTCGGATGGCAGCTTTGAGCGAACTCTTCACCACCCCGTTCTTCAGGCCTTGGATGGTCGCGGCAAACTGCGCGGGCACGAAGTTCCTCCGATTATGTCCGGCTGACGGGACGCTTGCCTGACAAAAAAAGGGAAGAGACGGGAAGGTTCCAACTTAATGCAGAATATAAGCGTGTGCTGTTGAATGTTTCATCAATGTGCAACGCCGGGCACAAAGACCTTGCGGCGCTTAAGTCTCAAATTATCAGTGTGCATATTTGTAAAATTAGAACGACCACTCGCGTGACTTCGCAACTAGGAAGTCACGAAAGGCATTGACGCGCTTCGTATCCTTCAAGTCTTCCGGATATACGAAAAAAGCGTCAAATACCGGCATGTCCATATCTTCCAGGAGGTTGATAAGGCCCGGATAATCCTTGGCGAGATAGTCGGGCAGGACTGCAATGCCGATGCCATTCACAACCGCCTCGCGAAGCGCGACGAGGCTGTTGATCCTGAGCGCCGGCTCGCGCGGCCCCTTGCCGTCGCGGTTTGCCGTCTCAAGCCAGTTCATCTCCTTGAAGGGGCTTGGCACCGGCCCGCCATAGGTCAAGATGCGATGCTTGTCGAGGTCGCCCGCGGATTTGGGCTTGCCGTACCGCTTCACATACTCGTTCGAACCGTAGGTGTGATAATGCGCGGTGAACAATCTTCGCCGCACCAAATCCTGCTGCGTGGGAGCGCCAAACCATATCGCCACGTCGGCCTCCCGCATGGTGAGATTCAGGGTCTCGTCGCCAAGCAGCAGGTTGAGCTGGATATCCGGATAGAGCTTCATGAACTCGTTCAGGCGCGGCGTGAGCCAGCCCGTGCCGAAAGCCTGCGTCGTCGTGACTTTGAGTTCGCCGCTGGGCTTGCCCCTTGAATCGGCGAGCAGGATTTGCGTCGTTGCAAGCTTGCTCAGCACATCCTGCGCGGTCCTGTAGAGCAACTCGCCCTGCTCGGTCAGGACGAGGCCGCGCGCATGCCTGTGAAACAGGGGAACGTTCAGATCCCGTTCGAGCGCGCTGATGTGGCGGCTCACCGCGGACTGGCTGATGCTCAGCGTCTCGCCCGCGTGCGTGAAACTCCCCGCTTCGGCGGCAGCATGGAATATCCGCAGTTTGTCCCAGTCCAAGGGCACAGCCTTTCCTCCGCGATTGCGGGCGCCTATTCGGCTGCCTGCGCCAGCGTTTCCAGGCTTGCCAGATAGCGCTCGGCATCCAGGGCCGCCATGCAGCCCATGCCCGCGGCGGTAACGGCCTGGCGGTAAATGTCGTCGGTAACGTCGCCCGCGGCAAAAACGCCCGGAACGTTCGTGGCCGTCGATTTGGCGGCGGTGACGATATACCCCGAGGGGGTCATGTCCACCTGGCCCTTGAAAATCGCGGTTGCCGGCGCGTGGCCTATGGCGATGAATACGCCGTCCACGGCAAGCTCGGCGATGGCACCCGTTTTCACGTCGCGCAGCTTGATCCCCTGCACGCCTTTGGGGTCCTCGCTTCCCAGAACCTCATCGAGCGCCGCGTTCCAGACAACCTTGATCTTTGGGTTCGCGAACAGCCTGTTCTGCAAAATCTTCTCGCCACGGAACGAATTCCGGCGGTGGACGATCGTGACGGAGCGGGCGAAATTGGTGAGAAACAACGCCTCCTCGACAGCGGAATTGCCGCCGCCGATCACCGCAACGTCCCGGCCCCTATAGAAAAAGCCGTCGCAGGTGGCGCAGGCCGAGACGCCGTAGCCCTGGAATTTCTGCTCGCTCGGCAGGCCGAGCCAGCGGGCCTGGGCGCCCGTGCAAATGATGACTGCCCCGGCGCTATAGGCGGTGCCGGAGTCGCCCCGCAGCACAAAAGGGGCATTCGCCAAGTCCACCGAAACGATGTGGTCCTGCACGATTTCGGCGCCCATGTGCAGCGCCTGTGCCCGCATCTGCTCCATGAGCCATGGCCCCTGAATTGCGCTGGCGAAGCCCGGATAGTTCTCGACATCGGTCGTGATGGTGAGCTGGCCGCCCGGCTGAATTCCTTCGATCAAGAGCGGTTGCAGCATGGCGCGGGCGGCATAGATCGCGGCCGTATATCCCGCAGGACCGGACCCTACGATAATGAGCCTCGCGTTACGCTCTGTCATGGCGCATTTCTCTCCCCGTACCCTTTGTGTTGCACCGCACAAGTGGGCTTGCAAGCGGTTTTTACAAGAAGAGCAGCTTAAGCTGCGTTTTCAGGGCGCGGCCTACCGCCTCAGCTCCGGCTTACATTAACGAAAGAATGCTTCTTAATTTGCATTTTTTGATCTTAATCATTTTTTATGATGTTGCAGCCGGTTATTAAAATCGGTTTAGCCTGAGGGTAAACATGGCCTCTGCCCGGACAGTTAACGACGTGAACAAACCCGCGAAACTCGATACCACCGATTGGCGAATATTGACCGAGCTGCAGAAGAACGGCCGGATAACCAACGTAGAGCTTGCCAACCGCGTCGGGCTCTCCGCCCCGCCATGCCTTCGGCGCGTCCGGGAGCTGGAACGTTCGGGCGTCATTTCCGGGTACCATGCCGCGTTCAACCTGCCCAGGCTTGGATTTCATCTTACGGCTTTTGCTTATGTGAAGCTGGAAAGCCAGTCCGAGGCCGACCTTTCGGCGTTCGAGGCGCGGACACGCTACTGGGATATCGTGCGCGAGGCCCATATGCTCTCCGGGGATATCGATTTCCTGTTGAAGTGCGTCGCCCCTGATGTCGTCACTTTCCAGAACTTCATTATCCGTGAGCTGACGGCCGCGCCCAACGTCAATTCGGTCAAGACGGCCATTACGATCAAGACCGCGAAGCACGAGCCGGGTGCATCGCTTGAGTAAAGGCGCTTCGGCTACGAAGGCGGAAGCAACCCAGAGCCAGAAGCCCAGGGCAAATTCTGGATCGCCGCGGCGGGCCGGGGCGCTTCGCCATGACGGGTAAGGCCGCGGAACGCTCAAGATCTAGGGCCGATGTTATAATATCAGCCGTCGAAAGTCTTAACCGCTCCGTTATCGCGAGGCCGCGTGTGCGGCCGTGGCGATCCACCGCATTATCAGCGGCTTAACCTGGATTGCTTCGCTTCGTTCGCAATGACGGAAACGGACCTAGGGCCGCAGGTATAAGGCGGTCATTTCTTCTTCAACCTCTCTATCAGCGCGATGAAAAACATCACAAACAACGTTACGCTCAGTAACGCCTGCGTCAGCGAATAAAGAGAGACTGCCACGGGAATGGTGGGCACCTCGCCTTCGAGGCCGTAAAGGCATCCGTAAACCCGGCGGATGGCGTGATCGTTTTCCCAGGGAACGTACATCAGTGCATTCTTCGCGGCGAGGAAGACTGCTTCCGCTACTGGCTGCGAGGTGCCATGGACGCAAGGCCCGGTGCTGAACAGCCCGCCGATTGCGCCGTAAAGCCAGGCCGCGCCGTCCCAGACCGAGCCGGCCCTGTGCTCAGCCAAGCAGGGGCGCCGTCCCAGGATAGCGAGGCGGGCCAGCCCGGGAGATGCCATTGCGCTCCTTCGCCGCGATAGGCCGCCGGACGCTGGCCAAGATAGAGCGGCGTGAACGCGGCGATGGTGAGACCCCAGGCCAGCAAAGGCCGCAGCATGGACCGCCTGCGGCTCCGGCCTTGAAGGTGGCCGGACGCGGCTTGCACGGGGCCGGACGCATTGCCGAGGGCTGTCCCCATATTCTGGGAACTGGAAAACCGTTTCCGCCGTCTCCTGCGCCGCGGGCTGCTTCCCGGCGCCGGTCTCCTCCGAAACCGGGGCAGGTGCACCGGCCGCAGCAGCTGTTTCGAGCCCGGCGGCGGTATTTTCCGCTACGGCGGCGGTGCCGGGCGCAGGCTTGAGCACCCGGCGGAAGAGGTGCCATTTGGGCTTGATCTTGACCATCTTGTCGAGCGCCGGCGGCTGAGCGAAATTCGCCTCGCCGAAGTCTGGCATCGACGCATACCGGGCAGCGTCGAGCGCGAAAACCGCTTCGGCAGCGGCGGCCCGGAAACTCGTATCCCCGGCGAACTGAGCGGACGCAAAAAATGCCGCCCCCGCAAACCGCACTTGATCGAAATGCGCTTCGCCGCCGAACTTTACGCCAGTAAAATCGCAGTCCTTGAGGAACTGCGAGCCGGCGAAATTGGCCTCGCGGGCAAATTGCGCCTCGCCGAATGAACTGCTCGCCGAAAAGACCGCGGGCGCAAAACCCGCGGGCATGCCGAACCGCGCGCCGTCGAACGTCGCGAACCCCTTGAACTGCACGTTCTTGAATTCGCTCTCTCCGGCGAACCACACCTGCCGGAACGAAGCCTCGCGCTCGAACTGGGTCGACTCGAAGTTTGCGCTGCATGCGCCCGAAATCATCAATCCGCCCCGCGAGCCGCCAAAGCGGGCTTCGAGAAAGCGCGTATCGCCGCGAAACGCCGCTTGGGCGAAGTCCACCCGGGAGCCTGAAAATCGCGCCTTGATGAAACTCGCCGTCACGTCGAACTGGGCGGCCGTGAACAAGGCATCGCCCTTGAAATCGCACCTGTCGAAGCAAGCGCTGGCGAATGAGGTCTTCATGAACCGCACCTCGCCCGCAAAGAGCGCGCCGGTGAAGTTGGCATTGGCTGCGAATTGCGCGCGGTGAAAGCGGGTGCACGGCTCAAGGCCGCCCGTCTTCAAGAACTCAGCCTTTTCAAAGCTGGTGTCCGCGGTGAATTGCGTTCTGTCGAAATTCACGAGGCCAAGGAATATCGCGCTATCGAACGTGCCGCCCGCAACCTCGGCGCCTGTAAAGCATAGATTTCCCGCGAACCGGGCGGATGAGAAATTCGCAGGCCCGGCAAACCTGGCGCCGTCGAAATCGCTGGGGCCGGGGAAGTGCTTGCCGGAGAAATCCCCGCTCTCCTCAAAGACGGCGCCAGCAAAATTGGTGGCCGCTTCTTCGAGCCAAGCCTTGCTTTCCTCGTTCTGGCCCTCGCCATACCAATCCACGGACCATTGGCCGGCCTTCTCCAGCGCCTTTTTCTTCTCCAGGATAGCCGAAGCCCAGCTTGCCCAGGCATCCTTACCCTGGCGCCATAGGGCCAGGGTTTCCTCAGCATTCATCCCGCTCCCCCCAAGGTCTTTTTTGCCATTTTAGGGGGGCTGCAAGTCGAATGGAACTATTTTCACCTACAGCCTTTCGTCATACGCAAACGACGGTCCCGTCCGGCCCAGCGGCCCGGCGGCGGAACAGCCCGCGCGCGGTGGAAGGCGCGCGAAACCGGCTCAAGCGCCAAAACCGCCGCACGCAGCGGAAGCTCCTGATGCCGGTTTCCGTTCATCGCTTGATGGGGCAGCCGGGGAAGGGGCGCGGGTGTCCGCTAGCGAAGCGGCGCTCCCTTGCTTACGCCGCAACCGCTCCTTCGCGCTCAAATCAGGCCTTGAAGGCGACCTTCAAAATCTCGTAAGACCGCGCGCCGCGCGGCGTGTTGACCTCAACCGAGTCGCCGGCCTTTTTGCCGATGAGCGCGCGGGCGATTGGCGAACCGATGGAGATCCGCCCCCCGCGGACGTCCGCTTCCAGATCGCCCACGATCTGATACTTCACCTTCTCCTCCGTATCCTCGTCGACGAGCGTCACGGTGGCGCCGAACTTCACGGTGTCGCCGGAGAGCTTGGAGATGTCGATAATCTCCGCCCGCGAGAGTTTGTCCTCCAGATCCGCGACCTTCGCCTCGTTCATACCCTGGGCTTCCTTGGCGGCGTGATATTCCGCGTTCTCGGAAAGATCGCCATGGGACCGTGCCTCCGCGATCGCCTTGATGATGAGCGGGCGCTCGACCGATCTTAATTGTTTAAGCTCGGCCTCAAGCGCAGCGTGCCCTTGAGCGGTCATCGGCACTTTCTCGGTCATACAAATCTCCCCTGATCCGGATAACATCCTGGAACTAGTCAATGCGTTTTTAGCCAAAGTCGCAATAGATTACGGGCCAGGGACCGAAGCCGGTACCCGGCACGCAGATTTTAGGCGATATATTTCTGCAGAGGCTGAACTTCAAGGACGCCGGGCTCGCATTGCTTTGATTGCTTCGGTGGCGGCGAGTGCGCCAGCGACAGTCGTATAGTACGGTATTTTGTACATTAGCGCCGTGCGGCGGATTGTCGAGCTGTCGGCGAGCGCCTTGGCTCCTTCGGTTGTATTAAAAACCAGGTCCACCTCGCGGTTCTTCATCGAGTTCGACGATGTTCGGCCGGCCCTCCAGCACTTTGTTGATCTTGGTGCAGGCAATGCCGTTCGCTTCGAGGAAACGTAACGTGCCGCGCGTCGCCAGGACCTTGAAACCGAGGGCGACAAGTTCTCGCACAGGCTCGACGATCCGGGGCTTGTCGGCCTCCTTCACCGAGATGAACAAGGTTCCCGACGTTGGCAACCCGCTGCCGGCGGCAAGCTGGCTCTTCGCGAAGGCGAAATCGAAGCTGCGGTCGATGCCCATCACCTCGCCGGTGGAGCGCATCTCCGGCCCAAGGATAGGGTCGATCTCTGGAAAGCGCTCGAAAGGGAAAACCGCCTCCTTGACGCCGACATGCTTGAGCATGGGCCGCGTCAGGTTGAAACTCGCAAGCTTTTCGCCGGCCATGACCCTCGCGGCGATCGCGGCCACCGGATGGCCGATGACCTTGGCCACGAACGGCACGGTGCGGCTCGCGCGCGGATTGACCTCCAGCACGTAGACGTCCTTGCCCTTGATGGCGTATTGCACGTTCATGAGGCCCACGACGTTGAGCGCGCGCGCGATTTCCGTAGTCTGCCGCTCAAGCTCCGCCAGCATCTCGGCGCCAAGCGAATACGGTGGAAGCGCGCAGGCGCTGTCGCCTGAATGGACGCCCGCCTCCTCGATGTGCTCCATCACGCCCGCGATGAACACGTCCTTGCCGTCGCAAATGGCGTCCACATCGGCTTCGATGGCGTCGCGGACGTAGGAATCGAGCAGCAGCGCGTTCTTGGCCAGGACGGCGTTGACCTGCGCCCGCCTGTTGCCCGCGAAACGGTGCTGAAGCTCCTGCGGGACGAACGCGGCGAGCGTCGTGTCGAAATAGTCCTTGAGCGCGGCCTGATCGGTGATGATCGCCATCGCCCGGCCACCAAGCACGTAGGACGGCCGCACCACGATGGGGAAGCCGATCTCTTCCGAGGCCAGGAGCGCCTGCTCGATGGAATAGGCGATGCCGTTTTTCGGCTGCCGGAGCTTGAGCTTGTCGACCAGCACCTTAAAGCGGTCGCGGTCCTCGGCCAGATCGATGGCATCGGGGGATGTGCCGAGAATAGGCACGTCCTCGGCGTCGAGCGCCTGCGCGAGCTTGAGCGGCGTCTGCCCGCCGAACTGCACGATCACGCCCTTGAGCTTGCCGTTGGCACTTTCGGTCCCGATGATGGCAAGCACGTCCTCCGGCGTCAGCGGCTCGAAGTACAGCCGGTCGGACGTATCGTAGTCCGTCGAGACTGTTTCGGGATTGCAGTTGACCATGATGGTCTCGTAGCCGGCCTTCGACAGCGAGAAGGCGGCGTGGCAGCAGCAATAGTCGAACTCGATGCCTTGCCCGATGCGGTTGGGGCCGCTGCCCAGGATGATAATCTTTTCGCGGCCGCTCGGGTTGGCCTCGCAGTTCACGCGCCCGCCCAGCGGCTCCTCGTAGGTTGAATACATGTAGGCCGTGGGCGAGGGGAATTCCGCGGCGCAGGTATCGATGCGCTTATAGACCGGCAGCACGCCGAGGCCCTGGCGCTTCGCCCTGACCTCGGCTTCGGTAAGCCCGGCGAGCCTGGCGAGCCTCGCATCCGAGAAGCCCATGGACTTGAGGCCCCGGAAGGCCCGCTCCGTATCCGGCAGGCCGTGCGCGCGAACCTTGGCCTCCGCATCGACGATGACCTGCAGCCTGGAGACGAACCAGGGATCGATGTGGCAGAAGGAATAGATCTGCTCGTGATCGAAGCCGAGCCTGAGCGCCTGGGCCACCTTCAAAATCCGGTCGGGCGAGGGCGTGCCAAGCGCCGCGCGGATCACATTCTTGTCGTCGCCCTGGCCGAGCCCTTCCAGCACGTAGTCGTCGAGGCCCGTCAGCCCCGTCTCCATCGAGCGCAGCGCCTTCTGCAGGCTTTCCTCGAAGGTGCGGCCAATCGCCATCACTTCGCCGACCGATTTCATGGAGGTGGTGAGCGTCGCCGGGGCGCCTGGGAATTTCTCGAAGGCGAAGCGCGGGATCTTCGTCACCACGTAGTCGATGGTGGGCTCGAAGGAGGCGGGCGTGGCACCTTTGGTGATGTCGTTGTCGAGTTCGTCGAGCGTGTAGCCGACGGCGAGCTTGGCCGCGACCTTCGCTATCGGGAAGCCGGTGGCCTTCGAGGCCAGCGCCGAAGAGCGCGACACGCGCGGGTTCATCTCGATGACGACGAGCCTGCCGTCCGCTGGGTTTACCGCGAACTGCACGTTCGAGCCGCCGGTCTCGACGCCGATCTCGCGTAGCACCGCGATGGAGGCGTTGCGCATCACCTGAAATTCGCGGTCGGTAAGCGTCAGCGCCGGGGCGACGGTGATGCTGTCGCCGGTATGCACGCCCATCGGATCGACGTTCTCGATGGAACAGATGATGATGCAGTTGTCCTTCGTGTCGCGGACAACCTCCATCTCGTACTCTTTCCAGCCGAGGACGGATTCCTCGATCAGAATCTGCGTCGTGGGCGAGGCTTCGAGGCCCCGCTCGGCGATGTGCATGTATTCTTCGCGATTGTAGGCGATGCCGCCGCCCGTGCCGCCGAGCGTGAAGGACGGCCGGATGATGGCCGGAAGCTGGACGTAGTCGAGCGCTTCCTGCGCCTCGGCGAGGTTATGGGCGAGCTTCGAGCGCGGGGTCGCAAGCCCGATCTTGGTCATCGCCTCGCGGAACAGCAGGCGATCCTCGGCCTTGTCGATGGCATGCGCCTTGGCGCCGATCATCTCGACGCCGAACTTGTCGAGCGTGCCGTCGCGGGACAGTGTGAGCGAAGTGTTGAGCGCGGTCTGCCCGCCCATCGTTGGCAGAAGCGCCATGCGCTCGCCCGGATGCGCGGCGCGCTCGCGCTCGATGATCTTGGCGACAACCTCCGGCGTGATCGGCTCGATGTAGGTCGCGTCCGCCAGATCCGGGTCGGTCATGATCGTCGCCGGATTCGAATTGATCAGGACGATCCGGTATCCCTCGGCCTTAAGAGCCTTGCACGCCTGCGTGCCGGAATAGTCGAATTCGCTGGCCTGGCCAATCACTATGGGGCCGGCCCCAATAATGAGGATGGAGTCGATATCGGTGCGTTTGGGCATTTCTGGGTCGCTCGGGTTTCGGGCGTTATAAAGGAAGCGGCCAGGGTTTCAACAACAGCTTGAGGGGAAGGCCGCCCGCAAGCGGCAAAATCGGCATAGGCACGTAAACTGTGGCGCGGCTTTGGCGGGAGGCCGCAGTGTTCAGAATAGCGTTTTCCTTCTCGTCCTCAACCAGAACGCTCTGAAATGCCGGTGGAAATTGGCGGATTTGCAACCTCTGCGCGGTACAACGGGTCGCGTGGTTTCCGCGTGCATCCGATTTTTGGGAAACGTGCCGGGGTGCTGAGCGGCAGGCGGCGGTTCCAAAAAGGGAGCGCCGTCCGCTTTTGAAAGGCAACAAAACCTGCGCACCGCAGGCAATCGAGCGTAGGAAGACGATGCGCAATCTGTTGCTTGGATTAGCTTTGATCGCGCTTGCGGCGTGCGGCCAAGACGATGGAAGCGCGACGTCCGGACCGAAGTTCACCGCGCAGGCGCCGGAGGTTGGCAAGGAATACATATTTGCCATCCACCCGCTGCATAATCCGATGCGGCTATCCGAGGTATACGGCCCGGTGATCGATTACCTCAACCGGAATATACCGGACGCCAAGTTCAGGCTAGAGGCATCGCGGAATTACGAAGAATTCGATAAGAAGCTATACGCGCGAAAATTCGATTTCGCCTTACCCAATCCTTACCAGACGCTGAATTCGTTAAAGCACGGCTATCATGTCATCGCCAAGATGGGGGACGATTACAAGTTCACTGGCGTCATCCTGATAAGGCGCGACAGCGGCATCAAGGAGCCGGGCAGACCTGAAAGGCAAGAAGGTTTCGTATCCGGCCCGGACGGCGCTGGCCGCGACCATGATGCCCCAATATTTTTTTCAGACCCACGGCCTGGACGTGAACCGCGACATCGAGAACCTGTATGTCGGCTCCCAGGAATCCTCCATCATGAACGTTTACCTCGGCATCGTAGCGGCTGGCGTGACTTGGCCGCTGCCATGGGAGGCGTTTCAAAAAGAACATCCGGACAAGGCAAGCGAGCTGGAACTCAAATGGGAAACGCCGCCACTAATTAACAATGGCGTGGTGGCAAGGGACGACGTGCCCGAGGCTCTTGCCAGAAAGGTGGCCCTGGCACTCGACACGTTGCATACCACGGCGGAAGGCAAAGCCATGCTGGCACGCATGCCGCTCTCCCGCTTCGAGCTTGCCGATGACCGGCGTTACCAAGTGATCGAGGATTTTCTGCGTGAGTTCAGCCGTGCCGTGCGTCCCCTGGATGAGCCGTAGAAATGAAAATCTTTCGCCAACATGGATCGTTCAAGCGGCAGATTGTCCTCACCTACACGGCTGGCTTCTTCTTTCTGATTGCAGTTTTTGCCGCATATCTGGTGCGAACCGAGAGCGGCTATCTATACCGGGACAGCTACAACGAAGCGGCCAGCCTGGCCCAGTCGCTCGCGTTTAACTCCGCATCCTGGGTGCTGGCGGACGATGTGGCGGGATTGCAGGAAGCCGTCCGGGCATTTCGGAGCCAACCTGCGACGCGCTATGCGATGGTTCTCTCTCCCTCGGGCCGCGTGCTTGCGCATAGCGACGCCGCCAAAGTGGGACTATTCGTCTCCGACCCGCAAAGCTTGGCCCTGCTCAAGGAGCCCCCGGAAAAACGAACCATCGTTGACAGCGCATCGGCGATCGACATTGCCGTGCCCATCATGGCCGGCGCCCGGCATATCGCTTGGGCGCGGATTGCGCTGGGGCGGAAAAGCATAACGGACAATTTGCACCGGATGATATTGAGCAGCGTTCTCTTCATGCTGCTTGCCGCGGTGCTGGCGCTCCTCTCTGCCTGGCTGATCGCCAACAGGCTGGGATATCGTATCGGCTCGCTGGTGCGAGTGGCGGAGGAGGTGCAGGCCGGAAATTTCAACGCGCGCGCGGTGGTAGCGGGGCGCGGCGATGAAATCACCAAATTGGCCAACGGTCTCAACCGGATGCTCGATGCGCTCGCGCAAAACGCTATACAACTGGGGGCGCTTGCCGCCATCGTGGAATCCTCCCGCGATGCGATTTTCGGTAAAGCCCTGGACGGCCGCATTACCAGTTGGAACAAGGGTGCCGAGGCGATTTACGGCTATTCCGCCGATGAAGTCATTGGCAAGAACATCACAGTCCTTGCGTCCCCCTCGCTTCACGCCGAAATTCAGGAATTTTTGGGAGCGATAGGCAGGGGAGAGACCGTTGCTAATCACGAGGCTGAAAGGATACGCAAGGATGGCACCCCGATCCATGTCGCGCTAACCCTCTCACCGATCAGGGACGCTTCCGGCAATATCGCGGGGGCCTCCACCATAGCGAGGGACATCACCGGGCAAAAGCGTGTGGAGAGGGCGCTTCGGGAAAGCGAGGCAAAGTTTCGCCGTATCGTGGACACCGCGACCGAGGGGTTCTGGATGATCGACACAGACTCTCTCACCACCTTCGTCAACGCTCGAATGGCTGACATGCTCGGCTATTCAGTCGAAGACATGATAGGCAAGCCGGCGACGGCATTCATGTTCGAGGAGGATCGGCCCGGGCATCTGGCAAAAATGTCGAACCGGCGCAGTGGAATATTGGAGCATTACGAGCGTAGATTCCGCTGTAAAGACGGCCAGGCAGTGTGGACTATCACATCCGCTACTCCAATATTCGATGACGAGCATTGTTTCAGTGGCGCCTGTGCCTTGATCACCGATATCACCGAGCGCAAGCAGAATGAAGAAGTAAATGCGTCGCGGCTACATCTAGTGCAATTCTCGTTAACGCATTCACTTGATGAATTGCTTGAGGAAACACTTAATGAAGCCGAGAGACTGACTGGCAGCCTTATCGGATTTTACCATTTTGTTGAAGACGATCAAATTTCACTAACGCTTCAGATGTGGTCAACAAGAACGAAAGCCGAATTCTGTAAGGCGGAAGGAAACGGTTTGCACTATCCCATATCCGAAGCCGGGGTATGGGTAGATTGCGTGCGTGAAGGCAAGGCGGTTATCCATAACGATTATGCTTCGCTTCCCCATCGCAAGGGGATGCCGGAAGGCCATGCCACGGTCGTCCGCGAGCTGGTTGTCCCTGTATTTCGCGGCGAGAAAATATCGGCCATCTTGGGGGTCGGGAATAAAACTGCCAGCTATACCGCAAAAGACGCTGAAATCGTTTCACTCATTGCCAGCTTGGCGTGGGAAATCGCCGAGCGCAAGCGGATGGAAGAACAGGTCCGGCTCAGCGAGCAAGCCCTTGCCGAAGCCAAGGTGCAGCAAAAAGCCGAGGAACGCCTGCGTTTGTTTTTCGAGCGCCAACTCGTCGGCATGGGGATCGCCTCGCCGCAAAAGCGCTGGCTCCAGGTCAACGACAAGCTCTGCGAGATGACGGGCTACTCAAGAGAAGAAATGGAGCGTTTGACCTGGGCGGAAATGACCTATCCGGAAGACTTGGAGTCCGATGCGTCTCAGTTCGAGCTGTTGCTTAAAGGTGAAACTGAGGGTTACACTCTTGAAAAGCGGTTCATGCGCAAGGACGGCAGCATCGTTTTCGCCAATCTATCCGTAGGTTGTGTCCGGCGGGCAGGCGGGCAGCTCGATTACACCCTGGCGCTGATGGAAGATATCACCGAACGCAAGCAAGTTGAGGAGAACATCCAGAAATTGAACGAGGAACTGCGGCAGCGCGCACACGCCCTCGAAACAGCGAACAAGGAGCTGGAGTCGTTTTCCTATTTGGTTTCACACCATCTGCGCACACCGTTGCGTGCCATAGCCGGGTTCTCGGGCATTATGCTCGACGACTACGCGGACAAGTTCGACGATGAAGGAAAGCGGCTGCTCAACGTGGTGCGGAACAACACCATCCGGATGGGAACCCTCATTGACGATATCCTGAAATTCATCCGTACAGGACGGGTGGAAATGAAGATTTCCGAAGCCGATATGGACGAGCTGGCACGCGACGCCCTGGCGGAAGCCAAGCTTGCGGCCGGCGCCGGCGATCTGCAAACCGAGATCGGCCCTCTCCCTCCCGCCAGGGGCGACATTTCCATGTTGCGTCAGGTTTTTTTGAACCTGTTCGCCAATGCCATCAAGTTTAGCCGCCACAAGCAGGCGCCCAGGATTGAAGCCGGGGGGTACATCGAAGGAGACGAAGCCGTTTATTTCGTGAAAGATAATGGCGCCGGTTTTGACATGAAGTATGTAGGCAAGCTTTTCGGTGTGTTCCAGCGCCTTCATGGCGTTGAGGAATTTGAAGGTACTGGCATCGGGCTTGCCATCGTCAGGCGCATCGTTAACCGCCACGGCGGGCGGGCGTGGGCGGTAGGCGAGCTGGGCAAAGGCGCGACGATCTATTTTGCATTACCAACCGGCGATGCCGCCGCGGCTGAGGCAGTGAAGAATCTTTGGCAATCCGGGCCGCTTTTCAGCGATTGAACAGCCTGCGAAGCCGCCATCCGCTTAAACAATCCGCTGTTCTTAGAGCTGCGGCCAAGGATCGAACAGCGGCACCTCCCTGCCAAGCGCGAAGCTTATCTTATGCCACCTTTCCCTCCGGCGTCATCTTGTCGATGGCCTGCGGCAGGATCTCCGACAGTTTGGCCGCAAGCTGGTCCGGCGGTATGCCCAGCTTCGCGGCGAGCTGCTGGACGGTATCGGACCCCAAAGCCTGATGAATTTGCTCCGGCGAGATCGGCAGATTTTCGCCGTTTCCCACCCAGGATTGGATTGTAGGGCCAAGGCCCTGTTGCTGAAACTGCGCGACGATGCCTTGAAGGCCGCCGTGCTTCTCGATCAAGCCATTGACCGCGGTTACCATTCCGGCGCCCACAGCACCGCCGATAAGGCCGTCCAAGAGACCCATTTCTTCCTCCTAATCTTATGACGTGCATTAGAAAGGGCCGAAACGGCGCACCGTTCCCATGGCACTCCGTTTGGAATTGGCTTGCTGCATCGAATGGATAATGCGCACCGCCTTCTTCGACCGGCACGGCCGAACCGGCGGGCAGCTCAAGGACCTGCCGCGGTCCTGGACTTAACCCGCCCCGGACTCTATTATTGAACCAAGATGGATATCAGCGAGCCCAATATGCCCAATATCCCGACCACGACAAAACTCCTCGACGAGGCCGTGACCGCCGTCCGGCGCTTGCCGCCTGAAATGCAGGACCACATCGCCCGCGCCATGCTCGTTTTGGCAGGAGGCGAGGAGAGCGGACGAGGTGTATATCCTCACGCCGGAGGAAGAGGCCGCCATCGCTAAGTCGAGAGCGGCGGCGGCGCGCGGTGAGTTTGCCACCGACGAAGAGGTGCGAGCAATGTGGGCCAGGCATGGGTTATGAAGCTCCGTTACACGCTGCCCGCCAGGCTCGAATTTGAGTTTGTTCTCGATTATCTCGCGCGGCGCTCTCCGCAAGGTGCCGCGAATGTCCAAGCGCGGATCAAAGCCGTGACGGAGCTGCTTTTGACGCACCCATATATTGGCGTTGCAATCAGCGAACCCGGCATTCGCCGCGCCACAGTAAGCCCTTACCCCTATGTGATTTTGTACGAGCCGCTCGGCTATGAAATCGTTATTCACTCGATCCAGCATGGCCTGCGAAATAGCCATTGACAGTACGCAGACGATCGTTTCGCGGCGGCATGCTGCGTCCACTCCGGTACATCCCATAGCGTTGTTTTGTACCCTGACTTATTGAGAACCCGGAAGAAATGGGTGAAGCGGCCATGATGGCCTTGGACGGGCGCGCCGCGTATCGTGGCAATATGACCAAGCTCCTCGACGAGGCCGTGACCGCCGTCCGGCGCATGCCGCCTGAATGCAGGACCGCATCGCCCTCAAAAGGCGCCATGACGAAACTCCAGGTAGCATCCGGCCAAGCTATCCAATTTTTTCTCCGCAGTCGACATGCCTGATCTGCTGCCGGAAAAACTCTAGCGCGGCTCTGGCAGTCACGGTAAGAGTGAGCGCACCCTACGCTTCAAACATCCGCCAGGTTGTGGACGCCTTCCCTCCGCTCAACTATCATCTGCACATGGATCACTTTTCACTCGCTGCCGGTTTTCCGCAAGCGTCCCAGGCCGAATGGCTGGCCCTTGTGGACAAGGCCTTGGCCAAGGCGCCGTTCGATACGCTCAGAACCAAGCTTCACGAGGGGCTCACAACCGAGCCGCTCTATGGAGAGGCCCGGTTTAGGCCGCCGCTCAACGGCGCGCGGGGCTGGTATGTGGTGGAGCCGCTCACCGCGGCGGAAAGCCCGGACGGGTCTGGCGACAGCGCTGGCGCGTTCTCCATCCGCTTCGACGCGAGCTTGGGCATCGAGGCCGCCGGGCGTCTAAGGAAGCTCCTTGGCGCGGATGTGCCCTGCATCGTGGCACCGGGATCGGCGCTCGCCGATGCCGCGCTGGTTCTGGCCGCAAAGGACAAGAGCGGCATTGCGGGCTCGGCCGGCTTCGATCCGCTGACGTCCTTTGCGCTGAGCGGCGAGCGCCCGGCGCAAAAGGCATCGCTCCTCGCCGATACCGTGGACGCCGCGTTCCATATCCACGAGCACTTCCCCGCTTTCGTACCGTTCCTTGCGAGCGGCCACGCCTGGGACGGCGCCGGCGGCTCCGCCACCGAGGAACTGGCCTTCACGCTTGGCGCGGGCGTCAGCTACTGGCGCGCGCTGGCGGAGGCGGGCATGCCGCTTACCATAGCTGCCTCCTGCATCGGCTTCTCGCTGACCGCTTCGGCGGACATCTTCCTCACCATCGCCAAGTTCCGCAGCTTGCGCCTGCTCTGGGCGCGCGCGCTTGAGGCGGCGGGAGAGAAGCCGCAAGGCCCGCCGATGCTGCTGGCCAGGATGCCGGAGCGCATTCTGACCGCCTACGACCCGCATGTGAACCTGCTGCGCGGCACCGCTTCCGCCTTTGGAGCGGCGATTGGCGGAGCGACCGGCATCGAGGTTCTGCCCTTCGACAGCGCAAGCGGCGGCCCGATGACCCTCTCGCGCCGGATGGCCCGCAATACGAGCCTCATCCTGCGGGAGGAAAGCTATCTTGCCGCCGTTGCCGACGCCGCCGCGGGCTCGGCCTATCTCGAAGCGCTGACGGATGGGCTTGCTTCATCCGCGTGGGCGCTGTTCCGCGAGGTGGAAGCCAAGGGCGGGCTTGCGGCCGCGATCGAATGCGGTTTCGTTCAGGACGAGCTTCGGCGCAAGGGCAGCCAGCGCGAGCGCGCCGTAGCTTGCCGCGCGGACAAGATCACCGGCGTCTCGGTGTTCCCGAACCCTTCGGAGAGCGTGCCGTTCCCGGAGGAAATCTCAAGCCCCAACGCCGAAGGCACCCATCCTTTCGCGGGAAGGCTGCCGGCGCTGCCCCAGGCTGGCAAGGGCGAGCGTTTTGCGGCGCTTGTAGAGGCCGCGCGAGCGGGCGCCTGCCTGCGCGAGCTGCGCACCGCTTCCCGCAGGGTGGCCAGCATCGTCATGCCGCCGCTCGACGCCTCGATGCGCGACGCGGAGCCTTTCGAGGCGCTGCGCTGGCGCGCGGACTTGGCCCTGGAAATGATCGGGTCGAGGCCGCCTATCTTCCTGGCGCTACTCGGCAAGCCCGACGACTACCGCGCGCGCGCGAATTGGGTGCAAAGCTTCTTCGCGGCGGGCGGCATTGAGGCAATCGTGCCCGAGCAGGGGTTCGAGAACCTGGAAACGCTGGCCGCCGCATTCAAGCGAAGCCCGGCGCCGGTTGCCTGCCTGTGCTCCTCGAATAAGGTTTACGCGGCGATGCCAGGTGCGGCAGCGGCGTTGAAAAAGGCGGGAGGGGTTGCGGTCTATCTGGCCGGCCCCGCGTCCATCCTGGAGAGCGTCGATCCGGCCGACGCGGTCGCCATCGACCGCCTCATTCACGAGGGCTGCAACGCACTCGCGATCTTGGAGGAGGCGCAGGCCGCCCTGAAGGTCGAGGAGCTTGCCGCCGCCGCCGAGGAAGAGGAGGCCGAAGAAGGCTTCGAGGTTCACACCCACGCTCATGGCCCGGATTGCGGATGCTGCTAGGCCTGTTTCAACGCGACCGTCATTCCCGCCGGGGGGCGCGTGGGCAAATCCTCGCGCTTGCGGCAAACTCAGTTGTCATGGCCTGGCTTGACCGGGCCATCCATGACCCAATGCGCTCAACGTGTTGGTGGATGGCCGGGTCAAGCCCGGCCATGACAGCGGCGGATTGCGGAAGTGCTTACCGTGCATGTTGCCAGCTATGACGATAGAAGGCGTATAATGACCAATACCGTGCTGCCGGATTTTTCGAAGGTCGAGTGGCGGGCGCCATCGCTTGTTGCGGAGGCGGCGGGGCCTGCCACCGAGACGCCCGAGGGCATCGCGCTGAAGCCGGCCTATGGCCCAGGCGATATCGACGGCCTCGATTTCCTGAACACCTATCCCGGCCTGCCGCCGTTCCTGCGCGGGCCGTATCCCACCATGTACGTCCAGCAGCCCTGGACCGTCCGGCAATATGCGGGCTTCTCGACGGCTGAGGATTTCGAACGCCTTCTACCGGCGCAACCTCGCGGGCGGCCAGAAAGGGCTTTCGGTTGCCTTCGACCTCGCCACCCACCGCGGCTACGATAGCGACCACCCGCGCGTGAAGGGCGACGTCGGCATGGCGGGCGTGGCCATCGACTCCATCTTCGACATGCGCACGTTGTTCGATAGCATCCCGCTGTCCGAGATGAGCGTATCCATGACCATGAACGGCGCGGTGCTGCCGATCCTGGCGCTGTTCATCGTGGCCGGCGAGGAGCAGGGCGTTTCGCCAGCCCAGCTTTCGGGCACGATCCAGAACGACATCCTCAAAGAGTTCATGGTGCGGAACACCTACATCTATCCGCCCGAGCCCTCGATGCGCATCGTCTCCGACATCTTCGCCTATACGAGCCAGAAGATGCCGAAGTTCAACTCGATCTCGATCTCCGGCTATCACATGCAGGAAGCGGGCGCCACCGCGGACCTAGAGTTGGCCTATACGCTGGCGGACGGCGTGGAATATGTGCGCTCCGGCATGGCCGCTGGCCTCGACATCGACGCCTTCGCGCCGCGCCTCTCGTTCTTCTGGGCGATTGGCATGAACTACTTCATGGAGGTCGCCAAGATGCGGGCCGCGCGCGCGCTCTGGGCGCGGCTCATGCGGGACCTCGGCGCGAAAAATCCGAAGTCGATGAGCCTGCGCGCGCATTGCCAGACGAGCGGCTGGTCGCTCACCGCGCAGGACGTGTTCAACAACGTCACGCGCACCTGCGTCGAAGCCTTCGCCGCGACCCATGGCGGCACGCAATCGCTGCACACCAACGCGCTCGACGAGGCGCTGGCCCTGCCGACCGACTTTTCCGCCCGCATCGCGCGCAACACGCAGCTCTTCATCGAATACGAGACCGGCACCACGCGCGTGATCGACCCTTGGGGCGGCAGCTATTATGTCGAACGTCTGACCTATGAACTCGCCAGGAAGGCCTGGGAGCACATCCAGGAGGTCGAGAAGCTCGGCGGCATGGCCAAGGCCATCGGGCAGGGCCTGCCGAAGCTGCGCATCGAGGAAGCCGCCGCCCGCACGCAGGCCCGCATCGATGGCGGCAAGCAGACCATCGTTGGCGTCAACAAATATCAGGTGACGGACGAAGCGCCGGTCGAAGTGCTGCGGGTCGACAATTCGGCCGTGCGCGCGCGCCAGATCGAAAAGCTGGAGCGGCTCAAGGCGGAGCGCGATCCCGTCGCGGTGGTGGCAGCCCTGGGCGCGCTCACCAAGGCGGCTTCGAGCGGCACCGGCAACCTCCTGGAGCTTTCGGTGAACGCCGCCCGCGCCAAGGCGACCGTGGGCGAAATCTCGATGGCGATAGAGAAGGTCTTCGGCCGCCATCGCGCCGAGACGCGGGCCATTTCGGGGGTTTACCGCCAGGAGATCGGGCAGATGGACGACAAGGTGCGGCGCGTCATCGCCCTGTGCGAAGACTTCGAGAAGAACGACGGCCGGCGCCCGCGCATCCTTGTTGCCAAGGTCGGCCAGGATGGTCACGACCGGGGGCAGAAGGTGATCGCGTCGGCGTTCGCGGATTCTGGGCTTCGACGTGGATATCGGCGCGCTGTTCGCGACGCCCGCCGAGGTGGCGCGGCAGGCGGTCGAGAACGACGTGCATATGATCGGCGTGTCGTCGCTCGCGGCGGGGCATTTGACGCTGGTGCCGGAGCTGAAGGCCGAGCTGGCGCAGCAGGGGCGGCCGGATATTCTGGTCGTGGTGGGCGGGGTTATTCCGCCGGACGATTACGCCGCGCTCTATGAGGCGGGCGCGGTGGCGATCTTCGGGCCGGGGACGAATATCGCCGAGGCGGCGGCCGATTTGCTGGCGAAGCTCAACGCCCATCTCGGTTACGCGCAAGCCAGCGCGGCGGTGCGTAATCACGTCACACTTATCCGGTTCCCTATCCGGGCTCAAATTGTGGTTTGAACCCGGATCACTTTTGTTCCAATTATTATATTATCTTTTTCTAATTGAATGGCAACTGCTATGGACCAAGCTGTCGCAACAGATTTAAATATGTGGATTATGGATTTCGAAAATCGTTCGGCGGACAGCTCTGCACCATCGGCTCGCTATCGCGACGTAGTCAGGGCAACGGCAGGAAGAAGTGGCGGCATGGTATGAGCGAAATGCTGAGGGACGAGGTGCGCTAGCCGGTTTCCTCGACAAAGCAGAAAGGTTCATTGAAGAACTCGATTAAGCTCTTCATATCGATGATGGACCATTCGCAAAGAACTAAACATTGCCTATGGCGCCATCTAAGTGCACGTGATGTCTCTGAATCAAAGCCGACTGAACGTCGCCAAATGGTAGATCGAGATCATCTGCGCCAATTGACCCAGCCTCTTTCGCCTTTAGATATGACCATCCCAAGCGATCAAACCGCCATAGCCTAAAAGGTCTTCGTCATATAAACGTATTACAGCTTTGCCAGAATATAGAAACACTTACAGACCTCCTCGAAGGTGTGGAGTGCGAGTCTGCGGATGCGTTGGACTATGCCGCGAATTCTAATTATTGAACATGGTGGCGCTTCCCGCAAGACCTTGTTGCGGCGATCCCCAAACAGACAGGCCTATGATGCGCTCCCCCATCCTGATCGAAGAAGGCTCGAAGCACTCGGCGTCTGCGCCGGACGAAGAGCAGGCTTGGGCGGATTTGAAGCGCCTCATCGAACGCAGGATCGAAGAAAGCTGCCGCTGGCGCCGTTTCCAGCAAGACCTTCGACGAGATCGTTGACGAAGAGCTTCGCGCAGGCGGGGCGGCTTGAGCGACGGGTGACCGAGCAATCACGGCTTAATATGCAGCCATGACCCGCGAGCAAATCCTGGCCAAGATTAAGGAGAACGAGAGCGCGATCCGCGCGGAGGGCGTTTTGCATCTGGCGATCTACGGCTCCCGGGCACGCGGCGACGAGCGACCGGATAGCGATTTGGACGTGCTCATCGACGTCGACCCCAAAGGCCGCTTTTCCCTCATCAATCTTTCCGGTGTTGCCCTTCTCATCGAGGACGCCATCGGAATAGAGACGCAGGTCGTGCTTCGCTCCTCGATGCCGGAAAAATTCCGCCAGCGTATGGCGGACGACGAGATTGCGGTCTTCTGATGCGCGCGACGCTAACGGACCGTCTGGAGCATATTCTTGAAGCGATTCGCGTTATCTTCAACAGCACACCGGAGAACGTTACCTGGGAGCAATTCGCCGCGAACAAGTTTCTCCGGCTTGGGATCGAAAGGGGCCTAGAGATCGTAAGCGAAGCATCCCGTCATCTGCCTGAGGAATTCAAGCAAAAGTACGCCGGAAATTCCGTGGCGTCAGGTTGCCGACATTGGAAACCGGCTCCGTCACGGATACGACACTGTAAACAATCAGATTGTTTGGAACATCGTTCAGGACGATATTCCGGTGTTGAAGGCGGCAGTCGAAGCGGCAATAGCTTCGACATCAAGAACCGTAACACGGTTTGGTCGCGGCGATCCGCAAACAGGCAGGTCTATGATGCGTTCCCCATCCTGATCGAAGAAGGCTCGGAACACACGGCGTTCGGCGTTGCCGTGCCCGATCTGCCGGGTTGCTTCCCGGCTGGCGATACTCTGGACGAAGCCATGGAGGCCGCGAAGGAAGCAGCGGCGGCGTGGATCGATGCGGCTCTGGATGCGGGCCACCCAATCCCTTCGCCGTCGCCCTTGGCCGAAGCGCGCGCACTGCCGGGATACGCGGGCTGGACTCTCGGCGTCGTGGAACTCGACCCGGCGCTGTTCGACGATAGCATCGAGCGGGTCAATATCACCTTGCCGAAGCGCGTCCTTCGCCGCCTGGACGATCTGGCGGCCGCCCGGCACGTGAGCCGGGGCGCTTTCATCTCCGAGCTAACCATGCAGGCGCATTCCCCCCTCGATTGAGGGCCAAGCGGCTCTATCTAAGCAGGAGGGGACGCCGGCGCAGGCCGCTGCGCCAGCGCCTTGCGCACAATTTCGGGTTCGCGGGCAATGACGGTCAGGTACGCTTTCGCGGCTTGGTCCGGCTCGGCGGCGCCTTGCTCCCAGTCCCTCAGGGTTCCAAGCGGGATATGGTAATGTGCGGCGAACTGCTCCTGCGTGCAACCAAGCGCCTTGCGGATGAGCTTGGCGCGAGGCACGCGCCGGGCCTTGGCAAGCTGCTCCTCCATCCAAGGCTGCGCATCGGGATCGGCGCGGGCGGCGGCTTCGATCTCGGCCTCGGTCATCGGCCGCATGGGCCGGAGATCGGGCTTAGCTTTGCGCGTTCTGGGTGAAGTAGTCATCGGTTTCCTTTTTGGTGGCGCGGCGCGCCGATATCAAGCGGTAGCGGCCAAAGCGCTCAGTGTAAGTGACGATCAGAAGCTGGCCTTCGACCATGCCCAGCAAATTATACCGCTCCTCGCCGTAGTCCTCGCGCTCATCGATAAGGGCAACCGCGAACGGATCGGAAAACGCTTGTTTGGCCCAGTCGAATGTGACGCCATGGTCCCGGTAATTCTTGCGGGCCTTTGCTGCATGCCATTCGAAATCGTCATCGATCATACTACTGTTTAACAGTAGTGTCGAGCGGTATGCAATTGGTTTTTTGACTACTTCATCCGGGCAAAGGGATGATTGATTGTTGTGGCTCTTAGGCGACAAAGATATAGGACGGAAAGGCAGGCAACCATGGCTAAGCTAATCGGAGCCGTCTCTCATCATGATAAGGAAGTCGCGGAGCTTCGCGCGGACCGCCAGCTTGCGGTGGAATATCTGAAAGCGGCGATGGAAGCGCTCGAAGCCCCCGATGCGCGCGACGGCGGCCTGCTGGCGCTGCGCACCGTGGCCGAAGCCTATGGCGGGCTCGGCGCCGTGGCGGCCGAGGCGGGGATCAGCCGCGAGTCTCTGTACCGGGCGTTGTCTCCCAAGGGCTATCCCACCCTCAAGACTTCTGCTCGCCGTCCTCAAGGCGGTGGGGATGCGGCTATCCGTGAGCGACGCTCGCGCGAGCGCATGAACCGCAGTTGCTGCGCTTGAGGGCGGAAGGTTCCCAAGTTCACCGGCGGGAAATGCCGGACAGCCACCGCCCGGCCGAGCCAGGCCGCCGCAACCGAGCCGCGCCATGTGCAGGCGCAAAAAAAAGGCCACTCAAAATGATTGAATGGCCCCAAGTCTAGGGAGGAAACGCCCAAGGAGGGCGGGCGATACGCGTAAGGAACGCATACCGCACTGCACCAATGTATATTGCAGCGCACAAAAGTCAACGGATTTTTGACGCAAGCTTACCCGCATTTGCATCGCCGCCGTAAGTTCGCCGGCCGCGCAACGATCTCGCCCGCTTCGGATAGAATTGGGCCGGGAATACGCGCCGGAACCGCGGGAGACTGGGCCTTCGCCCGCCCGATCCGCTGGCGAAGCAGCGCCGATGTCCGGCTGCGGAAGATCGCGGCCGGCGGCGAAGCTGACGCTATTGGCCAAGGCGGCGAAGGGATTGAAGCCGGGCCGGTTACGCTGCACCAGCGAGATCCACACGGTGTAGCCGATCTCCGCCAAATGACGGCGCAAATCGGCATGGAGATGGAGCGGTGGCTCCGGGACGGCGAGGCTTGCCGTGAGTACATCCGGCGCACACGGCATGGTTAATGTGCGGATGGTAAACGCGGCGGCCTCATGTGTTTCGCGCGCGCATTTTTGCGAAATTTTTCCCGTTTCCGGTCAAATTCCACGCTCCCAGAATCCCTTTAAATATGTGCGCAGTTTCGATTTTAACCAAGAAAAGGCGCAGCTTAGCGCCTCGTCCGCGCCCGGCGAACTTGTATTATGCTGTAATATCAATGCTCTGTTTGGGCCTTAAGACTTCAGGAAGGAGCATTTGCGACAATGTCTCCTGAATGAAGCAGGCGGCATTTATGCAGAAATCGCCGGAAATCGCGAGGACTACGGTTAACAACCCGCTAAGCGGGCAGGCGCGCCCCTGGGCAGCGCCGCCCTGCCAGAGCCGTCCCGGCGCCTCGCGCTACTTCCCAAATTCGCGCACGTCGGCGAAGCGGCCGGCGATGGCCGCCGCCGCCGCCATGGCAGGCGACACGAGATGCGTGCGGCCCTTGAAGCCCTGCCGGCCCTCGAAATTGCGGTTCGAGGTGGAGGCGCAGCGCTCGCCGGGTTCCAGCCTGTCGGCGTTCATCGCGAGGCACATCGAGCAGCCGGGCTCGCGCCATTCGAAGCCGGCGGCCAAGAAGATCTTGTCGAGCCCTTCGGCCTCCGCCTGCTCCTTGACGAGGCCGGAGCCCGGAACCACCATGGCCTTGACGCTGGCGGAGACGCGATGCCCGTTGGCAATCGCGGCCGCCGCGCGCAGGTCCTCGATGCGTCCGTTGGTGCAGGAGCCGATGAACACGCGGTCGATGGCGACGTCTGTCATCTTCGTGCCGGGCGTCAGGCCCATATATGCGAGGGCGCGCGCGACCGCGGCGCGCTTGCCTTCGTCCGCCGCGTTCGCGGGATCGGGCACCGTGCCGGTAATCGCAACTACGTCCTCCGGGCTCGTGCCCCAAGTGACGAGCGGCGGCAGCGCGCCTGCGTCGAGCCGCACCTCGCTATCGAAGGCGGCGCCTTGGTCCGAGGGCAGGCTTTCCCAATACCGCCGGGCCATGTCCCAGGCGCCGCCCTTGGGCGAGCGCGGCCGGCCTTGGATATAGGCGTAGGTCTTTTCGTCGGGCGCGATCATGCCCGCCCTGGCGCCGGCCTCGATGGACATGTTGCAGACCGTCATGCGGCCTTCCACCGAGAGCGCGCGGATCGCTTCGCCGGCGTATTCGATGACGTAGCCGGTTCCGCCCGCCGTGCCGATCTGGCCGATGATGGCCAGTGCGATATCCTTGGCCGTGACGCCCTCGCCAAGCGCGCCGTCAACGGTGACGCGCATGTTCTTGGCCTTCTTCTGGATGAGCGTCTGCGTGGCCAGGACGTGCTCGACCTCGCTGGTGCCGATGCCGTGGGCGAGCGACCCGAAAGCGCCATGCGTTGAGGTGTGGCTGTCGCCGCAGACGATGGTCGTGCCGGGCAGCGTGAAGCCCTGCTCGGGGCCGACGATGTGCACGACGCCCTGCCGGTGATCGAGTTCGTTGAAATATTCGATGCCGAATTCGGCGCAATTCTCAGCCAGGGTGCGCACCTGGAGTGCCGCCTCGGGGTCGTCGATGCCGTGGCTGCGGTCGGTGGTCGGCACGTTGTGATCCACGACGGCCAGCGTCTTTTGCGGCGCGCGCACGCGGCGGTGCGCCATGCGCAAGCCCTCGAAAGCCTGCGGGCTCGTCACCTCGTGGACGAGATGGCGGTCGATATAGAGCAGGCTCGTGCCGTCCGGTTGCGTCTCGACGACGTGATCGTCCCAAATTTTGTCGTACAGTGTTTTTGTCATGGCGTGCACCGTTAAGCTCCCGCGAGCGGCGTCAATTTTACTGAGTTGTAGGGAGAGCGCTCAAGGAAAGCAAGGCGCTGCCGGTGGAAATTGCCAGCCCCGATGCTGCTAGTACACGGCGCCGGAAGTCTTGCTCCGTCATTGCGACGGCGAGGGCAGCGCGGGCGGAAGCAATACAGATCGGAAGCACGGCACGGGCATCTGGATCGCCACGGCCGCCAGGGCGGCCTCGCGACGACGGCATCGTGCGCCGGAACTGCCCTCGGGCCGCACTAGCAACTAAGATCTGCGTGACGGGCGTGCACGTCTAGCGCAACCGCAGGAAGTCCTTTCGGTGTCAGCCCTCGGCGGGCGCGGGACTCCAACGCGGGCGTACTTGCAGCGAAGCTTGGAGCAACCTTCGAATGCCTTGTCGAAGGCTTGTTCACTTGTCGCGAAGTACGGCATCGTCTATCGTGACGGGCAGCGCGCCAAGCTCGTTCGCAATAGTCCGGCGGGAACCGCATGAGAAGCGCGCTGCCGGCAAACTGGATAGATGGCACTTTTCCCGGCACGGATAGTTATTGCGTTTCAGTTCCCTGAGCAATGCGGCGGCGCGGTTCGCACCGCTCGCGCCGAACCAGTCGGAGAAACGCATGACGAGCTTGATGAAGGCGGCTGTGCTGGGCGCGGCCCTGGTATGGCCCTTGGCCGCCCATGCCCAGGAGGGTAACGCGGAGCACGGCAAGGTGGTGTTCAACCAGTGCAAGATTTGCCACGCGGTCGGACCCGGCGCGAAGGCTGGCGTCGGCCCGGAGCAGAATAACGTGTTCGGGTCGAAGGCTGGCGCCCGGCCGGGCTATAATTACTCTCCGGCGATGAAGGAGGCAGGCGAGAAAGGCCTCGTCTGGAACGAGGAAAACCTCAACAAATTCATCGAGAACCCGAAAGGCGTGGTACCGGGCACGAAAATGGCGTTTGCGGGCGTGAAAAACGCTCAGGACCGGTCGGATGTCATCGCCTATCTGAAAGGCCAAACCGGCCAGTGAGCCCACTCCCGAGCGCGATTCCATGCCGGAGGATTTGCCTGAACGGCCTCCGGAGATCGGCCGCCCGTGGGTTCCGGCATCTCCGCAATTCGGGTAACTTGCGGCGTTCCGTCGCAGACTCCTGTTGAGTTTGAGTTCGTTTTCTGCCTAAAAATTAAGGGCCGGGGCCTTAAACCCGGCGATGTCGAATGGGTAGGAGACGAGCATGACAACATTTATCAAGACGGCAGTGCTAGGCGCAGCCCTGATTTGGTCTGCGAGTGCATATGCTGCGGGCGATGCGGCCAAGGGGGAGGCTGTATTCAAGAGCAAGTGCAAAATGTGCCACGCTGTTGGCGCCACGGCTAAGCCCGGCGTCGGCCCCGTTCAAAATAACCTCATTGGCGCGAAGGCTGGCGAGCGTGCCGGATTCAACTACTCTCCCGCAATGAAAGAGGCTGGCGAAAAGGGCCTCGTTTGGACCGAGGAGAACGTCGACAAATTCATTGAGAATCCGAAGGCTGTCGTGGCCGGCACCAAGATGGGCTTCCCTGGCCTGAAGGACGCCCAGGAACGCGCCGACGTCATCGCCTATCTGAAGACCCAGGACGGCAAGTAGGCCGGCCGGCGTCTTTAGTTTTGCTCATGCGAACCCTGCCCCAGCGGCAGGGTTTTTGCGTTCGCGGGGCGTGTCAGGTCCGCTTCTTGCGGATTGCCGCCATGCCGGTGCCGCGATGCCACAGTTCTGCCCTCACAAACGCGTTTGTTCCGCACCATCTGCCAGACACCGGAACGCAGAAGAGGGGGCCATGCCTTTGCGGTTCATCGCCACGGTTACAGTGCTTATCGCCGCGGGTGTCCTTGCCGGTTGCGGCGCGGGCGACAGGCCCGCTAGCGCCGTTGCTGGCGCCGAGCCAGGGAGCGATGGGGTCCCGGTTGCGCTGTCCCCGCGCAGAGGGTCCGGCCAGACCGTCGCCATGGCGGCCGACCAGGACGCGCTTTCGAAGGCCATCGAACGGCTTCGCATCACCAAGAAAAAGAAGGAAAACGGCCCCTTCGAGCAGGCGGGCGCGGACTTGAACAGCGACGGCCGGGCGAAGGCGCTTGTGCTGTTCACCGGACAGGACTGGTGCTCGCCGCAAGGCTGCACGCTCGTGGTCTTCGAACCGGGAGAGGTGGGCTTCCGTCCGATCTCGCAAACCGTCGGCGTGAAGGCTCCCATTGCTGCCGGTCCCGGTTCCAACGCGGGCTGGCGCGACTTGATCGTGAAAACCGGCGGCAGCAAGATCGTGCGGCTGCAATTTACCGGCGGAGGCTATCCGGCGAACGCGGCGGGCCAGGCCGACGCCAGCGCGGATGTTGCGCAAGCGGAGGTTTTGATCCAACCTCAAGCCGCCAATCAGACGGCGGCTGCAGTACCGGCGCCCAGCGGAGGCCAAGCCCCGCAATAGGCGGACGCGGGGCCTCGAACGGATAAAGACCATGGACATCGACGATCTTGAGCCACGCAAAGCTCGCGCGAAACCGAAAGACCTCTCCGTGTTCTCGATTGAGGATTTGCGTGCCTACGCCGATCTTCTGCGGGGGGAAATCGAGCGTACCGAGGCCATGATCGCCAAGAAAGGCGCCCAACTCGACGCCGCCGCCTCGATTTTCAAGAAGTAGAAGAAGCGGAGCATGCTGGGAAGGGCTGTGCCCGAGTCACAGGGCGTTACCCTCATCCTGTCCTTCTCCTTGCAAGCTCGCTCTGGCGAGCTTGCAACTCCAAGTTTCTGCATCCGCAAGCGGATGCAGATGGGAGAAGGGACGCCTTCTCAACGGCCGCGACGGGACTCCACGTTGCAAGCTCGCCAGGGCAAGCTTGCTGAGAGGGCTGGGGTGAGGGGTAACGCGCTCTGTGCGGATCGCCGATGCGCGATTACGCGGCGGGGAATTCGAGCTTGATGCGTTCGATTTGGGGCGAGATGGGCGAGGCGCCATCCGCCATTGCGCTATAGCCTTCGCAAAGCAGCGGGTCGAGCCGCAGGATGCGGCCATAGAGCCTGTGGCTTTCGCCGATCAGTTGCTTGAACGCCTCGGGCAGATCTTCGAAGCACTCGGAGCGGGCACCGCTTTGGGCGTTGAGTGTAACCTTATGCCTGTGCGTGTGCGCTTCGGCAGCGGTGATCTCGCCGACGGCGATGGCGCGCCGGACCAGGAGCCATGAGGCAAGCTGGGTGAGCCGGGTCGTAAGCTTTATGCTTTCCGAGGTGTAGGCGATGCTGACCTGCGGGGCGAGGCGCTTAGATTTGAGCCGGCCGGCGCGGTCGAGATATTCCGCGGTTTCCTCCACGAGATCCATGCCTTCGCGGTATAGCTGCGCGAACTGCCTGGACGCGATGTACTTGTCTCGGAACGAAAGAAGACCGCAGCTTGAAGGTTCTTCAACCGCATAGGAGCCTATCATTGGTCCGCCTCACGCATTACATACCGGAACAACCGGGACCCGCGCCGACAATTTGCACACCCAGCATCCCATCGCAGCTACAGCCTTTCCAGATGGTAAAGACGGTAGCCCAACAGTGAGAGCTTACCGCAAATTAAAGCCACTTCAAGAACGCGCTTCAAAAAGTTTTGAAATTGAGGTTGCCTCACGGCTCCCTGCACGCGGTCCATTGGTACAAGGTAGCAAACGCCGCTTAACTTGCGGTAAAAGGGGCGCCTGCCGGACGAGTTTGGTTCAACCGCTGGAGAAACCATGAAAACGATCGTTATCCGCGAACCTGGCGGTCCCGATGTGCTAACCGCCATAGAGGTGCCGGTGCCCGCGCCCGGGCACGGCGAGGTTCTCATCAAGGTTGCCGCGGCGGGCGTCAACCGGCCGGACGTGTTGCAGCGCAAGGGGCTTTATCCGCCCCCGGCCGGAGCGTCCAACGTCCCAGGCCTTGAGGTCGCGGGCGAGGTCGCCGGGCTTGGCGAGGGCGTCACGCGCTGGAAGCTGCGCGATAAGGTGACGGCGCTTACCGCTGGCGGCGGCTATGCGGAATATGCGCTGGCGCTTGAGGGATCGTGCATGCGGGTGCCTGCCGGGCTCGGAATGGCGGAGGCGGCCAGCCTGCCCGAGACCTTCATGACGGTGTGGCACAATGTCTTCGAGCGCGGCGCGCTCAAGGCTGGCGAGACCTTCCTGGTCCACGGCGGCTCAAGCGGCATCGGCACGGCGGCGATCCAGCTCGCGGCGCGGTTCGGCGCGCGGGTGTTCGCAACCGCCGGCTCTGACGTGAAGTGCGCCTATTGCGAGAGCCTGGGCGCTGAGCGGGCAATAAACTACAAGGCTCAGTCATTCGCGGCTGAGATCAAGGCGGCGACCGGCGGCCGGGGCGCCGATGTGATCCTCGATATGGTTGGCGGCGATTATGTGAAGGAGAACATCGCTTGCGCGGCCGAGGATGGCCGGATCGTCCAGATCGCCTTTCTGAACGGCTCCAAGGTCGAGGTGAACCTCATGCCGGTGATGCTGAAGCGGCTGACGCTCACCGGATCGACCCTGCGCCCGAGAAAGCCCGAATTCAAGGCGCACCTGGCCAGCGAGCTTGAGCGGAAAGTCTGGCCGCTTATCGAAAGCGGGGCCGTGAAGGCCATGGTCACGAAGACTTTTCCGCTGGAGCAGGCGGAGGCGGCCCATCGCGAGATGGAGTTGGGCGGGCACATGGGAAAAATTGTGCTGTTGGTCGAATAGGCTCCCGCCGTCCTGATCCTTATTGTCATGGCCGGGCTTGACCCGGCCATCCATTAATAAATGAAACGCGCTCGCCTTTTCATGGATCGCCTGGTCGAGCCCGGCCATGACGAGCGAGTAGGCCGTCCGCTTCCTGACAAAAATGCATGCGATTCTGGCGCGGCTGGTTTGAACTGGGGAGCCGCGCCATGGTTCGTTTCGTTTTGCTACTGCTCGTTCTCGTCTCCTCCGCCGCGATGGCGCAGGAGCCGGCCGCCGTTTCGCGGCTTGTGCAAAGCGCCTACGCGCAGGTGGGCAAGACCGTCAAATACGACGCAGCCTATGAGCGCATCGCCTTTCCGGGCGGCGACGTTCCGCTTGAGCGGGGCGTGTGCACGGATGTGGTGGTCCGGGCCTATCGCGGCATCGGCGTGGACCTGCAGGCCCTGGTGAACCGCGACATGCGCGCCGCGTTTGGCGCATACCCCAAGCTTTGGGGGCTGTCGCGGCCCGATTCCAATATCGATCACCGGCGGGTTCAGAACCTCGCGGTGTACTTCAAGCGGCACGGCAAGGAGCTGCCGGTTTCGAAGGAGGCCCGCGACTACAAGCCCGGCGATATCGTGACCTGGCGGCTGCCGGACGGCCGGCCGCATATCGGGCTCGTCTCGGAACGGCAAAGCGGGGGCAGGCCGCTCATCGTGCATAATATCGGCGAGGGCGCTCAAATCGAGGATACGCTGTTCGAGTTCACCGTTACCGGGCACTACCGCTACGGCCTCGATAATAACTAAAATCGGAGGCAAATTGCGCCCGTGCGTGCGCCGGAGGCATTGCTGTGCGAAGCGGAGCAATCCAGAAGCAACGGTTAGATCCTGCTGCCTCTGGATCGCCACGGCGCTAAAGCGCCTCGCGATGACGCAGCGCGGTTTCCAACGGGACGCCCAGGAATAAAGACGGAGTAAGCTTATGCCTTTGCCCTACGGCTTCGCGAAAGCCAAGTTGACCTCGCTTCCCCGCCTGACCTCGAAGCCGGTGCGTAATGGCGGCCATGAGGAGGTTCAGTACCACCTGCATTTCAGCCTGAACGTGAACGGCGAAAGCTGGGATACCGCGGTGAATGTTGGCACGGACAACGAGGCCGACCGGCTCAAATACAAGATCGTTGAAGGCTTTCAAAATCCGGTTGCGGCAACGCTCCGGGCAGCGAGCGGCGCCGTCGATCTGACCGGGCAGGCGGCGCTGCCGGCGCTCGACTTTTTGCGCAGCGGCATCCTTGAAGGCACCGGCCCCTGGCTAGGCAGCGACGTGCTCGGGGACCGCGCGGAGGAGAAGCAGCCGCCCGCGAAGCTGAGCGCGCTGCTTTCGAAGGCCTTCCACGGCCAGAATGACGTCTATGTCTTCGGCCGCTTCTATAGCGAAGGCAACGGTATTCACGACGTGCATATGAACCAGGGCTCTCGGGGCCGCTACATCCACCGCCCAGGCGAGGATGGGAACGACCACAACGATATCTGGCAGGACGGCGCGCTCATGATCGATTTCGGTGAGGGCGGTTGGGTGGCCTATTTCTCGGCCTTCACCCAGCAAACAGTGCCAACGGACGATCTCGGCAATCCGCTACCGGGCGGGCATACGATCTGAGCGAGGTGAAAGCGCCGGCAGCGATAGGCTGCACTGGGTCGATTCCGGAAACACTCGAAACGAGCATATATAGGCGGCTTTCCGGTTGGAACCGGTACCGTCATTGCCGCCCCACTCATGAGAGGTTAATCTCTGTCGACCTTATCTCAACAAAAGCGGTGGATTCACGTTAGTTCCATGATGCCGGGTTTGACAAAGGTCATCATAGCCAGAATCCTATCCCAACAGCGATTCTCTTCTCTCAGGGTGATTAGCCCATGGTACCTGGAACCTACGAAGCTCTATATCTTGTTCTTGCATTCGTGGTGCCGGGCTTTCTTATCCACTCCACGAAGGCCAACTTCCTAACCCAACGTTCCGTCGCGCCCCAGCTAGATATTGTTCAATTTCTTACATTAAGCGCTATAAATTACGCAGCATGGTATTGGCTGATTTACCTTATTAATAACTCTGCTTTTTTTCAGTCGAGTTCAGCTTTATCGGCCGTGGGCTGGGCTTGGGTCATCTTAATCGGCCCAATTCTACTCGGCCTCTCTCTGGGCTTTGCATCGCAAAAGGATTGGTTTCATAAACTTTTTCGGCGGATCGGCCTATTGCCCGTCCACCCCATACCTACGGCATGGGAGTGGACATTTGGCAAGATGCATGCCCCTCGTTGGATTCTTGTCACAATGAAAGATGGCCGCACTGTTGCTGGATTGTTTGGTGATCGTTCCTTTGCATCTTCAGATCCCGGTGAGCGTGATCTTTATATAGAGCAGCTTTGGGACATCGATGAGAATGGGAACTGGGCGAAGGGACCTGAAGAAAAGAGCGTCCTTATCTCTGGCGGTGAAATTCGTTTTGTTGAGTTGTGGAAACAATAGGAAGCGCAAGAATGGACAAAGATAAGTTACGACCTCAGAGACATATCGTTCAGGACGGGTATCAGCCGGGACGCGCGCCCAAAGATACAACTCTTCAGGCCCCACCAAAGCCACCAAAGGATGGCAGTAGCGTGAAACCACCGAAGACACCGGAGAAGTAAGTAAATATATACCGAGTGGAGGGGCGACCAAGGACGTCAGGTTATCCCCTCAACACGAGACACGCCTCGTGCAAGCCTATACTTCGGCTAACGGCCTTAAGTTCGCTACGCTCGGGCGGATAGTCATTTCCCGGCGCTATAACCGGAGGGCGGTGGGCAACCGGGGATTTATGCAGTGTAGGCGGCTATCATGCTTAATGCGTGCATGGTTAATCCGGGAACCTCCTGTCTCAAACAGGCGCATTTTTGCGCTTTTTACCTCGTTTCAGGTTGATTTCTGCTTTTCAAAACCCCCGTTAAATATGATTGAATATTTGAAATTTACCAAGGAAAGCCTTCAGGAAGGCGCCGGCCCCGATAGCGGGACGAGAATTGTGACGCAAAAACAATGATATAGAACTTAACAGTTCCGCAAGAGTTTTCTGCTATATTACTTCAAATCTCAGAAGTGCTCCTCCGGCCGGCGAAAAAAGGGGCCGGGGAGCGGGCAGGAGAGTTAACGTGGCGTTACCAAAGCCCCAGACGGGTAAGCAGCGGCCGGGCGAACTGGGCGGCTATGAGGCCAGGGCTTTGGCCGTTTCGGGCGATGGGTGGCCCTAAGATGCCGGCGGGTTCTCGGGCTTCGTGAGCGCCAGCGACGGCCGTTGCGAGACCGTGGCGAACCACGCGGCGACGGCCGGGTTGCGCGTCCTCCAATCGTGCTCCGGCGAGCGGAAATCGAGGTAGCCGAGCGCGCAGCCGAGCGTCAGGTGGGCGAGGTTCACGGGGCCTTCAAGCTCGCCCGCGCGCTGCTCGAACCACGCGATGCCGGCATCGATCCGGTCCCATTGGTCTTCGGCGAAGTCCTGCCAGCGAAGGGCTTCGGGCCGCAGCCAGGTCTCGTAGCGTATCAGCACGGCGGCCTCGCATATGCCCTGCGCCACGGCGTGGGCCGTGAGCACCCGCCAGCGCGCATCGCCGTCGCCCGGAACGAGCCTTCCTCCGCCCGCCATGGCGTCGAGATAGTCGCAAATCACGGTGGAGTTGAAAATCGTCACGCCTTCATCGGTCACGAGGGCCGGGATTTTGCGCAAGGGATTATGGGCCGCCGCATAGTCCCGGTTCGGCTTGCAAGGAGCGACCGTCACCGGCTCTAGCTCGATGCGGCCTTCAAGGCCAAGCTCGATGGCGGCGGCGCGTACCTTCCGGACGAAGGGCGATGCCGGGGCGTAGAGTAGCTTCATGTTCGCGGACCTTTCAGGGCTTGAGAGCTGTGACCCAGCCGGGCGGTTGCGTGAGGTTTTGTGCGTTCCCGGGCAGATGATAGCGCACGCGGCCTTGCCGCAAGCCAAAACTTCCGTTATTCACCGCCCAGCCACCGCTAGCGTCCCGTCGCTGGATTGCCCATGAGAGGCTATCCGCGAACGGTGTGGGCAATCGCGGGACGACACACTTGCCCGGAGCCTCGCATGAAGTGGGTCTATTTATTCATCGCCATCTCGGGCGAGGTGGTTGGCACCACCGCGCTCAGGGCTACGGACGGATTTACGAGGCTTGGCCCTTCCAGCCTGGTCGTGGCCGGCTATGCCATCGCCTTCTACTTCCTGTCGCTGACGCTTAACACCATCCCGGTTGGCATCGCCTATGCGGTTTGGTCCGGGGCCGGCATCGTCCTTACCTCGATGATCGGCTGGTATCTGTTCAGCCAGGCGCTCGACCTTCCTGCGCTGATCGGCATAGCGCTCATCCTTGCCGGGGTGGCGGTAATCAACCTGCTCTCGGGCGCCGCCGCGCATTAGCCGTTTGGCGCTGGGCGCCAGCGCTGGCTGGGCCTTAAAAACCTTTGTTTGCACAAAGCGCCGGAAGTCATTATATTGGCCTCCGACCTCGATTGCGGGTTCCCCCACACAATCGGATTAAGACGCCTAGGAGGCCGGGATACGTGCCTCCAGGAGAGGAGGAGATTTATGGCCGATAGACCCCTGATGCCGAAAGCCACCGCCGTTTGGCTTGTCGAGAATACCTCGCTCACCTTCGAGCAGATTGCGGACTTTTGCGGCCTGCATGTTCTGGAGGTGAAGGGGATTGCCGATGGCGATGTCGCGCACGGCATCCGCGGCTCCGATCCCATCACCTCGGGCCAGCTCACTCGCGACGAGATTGCGCGCGGCCAGAACAATCCCTCCTACCGGCTGAAGCTGTCGAGGTCGAAGGTGTTCGTTCCCGAGACGCGGACCAAGCGGGCGCCGAAATATACGCCCGTGTCGCGGCGCCACGACCGGCCCAACGCGATCCTCTGGCTCCTGCGCCATCACCCCGAGCTTCGCGACGCGCAGATCATGCGCCTTGTCGGCACGACCAAGACGACCATCGAGTCCATCCGCGAGCGCACCCACTGGAACGCGGCCAACCTGCAGCCGCAGGACCCGGTGGCGCTGGGCCTTTGCTCGCAGGTCGACCTGGACCACGAGGTGCAGAAGGCGGCCAAGCGCGTCGAGGAGGAGAAACCCGAGGCGCCCGTGCCCTCCGGCATCACGCTGCAGCCCGCGGCCGACCAGCCCTACCTCGAAAATATCGACGAGTGGAAATAGCTTGCGCCAGGCGTTCCGGCCCGGAAGAATTGCGATACAGGTTTGAGGTCTCATACCTTCGTGTGATCCTGGGCGGTAACTTGGCGATGGATGGCGGATCGAACTGAAGGGATCTCCCCTCACCGTGTCCCTCTCCCAGCAAGCTCGCCTTGGCGAGCTTGCCATATTGCGTGTCTGCATCCGCAAGTGGATGCAGATGGAGAGGGAACGATATCGCAACCGTTGTGCAGGCGTCCCCTCTCCCATGGGGAGAGGGACAGGGTGAGGGGCGGGAACCTTGGATCAGGCCTCCGGCAACCCCTATGTTAGCCGCCATGCGCCCACGCGGGTATCCATCTAACAGGCTGCATTCATGGCCGCAGCCCTGAAACCGGATCAGGCAATGCAAGCTTATCTCGATCTTCTGCGTTCGGTGCGCGAGCGTGGAGTAAAGCGCAGCGACCGCACCGGCACCGGCACGCTGGGCCTGTTCGGCCATCAGATGCGCTTCGATCTTGCCAAGGGCTTCCCGCTCCTGACCACGAAGAAGCTTCATCTGAAGTCCATCGCGCACGAGCTGTTGTGGTTCCTGGCGGGCGATACGAACACCGCGTACCTCAAGGCCAATGGCGTTTCGATCTGGGACGAATGGGCGGACGAGCAGGGCAATCTCGGTCCGGTCTATGGCGCGCAATGGCGTTCCTGGCCCGCACGCGATGGCGGTACCATCGACCAGATCGCCGAGGTGGAGCGCGCGATCAAGGCCGATCCCTATTCGCGCCGCCACATCGTCAGCGCCTGGAACCCCGCCGACCTGCCGCGCATGGCGCTGGCGCCCTGCCATTGCCTGTTCCAGTTCTACGTGGCGGAAGGGCGCCTGTCCTGCCAGCTCTATCAGCGCTCGGCGGATGTGTTCCTGGGCGTGCCGTTCAACATCGCCTCCTATGCGCTCCTGACCATGATGATGGCGCAGGTCACGAACCTTGAGCCGGGCGAGTTCGTGCATACTTTCGGCGACGTGCATCTCTATCTCAATCACATCGAGCAGGCGGACGAGCAGCTTGCGCGCGAGCCAAGGCCGCTGCCGCACATGGCGCTGAACCCCGCCGTGCGCTCGATCTTCGATTTCGCCTACGAGGACTTCACGCTCACAGGCTATAAGCCGCATCCCGCGATCAAGGCGCCTATCGCGGTTTGACGGTTTGCGGATCTCTCCGCGGGCTAAACCCCTGTCCCTCCCGGCAAGCGCGCCCTGGCGAGCTTGCAACTTGGAGTGTCCGCATTCGCAAGCGAAAGCGGATGGGGAGAGGGACGCCTTCTCAACGCGCATGGCCTGACTTCCTCTCCCATGGGGAGAGGGTTGGGGTGAGGGGCGATAGGCTATGTATGGAGCGGTACCAATGGAAAGCACAATAGACTCCGTTTCCCCCATCACACTTTCGCTCATCGTAGCGATTGCGGACAACGGCGTGATCGGCCGGGGCAACGCGCTGCCGTGGCGGCTGGGCAGCGATCTGAAGCGGTTCCGCAAGCTCACCATGGGCCATCCGCTCATCATGGGGCGGCACACGTTCGAGTCCATCGGCAAGCTGCTCGACGGGCGGGACTCCATCGTGGTGACGCGCGGGCAGCCCGGCGGCGGAAGGCGAGGGGCTTTATTTTGCGCCGTCGCTCGAAACGGCGATCGGGCTGGCCGAAGCGAGCGCGCGTGCGCGCGGCGTCGCGGAGGCCTTCATCATCGGCGGCGCGCGTCTTTTCGAGCACGCGCTGCCTCTGGCCGGGCGGATCTACCTGACGCGGGTCCATGGCTCGCCCGAAGGCGACGTTTATTGGAATCCCCAGTTCAGCGGCGAATGGGTCGTGACGTCGCGGGAGGAGCGGCCGGCCGGCCCAAGGACGAATTCGCCGTAACCAACCTTATCCTGGAGCGGGCGCGCGCATAATGACGATGCCGCCGGCCGTAGCGCCGATGCCACGGATGCCTTGCCGCGGCAGAGCGGCGTGCAAAAGTGACGGGCGGAGCGGCTGCGAGGCGGACTGGCCGTTGACGTTGCCATTTTGTCAGCTCATATGCCGTACAGTTTCACGTCCGGCCGGGGGCTCGGGCCTCGGAAGAACGAACGCAACGCTTCGAATTGGATACGAATTATCAAGTCCTTACTGTTATTGACATCCCGTTACAATGTTGATGAATAGGCCCAGGACGGCATCGAGGCGAAAGCCGTGCCGGTTGTAAAGGAACAGTTGAGATGCCTTGGAGTCAGAACGGCGGAGGCTGGAAAGGCGGAGCGGGAGGGCCTTGGGGACAAGGGTCCGGCGGCGGCAACCAGCCTCCCGATCTTGAAGAGATTTTGCGGCGCAGCCAGGATAAGTTGCGCCAGGCGGTTCCCGGAGGCGTTGGCTTCTTTGGGACCTCGGTGATCCTTTTGATATTGGCCGCGGGGATCGCCTATTTCGGCTTCACCGTGCGCGTCAATCCAGACGAGCGCGCGGTGGTGCAGCGCTTCGGCAAGTTCGACCGCGAGCTTGGCAACGGTATCAACTTCCGCTGGCCGTATCCGGTCGAGGAAGTCACCGTCATTCCCTATACCCGCCAAAACCGGGTGGAAGTCGGCTTCAGCACGGGGCTTAGCGGGCCTTACGGGTCGATGCGCAATCCCAACAAGCCAGAGGAAAGCCTGATGCTGACCGGCGACGAGAACATCGTCGATGTCAGCTTCAACGTATTCTGGAACGTGAAGAACGCATCCGACTATTTGTTCAATGTGCGCAATCCTGGCAACAATCCAGACGCCAACGCCAACGTAAAGGCCGTCGCGGAGAGTTCGATGCGCGAGGTCGTCGGGCAGAACGATATTCAGCCGATCCTGACCAAGAGCCGGCAGGAGATCGAGGAAGCCGTGAAGGCGCTGATCCAGAAGACGCTCGACAGCTACAATTCCGGCATCCAGATCACGCAGGTCAATCTGCAGAAGGTTGACCCGCCGGCTGACGTGATCTCGGCCTTCCGCGACGTGCAGGCCGCGCGCGCCGACCAGGAGCGCGCCCGCAACGAGGCCGAAACCTATGCCAACCGGGTGATCCCCGAGGCACGCGGCAAGGCGCAGCAAATTCTCCAGGACGCGCAAGGCTATCGCGAACAGGCGGTCGCCGAGTCCAAGGGCCGCACGCAGCGCTTCCTGAAAGTGTACGAGGAATACCAGAAGGCGCCCGACGTGACGCGCCGGCGCATGTATCTGGAGACGATGGAGCGTGTGCTGGGCGGGATGGACAAGATCATCCTCGATGAAAAATCGAATAGCTCAGGTGTGCTGCCCTATCTGCCGTTAGGCGAACTTAAGAATTCGAGCCAGGCGGGAGGCCAGCGATGAGAGGCATACTCACAGGGATCTTGATGATCGTGGCTGCCGCTGGCGCCGTCGCGGTCCTATTCTCGGCATTTATCGTCGATCAAACGCATAAGGCTATCGTTCTGCAGTTCGGCGAGCCGGTACAAGTTGTGCAGGGCGGCAAGCCGGTGCTGGTGATAAGCGAGCCGGGGCTTTACTGGCGCGTGCCGTTCGTGCAGACCGTGGTGCAATTCGACAGGCGCATTCTCGATCTCGAAACCGACGAGCAGGAGGTGATTGCCTCCGACCAGAAGCGCCTCGTGGTCGACGCCTTCGCCCGCTATCGCATCCTCGATCCGCTGGCGTTCTATCGCGCTTTCCGCTCCGAGGAGGGCGCGCGCCCGCGCCTCACCGCAATCGTCGACTCGACCATCCGCACCGTGCTTGGCCGGGCCGCGTTTATCGACGTGATCCGCAACAAGCGGGCGGAGCTGATGAGAAATACTAAGGAACGCGTCAATGACGAGATGAAGAACTTTGGCGTCGAGATGGTGGATGTGCGCATGCGGCGCGCCGACTTGCCCGAGGCAAACAGTCAGGCCATTTACAAGCGCATGCGCACCGAGCGCGAGCGCGAGGCCGCGGAGCTTCGCGCCCAAGGCAGCGAGCAATCGCAGCGTATCAAGTCCACCGCCGACAAGGATGTGACGGTGCTGATCGCCAATGCGAACCGGGAGTCGGAGCAGATCCGCGGCGATGGCGACGAGGAGCGAAACCGCATCTATGCCGAGGCCTTCAGCAAGGATAAGGACTTCTTCGCCTTCTACAGGTCAATGCAGGCCTACGACGAGGCTCTGAAGGGCTCGCATACGCGCATCGTGCTATCTCCCACCTCAGAGTTCTTCCGCTATTTCAACGGACCGTCCGGCAAAGCCGGTGCGGGCGCCGCGGGAACGGATGCTGCCCGCTAAGGAGCGTGTGGAGAAATTGCCGGGCGGGCCGGATGTACCCGAATCGATACCGAAGCGCCGTTCCCACAAACGCGGGGCCGGCGCTGCGGCGCCATCTCGTACCAACGGCCATAAGTCTTGACCGCTTCTGTCATTGCGAGTTTCGGGGCAGCCTGAAACTGCGAAGACCGCCCTCTCGCCGCAAACTCGCCAAGGCGAGCTTGGGGAGACGGCTGGGGTGAGAGGGCCTTGCGACACCGGTTCCTTCCTGCTCCAAAGCGGGACGGATTTGGCCAATCTATCCGGTTTTGCCGGGTACACGCATCGCTGGTGTCCGGTAGTTTTGCATCGTTCCGGGAGAAATCGGGCCTCCCGGCCGCTTCTGGACCCTAGTTTCGTTCAATTCGCGCAAGGTGAATATTGCGCGGAGCGCAATTAGGCCTCACTTTAGAATACGGCGCTGCGTCACGGTTTGAGGTGCGCAGCACCGGATCAAGTTTTCGACCGAGGCCCCATGACGGTTCAACGCAGCCACCTCCTGTTACTTGGCACGGCTTTTCTTGCAACGTGCTCCTTCACAGGGAGCGTGCCCTCTGCCGCTTTTGGGGCGGACTACAGTCTCTCGTTTGCCGGCGTGGCAAATCGCGTGCGCCCTTCCGTCGTCACCGTTGCCGCCGCCGTAATCGATAAACATTCCTTCGCCATGAAGGGCAAAAGAAGCGGCGGCGAGGACCAGAGCAGCGAGCGCAGGCCGAGCGACGATTTCAGCCCCGCGCGGCCGAAGCAGCGGCCCGGAGAGCCGCCCCGGCAGTTCACCTCCATTGGCTCCGGCTTTGTCATCGACTCGAGCGGCCTGATCGTTACCAACAACCACGTCATCGAAGGCGGCAACGCCTATTACGTCATTCTGGCGGACGGAACCGAGCTTAAGGTCGACAAGGTCGTCGGCCGCGATCCCAAGACGGACATCACGGTGCTGAAGGTGACGCCCAAGACGCCCGCGCAGCTTCACCCCGTATCGTTCGGCGACTCGTCCAGGACGAGGGTGGGCGATTGGGTGATCGCCATCGGCAACCCGTTCGGCCTGGATGGCACCGTGACCGCCGGCATCCTTTCCGGGCGTGGCCGCGACATCAACGCCGGCCCTTACGACGACTTCCTGCAGACCGACGCCTCGATCAACCGGGGCAACTCGGGCGGCCCGCTCTTCAACGATGCAGGCGAGGTGATCGGCATCAACACCGCCATTTTCTCGCCATCCGGCGGAAGCATCGGCCTTGGCTTTGCAATTCCCGTCGAACACGGCGCGGCGTATCGTCGATCAGCTCGAACGCTATGGCGAGACGCGCTGGGGCTGGATCGGGGTGCGGCTGCAGACGCCAAGCGAGGATTGGGCCGCGGGGCAGAGCCTGCCCGACGCGCAGGGCGCCCTGATCGCCCGCGTCGATAAGGGCGGACCGGCGGAGCTTGCGGGGCTCGCGGAGGGCGATCTCGTCCTTTCCTTTGCCGGCCACCCGGTGAAGCACGCCCGGCAGCTTCCACGCTACGTGGCGCAGGCCCCGATTGGCGAGGAGGCGGAAGCGCTCATCGTCAGGGGAGGCGAACGCAAGTCGTTGAAAGTCAAGGTCGGACAGCTCGAAACCGCGGCGCCGGAAGTTTTCAGTACGCCTGCGAAGCCCAAGCGCCAGAAGTACGGCAAGATTGGCTTCGAGCCGATGACTGACGAGGCGCGCGGCCAGTTTGCCGATGCTGAGGGCGTCATCGTCGCGGGCAATTCCGCCGCTGCCGCCGCGGGCGCGCTTCAACCGGGAGATATCGTCGTCGAGGCGGCGCATCGGAAGGTCAAATCCGTCGAGGAACTGGAAGCCCGGCTTGACGAGTTGCGGCGCCTGGGCCGCGCAGACGCGCTGTTGACCGTCGAGAAGCCCGGCGGCGTCATCGCTTTCGCATCGCTGCCGCTTGACGATGAATGATACCTTGGGGTGCCGATGGCGAATTACCTCAAAATCGTAGTCAAGGCGCCAGTCTACCTCTACCGCTATACGATCTCGCCATTGCTCGGCCCGCGCTGCCGGCACCTGCCGACCTGCTCGCAATATGCGCTCGACGCAATCGACATGAACGGCGCCGTGGATCGGAAGCTGGCTCGCCGTCTGGCGGATTCTGCGCTGCAATCCCTGGGGGACGCACGGTTTCGATCCCGCGCCGGACTTGAGAAAAGCGGACATCCCGTTTTGGGCGCCCTGGCGTGCCCTGCGGTATCGTCACAGTGTTTTCCGCTAGCCGGCATCCGGTCCAAGAGCTGTCGAGCTTTGACTTAAGTATTTGAAGTATAGTGCAAAAGTCGATATTCTGCTTCATCTGCCGTTCAGAGGTGTTGTGCTTTCATGAAAGCTGAGAAGGGGCTTCGACCTTCTTGAGAGGCGCGCCCCAAAGCCGTCAATGAGGAACAGCACATGCGTAAAATTGGCCTGGCAGCACTATTCCTGCTTGCGTCCGTGTTCGGCGCCCTGGCAGCCGACATGGGCGCTCAGGGCACTGGAACCGCACCCCGCGCCCACAAATCGATGCAACACAAGACGATGCATTACGGTACGGCCCGCCATCACAGGGCCGCGCTCCACCGGCATGGCCGTTACAGAACCGGCTATTACGTAGGCGGGCGCTATTACCGGTACGGCCGCTACTACGGCCCCGGCCATCATCGAGGCTATGCTTACATTCACGGGCATCGCCGCGTGTACGGTTCCCGGTATCACAGGGGACATGTAACCGCTATGTATCGCGGCCACCGCGGCGCCTCCATGCAGCACACCGGCCGCAGGGCCTCGATGCATCACCGCGCTGGGACCGCTGGAACCCGCAAGGCGTCGAAGACACCCGCGAAGGGGACGCAGAACAAGGGTAAGGCGTCTACCTACTAAGCTGTGGATACCCACGGTTTGTGCGGCCGGCTTCCATTTCGCGGGCCTGGCTCCTTGACATTCGCGCCCGCAGCCGGCATTAGAGATCATGCAACTTACCCGCGCAAGTAGGCGGGAGTGAGAGGAACCATGATCGCTTTGACCTTCCCGGACGGGTCCGTCCGCGAGTACAATCCCGGCATCACAGGCGCTGAACTTGCCGCTTCGATTTCGAAGTCGCTTGCCAAGAAGGCCGTTGCCCTAAGCCTCGACGGCGCGCTCGCCGATCTCAGCCAGCCCATTACCGCCGACGCCCGCGTGAAGATCGTCACCCGCGACGACCCGGAGGCGCTTGAGCTGATCCGCCACGACGCGGCGCATGTAATGGCCGAGGCGGTGCAAGAACTCTTTCCCGGCACCCAGGTCACGATCGGCCCGATGATCGAGAACGGCTTCTATTACGATTTTTACCGCGATGAGAGCTTCACTCCGGAAGATCTGGTCAAGATCGAGGAGAAGATGCGCGCCATCGTGGCCCAGGATAAGCCCTTCACCAAGGAGGTCTGGTCGCGTGCCAAGGCGCGGGATTTCTTCGCGGATCAAGGCGAGGGCTTCAAGGTCGAGCTTGTCGATGCGATCCCAGAAGGCGACGACGTAAAGGTCTACCGGCAGGGCACATGGCTCGACCTCTGCCGCGGGCCGCATCTGCCTTCCACGGGGAAGGTCGGCACGGCGTTCAAGCTGATGCGGCTGGCCGGCTCCTATTGGCGCGGCAACTCGAAGCGCGAGCAGCTCCAGCGCATCTACGGCACTGCCTGGACCACAAAAGAGCAGCTCGACGCCTATCTTCACCAGCTTGAAGAGGCCGAGAAGCGCGACCACCGCCGCCTTGGCCGCGAGATGGACCTGTTCCACCTGCAGGAGGAGGCGCCGGGTTCGGTGTTCTGGCATCCGAACGGCTGGACGCTGTTCCGCGCGCTCATCGACTACATGCGCCGCCGCCAGGAGGACAACGGCTATGTCGAGGTGAACTCGCCCGACATGATGGAGAGGAAGCTCTGGGAGCAGTCCGGCCACTGGGAGAAGTTCGGCGAGAACATGTTCGTGACCGAGACCCCGGACGAGCGCGTGTTTTGCTGCAAGCCGATGAACTGCCCCGGCCACATCCAGATCTTCAAGAATGGGCTTAAGAGCTACCGCGACCTGCCGATGCGCATCGCCGAGTTCGGCAAGGTGCACCGCTACGAGCCGTCCGGTGCGCTGCACGGCATCATGCGCGTGCGCTCGTTCACCCAGGACGACGCGCATATCTTCTGCACGCAAGATCAGATGATCGACGAGTGCGTCGCCATGCACAACATGATCCTCTCGATCTATCGCGACTTCGGCTTCAACGACGTGCTCATTAAGCTCTCGACCAGGCCCCCGAAACGCGTCGGCTCGGACGAGGTTTGGGACATGTCCGAGGCGGCGCTGAAGACCGCGCTTGAGAAGACCGGCCTGCCTTATGGCGTCAATCCGGGCGAGGGCGCCTTCTACGGGCCGAAGCTCGAATATACGCTGCGCGACGCCATCGGCCGCGAATGGCAGTGCGGCACGGTGCAACTCGACTTCAACTTGCCGGAGCGTCTCGGCGCGTTCTTCATCGGCGAGGATGGCGCCAAGCATACGCCGGTGATGATCCACCGCGCCATGTTCGGCAGCATCGAGCGGTTCTTGGGCATCCTCATCGAGAACTATGCCGGGCACCTGCCGCTGTGGCTGGCGCCGGTGCAGGCGATGGTCGCGACCATCGTCTCCGATGCCGACAAGTATGCGGGCAAGGTGCTTGCCGCATGCGAGAAGGCTGGGCGTGCGCGCGGAGGTCGATCTGAGGAACGAGAAGATCAACTATAAGGTCCGCGAGCATAGCTTGGCGAAGGTGCCGGTGATGCTGGTGGTCGGCAAGCGCGAGGCCGAGGAGAAGACGGTGTCGATCCGCAGGCTCGGCAGCCAGGCGCAGGAGACGCTACCGCTGGCTGAGGCGATCAAGCGGATCGCGGCCGAGGCCGTGCCGCCGGATTCTGGCGCCGAAAACGCCAGCCAAGCAGAAGGCGGCGGAGTAGGGCGGGCCACCGCCGCAAAGGCGGATGGACGCATTGCGTTGCAGGGGACGAGGAACCCGGGAGCCTTCCCCCGACCTCTCTTCTCCCACGGGAGAAGGGAGGGCACCCACCACGCAAGTACGCCGGCCAACCGCTTTGAAGTCAGCCCAGGCAGGCGTCCGTTCAGTGTGACTATCCCGTCCTGGACCTCAACAGCCGTCTGTAGCCCCCGCGCGGTGCTGCCGCTGGGGAAATGCGCGACGAATGTGGCACCACCGTCGCAGAGGGCGCTTGCCCGGCCCAGCCGGCGCTATTGCGGCGCGCGGAAGAACAGGTCGGCGTCGGGGAGCGAGCCGTAGGTGAACGGCTCCTGCGCGTTGCTGGTCCGCACGAGCACGGTATCGCGCACCTTGCGGAACAGCCGATCCACCTCAAGTCCCGGCTCGTTGATATGATAGAGCAGCGCGTGGGTGAACGGGCTGTGCTCGTCGCCGCCATCCGACGCCGTGTGATTTTCGCGCGTGGCGTAGACCACGAGTTGGCCCTTCTGCGGCTCGACGCGCGCGAAACCGCCGGCCAGTGTGCGCTTGCCCCGCGACCGCTCGCTTAAGCGTTCGAGGAACGGATTGTTGCGGCAGGCGTCGAGGATCACGATGCCGAGCCTCTTCGAGCTGCCGGCGCTGGCCAGCACGCGCTCCAGATTGATGGCCTCGAAGTCCACATGCTCGGTGCGCTCGAACTTTGCGTCGGTGGGGATCAGGTAGTTGCGGCCGTCGATTTGCATGCCGTGGCCCGCGTAGAACACCACGGCCCAGTCGGCCTCCTCGGCGCGGTCGCCGAAGCTCTTCACAGCCGTTTCAAGATCGGCGCGGCTGGCGTCGTGGACTTCCTGAACCTCGTTGAAGCCGAGCTGGCGGAAGGTCTGCGCAAGTGCCGCCGCGTCGTGCACCGGGTTGGGAAGGGCGTTCACATACCGATAGTCGCCCTGGCCGATCACCAGGGCGATGCGCCGGCCGAAATCGTAGGTCTTGCCGGTGGCGGGAATGACGCCTGTCTGGGGCACGGCCTTTTGGCTTTCGAGCGCGGCGAGGCGCTCCTGCGCGAAGAGCCGGGCTTGGTGCTGCCGCGGATTGGCCGCATCGAGCGTCACGGCTTTCTGGTAGTCGAGCAGGGCCAGCGCGGTGCGGCCCTGCTTCTCGTAGGCTTGCGCGCGGCCGGCATAGGCGGCGGGCGTGGTCTCGCCCAGCTTGATCGCCTCGCTATAGCCGTCGATGGCCTCGGTGGTCTTGCCGAGGGCGGACAGCACATCGGCGTGTGTGGCAAACGCCGTTTCTCGCTTCTTGCCCGCCTTGAGCGCCGCTTCCGCATCGGCAAGGGCTTCGTCCGGCTTGCCGGCCTTAAGATAGGCTTGCGCGCGGCCGATACTGGCCAGCACGTAAGCCGGATCGATCTTGAGCGTTTCGCTGAAGTCCTCGATGGCGCGGAGAGGTTCGCCTTGCCAGAGATAGATCAGGCCCCGGCCGTAATGGCTGTTCTTGGCTTTGCCGTCCTTGGCAATAAGGCTGCCATAGTCCTTCAGGGCGCGCTCGTAATCGCCGCTGTCCCGGTAGGCGTTCGCGCGCTGGACGAAGGCGTCGATGTTTTCGGGGTAGAGCTTGAGCGCTGCGTCGAAGTCCTCGATGGCCTTGGCGAAATTGCCCTTCTTTGCATAGACGCTTCCGCGCCCGGTATAGGCAAACAGGGCGGCATCGGGCTTGAGCCGGATCGCGTGGGAGAAATCGGCGATGGCTTCCTCGTGACTGCCCTTCCCGAAGTGGGCCAGGCCGCGCTTCACATAGCCGTCCGGCTCTTTCGGCGCGGCCTTGATGGCTTCGTTGGCGTCGGCGATGGCGCTGTCGTAGTCCTCAAGTTTGCTTAAAAGCTCCGAGCGATTGCTGTAGGTTTCCGAAGTGGGCTTCAGGCGGAGGGCCTCGCCGCGGTAGGCGAGGGCGTGAGCGTAGTCCTTGCTCTTCTCGGCCACGATTGCGCAGATGGTGTAGATCGTGCCGCTGGGATCGCGGGAAACCAAATCTTTGCAAATGCCGTTGGCGGCGTCGAATTTGTCTTGCTTGACGTCTATCAAGGCCCGCGCCAGCAAAGCCATGGTGTTCTGGGGGGCTATCTCCAGGTCTTTGTCTATATCGGCAAGTGCGGCGCTATAGTCGTCCTTTGAGATATTGACGAACATTCGCTTCTCGAAGGCACTGGAGTTCTTTGGATCGATAGCCAGTGCCTGATCGATATCGTTGAGGGCCTTGTCATACTCTTGTTTGTCCTTGTATATATCGGCACGTTTTAAATACGTATCGGCATTGCCAGGTTTTTTCTTAATCATCTCGTTTATGTCGGCGATGGCATCGTCGTATTTTTTCAGCTTACTGAAGACAGTTGCCCTGGTTGAGTGCGCGTCGAAATAGTCTGGCACCAAAGCGAAAGCCTTGTTCAAATCGTCGAGCGCGCCTTTGTCGTCGTTAAGCGCCATCTTCGTCATCGCGCGAATGTTGTAGAGTTCCGCATCGTCCGGATTCCGTCTCAGGGCGTCGCTGAAATCGGCAAGGGCGCGGTCGTATTCGCCCTTGATATGATACGCGACGCCGCGGAGCTTGTAGCTGAAGAAACTGTCGGGATTTATAAGAATGGCCCGGCCGTAATCGTTGAGCGCCTGGGCGTAATCCTTCTTCAAAAAGAAGAGGGTGCCCCTGGCAAAGTAGGCGATGTAGGAGTTGGGGCTGAGCGCAATAGCGCGGTCGGCATCGGCTAGCGCGTGGTCGTTGTCGCCCGCGTTGATATAGGCGAGGCCGCGGAAGGCGTAAGCCAGGGCGAAGTTGGGCTGGCGCCGTATGGCCGCAGTGAGATTGGCAACCGCCTCCGCGGACGCGCCCTTCTGCCAATACGCCATCCCTCTGAAAGCATGGAGTTCCGGGTTATCGGGATCGGCCTTGAGCCCCTCGCTGAAATCGCGGATCGCTTGATCGTAGTCGTTCAGGCCGTCGTACAGGCTGCCGCGAATTTTCAGAAGCTCCGCCGAGCCGGGCGTTTTCTGGAGCCCGGCGTTAAGAAGCGCAAGGGCAAGATCGGAATCGGTCTTGGCCTGGACGCGGTCGCCCTCCAGCTTGTGGACGTTGCCTCTGTAGGAGAGCGCCTCCGCAAAATCGGGTTTGAGCTTGATGGCCTTGTTGTAGTCGGCCAGCGCATGAGGGGCATCGGCCTTGCCGTTGTAATAGCACCAGCCCCTGTCGGTGTAGGCGGCGGCATAGCCGGGGTTGAGGCCGATGGCCTGATCGAAATCGGCGATTGCCGCGTTGAAGTTGCCTCGCGTCTTGTAGGCCTTGCCGCGTGTGTAGTAGGCCCGCGCCGTGTCCTCCTTGCCCTCAAGGTTCTGCGCGATGAGCTGGGTGCAGCCCTCGATGGCAGCGTCGGCGTCGCGCACTTCGCATTCTGTCCAAAGCTGTGCGATCCGGGCGTCCTGCTCAGGGCCGGCAAAGGCGTTGCCGCCGGGCAATGCGGCGCATGCGGTTAGCGCCACCGAAGCGAAAAGAGCCCGCCAGTCGCGGCCACGCCGCCAAACACGCGAAAAATTCCATGCCGTCACGGTGTAGCCCCCAGGGTGTCCGCCATCGCCGATACGATTCTTTAGTAAAATACTTTGCGCCCAATTTGAAGGGCCTGAAGGTTGTGCGGCGCGCGGAGGGCCGGCTGAGGCTTGAGCGTTCCCGGCGGCTTCGATATTTTGACGGGTATTTCGCAAGTTCTCCGCGGCATCATGTGCCCGCCTTCCACCGCCTATTGGAGAATCGGTATGAGTAATGAGCTTGGAAGTGACGGATACGCCGGCTTTGAAGTGCATGCGCCAAGCTGGGCAAAAGCTGTAGCGGGCGTTCTTGTCGCGGTTCTCCTAGTTTCCGCTTTGGAAACGTCCGGTGGCTACGCCGCCAATATCGGTGCGATATTTGTCCAACGCTTGGGAGAACTCATAAAGCATGCACATGCCGCCGGTTACTTGGCTTCAGTTCTGGTATTCGCTACGTTTTGGATGAAGGATATTGTCTCGCTGCGCATGACCGCAATCACGAGCAATATCGCGTTCTTCATCTACGGCGCCGATCTCGGGCTTACCCCGGTCTGGGTGCTGCATGCCTCGCTCCTGCCGCTTAATATCTGGCGGCTTTCGCAAGCCCTCCAGGCCCGCAGCGGGAATTGACCGTATATCAACCGTCGAAAGTCCTGCCGCACCCCGTCATCGAGGCAGCGTGCCGCCGTGGCGGTCCAGAAGCAATGTGTGCGGCTTGGATCTGGATTGCTTCCGGCCGCGCTTCGCTAGCCGTCGCAATGACGGAAAGGGGGCAAGCCTTAGGCGGCCGCGTGCCGGTCACGTCCGGTGCGATACCCGCGCCCCAAGCGAGCGTCGCGGCAGGGCCGGGGCATTCGCGCTGTGTAGGCGCCTGTCGTGGTTAATGCGGGGATGGTAAACGCTGCGGTCTCACATTTTCCTCCCGCCGTCTTTTTGCGAATTTTTCCGCGTTTTGGGCCGATTTCTGCATTTCTGGAATCCCTTTAAATATATCCGCGGATTTGAAATTAACCAGAAATGTAGCCCAAGGGGCCGTCGCCGCACGAAAGTTAGCGGCCAATATCAATGGTTTATGTTATTGTGCCGGCGCTTAACGCATTCTTGAGGCGCATCTGCTATATTAGTTCGAAATGGAAACACCTCCAAACGCCACCCAAATACCGGCGGAACTGGTTAACAAATACTTGCGAAGCGGCGGAAAGGAGTAGGGGAGCCATGGCAAAGAGCTACCAGCGTTATGCGATTTACTGGACGCCGCTGCCGGAGAGCGATCTGGCCGCGTTCGGCGAGCGATGGTTCGCGGACCCGGCGGCAGTCCCGGGGCTTAGGGCGGAGCTTGCCGCCCGCGCGGTGAAGGCTCCGGCCCGCTACGGCCTGCACGCGACCCTCAAGGCGCCGTTCCCTCTGCGCGAGGACGCCAGCGAGGAGGACTTGCGGCAGGCCCTCGACGCCTTCTGCGCCAAGCGGCGGGCGCCTTCCGGCGGCGCGTTCACTCCGGCGTTCTTCCAGGGGCATTTCGGCCTCGTGCTGTCGCGAGCGCACGGCCGGACATCGATTGGCTCGCCTCCGAATGCGTCACCCGCTTCGACGCCTTCCGCGCGCCCGGCGGCAGGAGCGGCGTCCCGCCCGATGGCGAGCTTTCCGCGCGGGAGGAAGCCTTCGTGGAAGAGTTCGGCTACCCCTACGTGCTGAGCGCCTTCCAGTTCCACGTAACGCTTGCCGGGCCGCTCGGGGAGGCTGAGCTGAACGAGGTTGCCGCGGCCCTGCAGCCCCGCCTTGCGCCGTTCTTGACCGGGGCCGCCGCAATCGATGGCTTGACGCTGCTGGGCGAGACCGGGGACGGGCTTTTCGAGATTGTCAGCAGGCACCCATTCCGCTGGAGCCGCTCTATGTCTTAATCGTACTCGATATAGGCGTGGCGCGGCTCTTGCGGCGTGCCGGAGAACGGGCCGCCCTCGCGGCCGGGCTGCCATTGCACCAGCTCCTCGATCTTGGCAGCCATGGCGAAATCCCGCTCGGTGATGCCCTTGGCGTCATGGCTCATCAGCCGGACTTCGATGGCGTTGTAAGTGACCGTGAGGTCTGGATGATGCCACGCCGCCTCCGCCAGATGCCCGATGGCGTTGACCGCCATGAGCGTGCCTTTCCAGCCATGCGTCCGGTACTTGCGGCAGAGATGCCCGTCCCGGAATTGCCAATGCGGAAGCCCGGCCTTGAGCCGGACCTGGGTCTCTTCTGCGGTGTAGGTTCGCTTCTGGCCGTCCTCGGTGCTCATGCGATCCTCCTTGTTTGGCCTTTCAAGGTGAGGTGGCTTCGATGGAGGACGGAAACAAGCGGTGGATAGGCTGCTGCCGCCGTCCCGGAACGGGCTCTGCTATCCGGGACCGTCAAGAACGCCGGCGCCTGTTGCGATCCCGGATAGGCGAGGGCACCTTCCGGGATGATCCTTTTTACGAAAGGGCAGGGCGTTCCACGCGCGCCCTGCTACTTGCCCTTGCTCCAGCGCACCGCCGCCTCCGCAACCCGCCGGCCGAACAGCTCCGCGGTCTTGCGGTCGGAGGAAACTGGCGCCGTTTCCGGCCCTTCGTCGATATTTGCCTGCGTCATCAGGCCCAGGTAGGAGCCCACGCGGTTCAAATCCTCCACCGTGGAACCCTTCTTGTTGAAGCCCGGCATCAGGCCAAGCGTCACCCAGTTCATGCCGTGCTGGGCCGCCAGCGTGGCGAATTGCACCAGCGTATTGAGCTTGTCGCCGGACCAGCTCCCCGAATTCGTGAACCCCGCCGCGAGCTTGTCCTTCCACCCTAGCGTGAACCAGACCTTGGACGAGGCGTCAGCGAATTGCTTAAACGGCGCGGAGGCCGATCCCATATAGGTTGGCGCACCGAAAATGATGGCATCGGCGGCCGCGAGCCGGTCCCACGGGCCGCTATCCGGGCTCGCAAGGTCATCCGCCTTGTACAGCGCGGCCTCCACGCCCGGCACTTCGCCCGCGCCCTTGGCCACATGCTGCGCCACCACGGCGGTGTGCCCGTAGCCCGAATGATAAACGATTGCGACTTTTATGCTCATGGGTTTGCTCCTTTTCAAAATGCGGGTTTCGCGGTAAGGGTAAGCATGAAGGCTCTAAAGGTGAAGTACGCACCTTTTGGTAACTGTGGTGAGAACATGGAAAAGGCCCAGGAAGCCAAACACATCGAAGAGGCGGACGGGGCTGGGCTCCCCGGCGCCGACGTCATGTGCGAAGTCTGCCCGTCGCGGCGGGTGCTGGCGCTGATCGCGGACAAATGGACGATGCTGATCCTGCCGGCCCTTCAGGACGGTCCGCGCCGCAACGCCGAGCTGATGCGCGCGGTTGGCGGCGTCTCGCAGAAGATGCTGACGCAGACCTTGCGCGAGCTTGAGCGCAACGGGCTGATCGAACGCCGCGACTATGGCGAAATCCCGCCGCGCGTGGATTACCGGCTCACCGCGCTTGGGCGGTCGTTGACCGAGCCGATCTGGGCCTTGGACCGCTGGGCCGAGGGGCATTTCGGCGAGGTCGAGGCCGCGCGCGTGGCCTTCGACGCGGCCCATCCATGACGCGGTTCATCCAGTCGGACGAGGACCTTGCGTGGCACATCGCGCAACTCGCGGAGGCGCATCCTGTGTTCGCGCCGCTGTCCGCCGAGGCAGGCGCCGTGCCCATCCGCTGGCTCGATGGCGGCTTCAAGGGGCTCGTGTTCGTGGTCACGGGGCAGCAGATTTCGATTGCGGCGGGCAGGGCGATTTACAACCGGCTCGAAGCCGCGCTGGAGGGCATCACGGCGGAAAAGCTCGCCGCGGCTGGGGACGATGTGCTGCGCGCCGCCGGCTTTTCCGCGCCCAAAATCCGCACCCTGCGGGCAATCCAGGAGGCGGCGCTTTCCGGCCAGCTCGATCTCGCCACGCTCGAACGCAAAGGCGCGGAGGAAGCCATCCCCGCCCTTTGCGGCATAAAGGGTATCGGCCCCTGGACCGCGGAGGTCTACCTCCTGTTCGCGGCAGGCCACCCGGATATCTTCCCCTGCGCCGACCTCGCCTTGCAGGAGGCCGCGCGCTTGGCCTTCGCGCTCGACGGGCGGCCCGGCACCCCGCGATTTGCGTGCAATGTCGGACGCCTGGGCACCCTGGCGAAGCGCCGCCGCGCGGCTGCTGTGGGCCTATTACGAAGTCAGGAAAAGCGGCAAGGCCACCGCCCCGGTTTAGCCCGCTCACGTGACATTGCCGTGAACGTCTTGCTCTTGCACCAACCCGGCTGATTAAGCGACCGAATGGACCTGGCATGGAAGTTGCCTCTGTTAATTCTTTCCGCCGCCTTCCGGCCGAACCGGGCCGTATTGGCGCGCTTTTCGATATTGAACTAATTTAACACATGCGCTTTACTGAAGTGTTAAGCTGATAAAGCATTGAAATTGCAGAAGAAAAATGGGCACCGTTGGCGGCCGGGGAAGAGTCGCTTGGAAGTTTCAAGGTTAACTGCAATCTGCGAACGTATTTAACGGGTTTTTTGAGATGCAGATTTCAGCCTGATTCTTGCAAAAACTCACGCGAAATGCAGCAAAATCGAATATGACATATCTACATTTACCATCTCTGCATTAAACTTTGTGGCGCTCCTTACGGGAGTTACGTTTTCTTTACGGATCGCCAGAGCCGCGCGCGGCTGCATAACTGGGCGGCGTTCAACGAGCCAAGCCGCGCCGGTTCCCGTACAGCCTGCTTTCATTCTTCGCGCGATCCGGAGATCTGGGAGCACCGCCTTGGAGCAAACGTTTGTAGTTTCGCTAACGCATGCCCACCGGCTTTGCGCTTCTTTCATCGGTCGCTGGAAAGGGCGTGATGGGTCGTGAGCGGCCCTCGCGCTGTTCTTTCAATCCCGTGGCGGCTAAGTCGGCTTCCAGATCCTATTGCTGTCTTCGGCAAGGCTGAAAAGGCTCCGCCCCTACCCTTAGCCGAACTCACGGCGACCGGGCTGGTGAATGGTTGCATTTACCGCCCTGCACCTATTAGCGGCATTGGAGATCGCATTGCACACGCAGCGGAGTTCGCCGCGCGGCGCGTGCGCACTACCTCAAAAAGCGGTACTATCCCGGCGTTTGGAAACTGGTGCGCAGGAAAAGGCTTAAATGTGTTAAGCAACTCATCATCGTGTTGCCTTTTCACGCCTTCGGCTGGCGCTGCCATTGGTCTCTGTAGGTTACGCGTTTCCAGTCATGCGGTGCGGCCATAATGTGGAACAGCCTCTAACCTCGACGGCTGACAATTAAGAACTTCCTTGAAGTGGAAGGGCCAAGCGCTAGCTGGTCAGGAGGGTCGAATGCCTGCCGGAGAAGATCTCATCTGGTGCCAAGAATGTTTCCTTGGCGGAGGCCAAGGCAGCCCACGAACGGCGCGATTATCTAACCGAGCGCCGACTGATCGAGCCTTTCGCAAGAGACGGAGATGCGGAGGCACAAGCCAGGCTCGGTTTCTTGTATAGGTATGGTCTGGGCGTTCCTGAGAACCATGCCGAGTCGGTGGCGTGGTTTCATAAGGCTGCGCTGCAAGGGAATGCGTGGGCGCAACAGAATCTGGGTGCCGCTCTAACGAAAGGGGAGGGCGTCGCAAAGGATATTGCCGAGGGTATCGGCTGGTTGCAAAAAGCGGTCGCCAGTGGTTTTACCGGTGCCTACTACGACCTTGGGGATATTTATCTCCATGGAAGAGGGGTCGCGAAAGATCGCGAAAAGGGGCTCGCCTTCTTGGCAATGGCCGCCAATGGCGGCAATACGACAGCAGCCTTTGTACTTGGCTCTGTGCATGAGCAAGGGCTTGAGGCCGACAAGGACTTGGCTGAAGCCGAGTTCTGGTACCGCAAGGGTGCCGATCTGGGTTTCTTTATGTGCCAATTCAATCTTGGGCGAATGTATGCGGGCGGTCTCGGCGTACCTCAGGATTTTGTTGAGGCCTACAAGTGGGCTGAACTCGCTGCCGAGTCCGGACCGCCCGACGCAGATGCAAACGTCTTGCGTGATTTCCTTATGCCGAAACTGAGTGCAGCTCAGCTTGCCGAAGCGGAACGCCTAATCCGGGATTGGAAAGCCACTCACGTGAGTGGCAAATACAGGCCGCTGTAGCCTTCATGCGGTGTTCTATGGGCAGGGCGGTATTTGGCCCAAGTTTCACGTCGTAGATACACCCCCTGGATCGTCCGCAATGTGATCGAAAAGCGTGCATCGGCCTTTACGAATGTTTCGAAACCCGGAATGTCTCTTTCCGGCCTGTTGCGTCAAATGTCACCGCCGGTCAGCGCCTGCAAGGCGGCCGGGAGCTAGGAAGCGCAAGCGTTGAAGAAGCCGCGGAATTCCGCTCCGGCATAAAACATTGACATTGCGCGGCGAATAAGGGCAAGTTGCCGCCACATCGATAGTTTGGGATCGCGCGTCGAACCGTCTGGCGGTTCTTTCGTCCCAAGTTCATCCACAAAAACCTGTCCTCTCTGATTGCGCGGCGGCGGAGGCAAATATCCGCCAAGCGGCTGCCTGAAATCGGGCGCCCGCCGCGAGAGAGATTTCCCAATTGACTGAGACTTCGTTCGACGTGTTCGGACTTTCCGAACCCATTCTCCGCGCTTTGCGCACTGAAAAATTCGAAACGCCCACCCCCATCCAGTCCAAGGCCATCCCGATCCTGATGGGCGGCACGGACCTGATGGCGATTGCCCAGACCGGCACCGGCAAGACGGCTGCCTTTGGCTTGCCGCTCGTCGAAAAGATCGCCGCGGCCCGCCTGCCATGCCCGCCCAAGACGGCGCAGGCGCTGATCCTGGTGCCGACGCGGGAACTGGCGGTGCAGGTTCATGCGAGCCTCGCGACGTTCGCCCGCCATCTCAAGCTGCGGCTCGGCATCGTGATTGGCGGCCTGAAAATGAGCCCGCAGACGCGCCAGCTCGCACAAGGCGTGCATGTGCTGGTGGCAACCCCCGGCCGGCTCATGGACCACATCGGCGAGGGCAATCTGAGCCTCGGCCGGGTGTCGATGCTGGTGCTGGACGAGGCCGACCGCATGCTCGACATGGGCTTCATCAACGAGGTGCGGAAAATCGCGGCCCTGTGCCCCAAGCAGCGGCAATCGGCCATGTTCTCGGCCACCATGCCGCCGGCAATCGCAAAGCTCGCGGGCAGTATTCTGCAGCACGCGGAGCGGGTGCAAATCGCGCCTTCGGGCACGGCCGCCGTGCGCGTGGCGCAGAATGTGATCTTCGTCGAGAAGGCCGCCAAGATGCGGCAGTTGCACGCACTTTTGGCAGATCCCGAGGTCTCGCGCGCCATCGTGTTCACCCGCACCAAGCACGGTGCGGATCGCGTCGCGGTGCAAGCCGGGAAAGCCGGCGTCGTTGCCGAGGCGCTGCATGGCAACAAATCGCAGAACGCCCGCCAGCGCGCGCTCGCACGGTTTTCGGCCGGCCAGGCGCGCATCCTCGTTGCAACCGATATCGCGGCACGCGGCATCGACGTCGACCAGGTGTCGCACGTCATCAATTTCGACCTGCCGGAAGAGGCCGAAACCTACGTGCACCGCATCGGGCGCACGGCGCGGGCCGGTGCTGACGGCGTGGCGGTGTCCTTCTGCCAATCGGACGAGCGCGGGACGCTTCGCGCCATCGAGAAGCTGACAGGCAAGCCGCTCAACGTGATGGCATCCGCCACGGGCGGAACAGAGTTTGCGCCGGAACTGGATAAGGAACCGGAGCGTGGCGCCCGGCCGAGGGCGGCCCGGCGGCCGCAGGCACGGGTGGACAACCGCGGGGGATCGAAGCCCAGCCCGAAGGCCCGTCCGCAACGGAGCGCGCCGGCGGGGCTGCCGTCCGGAACGGTGAAATGGTTCAATTCCGCGAAAGGCTTCGGTTTCGTCGAGCTGGATGGCGGGGGCAAGGATGTCTACGTCCACATCAGCGAAGCCAAGCGCGCCGGGCTTGGCACGCCGAGCGAGGGGCTCAGGGTCAGCTTCGATGTTGAACGCGACGAGCAGGGCCGGATGTCGGCAACAAATTTGCGGGCCGCGTGAGGCGGCCCGTCACCGTTCTCCGTGCTATCTTTCCAGGGCGCTAAGCCCGCAAAAGCCTCGCAGAGACGGTGACAGCATCCTCAGTTTCGATAATCTTGGACCTTGGTTGCCCGCAGGCCCGGCAGGCCGTGGCGGTCGATCAAGCGCTGCCAGCTTAGGAACTCGTCGATGGTCAGCTTATAGCGCTTGCAAGCGTCCTCAAGGCTTAGGAGGCCGCCGCGCACCGCAGCGACAACTTCGGCTTTGCGGCGGATGACCCAGCGCTTGGTGTTCGGCGGCGGAAGATCGGCAATCGTCAGCGGACTGCCGTCTGGACCAAGAACATAGCGAAGGCGGGGGCGGAACATATCGGTCATAGTACTCTCACACGCGATCAAGACCTGAACGCACTCTAGTCGCATTCGCTTAAAACCTGCTTAACGCGCGTGGCCCAAAAAGCCTTTTTATCTTCAACTGTTAGTAGAGGATGTTGCGTGTACAGCTTCAGGCTGAGCCAAAATTGAGGGTCTATATCCATTTGCACTTGTGCCGCCGCCGCCGTATGACTTGTGCTAGTACGCCCCGCGGAAAATCCTAACCCGTTTGCGGCTGCCGCTGACAGGATTTCCTGCGGATAAGGCGTACTAGCAGAGTTATTAGACTCTAGTACAGCTTATCGGAGGCGAGTTCGCTTTCGAGCGTGAGGCAAATATTGTGCGAACTTGCCTCCGGCTGTACTGGGGACCCCATCATCGTGAGCATGCTTTAATGCTATCAGTTGGCGAAGGGCAGGTGCGCGAGGCTTATCCGGCTGCCGCGCCCGCTCTCACCCCCGAAGCCCTGGGGCTAAGCGGGCTTCCCAGCGGACACCGGATCGTCGTGGCGATGTCGGGCGGGGTGGATTCGTCGCTGGCGGCGGCTTTGATATCGGCCGCAGGCTACGAGACAATCGGCATCACGCTTCAGCTATACGACCACGGTGCGGCCACCGCGCGGAAGGGCGCATGCTGCGCTGGGCGGGACATCGTGGACGCGCGGCGCGTGGCGGACGGCCTTGGCATCGCGCACTACGTGCTGAACTACGAGGACCGCTTCCACGAATCCGTCATCTCCGATTTCGCGTCGAGCTATCTCGCGGGCGAGACGCCGGTCCCCTGTGTGCGCTGCAACCAGACCGTAAAATTCTCCGATCTTTTGAAGACAGCCCGCGAGTTGGGCGCCTCCGCGCTGGTTACGGGGCACTATGTACGAAGCAGGCCCGGTCTTGGGGGCTGGGAGATGGTTCAGGCTGCAAGCGCCGGCCGCGATCAGAGCTATTTCCTGTTTGCGACCACGCAAGAGCAGCTCGATTTCCTGCGCTTTCCGCTGGGTGGCCTCGACAAGAGCGAAACCAGGGCGCTTGCGGCGGGACTAGGCTTGTCCGTGGCGGATAAGCCCGATAGCCAGGATATCTGCTTCGTTCCCACGGGCGATTACGCGAGCGTCATCCGCAAGTTGCGGCCGGAGAGCGGAGAGCCGGGCGAGATCGTGCATGCGGATGGCGCGGTTCTGGGAACACATGCGGGCATCGTCAATTTCACTGTCGGGCAGCGAAAAGGTCTTGGAATTGCCACAGGCGAGCAGCTTTTCGTGGTTCGTATCGAGCCGGGCTCGCGGCGCGTGATCGTGGGGCCGCGCGAGATGCTGCGTACAGGGCGCTTGCGCTTGCGGGAGGTGAACTGGATCGGTCCAGGAACCCTTGACGGTGCGGCGGCAGAGTGCAGCGCACTTTTCGTGAAAGTGCGCTCAACGCAGGAGCCGCGGCCGGCACACCTGCTTTCAGACGCTGGCGGCGTTTACGTCGAATTGGTCCAGCCCGAGTTTGGTGTAGCGGCCGGCCAAGCTTGTGTGCTTTATGACGGCGGAAGCGGCGGGGCGCGCGTTTTGGGTGGCGGTTTCATCGCTTCGGTAACGGGATAGACGGATATGGAAAAAGTACTGCAACAGCCGCGCCTCGATGAAAATGCGGTGCGCCTGGCCTACAGAGCCTGGGCGCCGGTCTACGACTACAGTTTCGGCATGGTCTCCGCGCCTGCGCGGCGGTACGCCGTAAAGAAGCTGAACGAGTTCGATGGCCACGTCCTCGAAGTTGGCGTCGGCACCGGACTTTCCCTGCCCCGCTACAAGCGCGGCCTGGAAGTGACCGGAATCGATCTTTCACCGGATATGCTGGAAAAGGCGGCGGAGCGCGTGGAAAAGCTCGGCCTCAACGGCATCAAGCTCAGCGTCATGGACGCGAGCAATCTTGCGTTCGAGGATGAGACCTTCGATGCGGCCGCGGTTATGTTCGTCATGACGGTGGTGCCCGACCCTGCCGCCGTGATGGCGGAGATGCGACGGGTATTGCGCCCCGGCGGATCGGCGATCGTTCTCAATCACTTCAGCCGCGACCGGGGCATGCGCGCGGCGGCGGAGCGTGGCCTCGCGCGCTTTTCGCATAATCTTGGCTGGCACCCCATCTTCCCGATCAGCACCGTCACGCGCTGCCCGGGATTCCGGCTGGCTGAGGTCATCAACGTGGTGCCATTCGGGCTTTTCACGCTTTTGCGGCTGGAAAAGGTGAACTGAGCACCGCCGGCACGACGGCTTGCCTTGACGGCGCCCGCGGCCATTCTTATACAGTGCAGGTGCACCGGCGGCGTTCGCGCCGCTCGGTTTGGCGCAAGGATGGCGGAGTAGCTCAGTTGGTTAGAGCAGCGAAATCATAATCCGCGTGTCGGGGGTTCGAGTCCCTCCTCCGCTACCAACAAAATCAAGGGTTTAGACAAGAGCCGGGCGCAAAGCGGTGCCGCAGCCGGGCTTGAAAGATTTGCGCCTCGCCGAATTATTCCGCCGGACCAGGTGAGAATCCCCGCGCCGAGGGCGCCTTCCGAGGTTTTGGGCCGGCGTCCGATGTCTTTGCACCGCCGGCTTTCAACCACTCCGCAACCCGCTGGAAGGTCACATAAAGCGGCGGGATCGCGAAAATTCCAAGGAAGGACGCAAACAGCATTCCGCCAAAAACCGGGGTTCCGACGCCGCGCCGGGCGAGTTCCGATGCGCCGTTCGCAACGACGAGCGGAAAAAGCCCCAGAATGAAGGCCAGCGATGTCATCATGACCGGGCGGAACCTGAGGCGCGCGCCTTCGATCGCGCTTTCCAGGAGCGGCATGCCCTGCTCGCGCTTGTCCTTCGCAAATTCGACGATCAGGATAGCGTTCTTGGCGGCAAGGCCGATCAGAACGACCATGCCGATCTGCGCGTAGAGGTCCAGCGTCAGCCGGCCCGCCACGATTGCCGCGAATGCGCCGAGCACGCCCACCGCGACCGAGAGCAGAACAGGCACGGGAATGATCCAGCTTTCGTAGAGCGCGACCAGGAACAGGAAGGCAAACAGCAGGGCGAACCCAAGAATGATGCCCGTTTTCCCTTCGGCCCGCTTCTCCTGGAAGGCCGTGTCCGTCCACTCGCCGGCGAAACCGGGCGGCAAGGTGCGCGCGGCCACGGCCTCCATCGCAGCCAAGGCTTGCCCTGACGATACCCCAGGCGCCGGCGTCCCTTGAACCGTCACGGCGCGCTTGTTGTTGTACCGGATCAGCGCGGGCGGCCCCACGATCACACGCGGCTCAACGAGGCTTCGAAGCGGGATCATGTTGCCTTGGGCGTTGCGGACGTTGATGCGGTAGATGTCGTCGACCTTCGACCTGTCCGATGCTTCGGCTTGCACCTGAACCTGCCACGTCCGGCCGAAGAGGTTCATATCGTTGACGTAGAAGCCGCCAAGCGATGCTTGAAGGGCCTGAAACAGCGAGCTTAGCGGCACGCCCAGAACCTGCGCCTTATCGCGGTCGATATCGAGATAGATCGATGGATCGGTCGCGGAGAACGTGCTGAAGACGCGTTCGAGCTTCGGGTCCTGGTTCGCGGCGATCTGCAAACCGCGCACCACTTGGGCAAGCATTTTAGGATCGCCGCTCTTGAGATCCTTGAGCACATAGGTGAAGCCGCCGCCGGTGCCCAGGCCGATGATCGGTGGAGGAGGCAACGCCACGACGCTGCCGCCTTGAATTTCCTGAAGCTTCGAATTGAGCCTCTGGATAACCGCGTCCACGCTGTCATGCTTGCCCCTGCGCTCTTCGAAGGGCTTCAGCATTACGACAAAGAACGCGGAGTTCGGCTGCGAATAGCTGTCGATGAAGTTTAAGCCGGTAATCGAGGTGGTGTCCGAGATCGAGTTTTCTTGAGCGAGGATCTGTTCAGTCTTCTCCACAGTGCTGTACGTGCGGGCGACCGAAGCGCCACCGGGAAGCTGCACCACGACGAAAAAGGCTCCCTGGTCGTCCTCTGGCAAAAATCCGGTAGGCGTGACCTTGGAAAGCCCCACGATGCCCAGCATTGAGGCGCCCACGATAACAAGTCCAACGATGGAAACGCGAACGAGCCGGGCCGCGGCAGTACCGTAAGCATCGCGGACCCGGTCTATGGCGTTCATAACCCATCCGGTAACGCCCCGTCTGGGTCCGCTATGCCGTTTCAATAGGATGGCGCAAAGTGCTGGCGAGAGGGTCAGTGCGTTGATGGCGGACAAGAACATCGCGACCGCCACCGTCACGGCGAACTGGCGGAAAAGCTCGCCGGAAATACCCGGTATGAAAGCGACCGGCACAAAGACCGACAAAAGCACCAAAGTGATCGCGATAATCGGCGCGGTGATTTCGCGCATCGCCTGTTTTGTGGCTTGCGCGGGAGAAAGCTCGGGGTGCTCCTCCATTACACGCTCGACATTCTCGACGACCACAATCGCGTCGTCGACAACGATGCCGATGGCAAGAACAACGGCAAGCAATGAAACCGAGTTCGCCGAATAGCCGATGGCATACAAGACGATGAAAGCGCCGATCAGGCTCACCGGAACCGCGAAGGACGGAATGAGAGTCGCCCGGAAGCTTCCCAAAAACAGAAAAACGACGAGAACGACAAGGATGAAGGCTTCGACGAGTGTCTTTTCGACCTCATGGATCGTCGCGGTAACGAATGTGCTGGGATCGTAAGTTACCTTCCAGGCGAGATCGCCAGGGAAGCTTTTCGCAAGCTCCGCCATCTGATTGCGAACCGACTTCATCGTATCGAGGGCGTTTGCGCCGGGACTTTGATAAATTGCGAGCGCCGCCGCGGGCTGCCCATTCAGCCGGGTTTCACGGTCGAGGTTCGCAGCACCTAGCTCCACCCGCCCTACGTCCCTCAGGCGGAGAATGGAGCCGTCGGGATTGGTCCGGATCACGATGTTTTCGAAATCGGCAACGGAATCGAGACGGCCCTTCGTCTGAATGTTGAGCTGCAGCCTTTGGTCGTTCGATATAGGCCGCGCCCCGATGCGCCCCACGGCGGCCTGCACGTTCTGAGCCTGGATGGCGTCGATGATATCGCCAGTAGTCAATCCCAGGCCCGTGAGCTTGTCTGTTTGTACCCAGGCCCGCATGGCATAGTCCTGCGGCCCCCAGAGGTTTGCATCGCCCACGCCGGGAGTAGACTTGATCTGGTCGATGATGTTGATGGTGGCGTAGTTGGAGATGAAAAGCGGATCGAGCGTGCCCTTTGGGGAGTAGACCGCGATAACGCCGAGCAGAGCGGACGATTGTTTCTTGACGGTGATGCCTTGCCGTTGAACATCCTGCGGCAGCTTTGAAAGCGCCACCTGCACGCGGTTGTTCACATTGACGGTATTGATGTCGGGGTTCGTGCCAAGCTCGAATGAAACGGTAAGCGTGTAGCTCCCATCGTTGCCGCTCACGCTTTTCATGTAGATCATCTTGTCGACGCCGACGACTTGCTCCTCGATGGGTTGCGCAATCGTGGTGTCGACGATGGCCGCGGAAGCCCCAGGATAATTCGTCGTTACCGAAACCTGTGGCGGAACGATATCCGGATATTGGGCTATGGGAATGAAAAGCAGGGACAACGCACCGGCGATCGAGGTGACGATCGCGATAACGATCGCAAGCCTTGGCCGGTCGACAAAGATCGAGGAAAGCACGGGCTAGCTCCTTGGGTCCGGCCGCATGGGTGATGCAAAAACCGCGGCACCCGGCCTGACGCTTTGAATTCCTTCGACGATAATCTGCTCGCCGGCCTTCAATCCCAAATCCACGGAAACATTGGCGCCAGCCTCCTCGCCGAGTTTCACGCGCCGTACCACGGCCTTCCCATCCTCGACGGCGAAGACATAGGTGCCCTGCTGGTCGGCGATCAGTGCTGCCTGCGGGATGACGATCTTTTCTACCGGCGTTCCTCCATTGAGGTTGACGCGCACGAGCTGGCCATCGATGAGAATGTCATCGGGATTGGGGATTGTCGCGCGAACCAGCACGGTGTCGGTTGCCTTGTCGACACTGACATCGATGAAATTGACGTGCCCCTTATGGCCGTAGACGCTGCCATCGGAGAAGCGGACAGTCACCTCTATGCGGCTTACGTCGCCGCCGTCCTCATTATTGCGGGCGTCCAGGAACTCCCGCTGGCTGACCGGGAAAAGCACGTACATCGGGTCCTGGCTCACCACGGTTGTCAGGACGCCGCTGCTGGGAGAGACGACGTTGCCCTTGGTGATGTTCGTCCGGCTGATCCGGCCCGTGACCGGCGACTTGATGTCGGTATAGCCGAGATTGATTTTCGCCGTGTTCAAGTTCGCTTCGGTCGTCAGGATGGAGGCCGCGGCGTTCTCGTCGGCGGCTAGCGCCTGATCGCGCTTTTGAGGCGTTCCGTAGGTCGTGGCCAGCATCTGGTTGGCCCGGTCGAGTTCGACCTGCGCGTACTTCTTCGACGCCTTGCTTCCCGCAAGTGCGCCTTCGGCTTGTTCAACCGCTGCTTTGAAAAGGCCCTGCTCGATGCGATAGAGGGGCTGCCCCTCTTTCACGAAATCCCCTTCCTTGAAGAGGATCGCTTCCAGGTAACCCGTGACGCGGGCTGTCACGGAGACGCGCTCCACGGCTTGGATGCGGCCGACGAAGTCCTTGGTTTGCGCCACCGCTTCCATCCGGGCGGCTACAGTTGTCACCGGAACAGCGGGAGCAGCAGCCTCCTGTGCGAATGACGAGCTGCAAATCGCCGCAATCGCCAGCGGTAGCCAAAACCGGCTGCGCATTTGGATACTCCTCCAGTGTGTCACGCCCGTTGCAGTTATGTACCCCGTCCAGTGTTATTGGCTCTTTAAAGTGCGGCTTCGAATTTAATGGCCGCAAGTATTGCTCGCATCAGTTATCAGGTATCTATTGTCCAATGGCGTATTTTATTCAAATGCTGCAGGAGCGTAAGAGTTTCGAGATAGTGTTTGGATATACCTCATTGAACATAGCGGCGCCGGCTGGGGGAGCTTTGAGGATTGGGTGAACCGGATGGAATGCAAAAGGTTCGGGCGGTTGTGGACCTCTCGGCCAATGAAAACCCGTGGGGACCGTCTCCTGAGGCCGTCCGCGCTATTATCGCGAGCGCCGGCACGGTCCATCGCTATCCGGACAGCCAAGGCACCGCGCTAAAGGCCGCGCTGGCTCAAAAACTCGGTGTCGAGCCTGGCAATATCGTTCTGGGGAACGGCTCGTCCGAGCTTTTCGAGATGATTGCCCGGGCTCTGCTCGGCGATGGGGGAGCGGCAATCGTTGGCTGGCCCTCGTTCCCCACCTACCAGTCGGCGGTGCGCCGGGCGGATGGCAGCACGGCGATCGTGCCGCTCGCCAGCCACGCCTACGACCTCGATGCGATGGCCAGGCTTGCGGATAAACGTGCCCGGCTTGCGATCCTCGGCAATCCGAACAATCCCACCGGCCAGGCTTTCGGACAAGCTGCTTTGGACCGCTTTCTGGATCGCCTGCCTGAAGAAACCGTGGTCTGCTTGGACGAGGCCTACGGGGAATATGCCGGCCGCCCCGATTTTCCCAACGCACTCGCCAGTCTTGAGGCTGGGCGGCCCTTGGTGGTGGTGCGCACGTTGTCGAAAGTATACGGCCTTGCGGGATTGCGGATGGGCTATGCGATAGCGGCGGAACCGCTGGCCCGCCGGATCGATGCTGAGCACCAGCGCTTCAACACCAGCCGCATCGCTCAAGCGGCGGCCATCGCAGCCATCGGGGATGGCGAGCATGTGGCGCGCACCGTCGCCCTCAATGCCGAAGGCCGCGACTGGCTCGGCGCCCGGCTGCGCGCTCTCGGGCTGTTCTTCCTTCCAACGGAAGCGAATTTCCTGATGGTCAAGGTAGGCGGCGGCGCTGGCGTTTGCCGGCGTCTGAAGGACGGTGGCGTGCTGGTCAAGCCTCTCGACGCCTTCGGGCTGCCCGAATACATCCGGGTCAGTGTGGGCCGGCCTCAGGAGAACGCGCGGTTCATCGAGAGCTTGCAAGCCTTGGTGTAACGCCACATTAACTCTCCGCGATGCTTCGGGACTTGGTTCCGGAGGCCGGAAGAGCCCGCTTCGAGCGGCGGCCTTGCGCCCTATCGCAAAAATCGGGGGGATTATTGGGCACGCGGATGGGCCGCTTATGCTGTCCGTCACGCATGCATTGGCAGTCTATTGGGGAATCGCTTAGCCACTCTCTGCAGGCCTTCTGCATAAGCGGGCCTAAACCAAACCGAAAAATCCTCCGCGCCCGGCCAGTTCCGGAATCTGAACCCAATTGTTATCTACAACACTATCGGTTGGGCAGCCGAAGGAGGAGAAGCCGTTGTTCAAAAGAGGCGCGTGGTGGGTGACGGGCGCGCTGGCGGCGTGCCTTGCAATCGCGGGCGGCATGCGCGGTGCCGCCGCTCACGGCAAAATCGAGGCGCTGACGCACGCTTACAATGTGTCGGGCCAGGAGCTTTTCGGAAAGCTTGCCGCCGAACCCGGGAACATCGTGATTTCGCCTTACTCCATCGGCGCCGCGATGGCCATGGCGCTGACCGGGGCTAGCGGGGAGAACGCCGAAGAAATGGTGGGCGTGCTCAAGCACCGCCTGCGGCAGGGCGAAATCGGCGAGGCGAATAAGGAAGCGCTCGCAATATTGCGCGCCTACGACCGCGGCGCGGAGGGGCCTTCCTGTCTGGAAGGCATGCAGCTTCTGGAGGGGCGATGCGTGTCCGGCGTGCAGCCGAATGGACTATGCCCACGGTTTGCGGGGCGCGATGGCGAGCGTTGCTTCGCCTTTCCCCAGCGGCAATCCTCGGCGCGGTTCGTGGTGGCCAACGCTTTAATGATTACCCCGGACGGCAAGCGCGCCATCTTCAAGGACTACGTGGAACGGGTTCAGAATCAGTTTGACGGAGAAGTGTTCCAGGATGCAGGCCTCCCGGAGGTGAACGGCTGGGTCAGCCGCAAGACCGAAGGCAAGATCCCCAAAATTCTCGACGAGTTGGACCCTCACGCGCTGGCGGTGCTGCTTAACGCCGTCCACTTCAAGGCAGCGTGGGCACATCCGTTCAAGAAGCAACTCACGCGCGACGCACCCTTTCACCTGTCCGCGAAAGAGAGCGTAGACGTGCCCACGATGAACCAGCTTCTCAGGATTCCTTACTTCGAAGCCCCGGGATATCGCGCCATCCGCCTGCCCTTCAGCGCGGAAGAGCTTGGCCTCGTGGTAGTGCTCCCCGGCGAAGGGGCCGGCATCGGCGAAGTGAGCGCCCGCCTTGCGGCCGGCGGACTTTCAGAACTCCTCACCGGGCTGAGCGGCAGCACAGCGACCGTGGAACTGTCGCTGCCGCGCTTCAAAGCCGCCTACAGGGCTGGCTTGATACCGCATTTCCGGAGCGCCGGAATGAACAAGGCCTTCGAATTCGGTTCCGGTTTCAGCAAAATGCTGAGCGGGGAGGTTGCGATTACCCAAATCGAGCATCGTGCGGTGATCGAGGCCAACGAGGAAGGCTGCGAGGCAAGTGCCGCGACCGCCGTCACGTTTGCCGAACGCTCAGCCCGGATGGAGCATCCCGAGACGTTCCGGGCCGACCGCCCGTTCCTGTTTTATCTGCAGGATAACACGACGGGCGCCATTCTTTTCCAAGGCCGCATAGCCGATCCCCGTGGCGGCTAATGCCAAGCGCCATATCGGCCGCCGGCGTCATTGCGAGGGGCGAAGCCCCGAAGCTATCGAGAAGCCGGAATTGCAACGCTAATTCTGGATCGCCACGGCAACAGGAGGCCGCCTCGCGATGACGCTGAGCCTTCCGGAAGCGGTCAAGACTTATGGCCGTTGGCTTTATTTCCGGGCGATGCCTAAGCGCGGCGATTGCCCCTCCCGGCCGGCTCATTTAGTGGCGCCGCGGTAGCGGACCTTTTCAAGCGGTGATAGAGTTCTACATAAGCGGGGGACCTGCAGGCGGGGGTAAAATGACTATGGGAAGGCGTTTGCGCCTGCGGGTGCGGCTGGAAGCGGCGAAGTGCAGTCAATGAGCGGTATGGCGGGCGACGCGGCATCGCCGCAGGGCTTCTTTTCTGGATATCGCGGGCATGCCGGCGGCTTCGACGAGGCTGTGGGCGCGGATGGAGCGGTGCGGCCAGCCTGGGCGCCGTTCGCGAAAGCCTTTGGCGCGCTTTCGCCCGGCGAGCACGCCCAGCGCCATGAGCGCCTGCGCCGGCTCGTCCTGGAAAACGGCGTGGCGCACGACCTGTTCGCCGAGCCCGGGACGCGCCAGCCCTGGGCCGCCGATCTCATCCCCATCGTCATCGGCGCGGAGGAATGGGCGCATCTCGAACGCGGCCTCATCCAGCGCGCCACGCTGTTCGACCTGATCGCCAAGGACATCTACGGGCCGCAAACGCTGCTCAAGACCAGCAAGATCCCGGCCCGGCTGATCTTCAGCGACACAGCATTTCTCCACGCCTGCCGGGAGGCCAAGCCCGCGGCCCGCCTCATCAACTTCTTCGCCGCCGACCTCGTGCGCGACAAGAGCGGGGTTTGGCGCATCATCGACGTGCACGCCGAGACGCCTGCGGGCGCCGGCTTCGCACTGGCCAACCGCCTGCTGCACGGCCAGCTCATGGGCGACGTGTTCCGCGCCTGCCACGCGATCCGGCTCGCCCGCTTCTTCGAGCGGCTGCAAGCCGAGCTGGTGCAGCGCCTGGAGCGGGATAACCCGCTGATCGCGCTCCTGACGCCCGGCCCCCGCCACGAGGACTATTTCAGCCACGCCTACCTTTCGCGCTACCTCGGCCTGCAACTCGTGGAGGGCGGCGACCTGCGGGTGATCGGCAGCCGCGTCTACATGAAGACGCTGGAGGGCCTCAAGCCAATCGACCTCATCATCCGTTGCGTCGAGGGCTCGCATTGCGATCCGCTTGAACTCGATCCAAACCGCTTCAGCGGGCCGGTGGGCCTGGTACAGGCCTTGCGCAAGAACCCGCGCCTGGTCATGAATTTCCTGGGCGCCGCCGTAGTCGAGAACCGCGGGCTGGCGCCTTGGCTGCCGCAAATTGCCAGGCAACTGCTCGGGCAGGACCTCATCTTGGACGATACGCGCAGGCGCTGGCTGGGCGAACTCGATGCGCGCGTGTTCGTTTTCGAGCATCCGGAGCGCTTCGTGATCCGCCCCGCCTACGAGGGCAGCGGGCGGCCAGGCCGGGCCGAACAGGGCATCCTGCCGGAAACGCTTTCCCCGCAACGGCGGGAATCGCTGAAGTTCGACCTGGAGCTGAACGGCACGGCCTTCGTCGCCGAGGAGCGCCAGGATTGCGCAACCGCTCCGGCCTGGACGGCGGATGGGCTGGAGGCCCGGCCGTTCGCGATGCGGCTCTACGTCTGGAGCGTCGATGGCGAGTACAGGGTCATGCCGGGCGGGCTCGCCATGTCGGTCGACGGCACGCCGGGCGTGGCCATGTCGGCGATGGACGGGCATTCCCGCGATATATGGGTGTGCTCCGAGGAGCAGGCGGCCGTGCCGCATATTACGCTGATGCGCCCGGCTGGCGAGGTCGCGGAAGCGCTGCGTACCGGCGCGGTCCTGCGCAGCCGCATCGCCGATAACCTCTATTGGCTTGGCCGCTACGGCGAGCGCGCCGATTGGGTCATGCGGCTCATGCGCGGCGCGCTGACCGCCTCCGACGATGGCGGAACGGCGGGCACGGGCGAGGGCGGCCCGAAAGCGCTTGAGTTGATCCTGGGCAAGGACCAGCCGCCAGGTTCCGTAAAGGGGCTCGGCGACGATCCCCGCGCCATTGAGGAGGCTGTGCGGACCCTGATGACAGCACCCGGCCGCAGCTACAGCCTGCCGGGCCTTAAGAGCAACATGCTGCGGGCCGGTGGCATCGTGCGCGAGCGCCTCTCGCTCGAAGTCTGGCGGACGCTCCTGCGCTTCTCGAACATTGTGCCCGATAACCCCAGCGATGCGCAGGATCAGGTGAAGCTGCTCGACCGGTTGAATGCCGGCATCGTTACGATCGCCTCGCTTAACGGGCTCACCGCGGAGAACATGACGCGGAATTTCGGCTGGCGGTTCCAGGATATGGGCCGGCGCATCGAGCGCGCCTTCAATCTGGCCGAGCTTCTGCTGGCGCTTTTTAGCGAGGCCCCGTCCACCGAGGAGGAAACGGCGCGGCTGTTTTTCGTGCTCAACGTGGCGGACAGCATCATCACCTTCCGGCAGCGCTATCTGTTCGCGCCAGTCCTGCCGCTGATCCTCGATCTCCTGGTGGTGGACGAATCCAACCCGCGCGGCATTGGCTACCAATTCGCCACTATAGCGGAGCACCTGTCGGCGCTGCCGCAGGCGACGCAGCACTCGCCGCACACGGAGGAACAGCGGATCGTGCTCGACCTGATGACCAGGGTGCGCCTGGCCAATGTCGCCGGGCTCGCTCATCCTGGCCCCGGCGGTGTCAGGCCGGAGCTGCTGGAGCTGCTGGGCCATCTGATTGCGAGCCTGCCGAAGCTCTCCGAGGCGATCACGCGCCGCTACTTCAACCTCACCGAGGACGAACTCAGGCGCGTCGCCGCGCGGTTCGGGCAGCACTCATGATTTTCGAGATCAGCCATCGCACCATCTACCGCTATTCGGCGCCGGTCGCGCAGTCGCACCACTTGCTGCATCTGCAGCCCCGGCAGCATCCGCGCCAGAAGGTCTTGGAGTACAGCCTGTCGATCGATCCGGCGCCTGCGTCCAAAACCGACCTCATCGACGATTTCGGCAACCCCGCCTCCATCGTGACCATCGAGCAGGACCACACCATGCTCACCTTCCACTCGCGGGCGCGGGCGGATGTGCAGGCGCCGGAGGATTTCGACATCGCGCATTCGGCGAGCTGGAACGACGTTGCGGCGCAGCTCAGGGCGAACCTTGGAGGAGAGACCTTCGAGGCAATCGTCTACACCTGCGCCTCGCGCTTCATCCGGCCCTCGCGCGAGATCCACAAATTCGCCCGCGCGAGCTTTCCCGAGGGCCGCCCGCTGCTTGAGGCCGTGACGGATCTCACCGCGCGCATTCACCAGAGCTTCGCCTACCAGACCGGCTCGACCGACGCCGCGACGCCGGTCGAGGAGGTGCTGCGGCTCAAGAAGGGCGTGTGCCAGGATTTCGCCCATGTCGAGATCGCCTGCCTGCGCACGATGGGCCTGGCCGCGCGCTACGTCAGCGGCTACCTGCTGACGCGGCCGCCGGAGGGCCAGCCGAAGCTTGCCGGCGCGGACGCCTCGCACGCCTGGATTTCCGTTTGGGCGGCGGAGACCGGCTGGGTGGATTTCGACCCGACCAACAACCTCACGCCGAAGGAGGAGCACGTGGCTCTGGCCTTTGGCCGCGACTACCACGATGTGAGCCCTGTGAGCGGCGTGCTGCTGGGTGGCGGCGAGCACGAGGTCGAGGTCATGGTCGACGTGAGCCCCGCTGCGTAGCGGAGGCTTGGCCTTATACAGCCGCCAAGAGTTTCGACCGCTTCCGTCATTGCGAGGGGCGAAGCCCCGAAGCAATCCAGAGGCCGGAATTACAACGCTAATTCTGGATCGCCACGGCGGCCGGAGGCCGCCTCGCGATGACGGACGAGGCTTCCGCGACGATGGCGCGGACGCATTCAACCGGATTTGCGGTAGGCGGTTGCAAGCTGGCGCACATCGGTGGGCGTCGCGCCGAAGCGCCGCCGGAAGGCTTTGTTGAAGTGCGACAGGTCGGCGAAGCCCACCTCGAAGGCGATGCTGCTGATGCTCCGGCTCGCGAACGCCGGCTCGCTCAGCATGCGGCCGGACTGGGTGAGCCTTTCGCCCAGAACGAACTCAGAGAAGGTGATGCCTTCGGCGGCGAACAGCATCTGCACGTAGCGCGGGCTCACGCCATTCCGCTCCGCAACTTCGGGGACCGACAGCGTGGTTCTGCCCAGGTTGCGCGCGATATAGGCCTTGATCTCCAAGAGACGCGCCGCGCGAACCCCCTGGCTCGACGGCTCCCGCGCCTCGTCCCGCACAGCACCCAGTGCCAGGGCGATCAGGCTGTGCACATGCGCCGCGAACGCCCCCGCCAATTCCGGGGAAGCGGGGGGGCCGAGCAGCAGCAAATTGCTGCGATTGACCATCGCCAGATATTGCTTGAGCAGCCGCAGAGCGTCGTTGTCTCCGGCGATTGGCCGCATGAGGGCTGCTTCCGGATTACGCACGTGCGCCCGCAAGGTTTCGCCTGGAACCTTGATGTTGATATATCGCACCGGCCCCGGATTGAGCTTCGATCCAGGCTCGGCGCCCGAGAGCAGAATGGCCTCTCCCGCGCAGATTTGCTGCCCGCGGCCGAGCTGCGATAGTTGGGCCGCGCCTTCTAGCTGAATTTGCAGGTAGAAATCGTCGCCGCCATCGGCGGCAATATGCGCCTTCGTCCGCTGCACGCGGTAGCCGCTGCCGGAGCCGGCTACCAGCGAAAGCCGGGGCAGAATTCGTATGGACGCGGACTGGGAGAAGGCCGTCCCCGGCGCCTGCTCGAAATCCGCCTTGGCCAGCGCCTGCCCGATCGTGTTGCGCCAAGCCGGGAGCCTGTCCCGTTCCGGCAACCCTTCAGTCGAAAAACGGAACATGCCAATGCCCGTCTCTTCCTGACTCATGGAGACATCCCATTCTTGAAGCCTCCCCCAAGGCCAGTTCAAAAGCTCAAACTCATACCGAACCCGGTTGATTGGTCCCGGCGTCATCCTGGAAATGCCGGAGGCATTATCCGGGACCGTCACAAACGCCGGCGCCTGCCCGCGATCCCGGATGGGGCCTTCGCACCCTTCCGGGATGACGGGCGCAGATGTGTTCAAACGGATTTCGTATCGTCTGTGGCCTGAAGGGAGCGGAAGGTTCAAAGCCGCGCGCGATTTAACTTTGAAGAGCGCTCCGCCTATCTGTGGCGCGAACACAACACGACGTTGCGGGAAGCCCGCGAGTTCGCCTCCGGCCCAAACGGGTTCGCCCCTGCCCAAGACCGGCTGCGCCTAAGCAGCTAAGTCTCGGGTCAGGCACCCCGCGTGGGGCGGCGGTCGCAGGCTTGACAGGGGAAGTAACTGTAAAATGAAGAATACGTTTCTGAAGGGCGCGGGCGCCCTATGCGTAGCAGCAGCAGTGTCAGTAGCCCCGGCACTGGCCGCGGATATCTATCGCGCGCCCGAAGCTGGCGGCTATAAGGACGGCCCGGCCTATGCCGGCGTGAACTGGAGCGGCTTTTATATCGGTGTCAACGGAGGGTATGCGTTTTCCGAAAGCGCGACCAACGGTAACTTGAAAGCCACTTTGGGCACGTCTTCCCCCGCACTGAATGCGTTGGAACCGGAAGGCGGCTTCGGCGGCGGGCAAATTGGCATAAATTTTCAGTCCGGACGCAACGTGGTTTTGGGCGTCGAAGCCGATATTCAGGGCTCCAGTATTAAAGATGGGGCAACGACCGCCTATCCCAACGGCACCGGGAACTACGGTCCACTTACATACCGGTCCTCGTATAACATCGACTGGTTTGGTACTGTTCGTGGCCGTCTAGGCTATGCATTCGATCGCACTCTTGTTTACGCGACGGGCGGTTTGGCTTACGGTAACGTCGACTATAAGGGCGATTTCCTGTTTACGGGGACCGGGGGTACCGCAATGCTTTCGCGGAACGCAGTCCAGACTGGCTATGTTCTCGGAGGCGGTATTGAGCACAAGCTGGCTCCGAACTGGTCAGTCAAAGCGGAATACCAGTTTATCGATCTGGGCACCCAGACTGTGAGCCACGCGATATCCAACGAACCAGGGAACTCCGTGACAACCTCTTACGATGCCAACCTGCACACCGTTCGCGTTGGATTGAATTATCATGTCGGCTCCGCCTACGAGCCTTTGAAATAGACGGACCCCCATCCGGCTATCAGGCGGCGCCTCCGGGCGCCGTTTCTGTTCTTGAGGCAGCGTGGTGCGCATGGCCGGCGGCAACGGAAAACTTTCGAACGCGGCCAAATTGCATTATATGCCCCTGAGCCAAGCATGCGGGGCACCATGGATCACGACAGCTACCAGGACAGCTATATCGCGGGCATTCTTGAGGACGCGAAAAGCTTCGCGCTTGTTGGCGCCAGCGCGAACACCGTGCGGCCCTCCTACTTCGTCCTGAAATACCTGCTCGCCAAGGGCTACCGCGTTTTCCCGGTCAACCCGGGGCTGGCCGGCGGCGAAATCCTCGGCCAGAAGGCGTTCGCGAGTGTCGCGGCGCTTGAGGAGCCGGTGGACGTGGTGGACGTATTCCGCAACTCCGAAGCAGCGCTGGGCATCGTGCAGAAAGCGCTCGCGCACAAGGACCGGCTCGGCATCAAGGTAATCTGGATGCAGCTCGGCGTGCGCAACGATGAGGCGGCGCGGCTGGCCGGGGAGGCCGGGCTCAAGGTGGTGATGAACCGCTGCCCCAAGATCGAATACGGCAGGCTTTCGGGCGAGATCGCCTGGGCCGGGGTCAACAGCCGGACGATTTCGAGCAAGAAGCCCGTCATCCTCGGCAAGGGCTACCAGCAGCTCTCTATCCGCAAGGATAAGTCGTAAGGCGCGCCCATAACGGAACTGCGGCGAAATGCGCAAGCCTGCCTCACCCTGCTCCTCTCGCCCATAACGAGAGATCTCTCCTCACCCTGCTCCGCGTTTAAAATCTTTGCGCACGGGGCGATTGATTTTTCGCAACGAATGGTTTCCCTTGGACCGCACTTTTGGGGAGAATGCCTATGACCGACCGCACGCCAGGCTTCAACACGCTCGCCATCCACGCCGGCGCCCAGCCCGACCCCGCCACGGGCGCGCGCATCACGCCGATTTATCAGACTGCGTCCTATGTCTTCGACGACGCGGAGCACGCGGCCTCGCTGTTCCACCTCGAAGCGTTCGGCAACATCTACACGCGCATCATGAACCCGACGCAGGCGGTGCTCGAAGCGCGGGTGGCGGCGCTCGAAGGCGGCACGGCGGCGCTGGCGGCGGCATCGGGCCACGCGGCGCAGCTCCTGGCCTTCCACGTGCTGCTCGAACCCGGCGACGAGTTCATCGCCTCGCGCCAGCTCTATGGCGGCTCGATCAACCAGTTCAACCACGCCTTCAAGAAGTTCGGCTGGAACGTGGTCTGGGCGGACGGCAACGATCCGGCGAGCTTCGAGGCGGCGGTCACGCCCAAAACCAAGCTCATCTTTATCGAGTTCATCGCCAACCCGGGCGGCATCGTCATCGATGTGGCGGCCATCGCGGCGGTGGCCAAGAAGGCCGGCGTTCCGCTGCTCGTCGATAACACGCTGGCGACGCCCTACCTGTTCCGCCCCAAGGAGCACGGCGCCGATATCGTGCTGCACTCGCTGACGAAGTTCATGGGCGGGCAAGGCAACTCGCTGGGCGGCATCCTGGTCGATTGCGGCACCTTCGATTGGATCAAGAGTGGGCGCTACCCCATGCTGTCGCAGCCGAACCCGTCCTATAACGGCATGGTGCTGGCGGAGACCTTCGGCAATTTCGCCTTCGCCATCACCGCGCGCGTGATGTCGCTTCGCGATCTGGGCCGGCCATCGCGCCGCTCAATGCGTTTCTCATCATCAACGGGCTGGAGACGCTGCCCCTGCGCATCGCGCGGCATTGCGAGAATGCGCTGGCCGTGGCGGGCTGGCTTGAGAAGCACCCGAAGGTTGACTGGGTGAACTATGCGGGGCTGCCGGGCAACCGCTATCACGAGCTGGCGAAGCGGCTTATGCCCAAAGGCGCCGGCGCGGTCTTCACCTTCGGGCTCAAGGGCGGCTACGAGGCGGGGCTCAAGCTGGTGGCGGGGGTTAAGCTATTCTCGCATCTGGCGAATATCGGCGATACGCGGAGCCTGATTATCCATCCGGCGTCAACCACGCATAGCCAGCTTACGCCGGAACAGCGCGCGGCTGCGGGCGCGGGCGACGATGTAGTGCGGCTGTCGGTGGGGTTGGAGGATGCCGCGGATATTATCGGGGATCTGGAGCAGGCGCTCAGCGGGGGTTGACAGCAGGGTACACGTCCCTTGTCCGTCCCACCCCGGCATGCTCGCCTGCGAGCTTGCCGGCGCCTTTCTTCTTGCAGGAGCGCCAGGACGTTTTGCCGTCGATGGCGACGGCTTCCGCTGGAATACCGGTCATCGCCGCCACCCAGGAAACGAAGCAGCGCTAGGACGTTTCCGCATCCACGGGCTGCGGCAGCACCAATCCCGATTGCCCTGGCTCACCGGCCAGTTGCGGGCACAAGACGGCGCACCGGAATTTCGCACGCGCCGCGTACCTGCGCCAGGTCGAATGCGGCCTGCAGGCGCAGCCACATATCGGCGCTTCCGCCGAAGGCCTTCTCGAACCGCACGGCCATCCCGGGCGAGACGGCGCTCCGCCGCCGATCACGTTGTGCAACTGCTGGCGGGCGCAACCCGCCAATTCGCCCGCACGGTCACGGCCCAATAATTCTTCAGATCGCCCTTGAGCGGATGCATGTCAATTTACGTTTGTCAATCCCGTGCTCCCGCGGCGCGGACGAATGCACCCGGGTATCGGATGCGGCACGATGCCGTATCTTGAGCGCGATCAAAGCACATACTGTGAGCGCAAGATACATGGACAGGCGCATCGCATTGCTCGCGGAAGCGTGGTTTAAAGAGGGGGAACTGCCGTGAAATTGCGCTATTGGACGGCGGCGGCCGTTTTCCTGGCAAGCTCCGGCCTGCCGTTCCCGGCCGCGCGCGCCGAAATCGCCTGCGAGAGCGAGGCCGTGCTGGAATATCTGCCGTCCTTGCCGCGAGGCTGTCAAAGCAACGCATTTCGGCAGCTGGCGCGCTCAGCTTCGGTGTCGTCCAGAGCGCCGAAAGGCTCGCGCGGAAGGCGTGGGAGCACCAGGTGATCTTCTTCTTCGGCGAGCGCTATTTGGACTGGGAAAAAGCCGCCTGCAAAGGTGTCTTGCGTCCGCGCCAGCTTCGCGGGCTCGCGCCGCTGCAGCTATTCCGCCTTCCCTTGCGCATCGGATACCGACCCGGCGGCGCTGGAGGCCTTAAGCACGCGGCAAATCGCGCCGAGGGAGGTTCGCATCCCCCGGCCGGCCGCCGCGCACAGGATCGAAGCGCCGGGGCTGGCGGCAAGGGAGGTGCACAGCATTCCACTGCCACCCGCACCCAGGCTGGAGCCGCCGCAGCGGGCTGCAAGGGAGCCATACAGAACCGCGCCGCCGGCTGCGGCCCGGTCCGATGAGCCCCGCATCGCCGCGAAGGAGGCGCGGTACCGCGAACCGCTAACGGCGGCCGAGATCAGGGAACTGCAGCAGTTCTTGAGAGAAGCCGGGCTACCGCGTTTGGGCCGATGGTATTCCGGGCGATCAAACCGAGCGGGCGCTCTCGAGATGGCAGCGCATACGGCGTCTGCCGGATGACGGCAACCTCGACCGTGCAAGCCTGGAGATTTTGCGCCACGCTTACGTTGCGCGCGGCGGGACGGGGGCGCGCTGACCTCGTAAGGAGTGCCGG
>CAVXDM010000055.1:0-108798 GCA_963760455.1 uncultured Alphaproteobacteria bacterium
ACTGTGGGACATCGCCGCGGGCAGCGAGCTTCGCAGCTTCAAGGGCCATACGAACAGTGTCATTTCGGTCGCGTTTTCGTCCTATGGCCGCATGGCGCTTTCGGGTAGCAGTGACACCACGCTAAGGTTGTGGGACATTAGCGAGTGGACGCAGCCTCGGGAGGCGCGGCGCTGAGCGCATCCCGCGCCCAAAACTGCCCCGGTATTGGTTTAACAAACCGTTCGTATCGCGTGGAGCGTTACCATAGTAAATGCCGGGCAAGGTAAACGCCGGATCGTCATGTCTCCCGCGCGCGCATTTTTGCGAAATTTTCGCCGTTTTGGGCCGATTTCTGCATTTCAAGAATCCGGTTAAATATACGCGCAGCTTACGAGTTAACCAATATTCGGCCATCCGCGGTTTTACCTCGCGCCATTTTCGCGTTACTTATCAAACGTGTAGCACCGCGCGCCGGGCTTAACGCTTCCTCAAGGCGCATCTGCTAAACTAGTTAAACATTGAAAAGCGGGCCGCCCGCCGCAAAACCGTTAACGGCCGCCGTTTTTGGGGCGTTTGGGAGTGCAGCTCTCACGAGCACGTCATCCGGCTGATTTCCCAGCCCTCTGGCGGCCTCAAGGGCAGGTTATCGACCTTCAACTCGTCGACGGCGATATCTTCGAGCACGCCGTCGTTCTCGAAGAAGAAGTGGAAGTGATTGGATGTCTTGGTGTCGAAATAGGTCTTGGTGCTCTCGATCGCGACCTCGCGCAAAAGCCCCGCCTCAACGAACTGGTGCAGCGTGTTGTAGACGGTCGCGAGCGACACCGGCACCCCGTGGCTGACGGCCTCCGCGTGCACCATCTCCGCCGTGAAATGCCGGTCGCCGCGGCCGAACAGAAGCTCGGCCAGCGCGACCCGTTGCCGCGTCGGGCGCAAACCCGTCTTTCTAAGGCGCTGGATTGGCAGATCTGGAATGTTGCCGGACATTTCTTCGGATTCTCTTATTATGTTTGGCCTTGTACTATAGGTGCGGGCGCCCTAACTCGCAAGCGCCGCCAGGCCCCTCCTTTTTGCCGGCGGCTATCGAGATTCCTTGCGAGGCGCGCCGGGTATGATACTTAATGAGCGCCTTATCCCGCCGGCACAATGCGAGCACGAACGAGGAACTATGACTGAACGCCGCGACAGCTACGATTATGAGGGTTTGCTCGCATGCGCGCGCGGCGAACTCTTCGGCCTGGAAATCGGCTACCGCCGCGACGGTTACGCTGATGTTCGATCTCATTATCAGCAATCCCCGAAACTGGCGGACCGCAGGGCACCGTATTTCGCTGACCTGACGTCCGGGTGCATCTTCTGCTTTTTCGCATGCCATTTTAAGAACGATCCGGTGATGCCCGGCACGCTCTTTGGGCTCGACGCCCTGTGGCAGATGCTGGGCTTCTTCCTGGGCTCGGCTGGCTCGCCGGGCCGGGGGGCGCGCGCTGGGCGTTGGCGAGATCAAATTCACCGGCATGGTGGTGCCAAGCGTCAAGCGGGTCGAATATATCGTGGACCTGAAGCGGGTAATCCGCCGGAAGCTCGTGCTGGGCATCGGCGACGCGATTCTGAAGGCCGATGGCACGCAGATTTATACCGCGACTGACCTGAAGGTGAGCCTGTTTGCAGACGCCAATATGAGCATGCAAACTGCATAAATAACTTGGGCTTAGCATTGCCCAAGATAACTCATGCGAATCGTGGGGTCAAAGACATGAGACGTGTTGCTGTGACCGGAATGGGCATTATCTCGTCCATCGGTGACGAACACCCAAGAGGTGCTTTCTTCCTTGCGCGAAGCAAGGTCCGGCATCGTCAGGGCGAAGGACTACGCCGAGCGCGGCTTCCGCTGCCAGGTGCATGGCGAGCCAGTCTTGAACTGGGAAGAGATGGTCGACCGCCGGGTGCGCCGCTTCATGGGCGCGGGCGCCGGGTGGAACTACATCGCCATGCAGCAGGCCATCGTCGACGCCGGGCTCTCCGAGGCCGAGATCAGCCACGAGCGGACCGGGCTCATCATGGGCTCCGGCGGGCCGTCGACCCGCGCCATCGTGGCAGCCGCGGACACGACCCGCGAGAAGGGGCCGCGCAAGATCGGCCCGTTCGAGGTGCCCAAGGCGATGTCGAGCACGAACTCGGCGACGCTCGCGACCCCCTTCCACATCAAGGGTGTCGATTATCGATCTCATCGGCCTGCTCCACCTCGGCGCACTGCATCGGCAACGCCGCCGAGATGATCCAGTGGGGCAAGCAGGATGTTCATGTTCGCCGGCGGCGGCGAGGAACTCGATTGGACGCTGTCCGTTCTTTTCGACGCGATGAACGCGATGTCCTCGAACTTAACGACACGCCGGCCAAGGCGAGCCGCGCCTACGACATCAACCGCGACGGTTTCGTGATCGCTGGCGGCGCGGGCGTGCTGGTGCTGGAGGAGCTGGAGCGGGCGAAGTCACGCGGCGCCAAAATCTACGCAGAGCTTGTTGGCTATGGCGCGACCTCGGACGGCCACGACATGGTGGCGCCTTCCGGGGAGGGCGCTGTCCGCTGCATGAAGCTCTCCATGCAAGGAATTGACACAAAAATTGACTATATTAACCCGCACGCAACTTCTACACCTATAGGGGATCTCAAGGAGATAGAGGCGATCCGCGAAGTGTTCGGCCAAAATGTCCCGCTAATCTCTGCAACCAAATCGCTGACCGGGCATTCGCTCGGGGCTACCGGGGCGCAGGAAGCAATCTACTCGCTTCTTATGTTGAATAACGGATTTGTGTGTGAATCCGCGAATATTGAGGAGCTGGACCCGGCTTTTGCGGATATGCCTATAGTTAGAAAGAAACTCGATAACGTTTGTCTTAATACTGTCATGTCGAACAGCTTTGGTTTTGGCGGCACAAACGCCACGTTGGTTTTTAGGCGTTACGAAGCCTAACGGCGCAGGGATGGAAAGGCCTAGAATCGAATGACACCGGTGGACATTGCAAAACCCGCGCCGCTGATGGCGGGCAAGCGCGGGCTTATCATGGGCGTCGCCAACGAACGGTCCATCGCCTACGGCATCGCGCGCGTGCTCGCGGGCCACGGGGCTGAGATCGCTTACACCTATCAGGGGGACGCATTCGGACGCCGCGCGGTTCCCTTGGCGCAAAACCTCGGCGGCAAGATCATCCTGCCTTGCGACGTCACCGATCTGGCCTCCGTCGACGCGGTATTTTCCGAGATCGAGGCCCAATGGGGCTCGCTCGATTTCATCGTGCACGCCCTCGCCTTCTCCGACCGCAACGAGCTGAAAGGCCGCTACGCCGACACGACGCGCGACAACTTCATCAACACCATGGTCATCTCGTGCTTCTCCTTCACGGAGATCGCCAAGCGGGCAGCGGCGCTGATGAAGCACGGCGGCTCTATGATTACGCTAACCTACGGCGGCTCGACCCGCGTGGTGCCGCGCTACAACGTCATGGGCGTGGCCAAGGCGGCGCTCGAAGCCTCGGTGCGCTATCTCGCGATGGATTTCGGCCCGGTCGGTATCCGCGTAAACGGCCTCTCGCCGGGACCGATGCGCACGCTGGCCGGCGCTGGCATTTCGGACGCGCGCGTGCTGTTCAACTTCCAGAAGATGCACTCGCCGCTTGGCCGCACCCCCTCGCTCGACGAGGTCGGCGGTGCTGCGCTGTATCTGCTTTCGGACCTTTCCACCGCTGTCACCGGCGAAGTCCACTATGTGGATTCCGGTTACAACATAGTCGCCATGCCGCGCCCCGAAACCATCAGCGAAACGGGCGAAGCGATGGCTATCGAGTTTGGAAACGGGCAGCGCCCGCATGAGGCCCATAGCGGGCAGAAGGCCGCGGAGTAGTTTTTGCCTTGGGCGCCCCGTCATTGCGAGGGCGTCGCCCGAAGCGATCTGGCGCGGCGGCGCGATGGAGTGCCTGCTTTGCGGAAGTGCCCGGCGGTTGCAGCTAGCCTCCAAAGCGCGCATTATTCCTCACCCTAGCCCTCTCCCCATGGGAGAGGGGACATGCTCGCGGACGTTGAGAAGGCGTTTCTTCTCCCAGCCGTATCCGCTGGCGGATACGGCCACGCTGCGATGCTAGCTCGCCAAGGCGAGCTAGCTGGGAGAAGGACAGGATGAGGTAAGACGGCAGGGGTTCGGCTCATCCTCTTGCGATAGGATGCGAATGACCAATTGCGTAACGCTAAGCGACTGCTCCCCCGCTGACGGGGCACGATTGCTTGCGCAGGCGCGGGAGATTTTCTTCGAGACCTCCCTCACGAAGTCGTTCAAATCGGCGGCGTCCAGGCTGGCCTTCCTCCGGCGCTGGTTCGGCAACTATGCGGATGCCTACCCCGGCGCCTTCCTGTTCGCCTTGAACGATGACGGCGGCGTAGCGGGCTATATCGCGGGCTGCCCCGACAGCTTCTCGCCCGCGTCCAAGACCATTATCGGCGACATAGGTTACTTCACCCCTTCTTTCTGCGACGCGCTCAAAAATTACCCGTCGCATTTCCACATCAATGTAAGACCCGGCCTGCAAGGAAAAGGGATCGGGCACGCACTCACCGCCCGGTTCGGGGAGATTTGCGCCAGCGCGGGCTCGCCCGGCATCCACGTCGTTACCAGCGCCACTTCCCGAGCCGTGAAATTCTACGAGGCCTGCGGCTTCAAGCGTGTGACACCCGGAGCTGACCCGGGCCTTGCCGTCCTCATTCGCGCCACGGTTGCGCCGCAAAAAGGGCCAGCGCCCACCTGATTGCAGCCCCGCATAAGCTCCAGCATGGAGCTTGGCTCTAAGCAGGAAAGGTTGCGCGCGATGCGGTATCCCGGATTCCATTGGCGGACACTTGCCGTTCTCTTGTTCGGCTGCTTGCAGTGCAACGCAGCCTCCGCTGGAAACGGCGTCAAGCTTGCCGTCGAGCCCAGCCAATCGGTTTTCCCCGCCGGCGAGGCGGGCAGGGCCTATGTGCGGGTGCAGCTCGAAGGGATTGGCGACGATGAGCCCGCGGCAAGGCCGCCGGTCAACGTCTCCCTGGTGATCGACCGCTCCGGCTCCATGCGCGGCGCGAAAATCGAGCAGGCCAAGGAGGCCGCCATCCTGGCTCTTTCGAGATTGGCGCCGCGCGACCGGGTGTCGGTCTTGGCTTTCGATCACAATGTGGATGTGGTCGTGCCGCCCGGGCCGTTCGAGGATTTCGGCGAGATGCGGCGGCGCATCGGCGGCATTCAGCCCGGCGGGCGCACCGCGATCTATGCAGCCGTCCGGCAGGCCGGGCAAAGCATCGGCGAGGCCGTTTCCGGGGACCGGATCAGCCGCGTGATTCTCATGTCCGACGGCATGGCCAATGTCGGGCCAAGCTCTCCCTCCGAGCTTGAGCAGCTTGGGCGCGAACTGGCCGGCCACGGCATTTCGGTGACGACCATCGGCCTGGGCCTCGATTACAGCGAGGAACTGATGACGAGGCTGGCACTCGCCAGCGACGGCAACCACGCCTTTGCCGAGAACCCGGAGCAGCTTGCCGATATCTTCAACAAGGAATTCGGCGATGTGTTTTCGGTCGTGGGCCAGGATGCCGAGGTCGAGATCGAATGCCCGGAGGGCGTCGAGCCCCTGCGCGGCATGGGGCGCGATGTGAAAATCCAAGGCCGCCGCGCAAGCTTCCAGCTCAATCGCATCGGCGCCAAGCAGGAGCGCTACGTCATCCTTGAGCTTCAGCTTTCGAAAGGCATCGCGCAAGGCAGCGCCGCAATCGCGGATGTCCGCGTGTCCTATGCCGACCCGAAGACGAAGCAGCGCAACAGGATGGCCGGGAAGGCGAATGTGAGCTTCAGCGCCTCCCAGGAAGAGGTGAGCCGGAGCAGGAGTGCCAGTGTCAGCGCGTCGGTCGCGACGCAGACGGCGAATGAGGTCAGCGCAAAGGCCGTGGCCACGCGCGACGCCGGCAAGGTTGAGGAAGCCAAGAGGCAGCTTGAGCAGAACGCAGCCACCTTGCGCGCGGAGGCGGACAGGCTGGCTCCGAATTCGCCCGCCGCCGCCGTGCCGCTGCGCAGGCTGTCGGAAAAGAACGAGGCTGACGCGAAGGCCCTTTCGAGCGAGAATTGGAACAAGCAGCGGAAATCCATGTCGGAGGACCAATACCGCGCCAAAACCCAGCAGGCCTATTGAGGCGGCGATAGACGCCTCCGCCCCTGCGCTGTAGCATCCGCCTCCAAAACCGGAGGCGGAACTGATGCAAGCCAATGCGCCCTCATCGCCGCCCCTGTCCGGCATTCGCGTTGTCGAATTCGCCGGGCTTGGGCCAGCACCCTACGCCGGAATGCTGCTCGCGGACCTGGGCGCCGATGTGCTGCGGATCGGGCGGCCGGATGCGGCAGAGCTGTTTCCGGTGCGAAACGCGCCGCAGGATCGCGGGCGGCGCCGGCTTCCGCTCGATTTGAAGAAGGCCCATGCCATCGAGCTGGCGTTGCGCGTTGCGGAGAAAGCCGACGTGCTGATCGAAGGCTTCAGGCCGGGCGTCATGGAGCGGCTTGGCCTTGGGCCGGACGTGGCGCTCGCCAGGAACCCGCGGCTGATCTACGGCCGCATGACCGGCTGGGGGCAGGAAGGCCCGCTGGCGGGCACGGCCGGGCACGATCTCACCTATCTCGCGCTGACGGGCGTGCTTGAGGCCATCGGCCCGGAAGATGGGCCGCCCGTGCCGCCCCTCAACCTGATCGGCGACATGGGCGGCGGCGGCGCATTCCTGGTCATCGGCATTCTTTCGGCGCTGCTGGAGCGGCAAAAGTCCGGCCTGGGCCAGGTTATCGACGCCGCGATCGTCGATGGCACGGTTTCGCAGCTCGCCATCATCCTCGGCCTTAGAGCGGGCGGGCTTTGGGGCGGCGCGCGCGGGCAAAACATCCTCGACGGCGGCGCGCCCTTCTACCGGACCTATCGCTGCCTTGACGGGAAATACATTGCGGTGGCCGCGCTCGAACCGAAGTTTTTCGCCGCGCTCATCCGTGGGCTTGGGCTCGACACCGCCGCGCTCCTGCCCGTGCAATGGGACCGGACGCGCTGGCCGGCGCTGCATCGCGAGTTCGAATCGATCTTCGTATCCAAGCCGCGCGACGCCTGGGCGTCGCTTTTCGCGGCGAGCGATGCCTGCGTCGCGCCCGTGCTGAGCTTCGACGAGGCGGCACGCCACCCGCATAATGCGGCCCGCTCGACCTACGCCGAGGTGGATGGCAATTTGCAGCCGCCGCCGGCCCCGCGGTTCTCGCGGTCGCGCACCCCGCTTCCAGACTCCGCCGCTCCAGGCGAGGGGCGCGAAGACGTTCTAAGAGATTGGGGCGTTGAGGCTTAGCCGGCCGCGATCCGGCGAATCACCGCAAGCTCCAGCCATTCGCCGGCATGCGACAGGCCGAAAGCGTCGGATTGCGTCAACTTTGCGGAAATAGCTTCCGCAAAATTGTACCGATCCGGGCATGATTTCGTAGCAATGCATGAGTGTACTTCCCCGATGCGGAGCTTCTTGGGGGGAGGGCTCCTTTGAAAGGAGTGCTCGCATGCGTTTCATTGTGCTCGCGGCTCTGACCGCGACGGCAGTAGCGATTTCTGGCTTGCCCCCCCGGGAGGCCCGCGCGGAAAGCGCGCCCGTAATCACGGGGCCGGTCACACACGGCAATCTGGCCATCTATTTTATTCACGGAGAAAGCGCGCCGGGCCGGGTGCCGCTGACCCTGCAGGAAGGCTTGGCCAAAGGGACGGTTCGCGTGGCCGAAACCGGCTCGGTGAACGAACTCCGGGTCGAGAACACGGGCGATGAAGACGTCTACATCCAGTCGGGCGACATGGTGAAGGGCGGCAGGCAGGATCGCGTGCTCACAGTGAGCTTCGTGCTGCCTCGAAAGTCGGGCGAGGTGCCGGTCGCCGCCTATTGCGTGGAGCATGGCCGCTGGAGCCAACGCGGCGCGGAGGAGGTCACTACTTTTTCTGGCGCTTACAACGCGCTCCCATCGCGCGAGGCGAAGCTCGCCATGAAAGCGCCCTTGCCCGCGGATGTGCCTTTGCTTGCGGAGGCCCCCGCCGGAGCCGCTCGCCAAACCTTTTCGTATAACGAGACCGGCGAGCGCCAGCGCGCTGTCTGGAACGAGGTCGCCAAGACGCAGGAAAAGCTATCCGGGGGCGTGAACGCTCCGGTAGCCGCGCAGGCCTCCGCCACGAGCCTTGAGCTGTCGCTTGAGAATGAAAAGCTGAAAGAGTTTCGCGCCGGATATGTGAAGGCGCTGGAGGACAAGGGCACCGGAGGCGATATCGTCGGCTTCGCGTTTGCGGTGAACGGCCGGATCAACAGCGCCGACGTTTACCCATCAAACGGCCTGTTCCGGAAAATGTGGGCCAAGCTCCTTACCGCCAGCGTGACCGAAGCCGTGGCCGGGAAGAATGACGCAAAGGAGGGCAATGCCCCTTCGATCGAGGCCGTGCGGGAGTTTCTGGCCGCCGCCGAAAAAGGCAAAGCGAGTGCCCAGAAAATAGGCAGCCTCGCCCAACAGGAGACCCGGGACGCCGATGCCGCGCTCTTTGTCGAAGTCCGCTCGCCCGGACGGCCCCTGGATGCACCGGAATTATCTGGCGAAGTAATAAACAGTTTTGAGGCCGGCAGGCTAAAGCCTCTTTCTCTATCTGCTCCCACCCCCGGACAGAGGAGGAGTCTTGAAAACCGCGGCCTCCCACCCTCTCCCTTCGGGGAGAGGGCAAGGCTTTCGCTCCGGACGGTCCACCCAGACCGGCCGGAGCGCACCTTCGGCAAGGCATGAAAACACCAAACCCGATTGGCTGGCTACCCGGCGTCATCCCGGAACGGCGCTCGCGGTATATTCTGGATCGTTACGAAGGCCGGCGTCTGTTACGGTCCCGGATAGGCACCTCGCGCACTACCGGGACGGCGGCGCATTATTCAGCCGGATTCTATATGATAGTTTAAGATTCCGGCATGAAAGAGCTGGGGACGTGGTGCCTTCAAACCTAATTGAGGTTGCGGCATCCCGCGCCTCAGTTTATCTTATGGACATCGATTTGGCCGGACGATTGGGCCGTTTCCGCCTCGCCTTTCGCGATGTGGCGCACGTGTTCCTACTTCTATCCCCAAAGTTCGAAGATCGCTGCGGTATCTTTTGTGCCGTGGCATTGTGCATCGCTAGCGAAAGGACTTCCCCCATGAGCGTGGGCGTCGTAAAATGGTACAATAGTCAAAAAGGTTATGGCTTCATTCAGCCGGACGACGGCGGCAAAGACGTTTTTGTCCATGTGAGCGCGCTTGAGCGTTCAGGTTTGCGCGGCCTCGCGGAAGGTCAGAAGGTATCCTTCGAGATTTCAGACCGACAGGCGCACGGGTAAAACCTCCGCAGGCAACCTGCAACTCGCCTAACAAATGCGGAAAAGAGCGCGTCAAATACGCGCTCTTTTCTTAAAGACATCTTTTAAATTGAAACTTATTTCCCTCGCTCTGCCTGCATTGCGGCAGATTTGCACCAGCCCGGTTCGCTTAAGGGCGTCTATCCATAAGGTCGAGCTTTTCAAGAGCGCGCTAGGCGCTTATTATCGATAGCAGGTAACAAAGGGGACCGGACTTGGCATCTGCCTTGCGTAAGGGACCTGTAACTTAGGCTGGAAAACGGTTAGGCATTGAGCCGGAATTCAAAACAGACTTTTAAATTTCCGTTAGGCGAATGGACCCCTTTCCATTGGTCCACGTATGAACAACATAAAACTAGAACGCCCTCTCCCAATGTATCGCTAGAGGGTGAGGCGGATAACAGCGAAAGCCGGGTTATTCGCTCCCTGGTTGCACGCGGGCGAAGATTGCAGGCCCGTAAGCCAGGATATGGCTTCAACGACGATCAGCGGGGTCGCGATGTCGACTGACTTGTTTGACACATATGCGCGAAGCTTCGAGGCACGGCGCGAAACGCTAATGACGGTGGCCGAGTTCCTGAAAGGGTGCAAGACCGACCCTCTCATGTATGCCTCGCCGCATGAGCGGCTGCTCGCCGCGATTGGCGAGCCCCAGATGGTGGACACCTCGAAGGATGCCCGCCCGGGCCGCATCTTCATGAACCGGACGATGCGGATGTATCCCGCCTTCTCCGAGTTCTACGGCATGGAGGAAACGATCGAGCGGATCGTCGCCTTCTTCCGGCAGGGCGCGCAAGGTCTGGAGGAGCGCAAGCAGATCCTCTATCTGCTTGGCCCCGTCGGCGGCGGCAAATCCTCGATCGCCGAGCGCATCAAGGCCCTGATGGAGGTTAATCCCATCTACGTGCTGAAGGCAGGCAACGAGTTGAGCCCGATCTTCGAAAGCCCGCTCTGCCTGTTCGATCCCGAAATCATGGGCGACAGGATCGAGAAGGAATATGGCGTTCCGAAGCGCCGCCTGACGGGGCTGATGAGCCCCTGGTGCCTGAAGCGGCTGGATGAGTTCGGCGGCGACATCACCAAGTTCCGCGTAGCCAAGCTCATGCCCTCGCGCTTGCGCCAGATCGCCATCGCGAAAACCGAACCGGGCGACGAAAACAATCAAGACGTGTCCTCGCTGGTCGGCAAGGTGGACATACGGCGGCTTGAGCTGCTCGCGCAGAACGACCCTGACGCCTACTCCTATTCGGGCGGCCTGAACCGCGCGAACCAGGGCGTGCTCGAATTCGTCGAGATGTTCAAGGCGCCGATCAAGATGCTGCACCCGCTTTTGACAGCGACGCAGGAAAGCAACTATGTCGGGTCCGAGAATATCGGCTCGATCCCCTTCAACGGCATCGTCTTGGCGCACTCGAACGAAGCCGAGTGGCGGACCTTCAAGAACAACAAGACCAACGAAGCCTTCATCGACCGCATCTATGTAATCAAGGTTCCGTACTGCCTGCGCGTCCGGGAGGAGGAGCAGATCTACCAGAAGCTCATCAGCGGCTCCGAGTTGGCGGCAGCGCCATGCGCCCCAGGTACGCTCGACATGCTCGCGCGGTTCTCTGTGCTGTCGCGCCTGAAGCCGCACGAGAATTCGAGCCTTTACGCCAAGATGCGGGTCTACAATGGCGAGAGCCTGAAGGAAGTCGATCCCAAGGCCCGCACCATGCAGGAATACCGCGACCATGCCGGCATCGACGAGGGCATGGACGGCATTTCGACGCGCTTCGCGTTCAAGACGCTGTCGGCGACCTACAATCACGACACCCAGGAGGTCGCCGCCGATCCGGTGCACCTGATGTATGTGCTTGAACAGGCCATCCGGCGCGAGCAGTTCCCGGATGACGTCGAAAGCACCTACATCGAGTTCATCAAGGCCGAGCTTGGCCCCCGCTATGCGGAGTTCATCGGGCACGAAATCCAGAAAGCCTATCTCGAATCCTACCACGACTACGGCCAGAACCTGTTCGACCGCTACGTGTCCTATGCCGACGCCTGGATCGAGGATCAGGATTTCAAGGACCCCGACACCGGCCAGCTCATGAACCGGGAGCTTCTCAATCAAGAGCTTTCAAAAATCGAGAAGCCGGCCGGCATTGCCAACCCGAAGGACTTTCGCAACGAGGTGGTAAAGTTTACACTGAGAGCGAGGGCACAGCGCGGTGGCAAGAACCCCTCCTGGACGAGCTACGAGAAGATCCGGGAAGTCATCGAGCGGCGCATGTTCAGCCAAGTGGAGGAGTTGCTTCCCGTGATTAGCTTCGGCTCGAAGAAGGACAGCGACACGGAGAAGAAGCACAGCGAGTTCGTCGAACGTATGGTGACGCGCGGCTATACGGAGCGGCAGGTTCGCAGGCTGGTGGAATGGTACATGCGCGTGAGGCAGGCTGGCTAAGGGGAACCGTGCATATCATCGATCGGCGCCGCGACGCGAGCGGCAAGAGTCTCGGCAACCGTCAGCGGTTTATCCGCAGGGCGAGAGCATTGGTCCGGCACGCGGTTCGCGAAGCGTCGAAAGACCGCAAAGTGACCGATGCCGGCCGGGGCGGCGAGATTACCGTCCCGTCTGGCGGCATTCACGAGCCGAGCTTGCGGCGCAGCTCCAAGGGAGGGACCCGCGAGTATCTTCTCCCCGGCAACAAGCAATACACCGAAGGCGACACCATCGAGCGGCCCCCGTCTGGCGGCGGGGCCGGCGGTGCCAGCGCTGATGGCGAGGGCGAGGACGAGTTCCGCTTCGTCCTCTCCGACGACGAGTTCATCGACCTCTTCCTTGAGGACCTGGAGCTTCCCGACCTCGCGAAGCGTCAGGTGATGGGCGAGGAGAAGACCCAGCCCCGCCGCGCGGGTTACAAGTCATCCGGCGCGCCGTCTCAGCTATCCGTCCCACGCACGATGCGAAACAGCCTTTCGCGGCGCATCGCGCTCAGGCGGCCGAAGCCGGACGAAATCGCGGCCTTGGAAGCCCAACTGAAGGAACTGGAAGAGGCCGGCGCGGACGAGGACGAAATCCTGGCCATCCGGACGCAGCTTGAGCGGCAGGGCCTGCGTGCGCGCGCGATCCCGTTCATCGACCCCGTTGACGTGCGCTACCGGCGCTACGAAATGGTGCCGAAGCCCGTGGCACAGGCCGTGATGTTCTGCCTCATGGACGTTTCCGGCTCCATGGACGAGCACCTTAAAGACCTCGCCAAGCGCTTCTACAGCCTGCTCTACCTGTTCCTGAGCCGGCGCTACCGCTATGTGGAGGTGGTGTTCATCCGCCATACGCACGAGGCCAAGGAGGTTGACGAGGATACCTTCTTCCATAGCCGCGAGACGGGCGGAACGGTCGTCTCTACCGCGCTTGAGGAAATGATCCGCGTCGTGGCCGACCGCTTCCCGCCAAATAACTGGAACATTTACGCGGCTCAGGCATCGGACGGAGACAACCTGCCCATCGACAACGAAAAGACGGTTGCCCTTTTGAAGAACGTCATCCTACCCATGTGCCAGCATTACGCATATATCGAGGTTGGCCGGGAGCCCGAGGAGCGCCGCCGCGGCGGAGAGCCGCCAAGCACCCTTTGGCGCGCCTACGATCTCTTCCAGTCTCCGGAGCTTCCGATGGCCATGCGCAAGGTTCGCGACCGCCGCGACATTTATCCAGTGTTCCGGGAACTCTTTGAGCGCAAAAGCACTTCGGCGGGGGCGGCATGAAGAACAAGCCGGCGAAAAACAAGCCTTTGTTTGAGGGCGCCGACTGGGACTTCGACACGCTTGCCAGGATCTACGATGGCGTCGCGGCGATCGGCTACGGCGAGATGAAGCTCGATATCTACCGGCCCCGGATCGAGGTCATCACGACCGAGCAAATGCTCGATGCCTACGCCTCGACGGGCATGCCGCTGTTCTACCGTCATTGGTCCTTCGGCAAGCAATTCGTGCGTAACGAAGCCCTGTACCGCAAGGGCTGGCAGGGCCTCGCCTACGAGATCGTCATCAACTCGAACCCGTGCGTCGTCTACCTGCTCGAAGAAAACACCGCCACCATGCAGGCGCTGGTGCTGGCGCACGCTGCCTTTGGCCACAACCACTTCTTCAAGAACAACTACGTCTTCAAGCAGTGGACGGACGCGGACGGCATCCTCGATTACCTGGCCTTCGCCAAGAACTATATCGCGGAATGCGAGGACCGCCATGGCGCGGCCGAGGTAGAGCGGGTGCTCGACGCCGCGCACGCCCTGCAAAATCAAGGCATCCACCGCTATCCGGGCAAGAAGACCATCGACCTGCGCTCCGAGGAACGTCGCGAGCGCCAGCGCCGCGAGCATGGGGAGCGTCTGTTCAACGATCTATGGCGCACCGTTCCAGAGCAAACCAAGAAGGCCAAGAAGCGGACCGACCAGGAGCGCGAACGCCGCCGGGCGCTCTTGGGCCTACCCGAGGAGAACATCCTCTACTTCCTCGAAAAGACCGCGCCGCGGCTTAGGCCCTGGCAGCGCGAGGTGATCCGCATCGTCCGCCTGATCGCGCAATATTTCTATCCGCAGCGCCAGACCAAGATGATGAACGAGGGCTGCGCTACATACACCCACTACCAGATCATGCAGCGCTTGCTGGAAAAGGGCCAGATTACCGAGGGCTCCTTCATGGAGTTCCTGCATTCGCACACCAATGTGGTCGCGCAGCCAGGCTTCGACGACCGGCGCTATTATGGGATCAACCCCTACGCGCTCGGATTTGCGATGATGAAGGATGTCGAGCGCATCTGCCTCAACCCCGAAGCCGAGGACCGGCAGTGGTTCCCGGACATCGCCGGCAACAAGGACCCGATGGGCACGCTCAAGGATATCTGGGCGAATTACCGCGACGAAAGCTTCGTCTCTCAGTTTTTGAGCCCGCATATTATCCGCAAGCTCGGCCTGTTCCTTGTCGTGGACGATGAGCGCGAGAAGGAACTTGCAGTGGACGCGATCCATAACGAGCGCGGTTACACCAAGGTGCGCCGGGCGCTTGCCCGCCACTACGACGTTTCCCGGGCCGATCCCGACATTCAGATCGTCGATGTGGATCTGGATGGCGACCGGCGGCTTCAACTGCGCCATCAGGTCGTCGACGGCGTGACGCTTGAAGAGGACGATGCCGAGCGCGTGCTGCAGCATCTCGCCAATCTCTGGGGCTACGAGGTGCATCTGGTCGAGAGCAACGCCGAGGGCGAGACGTCGACGAAGCATCACGCCGAGCCGGTTCACCCCTTTATGTAGGCCAGCGCAGTCTTATACCAGTTGCAGCAAGTTCTGACGTTCTGCGTCATAGCGAGTTTCGCACCAGCCGGAGCGGCCGGCTCTTCTGGATGAAACTGCGAAGCCCCCCTCACCCCAGCCCGCGCACCAAGGCGAGAGGGAGCCCGGCCGCAGCTGTTGAGAAGGCGTTCCCTCGCCCCTTGGGGAGAGGGACAGGGTGAGGGGGCCTTGCGACAGAGATAGTCCCGAAGCAATCTGGACCGCGGAAATTGCAGCGCTAATTCTGGATCGCCACGGCCGCAAGGCGCCGCCTCGCGATGACGGGGATGTGCCAAGCCGCCAAGAATTCCGGCGGCGGGTATCGCGGCGCATGGCGATTGCAGCAGCTTAACGTGCGCGGCCCCCGGTTCCGCCGTGCAGCATGTCCAGGATAATCTGACGGAGCGTCTGCGTGTGGAGAGGCTTGGGCAACCTCCGGAACCGGCGGAAACGCTCTGGCAGGTCGGAAGGCACGTAGCCCGTCAGGAACACGAAGGGCACGCCGGCCAAGTCGAGGTACTCGGCCAACGGATAGACCATCTCGCCGTTGAGGTTGATGTCTAGCACCGCGCCGTCGATCCGCGTGGCACGGGCCGCAACCAGCGCTTTCCCAAGTTTGGCGAACGGGCCGGCAACGAAACATCCAAAGCTTGTCAGTGCGGCCTCAACCTCCAAAGCCAGCAGAAACTCGTCTTCGACTACAAGGATTTGCCGGCCTTCCAAGCTGGGTGCTTCCGCAGTTTCGTCCCCCGGAGCCTCGCTCTTGGGCTGCACGGTGCCATCTTTTTCCGGCCCGGAGGCCCGCCGTTCGCCGCAAACCGGTGCCGCTGCCTTCGGGGCCACGCTGAACGGAAGGCACACTTCAAATGCCATCGCCGCTCTCGCCATCGTCTTGTATCGGATTGCCATCGAGCGGGAACACGATGGTGCATTTCAGGCCTTCGCGCGCGAATTCGAGCTGCACCTTGCCCCGAAGCTCGTGGGCCAGGCCTCGCTCCAGGAGCAGCCGGCCGAACCCGCTGCGGGCAGGGGTTGCGGCGTCAGGCCCGCCCCGCTCGGTCCAGCGAATGCGTAGCTGGTTGTCGGATTGGCGGACCCAATCCCAAGCGATCTCGACCGAGCCGCCGTCTTTCGAAAGCGCCCCATGCTTTGCCGCGTTCGTAATGAGTTCGTGGAACGCCATGCCAAGCGAGATCGCGACCCGCGGCTTTAACATCACGTCCGGTCCTGACGTGAGGACGTTGCCGTTGTTGCGGTATGGGGAAACCTCGCCGTCGATGACCTCGGCGAGGGATACCTCGGTCCAGCTCCGCTCAGCAAGCCGGCTGTGCGTTTGCGCCATCGCCCGGATGCGGCCATCGAAGGCTTCGACGGCGCTGGTGAAAGGCTCCTCGCGGGGGAAAGTTTGCCGCGCAATGGAAATCACGGTCGCCAGCGTGTTCTTGACCCGGTGGCTCAGCTCGGCGACCAGGAGCGCGCGATGCTGCTCGATCTCCTTGCGGCCCGAAATGTCCCGGATGATGCCAGTGAAAAGGCGCCGGTCGCTGAGCGGAACCTCGCTCACCGATAAGTCGATCGGGAACACGCTACCATCCTTGCGGCGGCCGAGCGTCTCGCGGACCATGCCGATAATTTTGCCCCGGCCGGTATGCCTGTAGTTTCGCATATATTGGTCGTGTTCGCGCCGGTAAGGGTCGGGCATGAGGATGCTGACGTTCTGCCCCAGCATCTCGCCGGGTTCGTAGCCGAAGGTCGCGCGGCGGCCGGGTTGATCTCTTCTATGATGCCGCGCTCGTTGATGGTGACAATGCCGTCAACCGCGTTGTTGAGGATCGCCTTGAGCCGCGCCTCGCCGTCACGCAAGGCTTGCTCGCGATGCATCTGGCTGCGCATGTCCCGCAAGGAGAATGCCATAGCGAGCGGTTCGCCGGTGTGCGGGTCGAGAATTCCGAAGGCGTTGCAGTCCACGTCGATGCCCCGGCCGGTGACGAAGTGCTTGACCTTGCCGTGGAACCGGAAAGAGCCGCCTTTGAGCTGAACCGGCCCTGCCTTTTTGAGAACGGCCGGCAGGGTCGCTTCCTCCCAGAGGTCGCGCACCTCCATGCCCTTGACCTGCTCCGGACCGATGCCCAGGAGTTGGCGCCCGGCCTTGTTGATGTAGAGCAGCTCCCAGCTCAGCGAGGCCATGGCTATGAAATCGCTGCTGTTTTCGACCAGCCCTACGAATTTCTGCCGTTCCGCTTCGATGCGCTTGCGCTCGGAGATGTCGCGCACGATCCCGGTGAACATGCGCCGGCCGGTGCGCTGAACCTCGCTCACCGCAAGATCGAGCGGGAAAACTGTGCCATCCTTGCGCTTGCCGGAAACCTCGCGCCCGATGCCGATAATCTTGCGCACCCCCGTCTCGCGATAGTTCCGCAAGTAGGAGTCGTGCTCGGCATGATAAGGCTCGGGCATCAATACCTTGACGTTCTGCCCGATAAGCTCGTCCGCGGTATAGCCGAACAAGCGGAGCGCGGCCGGGTTGAGATCGGTGATCGAGCCCAGCTCATCTATGGTTATGATGCCGTCAACTGCGCTGTCGACAATTGCCCTGAGCCAAGCTTCGCTTCCGTTCCCGCGGGCGTAGGACTCCCCATGGGCGGCCGCCGTTTCCCGATTGGCATTGGCCCCGCCGCTTATCGGCATCCCTGCCTTGTCGGCCATTACATAGGATCCTGAATTAAGGTCACCAAATGGTTGCGAGCTAAGCGTCCCACAAATAGCCGGCCGTGTCACTAGGGTATTGGTTCAAGAACTTGCGTGTGCCGGCGGAAGGTTAAAGCGGCTCAGCCTGCGCTTAATGCCCAATTACATTTTTGTGGTTTGAGCGCTGAATCCTTGCGAAAGGCTCGCGGGCGGCATAGTTTTGCACCGCAATCCCAACTTGGAGTTTGAACCCATGGCTTTCCTTTCCGACGCGCTTGCCCGCGTTAAGCCCTCGTCCACTATCGCCGTGGCGTCGAAGGCGCGCGACCTTAAAGCGGCGGGCCGGGACGTGATAAGCCTTGGCGCCGGCGAGCCCGATTTCGACACCCCGGACAACATCAAGGAAGCCGCCATCAAGGCGATCCGGGACGGCAAGACGAAGTACACCAATGTGGACGGCATCCCCGAGCTGAAGGAGGCCATCTGCGGGAAGTTCAAGCGCGAGAACGGCTTGGACTACAAGCCCGCGCAGGCATTCGTGGCGCCGGGCGGCAAAAAGATCATCTTCAACGCCATGATGGCCACGCTGAACCCCGGCGACGAGGTGGTGATCCCGGCGCCCTATTGGGTGTCCTATCCCGACATTGTGCTCCTGGCCGGCGGGCAGCCCGTCTATGCCGAGGCCGGTATCGAGACCAAGTTCAAGGTCAGCCCGGAGACGCTCGAAGCGGCCATCACGCCAAAGACCAAGTGGTTGATTTTCAATCATCCTTCGAACCCCACGGGCGCCGCGTACAGCCGAGCCGAGCTGAAGGCGCTCACCGATGTGCTGATGCGGCACCCGAACGTGTGGGTGCTGAGCGACGACATGTACGAGCACCTCGTCTACGACGGCTTCGAGTTCACGACGCCCGCCCAGGTCGAGCCAGGCCTCTATGAGCGCACGCTCACCATGAACGGCGTCTCGAAGGCCTACGCCATGACCGGCTGGCGCATCGGCTACTGCGCCGGGCCGGAGCCCCTCATCAAGGCCATGACCAAGCTGCAATCGCAGACCACGTCGAACGCCACCAGCATCAGCCAGTGGGCGAGCGTCGAGGCGCTGAACGGCCCGCAGGACTTCCTCAAGAGCCGCGCGCAGAACTTCAAGGAGCGCCGCGACCTCGTGGTGTCGATGCTGAACCAGGCGAAAGGCATCGACTGCCCCACGCCCGAAGGCGCGTTCTACGTCTACCCGTCCTGCGCCGGGCTTATCGGCAAGCGGACCAAGGCCGGCAAGGTGCTCGGCAACGACGAGGACGTGGTGACGGCACTCCTCGAAGAGGAAGGCGTGGCCGTGGTCCACGGCGCGGCATTCGGGCTCTCGCCCTATTTCCGCATCTCCTACGCCACCTCCGTGGCCGAGCTGGAGGACGCCTGCCAGCGCATCCAGCGCTTCTGCGGGAACCTGGAATAGGCCGCGCTCGCGCTCCCGCACCGGCTCGGCGCCGGTCATTGCGAGGCGGTCTTGGCCGCCTCGGCAATCCCGAAGGTCCAGGCGCGATGTCTGTTGCCCCTGGATGCTTCGGGCGATGCCCTCGCAACAACCCGCGCTTCTCCGTCATGCAGAGATAAAGCTTCCGTTAACCCATTTTCGCGCCCTTACTTAAGGATTTGAGCCTGTTTCGAGTTTGAAACAGTATAGCGCAAGTGTTTTTAGGAACAGTTAATGGCTGCGGCGTTCCGTAATGCTTTGATTGCAAACGATAAATTCTGACGCTTTCAACCTGTGCCGAGGATTCGTGGTTAATTGGCGAGTTGCATTTATATTTAAAGGGATTCTGGAAGTGCAGAAAACGGCCCAAAACGAGGAAAAAATCGCAAATATGCGCGAATGGAAGACACGCGCTCCGGCCGTTAACCACATGCGCATTAATCACGATAGGCCTCTACGCGAAATCGACGGCCCGCCAAGGTTTGCGCCCACGGCGCAGAAATCTGTTTGCAAGCACGGAAGTTGGGCTAAATAGCTTTCTGCCGCGGGGGGCGGTGTCACGGGCGGCGGTACACCGCTCTTTTCAACGGGCATGAGGGCTTTGTGGTTGAGGGATATGTCAGATGGAAGGACTTGAAGGGTGTGTACGCCGGCTCGCTCGGCGCGCTCGATGAATGGATCGATACTCTTCAGCGGGATGCGGAAGTCGAACAGCCGATGGTCGTTGAAGTGGAGCGGCAGGGTGGAAAGGTTCTCTACATCGGCCTAGGCAGGAAAGATGCCGTATTAAGCTTCGCCGCTTCCCCGAGCCCACCGTATTACGTAAGTTGGTCTGGCCGGCCCGGCAAGGAAAATGAAGAAGCCGATGCGTTCTATTTCTACGGCATATGGACCGAAGTTCCGCGCCGGTTTCTGGTGCCTATGCCGCAGGCGCGCGCGGCACTGCGCTTCTTCTGGGAAACCGGAGAGCTGTCCAAGGAAGTCTCCTGGGAAAAGCTTTGATGGCCGGCGCGGGATATGAGCGCACTGGCCGCGTATTCTTTCTGTATGCCAAGCCTTCTGGAACAAGCCATCGGAGCCCGCCGCCGCAACGGGCGCGGAGAGGCCTTATGGCGATTGTCATCGCACGTTCTTGCCACTGCGGCGTTGTTGCCGTTGTATACAAAGCTTGCGGTGCCATGGCATTTTCCGACGGTGGCTAAGAGCGCTCCATGAGAATCCTGAAGTCTTACCTTGCCCTGTCCGTTCTCATTTTTCCCATCAGCCTCCTCCTATATTTGGGATTCCTGCAAATCTCCGGCAACTTTCATACGGTGGAAACAGGCAAGCTTTACCGGTCCGCCCAGCCAAGCGGAAGCGGCATCAGAGCTTATGCGCAAAGCCTTGGCATCAAATCGGTGCTCAATCTGCGGGGCCGGCACCCGGGCGAGGCCTGGTACGATGACGAGATAGGCGTCTCCAATGAGCTGGGCCTGTTCCACGCCGATCTGGCACTCTCAGCGACTCGAGAACTGACCGATGCACAGCTCAAGGAGCTTGAGATAGTGCTTAGGGACGCTCCCGCGCCGATCCTCGTGCACTGCAAGGGCGGCGCCGACCGGACGGGCCTGGCCGCAGCGCTTTTCGAGCTAAATATTCAGAAACGTCCCGTCGACAAGGCTGCCGCGCAGTTGTCCTGGGTTTACGGGCACTGGCCGTATTTCTGGAGCCGCTCCGCCGCCATGGACAGGAGCTTCGAGCACGCGGCAAGCCTGCATTCCGAAGGCCGGCTCAGGCGCCCAAAATTTTGCCATGGCTGGCGATGCTGGAGCGGCATTGCACCGGAATTGAATAAATAAGGAAAAGGCCTAAGTAGTCCCCGAGTGGCCGATGCGGTTTGGCCGGGGACAGGCAAGAGCGAGGGGAAAGCGATGGCGGCGGTACGCGGTGCGGGTTTTTCGGCCTGGGTTGTGGACGATTCCGATTTCGAGCAGACGCGGCGGGAACTCGACCGGGCTGCGGCGCTCGGCACGGAGTTCGTGGAGATTCCGATTTTCGTCCTGGACCTGATCGCCGGCGGGCGCGTGCTTCCCGCGCAGGTGCGCCGGCTGAAGCAGGCCCTAGCCGGCCGTGGAGTGGGCCTCACCGCGCACGGGCCAATTGCCGTCAACTTCATGGCGCCGCGCGAGTTGCTGCCCCGTCACCTCGCCGTGGCCAAGGCGAGCATCGAGGTGGCGGCTGAGATCGGCGCGGTTCATCTCGTGCTGCACACCGGCCTGATATCCGGGCAAGACGAAGCCGCAATCGAGGCGGCCTATGCCGTCCAGCGCGATGCCTACGCCTCCCTGGGCGAGACCGCGGCGAGCCATTCGCTGATCGTCGCCGTTGAGAACCTGTTTCCGGCGGAGCCCGGCTTGCATACCGCGCTTCCATCGCGCCTCGCCCGGGAGATCGAGGCCATCGGCCACGCGAATGTGCGCGGCTGCCTCGACTTCTCGCACGCCGCCATCAACTGCGCGGCGCGAGGGGCGGATTTTGTCGCTGAGGCCAAGGCGCTGGCCCGCGTTTGCCGGCATCTTCACGTCCACGATTCCTTTGGCGATCCCATCCAGTTTCGCACATCCTCGCGTTCGGAGCGGGTCGCTTACGGGCTGGGCGACCTGCATCTGCCCATCGGCTGGGGCAATCTGCCGTGGCAGGAACTGATGGCCGCGTGCGAATTCGAGCCCGATGTCATTTTCAATCTGGAGTTGCCCGCGCCGTATAGGATAGCGCTTCCAGAAAGCCTCCAGGCCCTGCGGGAGATGATCGGCGCCTACAGCGCGCGCCGCTCGAACGCTTGAGCGCGGTGGTTTCTGGGGCTGGAGAATTGCAGAACGGGCATTACCCCAGCCCAGCCCTCTCCCGTGCAAGCTCGCCAAGGCGAGCTTGCACGGGAGAGGGACAAGGTGAGGGGTAATGCCTTCGAATTATGCCGATGCCCCCTCACCCTTGCACCCATCCCGCCCGACCAGGATACCCTGGCGCGTGGCCTTGTCCTCGGGCTCGATATGGATCGCAACGCGGGCGCCCTCCACTTTTTCCTGCAGGGCGTTTTCGATGCGATCGCAGATTTCGTGTGCGGCTGCCACTGTCATGGAGCCCGGAACGATCAAGTGAAACTGGATGAAGGTCAGCGGCCCCGCGTGGCGCGTGCGCAGGTCGTGCGCCTCGATGGCGCCTGCGGCCGTCTGCGCAATGCAGGTGTTGATGGTTTCCAGCGTTTCCGGGCTCGCTGCCTCGTCCATGAGCCCGCCCACGCTGTCTCGCATGAGTTGCCAGCCGGAGAACAGGATGTACACGCCGACCGCGCCGGCAACCACCGCATCCAGTTGCAGCCAGCCGGTCAGCACCGTAGCGGCCACGCCGGCCACAACGCCGGTGGAGGCGACGGCGTCTGCCATGACGTGCCGGCCGTCCGCGTCGAGCGCCGGCGATCTCTCGCGCCGGCCGATCTGGATCAGCCGCCAGCCCCAGACCGCGTTGATGACCGAGGCCGCAACGTTGACCGCGATGCCAAGCGCCGGCGCGTCGAGTTCTCTCGGCTGAAAGAAGTGCAGCGCCGCCTCGCGGAAAATCGCCAGCGCCGCCACGGCAATGAGTGCGCCTTCGAGAACCGCGGAGAAATACTCGGCTTTGTGGTGGCCGAAGGGGTGCTTTTCGTCGGGAGGCGTCGAGCTGACGCGGAGCGCGATGTAGGCCGCGCCTGCGACGACGACGTTGATGATGCTCTCCAGCGCGTCGGACAGGAGCGCCACGGAGCCCGTGAGCCACCAAGCGGCGGTCTTGAGCGAAAGGACGATCAAAGCCCAGCCAAGGCTCTGGATTGCGTAGTGGCTAACCGGCCTCATGGTTCCCCTTTCTGCCTGCGGCTTCATGAGGGACCAATGAAAGGGGTTCGGACAAAGTTACAAGGACAATTCGCAATCGCCAGGCGGCTGATTGCGCGGAGCCTGGTTCCCGGGAAGCCCACCGTGCTTATCGGGTATAGCGAGAAGGTCCCCTTGAGTTTATGAAACTCCCAGATAATGCCATTGGCAATCCCGGGAAGTCGCCGTCTGCTGGCGGGAAGCTCAAGCGGAGTAGTGAGGCGCGGACTTACCCCGGACCATTATCCTTTTTCGCCCGGCGCCGGCCGCGTAATGTGTCGCGCGCTTTTTCGACGGCGTCGATTTCGTCTTTGACCTGCTTCAGGCCGTCGCGAATGCCGTTCAGCTTTTCGAGTACGTGTTCAAGATCGCCGATAACGGCATCCAATTTGCTCATGTCCCACCTATTGCTAAGCAATTCGGAATATATGCAGAACCGGCGCAGATAACAGTGAATAATATTATAGGCTTAACACGAACGAATTTCTAAGAACTGATCTATTACCTGCCGATTGTTTTGAAGCAAATCGTGCATTATACCAACCGCCATAAGTCTTGACCCTCTTTCCGTCATTGCGAGCGAAGCGAAGCAATCCATCTAAGCTGCGGATATTGCGAACGGATCGCCGTGGCGGCCAGGACCTCCTCGCGATGCCGGGAGTGTGCCGGAACTGCCGGTAACGGTTGGCATTACTTGTGCGCGGGCCGGGGCGCGCTCGCCCGGCGCAGGCGGTCGCCGATGGCCTCGCCAAGACCGTGGCACGGGATGGGCATGACGGCGATCCGCGCGGGACCTTGCGCGTCGAGCGCTCTGAGATAGGCGAACAGGTTGGCCGCCGCCTCGCGCAAGTCTCCGCTGGGGCTCAGGTTGAGCGCACCTTCGGGGGCGCCGGGGCCGAAAGCCAGGAGCGCTTCGCCCGCCTCGCAAGCCGTGGCGTCAAGCCGGAGCCCGGCGCGCGGCGCGTAGTGGCTCGCGAGCTGGCCGGGGGAAAGCACGCCCGTTTCGCGATAGTCCTGCAAGCGGCAGCCGAGCACGGCCTCGATGTCCTCCCGCGCAAGGCCGCCCGGGCGCAGGAGCGTGGGCGCGGGCGCAAATGCCACGATGGTGGATTCGAGGCCCGCCTGCGTGGCGCCGCCGTCGAGGACGATGTCAACCGCGTGCCCGAGGTCTTCTTCGACATGGCGCGCGCAGGTGGGGCTGACGCGGCCGGAGAGGTTCGCGCTGGGCGCCGCGATGGGCACCCCGGCCGCGGCGATGAGCTGGCGGGCAACCGGGTGCGCCGGAACCCGGACGGCGAGCGTATCGAGGCCCGCCGTGACAAGCTCGCTGACACGATGCCGCGCGCCCGGCCGCTGCGGCAGGACCAGCGTGAGCGGCCCCGGCCAGAACGCCTCCGCCAGCGCCGCCGCTTCATCGTTGAACTCGACGAGATCGCGCGCGGCGCCGAGGCTATCCACATGCGCGATCAGCGGATTGAAGCGCGGCCGGCCCTTGGCCTCGAAAATGCGCGCCACCGCCTGGCCGTTGGTGGCATCGGCGCCCAGGCCGTACACCGTCTCGGTCGGGAACGCCACGAGGCCGCCGGCACGCAAGATGCGCGCGGCCTCGGCGATTGCCCTGTCATCCGCCTCAACGATCATCCTGATGCCAGCCCTGGTTCAACGTTATATTAACCCTGCCGGCTGCCCCTGGCCCCCCAAAAGAGGCTGAATGACCGGCTTGCGATTACTAGTCAATATAGCACAAAAGTCTTGAGTAATTCTTGCGATGCCTATCGCATTGATCTGGCATCGATATTTCCAGGTGCTTCCGCTCCTGGTAAGCAATTCTTTGGTTAATTCAAATGTTCCTGCATATTTAACGGGGTTTTTGAAATGCAGAAATCGGCCTGAAACGGGCAAAATATCGCAAAAATGCGCGCGATTGAGACATGAGACCTGCGCGTTTACCATACCGAGGTTAAGCATGATTGAGGCTTACATGGAAGAAACGCTTTCTTAACGAAGAGGCTCACGGCGCTGGCAAGTCCCCCCTCACCCCAGCCCTCTCCCCGAGGGGAGAGGGAGTCTCGAGCCGTTCTCCGCCAAGGGGAGAGAGGACGCCCGAATATCCGCATCCTCTGGGGAGAGGGCCGCAGCCGTCTTCCCCCTCTCCCCTTGGGGAGAGGGTTGGGGTGAGGGGGTCTTTTACCATGCCCTATGGGAAATCCTGCCTGCTCACTTGGACACCGCGAGCGTATACACCTCCGCGTCGCGGCCCTTGAAGACTTGCGGGTTCTGCTCGCGCTGGAAGGGCTTGGCCAGCTCCGGCACGCGCCTCTGCAAATAGTCGCTCAACTGCACGGTGTCCACCCGCCCGGTCTTGGCCGCGTCCGCCGCGCCGCCAAGGCCCTCCACCAGCGCGTGGGTGAAGAGCCCATGCCCGAGCGCGCTGCTTTCCAGCGCCTCCTGGTCCCAGCGCGCCGACGAATAGGCCAGGATGTTGGCGTAATAGGCCGCGTTGCCGAGCCGCTGGTTGTAGGCGCTGGCCGAATGGCAGGTGTCGATGAACAGGAGCCGCCGCCCCTTGGCGCCGTCCACGGCCTCCTCGATGGCGTACCAGGGCACCACGGTCGCGGGCAAAATCATGCCGTCGCCCATGGCCGCGTCCGTCGAAAGGAAGCGGTAGTTCGGCCCGTCGTTGATGCCGTGGCCCGCCAGGAACACGGCCACCGTGTCGTTCGGCTGCGCGCGGCCGAGCAGGCCCAGCGCGTTGACGATGTTGGCGGCGGTGGGCGCGCCGTCGCTCTTGCCGCCGTCGACCAGCACGCGGCGCACCACCTTCTCATGCAGCGCGCCGAGCTTGGCCTCCATGTTGTCCGCGAAGGCGATGGCGTCGGCGCCGGTGTAAGCCAGATCGCAGCTTGGCTTCGGCTGGCACAGCGCGGCGATGCCCGGATATTTCGAGACGCCGATGGCGAGCAGATAAAGCGTGCCGCGCTTGTCGAGGCCGCCCTCGCTTGCGTTGGTGAGGCTCAGCGTGCCGTCCTGCACCTTCGACCAGCCGATTTCGTTCAGCGCGGTGATGACGATGGTGTTCTTGCCCTTGGCGAGCGGCACGCTGAATTCATGCTCGCCGGGTTCGAACTTCGGCCCGTTCTCGGGGAGGCGGTCGTCGAGCTGGCGGCCGTTCACCTGGATGCGGATGCGCGTCACCGGATCGGGCGTGGCGTCGAGCGCGATCTTCACCGCGACGCTGCCCGCCGCATTCACCGCGCTGTCCGCCGCGGGCGAGAGAATGCGCAGGTGCGGCGCGGGCCGGGCGAGCAGGTCCGAAAGCTTGAACTCCGTGCCGTGGGAGGTGCGCACGGCCTCTTCCGCAGAGGCAAGCTGGATCGCCTTCGCCACGATGTCGGGCCGGTTCAGATGCTTGCGGAGCTGCTCGGCGGTGACGTAATCGGCGGCCTTGTCCGCGCCCCTGTTGATCTGCCAGCCCACGATCTTATCGGCGCCCGGCGAGCCGGTGTAATAGCCCTGCGGCGTCCACATCACCCATTCGCCGTCCGCCCCGCGGAACAGGGTGACGAGCAGCTCGCGCGTCTTGAGGTTCCAAAGCCGCACCGTCTGGTCGGCCGCGCCCGAGACGAGAAAGCGGCCATCGGGCGAGGGCGCGACGGCCCAGACGATCGCCCTCATGGCCCACGAAATCGCCGAGCTTGTTGCCCGCGCGGTCATAGGCGGTGAGCACGCCACCGACGCCGCCCGAGATGACGGTTTCGCCATCGGGCGTGAAACTATAGGACCGGTGGCCGATAGCCATTCGTGGCGTCGCGGGCGATGGAGGCAACCGCGCGCCCGTCCTTCGAGATGTCGAGAATGGCGTCATAGCCATAGGCGCCGCCCTTTCTATGGCTGAAGCGAGAAGCCGCCAAAGCTGGCCTGCGCGCGGCGGAAGGCGCTGGCCTCTGCCTCGGCAAGCGCAACAGGCGCGCCAAGCGCGCCCTCGCCCAGCGGCAGGGTCAATGCCTGTTCGAGCGGGCCGCCTGATTGACTGCCGTCTAATCCGCTGGTGTCCCCAGCCGATGCGCCGCCCATCGGCCGAGAACCCCGCCGCCCAGACCGTCTGCCCCTGGCCGGCGAGCCGCAACGGCTTGCCATCGGGTCCGGGCCGGGGCTTGCCCGAATGCGGGTCCCAGAGGTGGATCTCGTTGTTGGTGCCGCCGCCGGTCGCCGCCCAGCGCCCGTCCGGGCTGAAGGCCGTGGCGATCACGATATTGTCGTGGCCGGTATAGGTGACGATCTCCTTGCCGCTGGCGACGTCGTAGACGTGGCAGTCATTGCTGCCTAGCCCGGCGCCAGCTGCAGCCCGACAGCAAGAGCTTGCCATCCGGGCTGAAGCTCAAGGAGCCCACCGCCGCCCCCTGCCTGGCCAGCACGCGCAAAAAGCGCCCGTCGCGCCCGTCCCACAGCCGGATTTCGCCGGACCGATCGCCGCTGGCGATGGTGCCATCCGGGGCCACGGCAAGGCTTCGCACCTTATCGCCATGGCCGGTCATGCGCGCGATCTCCTTGCCATCGGCCACGCGCCAGAGCCTCAAGTCATGGTCGAAGGAGCCCGTCACCGCGCGGCTGCCATCGGGGCTGAAGCCGACGGCGTAGATCTCGGCCTTATGCCCTTCGAGCCGGTGCAGCAGCTTCGGCTCCGCCACGCGGGCGCCGGCTCGTATCCCGGTGTCCCAGAGGATGGCGGTGCTGGTCGCCGCTGCCCGAAATCAGCCTGCTGCCATCGGGCGAGAAGGCGAGGCGCAAGACCACATTCGTATGCCCCTTCAACAGCGCCACGAGCTTGCCGCTCGCGAACTCGTAGAGGCGGATGTCCCGCATCTGTCTTCACGAGTTCCCGTCCATCCCCCCCGCCGCCAGCCATTTGCCGTCCGGCGACAGCGCCATGGCGTAGACCTTGCCCGCATCGCCCGGCGCGCTCTCGCCCCTGATCGTGCGCACGGTCTTGCCGCTCGCCAGATCCCACACGCGGATGGTCTTGTCGTCGGAGGCCGAGACGAGCTGCCTGCCGTCCGGCGTAAACGCGATGCCCCTGATCAGTCGCCATATGCCCGCCGGTGTCGAGCTGCAGGATCGGCACGTCCTTCGGCTCCGCGCGCGCTTGCTCCACCGGCCGGGCGCCGAGCGTTACGGCGAGCCGCTTTTCCTTGCCGCCGCGCAGCAGGCGAAGCTTGATTTCCGTGTCCGGCCCCTTGCCGCCCACCGCCGCGATAAAGCCCGCCGTGTTCTCGACTTCCACGCCGTCCAGCGAGAGCAGGATGTCATCGGGCAACAGCCCCGCCTTCTCCGCCGGTCCGCCGGGCACGGGCTTGACGACCTTCGCGCCGCGCGGGGACTTTCCCAGCCGAGCGCATCCGCCTCTTGCTTCGTCACATCCTGGAGCTGGGCGCCGAGGAAGCCCTTGGCCTGCTCCTGCGCCCCCGCCGCGCCGCTTATGCAGAAACAAAATAGAAGAATGACAAGCGCCCGCATCGCAATCCCCCTAAGCAACTATCTGCCGCACGCTAGCACAACGCAGGGTGCGGATGAACTGGCAAGATAAGGGGGAGCTGGGGCGGGAGGCGGCGAGCCATACAAAGCGCATTGCCCTCACCCTGTGATTTTTGTTGGTGGCGAGCCAAATACGGTGGTGATACGGGCGACGAAAAGGGATGGCCATCCCTTTTGCGGCGGGCGGGCGGGACCGTCAGTCCCATAAGCTTCAGGCTTGCGGGAGAGCTTGGTCCGTCCGCCCCCGGCTCGTGATCTGAACAGATGATGGGGAGCAAGTCCCGCATGCAAGGCAAGATAACATCCGTAGGAGCCGGTGACGCAGTTTACGTGGGCATCGACGTCTGTAAAGCGTGGCTCGACGTTTATCTGCATCCAACTGGCCAAAGTTTTCGTGTTCCTAACAGCAAAGAAGGCATCCGGCGCCTGCGCAAGGAACTGGGCTGCACCAAGGTGGCGCTCGCCATCGTGGAGGCAACCGGCAAGCTGCACCGGCTTGTGCACCGCATGCTCAGCCAGGCGGGCTATCCGGTTGCCGCCGTTAATCCCTCGCGTCCGCGCGAGTTCGCCAAGGCGATCGGCCAGCTTGCCAAGACCGATAAGATCGACGCGCGGCTTCTGGCGCTTTATGGCGCCTGCCTCAGCCCCAGGGCCACGCCCATCCCGGCCGTGACCGTGGCAGAGCTTCAGGAGCTTGTCTTGGCCAGGCAAGCCGCCACCGCCGATGAAACCGCGATCAAGAACCGTTACGGTGCGGCTGAAAGCGGGCTTCTCAAGCGGCTTCTCAAGAAGCAGCTCCCTGCCTGCGAGCGGATGATTGCGAAGCTGGAGGAGGCCATCGCGTCGCTTATCGAAAGCGATCCTGTCCTGAAAAGCCGCTACGATATTCTCATCTCCATCAAGGGGATTGGGTTTGTTGGCGCGGCAACCCTCGCCGGCTGCCTGCACGAGCTTGGCCAGCTTCCAGCCGCAAAAACCGCGGCGCTTGCGGGCGTTGTTCCCTTCAACGCCGATTCCGCCGGCAGCAATGGCCTGCGCCGCATCCAAGGCGGACGCGCCCATGTCAGAAGCGCCCTTTACATGGCGGCGGTTTCCGCCATCACCCACAACCCGGACCTGAAAGCCTTCTACACGAGGCTTCGCGCCAAAGGCAAAGAGGCCAAGCTCGCCCTGACCGCCGTCATGCGCAAGCTCATCATTCTTGCCAGCGCCCTCATCCGCGAAAATAGGACATGGACCGAAAAACATGCTTGACCTCAAACACAGATGCTCTCCCCATGGGAGAGGGGACGCCCGCTCAACGGTCGCGAACGAGCCTCCTCTCCCTGTGGGAGAGGGCTGGTGTTGATCGCTTCCGGCGCGTTGGCGCTCACAATGTGCAACCGCATAGCTCGCCCCGGAGCGTACAAACCCGTTTTACGCCGTCAAATTTCGGATTACTGTAACGCTTCGTGCGCCGGGCGCCGCGGCTGCAAAGGCTGTGGCACGCCCGCATAAACACCAAGCCGTTTTCACAGGGAGGACCGATGACCTATCGCGCGCCTGTCGCCGATATCGCCTTCACGCTCAACCACATCGCGGGATTATCGGGCATCGTAGGGCGCGGCCTGTTCGAGGATTTGGACACGGACACGGTCAACGCAATCCTGGAGGAGGCGGGGCGCTTCGCCACGGAGGAAATCGCGCCCACCAACCGCGCCAGCGACACGCAAGGCGCGCGGCTCGTGAACGGCGAGGTGGTAATGCCGGAGGGCGTCACGGAAGCCTACCGCAAATGGGTCGAGGCCGGCTGGGGCAGCGTGGCCGTGCCGAAGGAGCATGGCGGGCAGGGCTTGCCGTTCGGCGCTCTCCATGGCGCTCACCGAGATGTGGAACGGCGCCAACATGGCCTACGGGCTCAATCCGCTGCTGACGCAGGCGGGCGTGCACGCGATCGTCGCGCATGGCTCGACCGAGTTGCAGCAAAAGTATCTGCCGAAGCTTGTGAGCGGCGAGTGGACCGGCTCCATGCAGCTCACCGAGCCGCATGCGGGCTCCGACCTGCGCTTCATGAAAACCCGCGCGGTGCCCGTGGGCGACGGCAGCTACAAGATCGCCGGCACCAAGATTTTCATCACCTACGGCGAGCACTCCATGACGGATAACATCATCCACATGGTGCTGGCCCGCCTGCCCGATGCGCCCGCCGGGCACGAAGGGCATCTCGCTGTTCCTGATCCCGAAATTCTTCGTGAATGACGACGGTACGCTGGGCGCCCGCAACGACGCCCATGCATCGAAGCTTGAGCACAAGCTCGGCATCCACGGCAGCCCGACGGCCGTCATGAACTACGGCGACAAGGGCGGCGCAGTTGGCTGGCTGGTCGGCGAGCCGAATGGCGGGCTCAAGGCCATGTTCACCATGATGATCGAGGCGCGCATCGGCGTCGCCGCCCAGGGCGCCGGCATCGCGGAGCGCGCGTTCCAGCAGGCGCTGGCCTATGCGCATGAGCGCAGGCAGGGCGCCGCTGAGGGCGGGGCGCCGGATGCGTCGGTGGCGATCTTCGAGCATCCGGACGTGAAGCGCATGCTCTTGACCATGAAGGCCAAGACCTCCGCGGCGCGCGCGATCTGCTATACCACGGCGGTGGCGATGGACCTCGCGCATCACGCGCCGGACGCCGGCGAGCGCAAGCGTGCGCATGCCGAAGCCGCGCTGCTGACGCCCATCGCCAAGGCGTTTTCGACCGATATCGGCGTCGAGGTGGCCTCCGAGGGCATCCAGGTACATGGCGGCATGGGCTTTATCGAGGAAACCGGCGCGGCCCAGCATTACCGCGACGCGCGCATCGCGCCCATCTACGAGGGCACGAACGGCATTCAGGCCATCGACCTTGTCACGCGCAAGATCGGCTCGAACGGCGGCGAGACGGTGCAGGCGTTTATCGCGGGGCTGAAGGAGACGGTGCGCGAGGTGAAGGCGTCGAACGAGCCCGCCTTCGGGCATATGGGCGAGCGCATGGAGGCAAGTGTCGCGGCGCTGGAGGAGACAACCGCTTGGCTCCAGCGGCAGCTTGCGGAGAACAAGGGCGCGGCGCTATCCGGAGCCACGCCGTTCGGCCGGCTGTTCGGCTTGGCCGCGGGCGGGGTCCTGCTCGCGAAGGGCGCGCTTGCCGCCGCGCGGGGGGCGGATGGCGCGAATGCGGGGGCGCGCGCGATTGAGGCGCGTCATTTCGCCGAAAGCCTGATGTGCGATACGGAGGGGCTGAAACACGCGGTGACGCATTCATACGAGACCGTGATGCAGGCCGATACAGTGCTGGGAGCACGATAATATGAGCGAGCTTGTCGAGATCGCGGTTCAAGGCGCGGTGCAAACCGTCCGTCTTAACCGGGCCGAAAAGAAGAATGCGCTTACGGGGGAGATGTACAAGACGCTCACCGAAACGCTTAGGGCAAGCGACGTTGACGATGGCGTCGCCGTCACCGTCATCCTGGGCCAGCCCGGCATTTTCTGCTCCGGCAACGACGTGGCGGACTTCCTGACGGCGAGCCAAGGCGGCGGTGGCGGCGCTCTGCAGGGGTTCTCCTTTCTGCAGGCGCTGGCGGAGCGCGAGAAGCCGCTGATTGCCGCGGTGGACGGCCCAGCGGTGGGCATCGGCACGACCCTGATGTTCCACTGCGACCTGGTGTTCGCGAGCCCCCGCGCGCTGTTCCAGACGCCGTTCGTGAACCTTGGGCTGATCCCGGAAGCGGCCTCCAGCATGCTCGGTCCGATGCTCATGGGCCACCAACGCGCCTTCGAGCTTCTGGTCATGGGCGAGCCGTTTACGGCGGACCGGGCGAGGGAAGCGGGCTTCGTCAATCATGTCGTGCCGCCGGAAGCGCTCGAAAGCGCGGCGCTTGCGGCAGCGGAGGCGCTTGGCGCCAAGCCGCGCGAGGCAGTGCGGATTTCGCGGCGGCTTCTCAAGGGCGATTCCGCGCCCGTCAGAAACCGCATGATGCAGGAAGGCACTCTTTTTTTGCAGCGCCTCGAATCCAAGGAGGCCATAGCTGCGTTTGAGGCGTTCTTACACAAGACGCCTAAGGCATAATAAGGAAGTCCACCCTCACCCCAGCCCTCTCCCGCGAGGGGAGAGGGAGTCCCTGGAATTGCCCCCGTTGAAAAGGCGTTCCCCTCTCCCCTCGCGGGAGAGGGACAGGGGTGAGGGGGGACTTCCACAACGAAGACCGGGAACGGAAATGCTGCACAAGAAGACGCTCTTCATCACAGGCGGGAGCCGGGGCATCGGGCTGGCGATTGCATTGCGCGCGGCGAAGGACGGCGCCAACATCGCCATTGCGGCCAAGACCGGCGAAGCAAGCCCGAAACTGCCGGGAACCATTCACACCGCGGCGGCCGAGATCGAGCAGGCCGGCGGCAAGGCGTTGCCCATCGTCTGCGATATCCGCTTCGAGGATCAGGTGCGGGCGGCGGTCGAGCAGACCGTCAAGCGGTTCGGCGGCATCGACATCTGCATCAACAATGCAAGCGCCATCAGCCTGACGTCCACGGTGCAGACGGACATGAAGCGCTACGACCTGATGCACCAGATCAACGGCCGGGGAACCTTCCTCACCTCGAAGCTCTGCATCCCCTATCTTCTGAAGGCGGCAAATCCGCACATCCTGATGCTTTCGCCGCCGCTGGACCTCAATCCGAAGTGGTTCGCGCCGAACGTCGCCTACACCATCGCCAAGTACAATATGAGCCTTTGCGTGCTTGGCATGGCAGCCGAGCTTAAGCCGCATGGCATCGCGGTGAACGCGCTTTGGCCCCGGACCACCATCGCCACGGCGGCCATCGCCAACCTGCTGGGCGGCGACAAACTCATGCGCGCCAGCCGGAAAGCGGACATCCTGGCCGACGCCGCGCATGTCATTCTCACCAAGCCTTCGCGCGAATTCACCGGCAATTTCTGCATCGACGACACGCTGCTCTTTGAGAACGGCAAGCGTGACTTCGACCATTATCGTATAGACCCGGCTGAGGATTTGGCCCCTGACTTCTTCGTGCCGGAGGACAGCAAGCCGCCGGTCTCCCTAAAAGCGCTGGTAAAGAAGCCGGCCGGTTGAGGAATTCGATGCCGACGCTCTACATCACCCACGATGCCTTCCTGGAACACGACACCGGCGAGTGGCACCCGGAGCGTTCGGACCGGATCAGGGCCATCGACCGGGTATTGTCGGGCGAGACCTTTCAAAATCTCCACCGCGTCGAGGCGCCATCGGCAACGCGCGAACAGATCGTGCGGGCGCATCGCGGAACCTATTTCGACTTCGTGGAGCGCGCCCAGCCGAAACAGGAACTGATCCCGCTCGACGACGGCGATACCATCATGTCGCCCAAGAGCTGGGAAGCGGCCTTGCGCTCGGTGGGCGCGGGCATCCAGGCCGTCGACGAGGTGATGCAGGGCCTGGCCACAAACGCCTTCTGCCTGGTCCGGCCGCCCGGCCACCACGCGGAAGCGAACAAGGCCATGGGCTTCTGCCTGTTCAACAACGTCGCCATCGCCGCTTTTCATGCGCAGGCGGCCCATGGCGCGGAGCGCGTCGCCGTGGTCGATTTCGACGTCCATCACGGCAACGGCACGCAGTCGATGTTCTGGACGCGCCCGGACTGCTTCTACGCCTCGACCCATCAGATGCCGCTGTTCCCGGGCAGCGGCAGCATCTCCGAGCGCGGCGAGAAGGGCAATATCGTCAACGCGCCGCTCCGGGCAGGCGATGGCGGCGAGCAGTTTCGCGAGGCGTTCGAATCAGTCATTCTGCCAGCCCTGGGGCGGCATGCGCCCGACGTGATTATCGTCTCGGCCGGGTTCGATGCGCATCGCGCCGATCCGCTCGCCAACATCAACCTCGTCGAAGACGACTACGCCTGGGTTACACGAAAGTTGATAGATGTTGCCCGGGAACGCTGCGGTGGACGGCTTGTTTCCCTGCTGGAAGGGGGATACGACCTGAACGCACTGAGCCGCTCGGTTGCGGTACACGTTCAAGCATTACTAGAGGCATCTTAGGGACCGGTCATGCAAAACAACGCAATCAAGGAGCCGGCGGCGCCCAAGCAGGCGCGGAGCCCCTTCGCGGATATCAAGGGCATGAGTTTCGAAGCAGCGCTGAAGGAACTCGAACAGATCGTGACGCGGCTTGAGCGGGGCGATGTGGATCTTGAACAATCCATCGAGATTTACGAACGCGGCGAGGCGCTTCGCGCGCATTGCGACCAACTTTTGAAACGCGCGGAGGCCAAGGTTGAGCGCATCACACTGGGCGCGCAAGGGATTCCCCAGGGGACTGGCCCGCTCGATCCGGAAACGAACGGCGCTCCACAGGCTTGATCCAGCCCAAATCCTCAAGCTCTGGAAAGCGCTTGGCAATACTCCGCTCGGGGAGCATAGCCCTCTTTTGGGCGCTCCTCGCGCCAATTTTTGCCACTATTTGCGCAATGATTGCATAGTTGAGCGGGCTTCTGGGGGCTCAAGTCCGTGAACGCATTTTTCTTGCAGTGTTGCATCTTGCGCGTGCAAGTTGACACTACCCTATTTGCGACAAAAATTTCGGTGTTCTGAAAGGCTCGGCGCGTAGGCTGGCGACTGTGAATACCGAAGGAAAGAGTTGACGTGACTATAAGCAACCGTACACCGCTCCTCGATACCGTTAACACCCCCGAGGATCTTCGAAAGCTCGATCCCGATCAACTACCCCAGCTTGCCGATGAGTTGCGAAACGAGCTTATCGATGCCGTTTCGGTGACGGGCGGCCATCTGGGTGCCGGACTTGGTGTGGTCGAGCTGACGGTTGCCATTCATTACCTGTTCGACACGCCCAGCGACCGGGTGATCTGGGACGTGGGTCATCAGGCCTATCCTCACAAGATCTTGACCGGCCGCCGCGACCGCATCCGCACTTTGCGTCAGCCGGGCGGCCTCTCCGGTTTCACCAAACGCTCCGAGAGCGAATACGATATCTTTGGCGCCGGCCATTCCTCGACCTCGATTTCCGCGGGGCTGGGCATGGCGGTCGCGCGCGACCTCAAGGGCGAGCGCGGCAAGCATGTGATCGCGGTCATCGGCGACGGCTCGATGAGCGCCGGCATGGCCTATGAGGCGATGAACAACGCGGGCGCGATGGACAAGCGCCTGATTATCATCCTGAACGACAACGACATGTCGATTGCGCCGCCGGTCGGCGCCCTATCGGCCTATCTCGCTCGCATCACCTCGTCGCAAACCTTCTTCAAGGTGCGCGATATCGGCAAGCAGATCGCCCATAACCTGCCGAAGTTCCTGGAGAGAAGCGCTGCCCGCGCCGAGGAGTTCACAAGGCACCTGTTCACGGGCGGCACCCTGTTCGAGGAGCTGGGCATCTACTATGTCGGCCCGATCGACGGCCACGATTTCGAGCACCTCCTGCCCGTGCTTCGCAACGTCCGGGATGCCGATGCCGGCGCCGTGCTCGTGCACTGCGTGACGCAAAAGGGCAAGGGCTATGCGCCTGCCGAAAACTCGGCGGACAAGTATCACGGCGTGACCAAGTTCAATGTTGTCACCGGCGCCCAGGACAAGGCCAAATCCCAGCATCCGAGCTATACCAAGGTGTTCGCGGAAGCCCTGGTCGAGCAAGGCCGCAAGGATGACAAGGTCGTGGCAATTACGGCGGCCATGCCCTCCGGGACCGGTCTGGACCTTTTCGCCCAGGAGTTTCCGGAGCGCTATTTCGATGTAGGCATCGCCGAGCAGCACGCCGTGACGTTCGCCGCCGGGCTCGCCGTCGAGGGCATGAAGCCCTTCTGCGCCATCTACTCGACGTTCCTGCAGCGCGGCTACGATCAGCTCGTGCACGACGTCGCCGTGCAGCACCTGCCGGTCCGGTTCGTGCTGGACCGCGCGGGGCTTGTGGGCGCGGACGGCGCAACGCATGCGGGCTCGTTCGACCTCGCCTATCTCTCCTGCCTGCCCGATTTCGTGATTATGGCCCCGTCCGACGAGGCCGAGCTTAAGAACATGGTCGCCACCGCCGCAGACATCGGCGACCGGCCCAGCGCGCTTCGCTATCCGCGCGGCGACGGCTATGGCGTCGAGATGCCGGCCGAGGGAACGCCGTTCGAAATCGGCAAGGGGCGCATCGTCCGCGAAGGCTCGGCTGTTGCCGTGCTCTCGCTCGGAACGCGGCTGCAGGAGAGCCTGAAGGCGGCCGATAAGCTCGCCGCGATGGGACTGTCCACGACGGTGGCCGACGCGCGGTTCGCAAAACCGCTGGACTTCGATCTGATCCGCCAGCTTGCCCGGCACCATGAGGTTCTGGTGACGGTCGAGGAAGGCTCTTCCGGCGGTTTCGGCAGCCACGTGCTGGAGTTCCTGGCGCGCGAAGGGCTGCTCGATCACGGGCTCAAGGTCCGGCCGCTCGTGTTGCCGGATGCGTTCCTGGATCACGGCAAGCCGGAAGCGATGTATGAGGCGGCCGGGCTGAACGCGAACGGCATCTTGAACGTCGCGGTTAGTGCTCTTGGCACCGCCAGCGCAGTCCCGCTCGACGGCCGCGCCTGAGCGCGGACCGCTTTTTCGCAGCGTCGCGGAAGGAATTGAGGGACTCTCCCCTCACCCTGTCCCCATGGCAGAGGGAACGGTGTTGTAGCCGCCGAGCGTAATTCAGGCGTCCCTTCTCCATCTGCATCCGCTTGCGGATGCAGACACGCAAGATGACAAGCTCGCCAAGGCGGGCTTGCTGGGAGAAGGACAGGATGAGGGGAGAGTCCCTCAGCGCAACACACTAGTACAGCCCGAGGCAAGTTCGCACCCCATTCGCCGAGGGCTCGCAAGCGAACTTGCCTCGGATAATGCTGTACTAGAATCAATGAGTTCCTAGTACGCCTGATCCGCGAGAAATCCTGTCAGCGCCAGCCGCAAACCGGGTCAGGATTTCCCGCGGGGCGTACCAGCCTGCGTTAGCTGCGGACTCTGAAGTAAAAGCAGTCAGGCATAATCCTCGAACTTGGCGAAGAGCTTCGGATAGAGGCGCTGCAGCTCTTCCTCTTGCCAGCGGTAGCCGGAGGGGTGCTCCGGTCCTTGCAGAACGGGCATCTCGCCGCCTCTTGCTTCGATCAGCGCTTGCGCCACGTATCCGTACCCCTCGTAGAACGGATAGTTGTTTTCATTGTCCTCGCAATAGTCCGCGTCCGCGAGGTCATCGGGGTTGGAGAGGGCGGCTTCAAAGAACTCCTTTCCCTGCATGATTAAGGTTGCCCTGAAGTCCCGGAACGAATCGTCGCCGCAGCCGCCGCCGACGATGTAGGCTGCCCCCCAAAGCTCGCGGGTGTACGCCCGGATAAGGCATTCACCGAAAAACTTCGCGAAAGACTGGAGATGCGCGAGAGAAAGCTTGCCCAGCTCGCTTTTCAGGGTCTCGCATTTTCCGTCGGGACTGTCAGGCGCGTTCTCGCACACCCTTGTTATAACTGCCCAGAATTCTTCCAGCGTCATGCTGCCCCGCTCCTTGCGCTTCCGCTTCTCAAACATATATCGCGATACGGCACATAGCTATTTCTATGCGAGCGGTTTTCTAGTCGTGTTTTTTGTTTTTCGCAACGTTGGTATTTGTTTGAGCAGGCCGCGGTAACCGGATATTTACAATACCGCTATAGCCTTCCGGTTTTATACCAAGGACGGAACATGGGCGAGTTTCGTTCTTTGTTGTTGGCAAGTCTCAGCAGGGTCCCCAATTATGAGCAATCCCATCGCGAGCGAAGTAGCACTCGCGTTTTGGAACTAATCTCCGGCTAAAGGAAATGACTTATGGCTAAATCGCCTCAACCCCAGCAAACACGCGAAACACCGTCGCTGGACCTTTCCGCTTACTCTTTCGACGCACTATTGGCCCTCAAGAACGAGGTCGATGACGAAGTGGAGTCGCGCAAAGCCCGGGAAATCGAAGTGCTGCGCGCAAAAGTCGCCGAAAGCGCGCAGACGCTCGGCGTGTCGATCCACGAGTTGTTCGGCCTGCAACAGACGGCCAAGCGCGAAACCAAGCATGCGCGGGGCAAGCAGCCCGCCAAATACCGCGGCCCCAGCGGCGAAGAGTGGAGCGGCCGCGGGCCGGCGCCTCGCTGGATGAAGCCGTATCTCGCGAAGGGCAAGACCAAGACCGACTTCCTAATCAAATAGGCGTGGCTTGTGCGCCGGCATAGGATCGGAGCTGGCGCCCGGCGGCGATCTATCATGTGGCTTCCCGCGCTGGAGCGGGAGGGCGGACTTTGCCATGCTCTCCGCGCTAGATTTGCGCGCGGCTGGCCAAGATTTCGCCCTTGCGGCAATTGTGATTGCACTGAGCCTTGCTGTTTCCACGGAATGGTGGTAAGAATTAACACATCCCGGATGCCGGGATTGAAGCCCTGTTTGCCCAACAGGCATAGCCGCCCTAACTAGAGGCGATTGCAAGCCCCGGAGCGGCCGAAGAACTCTGCTAAAAGACCGGCCTCCAAGTGGGAGGCCGGCGCAGTTTAATCTCCCTGCAAACTGCGATTTGTCTCTGTACACTGTAAAACAAGCGCCGCAATCTTGAAATATTCCTGGCCGCGAGCTTAAGCTTGGCGGGGTGGCTTTGGATCGTTGGTCACGTTTGCTGGCGGGGCTCAAATAGTGAATTATGCCGGCGGCCATGAGTTCTGCCCCCTTTCGTCATTGCGAGCGAAGCGAAGCAATCCAGTTTAACTGCGGATATTGCGATGGATCGCCACGGCGGCCAGGGCCGCCTCGCGACGACGGAGAGTGCGCCAGAATGGTCAAGACTTCTGGCGACTTGCATTACTTGGCCGATTGGCTGAAGAAACGCGGCCGGGGAGGCCTTTGGAGCCGGCGTGCAAAATTATTGGGTGTTGCCGTAATACCATAATTTCGGCTTTGTTATCGGCAACCTCCACTCCATGACAGCGAATTTCACACGGCGCGGCGCGCTTGGCGTGGCTGCGGGCGCTTTGGCGGGCCTCGCACTGGGTGGCGGTGCGGCGGCACAATCGGCGCGCATGCCTTTTGCAAGCTGGGTCGAGGCGTTCCGCGCCCGTGCCCGGGCGAAGGACATCTCCGATGCCACCTATAATCGCGTGATGGCCTCCCTTAAGCCTGACACCTCCGTCTACGAACTCGACCGCTATCAGCCCGAGTTCCAGGAAGAGGTCTGGCAATACCTCAACCGGCGCGTCTCCGACTGGCGGATCGTTACAGGCAAGGAGCGCGCCCGCGAGCATGCGGCGATCCTGGAGCGTGTCGAGCGCGAATATGGCGTGGACCGCTACATCATGGCGGGCCTTTGGGGCATGGAGTCGGCGTTCGGCGACCTCATCGCCAACCCGAAGCATATGCGGCCCATTTTCCCGGCGCTGGCGGCCCTGGCCTGGGGCGAGCCGCGCCGCCGCTCCTACTGGGAGGCGGAGTTGCTGAACGCGCTCGTCATCGTGGAGCGCGGCTGGGGCACGCCGGAGGAGATGATCGGCTCCTGGGCTGGCGCCATGGGCCACACGCAATGGATGCCCGAGGTCTGGCTCAATATGGGCGTGGATTTCAACCGCGATGGCCGCATCTCGCCCTTTGGCGCACCGGACGATGCGCTGGCGGGCACGGCGCGGTATCTCCTGGAGCGCGGGCACTACAGGAAGGGCGAAGGCTGGGGCTACGAGGTGAAGGCGCCGGCTGGCATCGCGGCCCGTGCCAGGGGTATGCGCACCATCGCGAGCTGGCACGCCGCCGGTGTTACGCGCGCAAACGGCAAGCCCTTCCCGCGCCCGCAGGAGCAAGCGCGGCTCTGGCAACCTGCGCCGGGCGGCCCGCTCTTCCTGCTCACCCGCAATTTCGATGCCGTCAAATCCTATAATCCCGCCAACACCTACGCGCTGGCGGTTTGCCATCTCGGCGACCGCATCGCCGGCGAAGGGGCCTTCGTGCAGGCGTTTCCCGACAGCGAGCCGCTTCCCACGCTGGCCGAGGTGCAAGAGATACAGCGGCGCCTGACCGCGCTCGGTTTCGACAGCGGCGGCACGGATGGCCGCGTCGGCAAGGACACCATGGCCGCAGTCCGCAAATTCCAGCTCAAGGCCGGCATGAAGCCCGACGGCTATGCCGGCCTGAAATTGCTCGCGCGCCTGCGCGAGGCGGCGTGAGCCCCGCCCTGCATCGCGGCCATGCGAGATCCGGTTGCATGCTTCTCCCCGCGCGTCATCCCGGAAAAGCCACAGGCTTTGTCCGGGATCGTTACGAACCCGGACCTGTGTGTTTTGCGTCCGGAGAGCGCGAGCGCTCTTCGGGGCGCGGCGCAACATGCAACCGGATTTGGTATCGCTTCTAACCCGAGAGTACGCATGAACGCATTTGCCAGAACACGCGGCGCCCTGGCGGCGCTCGCCCTTGCCGCATCGTCCTGCCTCGCGGGCCTTTCCGCTACCGCCGATGCGGCGGAGCTTGTGGTTTTCGGCAGCGCGCGCTGCCCTTACTGCCTGGCGTGGGAACGGGAGATCGGTCATAGCTACGGCAGGACCAGGGAGGCGCGGCAGGCGCCCCTGCGCCGCCTGGACATCGAGGCGAGACGCCCCAGCGATCTGGCCCAGCTGAGAGAGGTTCATGTCACGCCTACCTTCGTTCTGGTCGATGACGAAGGCCGCGAGGCAGGGCGCATCGTGGGCTACGACGGTAGCTGGGACTTCTGGCCGCAACTGCATCGGCTTCTGGCGAGGCTGCATCCCGGACAAATGTAGCTTCCGCGAAGAATTGCCGCGTTTACGCTCCGCCTGAGCCTTGCTATTCCTCAGGCAAAGGAGCTTCGCGTGAGCAAATCGAATTTGTTTTTTGGGGCCACGATAGCGGCATTTGCGCTTGCGAGCACGGCGGCTGGGGCTCTCGACCCTGAATCGGTGCCGGCGAAAAAGCGGACGGACGCCAACCTCTACCTTGCCGCAAGCGAGGTGCCGGGCTTTCTGAAATCCAAAAGCGGACATGTGCTGTTTCTCGACGTTCGCACACCGGCCGAGCTGGTCTCCTCCGGTTCGGCGCCGCTGATAGACGCAAACGATCCGGTTATGCTTGAGCCAGCCGCTGGAACGCGGCTTGAGCCCAATCCGGACTTTGCCGCCTGGGCTGGGCAGCGGCTTGCTAGAAAGGGGCTCACCAAGAGCGATCCGGTCGTCCTGATATGCGGGAGCGGGAGTCCGGAGCGCCGTGGCCGCCAACCTTTTGACCGCAGCCGGATTTACCGAGGTCTACTCGGTGGCCGACGGCTTTGAGGGCAGCGGTGCCGATGGCTGGAAGAAAAGCGGACTTCCTTGGGGCTACGAATTGGACAAGGCGAAGTTGCCGCCCGCCGGGTTCGTCCGCTGACGCTCCGCTCTGCCCTGAACCTGCCATAACAGAGACACACATCCGGTTTCATTTCCCCGCAATTTCCCAGCATGCCGGATTTTCCGTTGCGGCTGCCTAGCTTCACCTCCTATGGTGGCCGCGGGGACTTGGGACCGCACCCGGCGGGCGCGAATTTAACGACTGAGGCACGGCCAGTGGCACGCGAAGCGATCATTCAGGAAGACACCGTAATCAAGGGCAAGATCCGCAATTGCCGGCAGATGGAAATTCGCGGCTATTTCGAAGGGGAGCTGGCCGCCGAAGAAGTGAACGTCCACAAGGGCGGCACCTTCTTCGGAACGCTTAAGAGCGATCGCGCCGACGTGGCGGGCTCTGTGCAAGGCGAAGTCTTCGTGAAGAACCTCATCAACATCCGCGCCTCGGGCTCGGTCAACGGCCAGGTCGCCTACGGGCAGCTTGCGATGGAGATGGGCGCCGACCTGAGCGCCGAGCTGCGCAACGTGCCGCCGCGGCTTTCGGGCGATCTCGATATCACCGTCAGGCGCGGAAAGACCGTGGTCGTCACCACAGAAGACATCACCGCAATCGATCCGGACGACACGCCCGACAACCTCACCTACACGGTTTCGAACCTCGTCAATGGCCACGTCTCGCTGCTGCAGGACAAGGGCACGCCGGTGACGAATTTCACACAGGCCGATATCGAGGCAGGGCGCGTGCTTTTCGTCCACGACAGCAGCGGCGGGCAAAGCGCGAACTTCGATGTCCTGGTGTCCGACGATAGCGGCGCAACCTCCGGCAGAGCACAGACCGTGACCGTCCACGTCAAGGACTGAGATCGAATCCGGCTGTATCCTTCCCGCCGGCGCTATCCCGGAAATGCCGAGGCATTATCCGGGATCGTCACAAATGCCGGCGCTGCTGGAAGAACGGCGTCAGGCGGCGTTCGCCCTGCTTGGCGACGCGGCCGGCTGGCAGGCCGCGGTATGGATACGGTGCTCCGTTTCTCCGATGAGTTTCTGGGTATTCGCCTGAATGAACCGGCTCAGGCTGGCGATCTCGCTCAAGCCATTCGATATCGCCGCCTGGAATTGGGCGAGGCTGGCCGACAAGGCGTTCAAGCCGCCATGGGATGTGCTTAGCCTGGCGCTCTCAATATTCGCCATGACACGCGTAACCTCCAAACCGGCCGCGAGCTTTTGCATTTCCGCGCAAGCTTCATGAAAGCGTCCTGCATTGGTGGCAATGGTCTGAAGGCCGTCAACGGCGTTTCGCGAATAGGCTCTGCACTGCCGCTCAAGCTGCTCCATTTCCAGCCGGTTGACCGGCCCAGCAGCCGAAGCTTCCGAACGGAAGAAATCCACCGTCTCTTTTTGCAGCCGCGCCGTGCAGAACAGAAATAGCCCGTTGCTGACCGCCTCCGCCACCTTCAGCGCGGAATCGACAAGCTCGTCCATCAAGTTCTTTATATCGTTCGCGATAATACTGTAGTTCACGGAAATGACGCCAATCGTGGCGGCCGCATCTCCGAGCTGGGCGGCCTGAACGCGCAGGTTCAGCGGAATGTACCTGCTGGTGCTGTAGCCATCGGAAATGACCTCGGCATGCTTCAACAGATCCTTGGCGGCCCCTCCAAGTGCCTCGAATTGAGAGATTGCCGGATCGGGCATTCTGCCGAGCTGGCGGTCGCGCGCCGATATTTCCTGCGCCAGTGCCGCCGCCATGAACGCTGCATAATCCCGGAAGCCTAGCTCAGCAATCCGGCCGAGCAGCATCTTCGCACTTGCAGCGGGCTTGAGCTGGCGGCCTTCTTCGGCTGGAAGCAGCGCACGGTATTCCTGCTCCACCACTTGAAACATGGGACCGCTGGGCTTCAGGCGGACGGAGAGATAGCCGCCTTCGATCGGGGTAATAATCGCGAAAACCCAATAATAGCGGCCGTCCTTGGCTCTGTTCTTGACATAGGCGCCGATGGGTTCGCCCCGCTTTACGGTGTCCCACAAAAGCCAGAAGACCGCTCTCGGCATGTCTGGATGGCGGATAATGTTATGCGGCTTGTTTATCAGCTCTTGCCAGGAATACTGGCTGATCTTCTGGAAGACGCTGTTGCCGGACAGAATGCGGCCTTTTTCGTCCGTTCTCGAAAAGAACAGCTCGTCAAACTGAAACGGAACCTCCTGCTCCAGGGCGGCACCGTTACCGCCTTGAACTGCGGCAGTCTTCATCTTGGTCACTTGCTTGGCGCGCTAAAAGCTGACATGCGGCCATCATGAGCGGGCTAGCTTAAGATATTTGCCAAGGCAAAGGCTCAAATGCCGAATTTGGGGGGCGGATTACACCAAGCACCGGTCATCTTGATGGTTCTCCATCCTTGCGAAGGACCTTGCCCCCGAAAGCAATGCGGTGCCACACCGGGGCAATCGGGAACCGCCATAAGTCTCGACCGCTTCCGGAAGCCTCGTTCGTCATCATCGCGAGGCGGCATCCGGCCGCCGTGGCGCTCCAGAATTAGCGTTGTAATTCCGGCCTCTAAGTTGCTTCGGGGCTTCGCTCCTCGCAATGACGGAAGCGTCCGTTGGTATAAGACTGAGTTTGGGGCTGCAACACGCCCCAGATCCCGGATCAATTTTGCGTTAGTTTTTGCAGATGCTTTGGGTAGCAGACGGTAAAAAGTGCAGTAGCGATCAGCAATGAGTAGGACACAAATTCATACGCCAGACCGGCCCCCCCGAGGCGTTCCATCTTAAAGTAAGCAATCCAGCAGTTGATGGAAAACGTTGCGGCCCAAGCCGATGTAATGACATAGTTCGATTTCAGGAATAGCGGGCTGTTCCACAGAGACGGGTCTGTATGCTCTTTGGCGTAGTCGAGCGTAAACGGGCGCCCTAGAAAGATCGTCAGCCACGTCCCTATCGCCAGGGCGCCATTGGCAAGAACCCCCATATGCCTCAATGTCCAAACGCTTTCGAAAAATGCGACCGCGACAGTTGCGCAGCTAAAAAATATGAGACCTACCCAGAGAATTATGCCTCGATGAAATCGGGCGGCGCCCATAACGATCGATAAGATCAATGCGACGGCCAAGCCAAGTTTGACACGAAACGGCGAGCCGTGGGCGATCACCAGGAATGAAAGCCATGGCGCAAACGATATTAGCAATTTCAAGAATGTCATGACGTCTTCTTGGCCGGGACCACCGCGATATTAAATCTTATGATGGATTTTGAAGGGCAGAACTTGCGAGAGGCTTTCCCGGGCGAAACGCGATGTATTGCAGGCCCTCCGCATCCGGCGCGGAGGCGGTTGCGCGCTCTCACCATCGCCATCGAGCCAAAATCCGGCGGTCGAGCCTGGACTGACCAAGGAAATGCGAGCCCGAATATCGTGCTGGGGCGTTCGGTCCACGCACCCAATGGGGAAGTGCAGGCTGTCATAGCCCGGCTTGACCGGGCCATCCACGCAGCAAGGAAACGCCAGCGTTTTAATCTGTTGCTGGATGGCCGGATCAAGTCCGGCCATGACAACGGCGGGTGTCCACGGCGGCAACCGCCGGATGTTGGTTGAAGACGGGGATCTCCGCCACCTGCGTTGTCCGCACTTCAGCCGGCCAAAGCGGCGGCGAGACCGGCGACGCTCTTCAAATTGTGGCAAGGGCGCATTTCGCTCACATAGCGGTCGAGTTCGGCGGCACCTGCCGCGAGCGGCGCGTAACCGTCGTAGCGCAACAGCGGGTTAACCCAGATCAGCCGCCGGCATGAAGCGCTGAGCCGCCGCGCCTCCCGCGAAATGCCCTCGCCGCCCGAGCGGTCCAGGCCATCGGTGAACAGCAGCACGGTGGCGTTCTGCCCCAGCACGCGCCGCGCCCAGATTTTGTTGAAGCTGTGCAGGCTTTCGCCGATGCGCGTGCCGCCGGACCAGTCGTGGACCGTGCCCGACGCCTTGGCCACCGCGCTATCGGGATCGCGGTCGCGCAAGGTTCGCGTCACGTTGGTCAGCCGAGTGCCGAACAGGAAGGCGTGAACGCGCTCGCCCTCGTTGATGAGCGCGTAGAGGAAATGCAGGAAGACGCGGGCGTAGGCGTCCATCGAGCCGGAGATATCGCACATCACCACGAGCGGGGGCGCGCGCCGCTGCCGCTTCTTGAACAGGGGCAGCATCCCCTCGGGGCCGCGCGAGCCCGCCTGCCGCAACATGCGCCGCAGGTCCAGCCGCTTGCCGCCGCCGTTGCCCACGGGTGAGAAGCGCCGCGTGGTGCGCTTGGCGAGGCGGTGCGCCAAATCCGCCATGGCCGCGCGCGCGAGCCGAAGCTCATCCGCCGTCATCTGCTCGAAGTCCTTCGTGGCGAGCACCTCAAGCTCGCTTGCCGAGCCGCTCGCGTCGAGTTGCATCTGGTCGCGCTCGACCGCGTGCTCCGCCCCCTGGCGCAGGAACAGGCTGTCGGCCAGCCGCCGGGCCATGGCGTCGCGCGGCGCACCGGAATTGCGCAAGTTCGGCACCATCACCGAGAGGAGTTGCTGGATGTAGCCGGGGTCGCGCCAGATCAGGTGGAAAGCCTGGTTGAAAATCTCGCGTTCGGTGGGGCGGCTCACGAGGACGGAATGCAGGGTCCAGTAGAAGACCTTCGGGTCGCTCAAGCCCGCCGCCTGCACCGCCTCGACGGCCTCCAGCACCTTCGCCGGGCCGATGGGCATGCCAGCCGACCGCAGCACCCGCGCAAAGCCCAGGATGTTGGCCGCGATGCGCCCGCCATCGGCATGCGCGGTCACGATGTTTGCGTCGAGCCGCCTAGCCATTACGTTGTCCCACCGCGCAAATCTGGATTTCCTTCCCGGAGCTTAGCCATCAGGTCAGGCAGGTCGTTGCGCGCGACACCCCAAATAACTTCGTCGTTTAAACGATGGTATTCATGCCGCAAGATGTTGCCCATCGCTTTCACTTGGCGCCACGGTATGGTTGGGTATCTCTCCAACTCAGTCTCTGGCAAATGCCGCGCGGCTTCGGAAATAATCTCGATGGCTCTTTCGACTGCGAACTTTTCGACCTTACTGCTCTGGAAGCGCTCCAAGTTCATGTTCGCGCAAATACCGACAGCGATATCACCAGCATCGAGGATTTCACGGAGAACCACTTTCGGATCGCGTTGCATCAGAACACGCGAATGGATTGAGACTTCAATTTCGCTCTTCAGTGCGGGATGGAGGCTATTTTTCGTGGTAATATGAATATCGAGACCAAGTTCATCTTCCAGAATGATCTTAATGCCTGCTAGGCCGAGCAAGGAAAACTTCGTGCGGCCGTCGTAATCCACATAAACATCCAAATCGCTGGCGGGCTTGTTGTCGCCGCGCGCACGCGAGCCGAACAAATAGAGATGGGTGGCGCCTTCCTTGCGGATTGCCGCCTCCTTTGCCTTGATCCGCTCGACGATTGTGGCCCGGTCCATCTTCGCGATCCCGATTGCACCTGTTTGCGTCATCCCGGAAAGCGCTTTAGCGCTTATCCGGGATCGTAACAAATGCCGGCGCTTTCTGACGATCCCGGATACCGCCTCTGGCGGTTCCGGGATGACGCCGGCAGCGACCCAACCTCTCTAACCTAAGCGGAATCCCCCTCCGCCGCAAACGCAGCCTCCCGCGCGCGCGATTTCACCTGCTCCAACAGCCGCGCCGCCTCGCTGCCTTGGATGCGCGCGATATCGTCCTGGTATTTCAGCAGCGTGCCGAGCGTCGAGTTCGCGGACTCGAGGTCCAGCGCCACGCAGTCGAGCGAGGTTAGCGCCTGCGCCCAGTTGATGGTCTCGGCGATGCCAGGGCTCTTGTAGAGGTCCATCCGGCGGATCGACTGCACGAAGCCCACGATTTCGGCCGTCAGCGCCGCAGGCGCCTCGGGCAGCTTGAGCCGCAGAATCTCGGCTTCGCGCGCGGCCGAAGGGTAATCGATCCAGCAATAGAAGCAGCGGCGCCGAACCGCGTCGTGAACCTCCCGCGTCCTGTTGGAGGTCAGGATCGTGATGGGAGGTTCAGCGGCGCGGATCGTGCCAAGCTCGGGGATCGTGATCTGGTAATCGGCGAGCACCTCAAGCAAGAACGCCTCGAACGGCTCGTCCGCACGGTCGAGTTCGTCGATCAAGAGAATTGGCGCCTTGCCTTCCGCCGATAGCTCAAGCGCCTGCAGCAAAGGCCGCTTGAGCAGATAGCTTTCGCTATAGAGATCGCGCTCCAAGCTTTCGGTGCTGACGTGGCCGGCTGCCTCCGAGGCGCGGATATGCAGAAGCTGCCGGCTGTAGTTCCACTCGTAGGCGGCGTTTGAAAGGTCCAGTCCCTCATAGCATTGCAGGCGCACCAGCGGCCTTCCTAGAACGGCCGCCAGCACCTTCGCCACTTCGGTTTTGCCCACGCCCGCCTCGCCCTCAAGCAGGAGGGGGCGCCTCAGCTTGAGAGCGAGGAAGACGGAGGCCGCCAAGGAATTGCTCGGCAGGTAGCCCCCCTTGGCCAGCAACGCGGCTGTTTCTCCGGTGCAACGCTATTGGGGATGGACTGCGTCATGCGCCAGAAACTGCCCGTTGAGCCATGGCGGTGATGAGGGCGGCCCGGTAATCCGCGCTGCCGTGCATGTCGCTCATGAGGTCCGAAGCCGGAACGCTCACGCCGCGCAGGGCATCGGCCGCGTAGTTCGCCTTAAGCGCTTGCTCCATCGCGGGCACGCGGAACACGCCGTTGTTGCCAGCACCGGACACGGCAACGCGCACCTCTCCCGAGGAGAACATGCCGCCCTTGCCCTTGGCCACGAACACGCTGACCAGGCAGTAGCGCGAGGCCCGCTGCTCGAACTTGGCGTAACCAGCCCGCTCCGGGATGGGGAAGCGGACGGCCACGATGATCTCGCCCGGCTGCAGCGCCGTGGAGAACAGGCCCGTGAAGTATTTATCCGCTTCGATCTGGCGCTTGTTGGTTACGATGGTTGCGCCGAGCCCGAGCACCGCGGCGGGATAATCCGCCGCCGGGTCGTTGTTCGCAACCGAGCCGCCCATGGTGCCGCGATGGCGGACCTGGGCGTCGCCGATGCCGCCGGCGAGCTTGGCGAGCGCCGGGATGGCTTGGCGCACCTCCTGGCTCGACGCCACCTCCGCATGGGTAGTCGTGGCGCCGATGACGAGCGTGCTGCCTTCGCGGCGGATGCCCTTCAGCTCCGCGATGCCGCCGAGATCGACGAGCATGGACGGCTTGGCCAGCCGCTGCTTCATCGTCGGGATCAGCGTATGGCCGCCCGAGAGCGCCGTGGCGCCCGGCGTCATGAGAGCCTGAGAGGCTGCGGCCACAGATGAGGGACGCACATAGTCGAAATTATTCATGGTCCGTCTCCTTACTCAGCCGCTTTCTTCATGCCGCCATTGATGGCGCGCCAGACTTTCTCGGGCGTCGCCGGCATATCCATGTGATCGACGCCGAACTCCTTGAGCGCATCGACGACCGCGTTGATGACCGCCGGCGGGGAGCCGATGGCGCCTGCCTCGCCGCAGCCCTTCACGCCAAGCGGATTGTGCGTGCAGGGCGTGCCTTTGAGCGTGTGCACGTTGAACTTGGGCAGGTCGTCGGCGCGCGGCATGGTGTAGTCCATGAACGAGCCGGTCAGAAGCTGGCCGTTCTCGTCGTAGACCGTGTTCTCAAGCAATGCCTGCCCGATGCCTTGCGCCAGGCCGCCATGCACTTGGCCCTCGACGATCATCGGATTGACCACGTTGCCGAAGTCGTCCGCCGCCGTGAAGGACACGATGTCCGTCATGCCGGTGGCCGGATCGATTTCCACCTCGCAGATATAGGTGCCCGCGGGATAGGTGAAATTCTTCGGATCGTAGAACGCGGTCTCTTCGAGGCCCGGCTCCAGGGTCTCGATGGGGTATTTGTGTGGCACATAGGCGGTAAGCGCGATCTCGCCGAAGGCCTTCTGCTTGTCGGTGCCCTTCACCTTGTAGGCGCCGTTCTCGAACTCGATGTCGCCTTCGGAGGCTTCGAGCAGGTGCGAGGCGATCTTGCGGCCTTTCTCGATGATCTTGTCGAGCGCCTTCACGATTGCCGAGCCGCCCACCGCCAGCGAGCGCGAGCCGTAGGTGCCCATGCCGAACGGCACCTTGGCCGTATCGCCGTGGACGATATCGACCTGCCCGGCGTCGATGCCGAGCTTGTCGGCCACCACCTGCGCGAAGGTCGTCTCGTGGCCCTGCCCGTGGCTATGCGAGCCGGTGAGCACCGTCACGCTGCCGGTCGGGTTGACGCGAACCGTGGCCGCCTCGTAGAGGCCCGCCCGGGCTCCCAGCGCACCCACCAGGCTCGAAGGCGCAATGCCGCAAGCCTCGATATAACTCGCAACACCAATGCCCCGGAGCTTGCCCTTGGCCTTGGCCGCCGCCTTGCGCTGCGGGAAGCCCGCGTAATCGGAGAGCTTCAGCGCCTCGTTCAGCGCCGTCTCGTAGTCCCCCGTGTCGTAAACCACCGCGACCGGCGTCTGATAGGGGAACTGGTTCGGCTGAATGAAGTTCTTCCGCCGCAGTTCGGCCTGATCCACGCCCATCTCTTGAGCCGCCTTGCTCATGATGCGTTCGAGGATGTAGGTCGCCTCGGGCCGGCCGGCGCCGCGATAGGCATCGACAGGCACGGTGTTGGTGAACACGGCCTTCACGTTGGTGTAGACGGCAGGCGTCGTGTATTGGCCGGCTAGCAGCGTGCCATGCAGCCAGGTTGGAACGCAGGGCGCGAAGGTCGAAAGATAGGCGCCCATATTCGCAAGCGTTTCCGCCTTCAGGGCGAGGATCTTGCCATTCGCGTCGAACGCCATTTCCGCGTGGGTTACGTGATCGCGGCCGTGGGCGTCGGACATGAAGGACTCGGCCCGCTCGGCTGTCCACCTGATCGGCCGCCCAACGCGGGCGCTAGCCCAGGTTACGAGCGCTTCCTCGGCGTAGTGAAAGATCTTCGAGCCGAAGCCGCCGCCAACGTCGGGGGCGTAGACCCTGAGCTTGTGTTCCGGAATGCTGAGCACGAACGCGCCCATCAGGAGCCGGATCACATGCGGATTTTGGCTCGTGGTGTAGAGCGTGTATTCGCCGGAAGCGAGATCGTAGGTGGCGATCGCGGCGCGCGGCTCCATCGCGTTCGCGACAAGCCGGTTGTTGATGAGGTCGAGCTTGGTGACGTGGGCGGCACGCGCGAAGGCCGCTTCCGCCGCGGCTTTGTCGCCAAGCTCCCAGTCGTAACAGAGGTTGTCCGGCGCTTCGTCGTGCACGGACGCGCCCCCGCCCTGGATCGCGCGCGGCATGTTCACAACCGCTGGCAGCTCCTCCAGATCGAGCTTCACAAGCTCGGCCGCTTCCTTGGCTTGTTCGAGGGTCTCGGCGATGACCGCGACAACGGGGTCGCCCACATGCCGCACCTTGCCCGCAGCCAGGATCGGATGCTTGGGCTCCTTCATCGGCTGCCCGAAACGGTCCGTGATTAGCCAGCCGCAGGGCACGCCGCCCGCGCCCGATGCGTCGAGGTCTTCATGCGTGTAAACTGCGACGACGCCCGGAGCCGCTTTCGCCGCCGAGGTGTCGATGGACTTGATGCGGGCATGCGCAACGGAGGAGCGCAGAATATAGCAATGGACCTGGTCCGGAAATACCATGTCGTCCGTGTATTTCCCGAGGCCCTTGATGAACCGGAAGTCTTCGCGCCGCTTAACGGAAGCGCCTATACCTTGAACCGTCATTGTGTCCTCCCGCCCCTTATTCCGCCGCCTTGCGCTGGCCGCTCATGGCTTCGGCCGCCATCTCCACGGCTTTCACGATGTTATGGTAGCCGGTACAGCGGCAGATATTGCCCTTGAGCCAATCGCGTATCTCAGGCTCGCTGGGATTGGGGTTCTTCTGCAGGAGGTCGGCCGAGGACATAATCATGCCGGGCGTGCAAAAGCCGCATTGCAGGCCATGCGCCTCGCGGAACGCGGCTTGCACCGGATGCAGGTCGGTGCCCGAGGAGAGCCCTTCGATGGTGGTGACGCGGGCGCCATCGGCCTGGACCGCAAGCGTGGTGCAGGATTTCACGGAGTTGCCGTTGATATGCACGGTGCAGGCACCGCATTGCGACGTATCGCAGCCCACATGCGTGCCGGTCAGCCCCAGCTTCTGCCGTAGGAATTCGGCAAGCAACATGTTCGGCGGCACGTCCGCGCGAACTGGCTTGCCGTTTACCACCATGGAAATTTCCGGCATGTTAGCGTTCCTCCAACTTTCTATTACTTTTTTGGGCGCGCCATTTTTGAACCAGTCTAAAGCTGGGGCGCTGCCCGAACCCGCGATAATATGACACACCCAAAAGCGGCTTGGATAGCCGGCCTTTGGCATAAAACCCACAATCCGGACGATTAGGGCTCAGGATTTACGGATAATACGGCTCAGTTGGCCTTCAAATTCTTGCGAGCAGAAGGAGCCGCCCTGAAAGGCGGCGGCAACCTCGTCAGCCGGCAGCAGCGCCTCGGCGGCTAGCGCTTGGGCGGCGTTGTCCTCGGAGCGGCCCTCTGGCCCATAGCCAAGCTCGTATGCGCGGGCGTTGTCCCACCAGGCGCGGACATTGTCCGACATGCCGTAGACCGTCTCGTAGACTAGCCCATCGCGTTCGAGGCCGATCCGGATGAGGGAAACCAGGTCCTCCGGCTTCAGCCAAATGGCGAGCCGCCGCGCGTCCACCGGAGCATCGCTGACGTTTCCGATACGGATGCAGAGCACGCCGAGTCCGTATTTATGGGCGTAAAGCGCAGCCAACGCCTCGCCGAATGCCTTGCTGACGCCGTAGCGCGTATCGGGGAGCGGCAAGGCTTGCACGCCGATGGTTTCCCCGCGCGGATAGAAGCCCATGACGTGGTTCGTGGAGGCGAAGACCACGCGCTTCACGCCCTGCTTCCGGGCGGCCTCGAAGAGGTTGTAAGTCCCTTCGATGTTGGCGCCGAGGATTGCCTCCCAGGGCGCTTCCGTGGATAGCCCGCCGAGATGCACGATGCCCTCCACCCCCGCGACGGCCCGTTCGATGGCGGCGGCATCCGCCAGATCGGCAGGCATAAAGGTTTCGTGTGGCTCAAGGGCGGGAGGCGGACCTAGGTCCGTCAGGACAAGCTCGTAACGCGGCGCGAGCAGCTTGCGCAGCCGCGTCCCGATAGCCCCGCTCGCTCCCGTCAGCAGAACACGCTTCACGCGCAAACTCCCTCTGTGCTTCGAGCCTGCGAATTATGTTGCTGCTGGAGGAGAAATGGCAAGAGGCCGCATCCCTCACCCTGTCCCTCTGCCCCTGGGAGAGGGGACGCCTTAACAAGGGCACGCCCAGAACTCCCTCTCCCATGGGGAGAGGGCTGGGGTGAGCGGATACAGCCTCTGCGTGGATGCCGTGCCGGCTAGACGCGATGATTGTTAAGGAAGCTGTTGAGCTGATCTTTTCCCGACCCGCCGTCGAAGTAGCTGTCGGCTGACGAACCCTGCTGCTGTTGCTGCGGCGCGACTGTATCCGTTCTCCGGTGGAAAAGCCTGGCGAACGCCACCGCCTCGGGGTTCCCGCCGGCGTGCTTCTGCATGGCTTCGGAGAGCATATCGAAGGTCTCGGCCCAAGCCCGGCCGATCTCGTCATTATACTCTCTGCCGAGCAGGGTCGAAATGGCGTAGAGCAACGCCTCGCGCATATGAATGTAATGCTTGCAGCCGACGCCATAGTTGTCTTCATGGCGCGTGCCCAGGGCGCCAACGCCGGGGATCACAGCTTCGCCGCCCTTTTTGGTCACGGGCAGGAAGTGTTGAGACCGCGTCTTGACCCGGATGAACTCGGCGAAAACGCGCGCGAGCTTGAGCTTCTGCTCCTCCATGTCGCCTTTGAACAGGCGCCGGGAGTTGGGGTCGATCTCAAACAGCTTTTGGTAAACCAGGGAGCCCAGATCGTAGAGCCGGTTTTCGAGCTTTGCGAAACTTTCGGCCAGTAACCGCGTTTGTTCAGGTGTCATTGTTTTGTTGCCCCGTCGACCCTTGTTACTTACCGTTCCCCAACACAGCGGAACCGGAACATTGTCTTTTTGTCACCGACTGCACAATTTGATAACCGAGCGCGCCCCCAACCTCGCGCTTACACACACACAGCAGCTTGAACATAGCGCTACACACCGGTTGTCGCCAGTGCTTTTGCGCTACATAGGCTATGCTTTTTCAAATATCGCGCAAAGTGCCGCCGAAAACAAGCCGCAGTTGGACCATATTTGTAATAGACTTTTTTCCAATTCAACTTCACGTGAACAGGAAAAACGCAATCTATATTTGCACCATATACTTGATGGCAACCATAAGCTGTGCAGGGAAGCGGCCTGCGAGCACTGGGCTTAGGGGAATGGTGCGCGCGGAGAGGATCGAACTCCCGACCGTCCGGGTGTAAACCGGATGCTCTACCGCTGAGCTACACGCGCGTGCCCCCTATAGACAACGAAGCTGCGGGCATTCGTCAAGGCATAATTGCTGCCCGTCGAATGCTCCACAGCCTTTGCCTCGATCCCGTGGCACGATCACGTGGCGGCGCCTCGGGAAGCCGCTCGCGGCCCACGCCGCCGGCACCGTTCCTGCGAAATATGGCCCCATTTAAGTTTATGTTTTTCTGCGGCAAAATTGAATTCGCGCTGGGGTATGGCTCAGCAGAGCCCAGACCGGGAATGGCGCTGCGGAACACCGGCCAGCGGAACCATAATCCGCCGGAGACATCGTGTAATCGAGCCCCCGGGATGCTACCGGGCGGCGGCCAGCTAGAGCGCAGCAAGAGTCTCGTAGAGCAGGACGCCGTTCAAGATCAGCACGGCGGCGGCCGATGCCGTACCCAACACACGGGTCGCGGCGGTGTTCGCGAACTGCCGCATCAACCGCCGGTCGCTCGACAGCACCAGGACCGCGATCATCGGCACGGGCAGGGCAATGCTGAGCACGACCTGGCTCAAAACGAGCGCTTTTGTTGCACCGATGCCCATAGCTGCGGCAATTAGCGCGGGGATCATCGTCACCAGCCGCCGCAGCCAAATGGGGAGCTTCCGCCGGAAGAAGCCCTGCATAACGACTTGGCCGCCCATGGTGCCCACCACCGAGCTGGAAATGCCCGAAGCGATCAGCGAGATCAGGAAGGCGGCAGCGGCGCCAGCGCCCAGCAGCGGCGTCAGCGTATGATAGGCGGTTTCGATTTCGCCCACCTCGGGAAAGCCCGCATTGAACGCGGCGGCGGCCATAATCACCATCGCCAGGTTAATAGCGCCGGCCACGCTCAGCGCGGCGATCACCTCGCGGTTGGAAAACCGTAAGACCCTGGCCCTCTGCGCGTCGGAAAGCAGCAGGGTGCGCGACTGTGTAAGCGAGGAATGCAGGTAAATCGCGTGCGGCATGACAGTGGCGCCGACGATGCCCAGCCACCAGGATCAGTGCCCCGCCGTCGGGGATTTGCGGCGTCACCATGCCGTGCACCGCGGCACCCCAGTTCACCGGCGCGATGAAGACCTCGATGAGGTAGCAGATGCCGATCACAGCGACGAAAGCGCCGATGCCAAGCTCGATCCGCCGGAAGCTCGTGCCTCCGAGCACCAGGATCGCGTAAGTGACGATCGCGGTCGCCACCATGCCCGTGAGGAGCGAGGCGCCTGTCAGCAGCGACAGGCCGATGGCGCCGCCCAGGAACTCCGCCAAATCCGTGGCCATGGCCGCGACCTCGCTCGCCGCCCACATGAGCACGGGCACCGGCTGGGGGAAGCGGTCGCGCGACAGCTCGGCGAGATTCTGGCCCGTCACGATGCCGAGCTTGGCCGAAAGCGCCTGGAACAGCATTGCCACCAGATTCGCCACCACCACCACCCACAGAAGCGTGTAGCCGTATTTGGCACCGGCCTGGATGTTGGTGGCAAAATTGCCTGGGTCGACATAGGCAATGGAGGCGACGACTGCGGGGCCGGTGAAGAGCCAGCCCGTGACCAGCCTGCCGCGACGGCCGGCCAGCGCCTCGCTCAAGGCGCCGGCGATGCCGCCTGCCATCGTTGGGGCCGCTTGAGCGTGAACGGTTGCGTCGGATGCCATCGATTGCCTCTCCGGGAACTGAATATAGCATAGGCTATATAGCCAATGCTATATTGCATCCCAGCCCCGATCAACCCCCGTGCGGTAAATTGATTGTCATCCGGTTACCGGCAGGGTGTGCCTGTCGCGAAGGCGTACCCTCTCCCCTTGCGGGACAGGGTGGCCGCTAAGCGGCCGGGTGAGGGGTATGGCGCAAGCCAGCCACCAGCGCAGGATTCAAAGTCCGCGCCGGCGGTTGCGGGCCATTCGGCCGCATATCAGCCGTTTCGATTTTGCTGAGACGCTTCGCGCAATCTGCTAGGCTGTTTGGCGGTGGGATCAAAAAGCGAATTTTCGCAGCAATGACTTCAGAGAAGAAAGCGCAACCGACACCCTTGTCGCGCCCGGCCTCCAGTCGGAGAGCTTCCGTCAGACGCGGGCTGCCCACCGGCTGGAGTTGATGGAGGATTACGTCGAGCTGATCGACGATTTGATTGCGGCCCAGGGGCACGCCAGGCAGGTGGATATCGCCGAACGCCTTGGCGTTGCTCAGCCGACCGTCGCGAAGATGCTGAAGCGGCTGTCGGAAGAGGGCCTGGTGGAGCAGCAGCACTATAAGGGGGTGGGGCTGACGGGCAAGGGCCGGACGCTCGCCGCCTGCGCCCGCGAGCGGCACCACGTGGTGGTGGCCTTCCTGCTGTCTCTGGGTATCAGCGAGGAGACGGCCCGCAAGGATGCCGAGGGCATCGAGCACCATGTCAGTGGCGAGACGCTGGCGGCGCTGCGCCAACTCGCCAAGCAGCGCGCGAAATAGCGCCTGCCATGCAAAGCGCCAGACGGCCAAGCCACGACCCCTAAAGGACGATGGGGAATGCCGATGAAGCTGGAAGTCCTATCCAAATATCCATCCGCCCATAAATATCCGGCACCGCTGCTTTTCGTTCACGGCGCCTGGCACGGCGCTTGGTGCTGGGACGCCCATTTCCTGGATTATTTCGCGGAGCATGGCTTCGCGGCTCACGCGGTGAGCCTGCGCGGACATGGCGGCAGCGAAGGGCGCGGCAGGCTTCGCTCGACTGGCATCGCCAACTACGTTCAAGACGTCGAGTCGGTTGCGCTGTCGCTGCCAAGCCCGCCAGTCCTTATAGGGCATTCGATGGGCGGGCTTGTTGTCCAGAAGTACCTGGAACGCCACCCGTCGCCCGCAGGCATTTTGCTCGCTTCCGTGCCGCCGCGCGGGGCGCTTGCCACCACGCTCAGGATCGCGGCGCGGCATCCGCTCATTTTCGCAAAGATCTGCCTCACCCTGAGCCTCTATCCGCTCGTTTCCACTCCGGCGCTGGCTCGCGAGGCCTTCTTTGCGGAAAATATGAGCGATGAAGAGGTGGAACGGCATTGGCGAAGCCTCCAGAACGAGTCTTATCGCGCATTTATGGATATGCTTGCCTTCCAGTTGCCGTCGCCGCGAAAGATCAAGGCGCCCATGCTTGTCTTGGGGGCGGAAAAGGACGCTATTTTCCACCCCGCCGAGGTCGAGACCACGGCGCGAGCCTATGGCACGCAGCCCAAGATTTTCTCTGGCGTGGCCCACGACATGATGCTGGATTCTCAATGGCAAGCGGTGGCGGATTGCATGCTGGAGTGGCTTGCGAGCCGCCAGTTGGCGAGACCCTGAACCGCCGCAAACCCGCGGCATGCTCCACGCTTGACGGCGGGTTTCCCTCGCGTAGGGCCGCATTATGGGACGTCGCTAGCCCCTATGAAACACGCGCTCCCATTCGCGATGCTTGCCGTAGCCCTCCCGGATGTAGGGCGTGAAGACGGCGGCGCTCAAAATCAGCCTGTTCAAGACGCTCGCGGGAAAGCGCAGCGGCTTCACGAAATCCACGAACAGCACCACGCGCACCTTATCCGTGTTGTTCCAGGCCTCGTGCTCGTAGGCGTCGTCGAAAATGAGCGCGCGGCCCTCCTCCCAATGGCAGACGCGGGTGCCCACGCGGATCGCGACCTGGTCCCGAGGTTCCGGCACGATCAGGCCGAGGTGGAGACGGAGCAGGCCATTATAGGGGCCGCGGTGCGGCGGCAGGTGCTTGCCGCGCTCGAAGATCGAAAACATCGCGGTCTTGAGGCCTGGCACCTTCTTGAGGATGCGCCAGGTTTGCGGACAGAGGGCGATATTCTGCGCGGACTCGAGGCCGTAGCCCTTGAGCAGGAAGGTTTTCCAGCCGGGTCCGCTGCTGATCGAGGCGACATCGGCGGAGATGTCGTGGAAGTCGGGCAGTTCGTCCTTGCGCCTCAGCACACCGTCCAGCTCCTGGCGCATGGCCAGCCATTCGCGCTCGATCTCCGCCGCCCAAGGAAAAACCGCGTTATCGTAGACCGGTGGATTGCCAACCTTGGAATATCCGCGGTTCAACCGTTCCGCAAACTTTACAAGCCGAACAAGAATAGGAGCAAAGAACCCAGAAAACGCGCGTGTTTCAAGCCCGTCCGTAGCGAATGCTTGTTCGTTGTCTCTGTCCCGTGCCGGGGCCACGGAGGAGTGCCCGGCTATATTCGTCATACTATAGCCTTCTCTTCATCCGGACTGCCACGCAGCCAGAATAAGCCCCCAAAGCGGGAGGCATTACCATCGTCTACAACGTCCGCGCAAGGCCAAGCCAGCGCCCGTTTGTATACATTTATCGCAGCGAAGCCATGTTCACTAAAATAGATTCTGGCAGCAGTTGTTCCAGCTCAAGCCGTTTCCGCGCGAAGATCCGCGGATGTCCAGCCCAACACGCTAAGAACAACTTCCGCCGCCTTGCTGCTGGGCGTGCCTGCGGGCAGGAACATCTTCTCGCGGATTCGGCCCAGCGCCGAAAGCTGCGCGTTACGCTCCAGACTACTGGCGAGAAGCGGCTTGAGAGCGGTGCTAAGCTTCTCCGGCGTACAGTTTTCCTGGAGGAGTTCCGGAAAGGCGTTTTCGCCCAAAACCAGATTGGGAAGAACCACCGAATGAGCCTGCAAGACGGCACGCGCTATGCTCGCCGTCAGCCAGTCTGTGCGGTAGGCCACCACCATTGGGGTGCCCGCGACCGCCAGCTCAAGCGTTACCGTACCCGACGCCGCGAGCGCCGCCTGGGCAAGCTTGAACGCCGCGAATTTATCCTCCTCGCCCACGGCAAGATGCGGGCGCTTCGGCCAGCCGGCCAAGCCCTCCTCGATCAGCGGGCGCACCGAGGGAACCACCGGCAATATCAGCTCCACCGGCCCAATTTGCTGCTGCAGGAGGGCGATTGCCTCGCCGAACGGCTGCATGAGCCGCGAGACTTCGCTGGCGCGGCTCCCCGGCAGGACCACCAGCACAAGGACGCCCGGAGTCAGGCCGAGCCGCGCGCGCAGTTTCTCAGCGTCGAGCGTATCGATCCAATCCGCCCGCTCAATCAGCGGGTGGCCCACATAGGTGCAGGCCGGGCCGCCGAGCCGCGCATGCACGTCCGGCTCGAACGGCAAGAGCGCCAGCAGACGGTCCACATAGGGCCGCATCTTGCGCGCGCGGCCTGGGCGCCAGGTCCACACGGTCGGGCTTACATAATCCACAATGGGGATTTGCGGACGGCGCTTGCGCACCCGTTTCGCAATCGCGTGGGAGAACTCCGGGCTGTCGATAATGACGAGCGCATCCGGGTTGAAGGCAACGGCTGCATCGGCTGTCTGGTTCACCCGGCGCAGGAGCTGGGGGAGCCGGGCCAGGATCGCGGCCAGCCCCATCACCGCCACGTCCGACAGCGGAAAGATCGAGCGCAACCCAGCGGCCTCCATGCACTCGCCGCCCACGCCCGCGAACACAAAGGCATCCGCCCCGGCCTTGGCCTTCAGCGCCTCCAGCAGCTTGCCGCCCAGCACGTCGCCCGAGTGCTCGCCCGCCACCACAAAAATCCGCTTCGGTTGAGACATGAACTCGCCCTCAAACAACGGCCCGCGCCGCTCACAGCCGCTGACACCTTGCACGCTCGTCATTGCGAAGGGCTTTAGTCCCGAAGCAATCCAGATGGCAACCAATGGCGTGCCGATTTCTGAATCGTCACGGCAGCCAAGGCGGCCTCGCGATGACAGCCAGCCTCTGGCACCTATATGCGCCAGTTACTGGCCTTCTGCGTTCGGCAATGACACGCCGTAGAGAAACAGGCCCGCCTCGTTCGCCTTCGCCACCAGCTCGTCCACACCGGCCAACAGAACGGCGCCCGCCTCCACGGCGATGCCGGCGAGTCCGGCCTCGGCGGCAAGCTCTACTGTGTGCGGGCCAATGGCCGGCAGGTCGAAGCGCCGGTCCTGTCCCGGTTTCGGCCGCTTCACCAGCACGCCTTTCCGCGCTCCATAGCCCCAGCCGTTCAGATCCCGGCAGCGGCGCAGCATGGCGTCCGTTCCCTCGGCCGCCTCCACTGCAAGCACATAGCCGTGCGACACCACGGCCGCCTGACCGACGTCGAAGACGCCGAGCCCATGCGCCACCCTGAAGCCGAGCTTCAGATCTTCCAGATCCTGCACGCGAGGCAAGAGCCTGGAAAACGCGCCGTCCGGAGCGAGAAGGCGCGGTGCGATCTCGTGCGCGGCGGCGACTTCGAACCCCTGCTCCTCGAAAAAACGCGCGATGCCCCGCAGCGCAGTGTCGTCGCCGCCTTTCATGCACCGCATGAGCTGGGCCGCGTGCCTCAAGAAGCCCACATCGAAGCGCATGCGGAAAACGTTCGGCCGGCGCAAGGCACCAAGAAACACCAGACGCGTGCAGCCCTCGCGCCGCAGAGTGCGCAGGAGGCGGCCGATTTGCCCGATATGTACATAAGCGTGGGGGAAGCGCTCGATGCTGGCATCCGCGTTTCCGGTGATCCCGAGGATAAAGGGATCGTGGCCCGCAGCCTTGGCGTCCTCCGCCACCGCAACGGGCAGCGAGCCCCCGCCCGCCACGATGCCAATCCGGCCCGGCGCACCCAGGCTGCCGCGCTTGGCATCCACGGATTGGACGGCGGCCGCGCTCATCAGGATTGGCTTCTGGGCACGCATAGCGCCCTGTCCGCCTTAGCCCGGATAAACGCGACGATCCGTTGAATATGCGGGTTGTCCGGGAACATCTTGTCCACGTCTTCGAGCCGTTCCTGCAGCGTCCCCTCCTGGGAGAACAAAAGCCGGTAGGCTTGCCTGAGCGCGTGGATTTGCTCGCGCTCGAAGCCGCCACGCTTTAGGCCCACGATGTTGAGCCCGGCAAGCTCTGCCCGGTTTCCGAGCACCATGCCGTAGGGGATCACATCGTTTTCGACACCGGACAAACCGCCAACGAAGGCGTGGGCGCCGATGCGCACCCATTGATGTACCGCCGATAGGCCGCCCAGAATGGCGTATTCGTCCACGGTGACGTGGCCCGCGAGCGTCGCGTTGTTAACGAGCAGCACGTGATTGCCGAGCTGGCAGTCGTGCGCCACATGCGCGCCGGCGAGAAACAGGCAATGGCGGCCCACGCGCGTGACGCCGCCGCCGGCCTCGGTGCCGCCGTTCATGGTGACGTGCTCGCGGATCGTGGTGTGCGGCCCGACGATCAGGCGGCTCTCCTCGCCGTGGTACTTCATGTCCTGCGGCATCCCGCCGACCACAGCGAAGGGGTGGATTTCGCAATCCTCGCCAATCTCGGTCAGACCCGTGACGATGGCATGCGAATGGACTTTGACGCCGTTGCCGAGGGTGACGTTGGGGCCGACGACCGCAAAGGGGCCGATCTCGACGCCGCTACCCAGTTTCGCGCCCGGGTCGACCGCCGCCAAAGGATGCACCCTTGCCCCAGCCATGGCGGTCACTCGCTATCGGCGGCCTTGTCCGCCCGCGGGTCCACGATCATGGCGCTGATCTCGGCTTCGGCCACGAGCTGGCCATTCACCTTGGCTTTGCCATCGAAGCGCCAGACGCGCCCGCGGTTGCGCCGCTTGGTCATGTGATAATGCACGGTATCTCCCGGCAGCACCGGCCGGCGGAAGCGCGCGCGGTCGATCGACATGAAATATACGAGCTGCGGCTCGTAGTTCTCCGACATACTCGCCACGCAAAGCGCGCCCGCCGTCTGCGCCATCCCCTCGATCAGCAGAACGCCCGGCATGACCGGGAAGTTCGGGAAGTGGCCTTGGAAGAACGGCTCGTTGATGGTCACGTTCTTGATGCCGATGGCGGAACTGTCGCCATCCATCTCCACGATCTTGTCGACGAGGAGAAACGGATAGCGATGCGGCAGGAGCTTCATGATGCGCGCAATATCTGCGGTGCCAAGCTCCTTCTGCTGGGCCTTCGTCTCTGTTTCGCTATCGGTCACAGGTTTGTCCCACATCACCCACGGCTACTTGGCCGTTTCATCTTTGTTTTCACTCGAACCCTTGCGCCGCGCTAGACGCTTGAGCGTGGCCACCTCGCGCTTCCAGGTGCCTATCGGCGTGGCGGGATAGCCGCCCCATACCTCGCCGCGTGGAATATCGCAATGAACCCCGCTTTGCGCGGCAATCTGCGAGGCGGCTCCGATGCGGATATGCCCAACGGTTCCGCATTGCCCGCCCATGGCCACGAAGTCTTCCAGCACCGTGCTGCCGGATATGCCGGTTTGTGCGGCGATAACGCAGTGCCTTCCGATTACCACGTTATGCGCAATTTGCACGAGATTGTCGATCTTCGTGCCTTCGCCGATAACGGTATCCTTGAGCGCACCCCGGTCGATGGAGGTGTTCGCGCCGATCTCGACGTTGTCCTGGATGATGACGCGGCCGATTTGCCGGACCTTATAATGCCCGCCGGGACCCATCGCGAATCCGAAGCCGTCCTGGCCAATGCGCGCGCCCGCGTGGATTATGACGCGATTGCCGATAAGCGCATGGGTAATGGAGGCGCAGGGGCCGACGAAGCAATCGCGGCCGATGGCGACGCGGTAGCCCACCACCGCGCCCGCCGCGATCCGTGTGCCGCGGCCTATTTGCGCCTCTGGGCCTATAATTGCGCCCGTCTCGATGACGGCTCCCTCTTCGATCTTGGCGCTTGGGTCGATGAGCGCGCCCGTACCGCCAGCCTTGGGGTATCCGGCATCGGGAAAGAAAAGCTCAAGCGACTTGGCGAAGGAGCGGTAGGGGTCCTTGGAAATCAAGGGCACCGTGCCTTCTGGCAGGCGCTCCACCGAGTTCGGCGCAACAAATACAGCCGCGGCCCGGGTTTCCTTTAGCGCCGCCAGATATTTCCGGTTCTCGAAAAAGGAGACGTCATTGCTGCCAGCGTCGTCGAGCGCCTTCACGGCGCTTACGGGCTTGTCCGCCGCGGCTGCGAAAGGTTCGGGGATTTGGGCGCCCGCGTAGGCGGCCAGCTCCGAAAGAATGAATGGCCCCGCTGGAGCCCAAAAGCCTGGATGATCCATGTGCGTTACACTGAAAAAGCTAAGCGGGCTTCTGCCCGCTTAGCATTCCTTTGAAAGTTTCCATCTTGCCTAGCAACCGGAGGCTGCTTGAGCTTAGAACCTGGTCGCCGCACCGAAGCGGAAGACCTGCGTTTGGTCGAACTGCTCCTTCAGGAGAGCGTAACCGAAGTCTGCACGCAGCGGGCCGATTGGCGAGTTCCAGATCAAGCTGGCGCCGACAGATGCACGGATCGACGAGGAGTTCTTCCGCCGGATTGTACAGGGAAGAAGGGAGGCTCGGATTCTTTGCGAGGTACGCCTTAGCCAATGCGTTTGCGTCCGTTCCCCAGACCGAGCCCGCGTCAGCGAAGACCGCACCACCAAAGCCCATATCCTCGGGGATGAAGGGGATCGGGAAGCGAACTTCAGCCGTGGCGCAGTAGAAGTTCTTACCGCCGAGGGCATCCTGGCTAGAGGGATCGCGCGGACCAAGACCTGCCGGCGCAAAGCCGCGGACGCACTCGCCACCTTTGTAGAAGTCGTCCACCGTGCGGATCAACCCGCCTTGGTTCCAGTTGAAGATGTTACCGGCCAAGGCACGTCCAACAAGGGTCAAGTCCTTGGTCAGAGGATAGTAGCCTCTCACTTCGCCAACGGACCGGACATAGTCCACATCACCGCCTACACCTGCGAAGTCTTGCGAAGCCGAGAAGTAGAAGCCACGGGATGGATTCTTACGGTTGTTGCGCGTATCGTAGATGAGCGAGTAGCCAACCGAAGAGGTGATGGACGAGCCTGCAACTTCCTGCACGGCCAGCGGTGCCATGCTGGTCGAGGTGGTAGATGTCCTCGTACATGAAGGTGTAGTTGGTGTTCAGCCACACATTGTCGAGAAGACCGAAGCCGAAGCGCAGGCTGCTACCCGTCTTGAAGTCCTCGTAGCCCGCCGTCGTGTAACCGCTCGCCGCCGTATAGTCCGCGTTCCGGACGAAAGCGTCGACGCCCACCGAGAGGTTCCGGTCGAGGAAGCGCGGTTCGGTCCAGCTCGTGTCGAGGCCATAGCTCACCTGGCTGCCCGACAGTTTGACCTGTACGAACTGGCCGGTGCCCATGAAATTGCGCTCGCTATAGCTGACGTCGCCGATGACGCCTTCAGCCGTCGAGTAGCCAGCGGAGAACGACAGCTCGCCAGTGGACTGCTCTTGAACCTCGATGTTGAGGACCACGCGGTCGCCAGCAGCACCCGGCTCCTTGTTGACCTTGACGTCCTTGAAGAAGCCAAGCCCCATCAGGCGCTGACGGGCCTGATCGACCATGACCTTGTTATAGGCGTCGCCTTCGGCAACCCGGAACTCGCGGCGGATAACGTAATCCTCGGTCCGGAAATTACCCACGACGTTGATGCGCTCGATGTAGACCCGCGGGCCTTGCTCAACCACATAGGTCACGCCGATCACATGCGAAACCGGATCGCGGTTGACCCTGGTGCGCACTTGCCCAAATGCGTAGCCTTGCTGGGCAACCGCGACGGTCAGCGACTCGACGGACTTGTCGACCAATTCCGCATTGTAGATGTCGCCGGTCTTGGTCATGACCCTGCCGCGCGCATCGCCAGTGTTGAATTCCGGCAGCGTCGTCTCGACATTCACTCCGCCGAATTCGTAGCGCTGGCCTTCGTCAACCGTAAAGGTCAGGAAGAAGCCCTTGCCCTCGCGGTCCACGTCCGCAACAGCAGAGATCACTCGCATGTCGGCATAGCCGTTCTTGACGTAATAGCGGCGCAGCAGTTCGCGGTCGAGGTTGAAGCGGTCGGGATCGTACACGGAAGTAGGCTTCAGGAAGTCCATGAAGCTCGAACTCGGTCGTGGTGATGATGCCGCGAAGCTCTGTGTCGGAGAACGACTGGTTGCCGATGAAGTTGATACCCGCAACCTTGGTTTCAGGCCCTTCGCGAACTTCGAACACCAAGTCGATCCGGTTGTGGTCGAGCTGGATGATCTGAGCGTCAACCTGGGTGGCGTAGTAGCCTTGCCGGCGGTAGACGTCGAGGATGCGCTGCACATCAGCCTGCACGCGAGCACGGGAATAGAGCGCCCGCGACTTGAGCTGCACTTCCTGGGTCAGCGCGTCGGTCTTGACCTCGGTGTTGCCTTCGAAGGCCACGCGATTGATGATCGGGTTTTCCACAACCGAGACGACCACGACGCTGCCTTGCAGGTTCAGGTGCACGTCCTGGAATAGGCCGGTCCCGAACAGGGCGCGCAAGCTCTCGTCGGCTTTATAGCCGTCGTACTTTTCGCCCACCTGGAATTTCAGATAGGTGCGTACGGTTTCGGGCTCTATGCGGTTGTTACCGGTAACTTTGATATCGCGGACGACGGTCTGAGCGAACGCCTCCGTTGGCTGTACTGTCACGGCCGTAACTGTTACCAGAAATACAGCCGCAAGAATTGTTAGGGCCGCCTGAACCCTTCCGAATGTGCTCTTGCGCAGCATCGATTTAATTGCCCCTCTAACGCCGGTTGGCCAACTCAGCACGCCTAAAGTGCAAATCACTCGCACTTTGTGACGCCAAGGTGGCTTGCCCCACCCAATACCCAACTTCGCAGTCCGCCTGTTGCCCCCCGGCATCACGCAGCCACTAAGGTAACCCCCAAAACATCCTACTTGCGGCAGACACTTGCGATTTTAGCCGGTTGAGGCTTGCCTCTCGTAAGCTCCGCAACGTTATTCCACGTCACGAAAACCATTAGCATGAGAAGCAAGGCGAATCCAAACTGAAAACCGGCTTCTTGGGCTCTTTGACTTAATGGCCTGCCAAGTATGGCTTCTGCGCCATAGAACAAAAGGTGGCCGCCATCCAAGACGGGGATGGGGAAGAGATTGAAGAGCCCAACGCTTACTGAGATGAATGCTATTAGCGGAATCAAGTTAACAAAACCTTGAGTTGCAAAGCTCTTTGAAACTTCGGCGATTTTTACCGGACCTCCGAGCGAACTCGCGCAGGCGTTGCCGCGAAAAAGCTGGCCCATGAACTGAAATGGCCCCTCCGCGATCCGCCAAGTGCGCCTAAAACCGTCGGCGGTTGCTGTGAATAATCCGGCGCTCACAGCCTTCGCATTCGCCGCGTTGGTTGTACCCAAAACGCCGATCCTGCCGACGCACTCGCCTTCGGTAAGTTCCGGCGTCGCCCTCAAGTCGACGGATTTTCCGTCGCGGTCGACCGTTATATCGATTGGAGAGCGCGCGTTGAGTACCACATAGGAGCTGAAGTCCTCGAAGCTCCGGACGGCCTGCCCGCCAACCGCAACAATCTTGTCCCCCGCCTTGAGTCCCGCTTGTGCCGCAGGTGTACCCGGCTCCACGCAAAGGATTTCCGCCTGTTGATAAACGATGCCGGTCCACAGCACCATTCCTGTGAAAATCACGAGACTTAGGAGGAAATTCGCGAACGGCCCCGCCAGCACGACGATGGTCCGCCGCCACAACGCCGCCGTGTGGAAATTGCCCTGGCGCTCGCCCGGCGTAAGCTTGTCGAGGTCCTCCGCCGAAGGAAGACTCGCGACGGTTTCGTCGCCCTTGAATTTCACGTAGCCGCCGAGCGGGATCCAGGCGAGGCGCCAGCGCGTGCCGCTCTTGTCAACGAAGCCCCCGATCTCCGGGCCGAAGCCCACCGAGAACGTCTCGACGGTGATGCCTAGCGCGCGCGCCGCCAGAAAATGTCCAAGCTCGTGGACGATGACCACCACGCCGAGCACGAGCAGAAACGGCACGGTCCACCAGAAGACCTGCACGATCGCAGAGGATAAGATTTGCGGCATCATTTCAAAAAAACCTCTCGCGCGGCAAGCCTCCGGCGGCCGTATCCAATCCGCTGAACCGCATCCGCAGCGTCATTGCGAGCGAAGCGAAGCAACCCCAGATCGAACTGCGGAAGTTGCCTCTGGATCGCCACGGCGGCATTGCCGCCTCGCGATGACGGTTGCGGACGCATTCAACCCGATCCCGGATCGGCCATCCACGCCGCCACATTTAGCAAATGCGCCGCTTGCATGGGCACAATTGCCCGCGCTCAAGACGCCGTACTGCATATTTAGGAGCTAGAACCGCAACTTACAGGGGCAAGCGGGGCCTAGTGTGGGGTCTCGCAATTGCCTTTACCCTTCGTGGCTATCCTCGCGAAGTCAATTACGAGACATAAGCCACACTAGCACATTGTTTTTGCTAGTGTCCCTTATGTCTCCGAATTACCGTGCGAGCCCTCGGCGGATGGGGCGGTAATTCGGAGACGGGACACTAGCGAGGTTAGCCGATAACCGAGCGGGCGATTTGCCGCGCCCGGCCATCGAGATGCATCACCGAATCGAGGTCGTCCGGGGTTATGCCGGCAAGCTCGGCCGCGGCCCTGTTCAAGGTCTCCTCGCAGGTGGCGGTAATCGCGGGGAAGGAGATGGCGCGGCCGAGAAATGCCTCCACGGCCACCTCGTTGGCGGCGTTGAGCACCGTTCCCGCTGCGCCGCCAGCCATCAGCACCTCTCTCGCAAGCCTCAACGCGGGGAAGCGGACTTCGTCCGGCTGCTCGAAGGTCAAGGTTGCCGCGGCCGCGAGGTCCAGCCGCTTGATGACATCGGCAGGGAGGCGCGCGGGGTAGCCGAGGCTGTAGGCAATCGGCGTGCGCATGTCGGGAAGGCTCGCCTGGGCGACGACGGAGCCGTCGCAATAATAGACCAGCGCGTGGATAATGGATTGCGGGTGGATGATCGCTGAGAGCTGATCGGCGCGCACACCGAAGAGATGAAAGGCCTCAATCAGCTCCAGGCCCTTGTTCATCATCGTGGCGCTGTCGATGGTGATTTTCTGCCCCATCGTCCAGTTGGGGTGCTTGAGCGCGTCCTCGGGCCGCGCGGCCGCGATCTGCTCGCGCGTCCAGGTGCGGAACGGCCCGCCCGAGGCGGTCAGCACGATCCGCTCGACGTGCTCGGAGCCAACCTCGTCAAGCGACTGAAACACGGCCGAGTGCTCCGAATCGACCGGCACAAGCGTCGCTCCGTGCCGCGCCGCCTCGCTCATGAACAGCGAGCCCGCCGACACGAGGCATTCCTTATTAGCGAGCGCGATCACCTTGCCCTGACGTAGCGCCGTCAAGGTAGGGCCGAGCCCCGCCGCTCCGACAATCGCGGCCATGACAATATCCGCGGAACGCTGGGCGGCCTCGATAAGCGCGCTTTGGCCCGCGCCGCATTCGATTCCCGTGCCGTCGAGCAGGCGCCGAAGCTCGCCCTCCTGGCTCTCATCCGCCAGCGCCGCGTATTCCGCCTTGAGCGAAACCGCAAGCTCCGCGAGCTTGGCAGCGTTGCGGTTTGCGGCCAGCGCAACGGTCTGGAAGCGATCCGGATTGAGGGAGAGCAGCTCGGCCGTGTTCAGCCCGATCGTGCCGGTGGCCCCCAGCACGCTCACGCGCCGCTTCTTTCCCCCTTGCTCCGCGTTGGCGGCAGCATGCCCGTCTTTGTGCATCGTCACTCCACACTCCCCAGCCAGGGCATAAGGCCTCGCTCAGAAATAACTGCGTTGTATGGCGCCGGAATTTTGTTCGCCCGCAAGGCGCAAGTAGGGGCGCATACCCAAGGTATGTAACCCTTCTTGCAACGCCACGGGTGGACAAAAGGACAAGCCAGATGGCGCAGTTATTTCTGAGCGAGGCCTGTATCACCAAATCAACAGCGCCCGGCCAGGAGCCAGGCGATCGTACATGACCGCGATAAGCCCTGCCCCCACCGCCGCAAAAACTAGGCCGTCGAGCCGGTCCAGCACGCCGCCGTGTCCAGGGATCAAACCGCTCGAATTCTTCATTCCAAATGCCCGCTTCAGGAACGATTCCCCTAGATCGCCGGCCTGAGAGACAATCGCAAGCACGACGCTCACGCAAGCGAGCACGGGCACCGAGGTGCGGCCCAGCCAGATGGCGAACAGCGCGCCCGCAAGACCGGCGGCGAGCGCTCCGCCGATAAGCCCGGCCCAGGTCTTGTTCGGCGAAATGACGGGCGCGAGCTTAGGGCCTCCGATTGCGCGGCCAGTGAAGAACGCGCCGGTGTCGGCCGACCAGACCACGAAAAACAGGTAAAGGATCGCGTGGAAGCCGTAATTCGGGTCCTGACGGATCGCAATCAGCGCAATCGAGGGCAGGCCCGCATAGTAGAAGCCCGCGGCCGACCACCAGGGATCGCTCTTGAGCCCCAGCCAATCGTGCACCCAAAAAGATAACCACGTCGCGGCAAAGATCACGCCCACCGCAGTGGCCGGCCAGCCCTTCAGCGTGAGCAGGCCCGCGCTGATGACGGCCGCGATTTGCAGCAGGAAAATGGGGTCGAAGTTGCGGCCGCGCACGACCCGGCACCACTCCCAGCTCATCAAGATCGAGGCGCAAATAATGAAGACGCCGAATGTCTCGGGGCCGGCATAGGTGGCTGTGACGCTGATTGCCGCGAGGACAAAGGCGGATTTGATTCTAAGGAGCAGCTCTGAACTTATAGGCTTTACCATTTTTTCCTTTGCCCGATAAGTCCGTGACAGGGGCTGGCGCACCAGCTAACCCGCAAGGCCGCCAAAACGGCGGTCGCGCTGCTGGTAAGCCGCTATCGCACTTTCGAGAGTTTGTCTTGTAAAGTCAGGCCAGAAATTATCAACGAATAAAAATTCCGAGTAAGCGCATTGCCAAAGTAGAAAGTTGCTTATGCGGTGCTCGCCGCTGGTGCGGATGATAAGGTCGGGGTCGGGAATGCCGGCCGTGTCGAATTGGGCCGCAAAGGTCTCCTGCGTGATGTCCTCAACCGTGATGTCACCCGACTTCACGCGCTCCGCCAGGCGCTTCGCGGCCCGGACGATCTCGTCGCGCGCGCCATAGTTGAAGGCGATGACGAGCTGGAGGCCGGTGTTTGCCGCGGTCAGCGCAACCGACTCGTGCAGCATCTTGACGATGTCCGGCGGCACGTTGTTTTCCGAACCGATGACCCGGAGCCTTACGTTGTTTTCATGAAGCTCAGCCAGGTCGCGGCTGATGAAGCGCTTCAAAAGGCCCATGAGGTATGTAACCTCGGTGGGCGGGCGCTTCCAATTTTCCGAAGAGAAGCTGAACAGGGTGAGGTAGGAAATGCCGGCATCCGCTGCTGCGCGCACGCACTCTTTTGTGCTTTCCACGCCCCGGCGGTGTCCTTCCGTTCGCGGCAAGCCTCGCTGTGCGGCCCACCGGCCGTTGCCGTCCATGATTATGGCAACGTGTTTCGGGCACGGACGCTCCTTGCCGGGCGCGGCGGCGTGTTCTTGCACTCTCACAGTTCAGCCACCTGTACCTCTTCTTCGCTGCCCGTTCGGGTTACCCGAAGCTGCGCTAGAAGGCGAGCGAACCCCATGGGTCTAAGATTTCCGCCTCTGCGGTACGGAGGTCAAGCCCGCCAATGGAAGCAAACCAACTTTTTAAGCGTAACCCGTGCCGCAGACGCCGCTTGCGCTACACCTGCATAATTTCCTGTTCCTTGGCGGTAAAGAGCGCGTCGATCTCTTTGATCGTCTTGTCCGTCAGATCCTGGACCTTGGTGTGTAGCTTGCCGCCGTCGTCCTCGCTGATCTTTCCGTCTTTTTCCAGCTTCTTGATTTGGTCCATGCCGTCCTTGCGAACGTTGCGCACGGCGATGCGGGCCTGTTCGGTGTATTTCTTGGCGATCTTCGCAATCTCTTGCCGGCGCTCCCTGGTTCAGCTCTGGGATCGGCAGACGGAGAACGAGGCCGTCGACGACGGGGTTCAGGCCAAGATCGGATTCGCGGATCGCCTTTTCCACGGCGTGCAGGTTGCTCTTGTCCCAGACCTGCACCGTAATCAGCCTGGGCTCAGGCGTATTGATCGATGCCACCTGGGCAATCGGCATTTTCGCGCCGTAAGAGGTGTTGACCATGAGCGGGTCGAGAAGGGTTGTGCTCGCGCGTCCAGTGCGTAAGCCGCCGAACTCCGCCTTCAAGGAGTTCACGGCCCCCTTCATGCGCTTTTCAATTTCGTGGATATCGAAGTTGCCGGCTGCCATCTCCGTCCCCTTTGTATTGTTGCGTTGGATCGTTAGCCTGGAGCAAATCTAGGCGGCTGCATCGCTCCCGGCAACGCTACAAACTGCCTCGCCGCGCATAACTTTTGCGATAGCACCAGCTTGATGTAAAGAAAACACCACGATTGGTATCGCGTTATCCCGCGCCAGCGCAATCGCTGCCGCATCCATGACTTTGAGGTCGCGGCTCAAGACTTCCTGGAAGGTCAGCCGGTCGAAGCGCTCGGCATTCGGATTGACCTTTGGGTCCTCGGAGTAGATGCCGTCGACCTGCGTCGCCTTCATGATCGCGTCGCAGCCAAGCTCAGCGGCCCGGAGCGCCGCGGTCGTGTCGGTGGTGAAAAACGGATTGCCCGTGCCGCCCGCGAGCACCACCACGCTCCCGGCATCCATGTCTTTGCACGCTTCGTCGCGCGAAAAGCTCTTGCACACCGTGGGCACCGGCAGGCCCGAGTAGACCACGGCGGGCTGGCCCAGGCGCTTGAGGGTCTGCTCCATGGCGAGGCCGTTCATGACCGTGGCCAACATGCCCATGAAATCGCCCTTGACGCGGTCCATGCCCTTGGCCGCGCCGGCAAGCCCCCGGAAGATGTTGCCGCCGCCGACAACCACGGCCGGGCGCACGCCCTGCCGGGCAGACCTCGGCGATATCGGCTGCTATGGCATCGAGCGTTGCGATGTCGATGCCGTAGCGCCCGCTTCCCATCAGAGCCTCGCCCGAGATCTTAATCAACGGACGCTTGTAGGGCAGTGGCGGCATTGTTCCCTCCAAGGATGAGTCATGGCCATGGGGCGTTACCCCTCACCCTGTCCCACTCCCAATAGGAGAGGGGACGCCCGAACAGCGGTCGCGGCCGGACTCCCTCTCCCATGGGGAGAGGGCTGGGGTGAGGGGTAATGCGCGTAGTGCGAATCGCCGGCGCGAATACCCACTCGCAACGTGAGCGATTGCAGGTTTGCGAACGCCCTCTTACGCTATTTCTGACCGGCAGCCGCCGCTACTTCAGCCGCGAAGTCGCCTTTGTCGACCTTGATGCCCTCGCCAAGCTCGTAGCGGACGAAAGCCTTGACCGTAATCGGCGCGCCAACGCCAGCCTCGGCCTCTTTCACGGCCTTCTCGACCGTCAGATCCGGGTTCATCACGAAAGCCTGCTTCAAGAGGACAACCTCTTGATAGAACTTCTTGATCCGGCCCTCGATCATCTGCTTGACGACCTTTTCGGGCTTGCCGCTCTGCTTCGCCTGCTCGGCAAAGATGGAGCGCTCGCGCTCGACGGCCTCCAGATCGACATCCTCGTCCTTGAGTGCCAGCGGGCTGGTCGCGGCGACGTGCATGGCGATCTGGCGGCCGATCTCGTTCAGCTTGTCCTTGTCGCCCGTCGATTCCAGAGCGACGAGAACGCCAATCTTGCCCATGCCGGGTGCTGCCTGATTATGGACATAGCTGGCAACCACGCCGTCCTTGACCTTCAGGGCCACGGTCCGGCGCAGCGACATATTCTCGCCGATGGTGCCAACCAGCTCTTTTAGGTGATCGGCCACCGTTATCTTCTTTTTCGGATAGGCCGTCGCCGCGAGCTTCTCGACATCGCCGCCAGCCTTCAGCGCAAGCTTGGAGATTTCGGCGACGGTCGCCTGGAAGTCGGCATTGCGCGCGACGAAGTCCGTCTCGCAGTTGACCTCGACGACCGCGCCCGCCTTCGCGGCGGAGGAGACGCCGACCAGCCCCTGAGCGGCGACCCTGTCCGCCTTCTTGGCGGCCTTGGAGAATCCCTTCGCCCGCAGCCAATCGATGGCGGCTTCCATATCGCCGCTGAACTCGGCCAGCGCCGTCTTGCAGTCCATCATGCCCGCGCCAGTTTTGTCGCGGAGGTCCTTGACCATGCTGGCCGAAATCGCAGCCATGTGCTTACCTCATAAGTTTTGTGACGAAGCCGCGCCCCGAGGGCGCGGCCTAATTGCTACTGAGTCAGTTCGCGCGCCTGGTCGACCCAGTCGCCCCTTGCAATCTGGCCGTTGCCATGCAGCAAGCGGTCGATTTCATCGAGGTTGTCCTGGGTGAAGGCGGCAACCTGCCAGAAGTGGAAAATGCCGCGCTCGTTGAGCTTCTTCTCGTGGGCCTTGGTGATGCCGCGGACCTTCTTGAGGTCGTCCTTCTCGCCCTTGGGCTCGGCGAGCCCTTCAAGCGTGGTGGTGGATTCCGCGGCGGCCTCTTCTGCCTTAGGCTCCCCGGCAGGCTTGGCCTTGCCCTTGGCGGCCTTCTTTTCTTCTTTTTTAGGCTCGGCCGCTAGCACGGGCTCGCTGGCCTTGCCGTTCGTGGCAGGCGCTTCCGCGGCGACTTCCTCAAGTGCTGCTTCGGAGACTTCCACGGACTCGCCGATGTCGATGCCTGCCACACCCTGGGCGCGGCCGATACCGTCGATGGCCGCCCGTGCGATCAGGTCGCAATAAAGCGTAATGGCACGGCCGGCGTCGTCGTTGCCGGGAATGGGATAGGTGACGCCGTCGGGATTGCTGTTGCTGTCGATCACCGCGATGACCGGGATCTTGAGCTTCAGCGCCTCGGCGATGGCAATCGACTCCTTGTTCGTGTCGATCACGAACAGCAGGTCCGGCACGCCGCCCATGTCCTTGATGCCGCCCAGTTCCTGCTCAAGCCGGTCGCGCTCGCGCGTCAGGTGCAGAAGCTCCTTCTTGGTGAAGCCCTGGCCCTCGCCCGCGACCAGATCTTCGAGATAGCGCAGGCGCTTGATCGAATTCGTGATCGTCTTCCAGTTGGTGAGCATGCCGCCCAGCCAGCGGTGGTTCACATAATACTGCGCGCAGCGCTTGGCCGCGTCGGCGATGGGCTCCGAGGCCTGCCGCTTCGTGCCGACAAACAGGATGCGGCCGCCTTGGGCGACCACGTCGCTCGCCAAGACCACTGCCTGGTGCAGGAGCGGAACCGTTTTCGACAGGTCGATGATGTGGATCTTGTTGCGCGTCCCGAACAGATAGTTCTGCATCTTCGGGTTCCAGCGATGCGTCTGGTGGCCGAAATGGACGCCAGCCTCAAGGAGCTGGCGCATCGTGAATTGGGGTATCATGGTAGTTCCTTTTTCCGGTTAGACCTCCGCGGGGCGTGAATGGCGATATGCCATCACCGGAATGTCAAAAAGGGCCGCGAACGGCCCATCCAACACAATCCCGCGTGTGAGATGAGCCCTCTATAGTGCCTAATGCCTAAATTTGCAAGAGTTGGCAGCCTGGTGCCGGCAGCTTGGGCGCGGCCGATGAAAGTCGCAGCCCTGGTGTAGATCCCCGCACCCACATAGCGGCCCCGCCGCGACCGTTGCGTAATGCTCCGCCCGTGCTAAACCGTAAATATAGTTGGGCGCGAGAGGAGAGGCGGAGCCATGCCTGAAGATGCATCGAGTGCCGCGAATGCCAAGGCGGATGCTGTGCAGCGCTGGGGCGGGCGGGTGCCGGTCGTTATCGGCGCGATTGGGCATAGGGACATCCGTCCGGCAGACGGAAAGCTTGCCGCGGCACTCCGCGGCGAGTGCCGCAAGCTCAAGAAGCAATACAGCGCGTCGCCCTTCATTGTTCTGTCGGCTTTGGCCGAAGGAGCCGACCGGCTGATCGCCAGGATCGCAATGGAGGAGCTGGACGCGGACCTGATCGCCGTGCTGCCCATGCCGGCGGCGGACTATGAACGCGACTTCCCGACCGAGGATTCGAAAGGCGAGTTCCGGGCGTTTCTGGACCGCGCGCTCTATGTGAGAACTGCCACAGTCCCGGAGGGTGATTCAGCGTGGAAGGTGGACGGAGAGCCGCGAAACAAGCAGTACGCGTGTGGGGGGGCGCATTATTTCCGACCATTCGCACATACTATTTGCGATTTGGGATGGCCTGCCGCCTCGCGGCACCGGCGGCACGGCCAGCCAAGTCCAGTGGTTCGAGCGCGGCCATGCCCCCAAAGAATACTCCCTCTACAAGAATGCGCTGTCGCAATTAAGATCTCCCGAACCCGGACTAAGAATCCAGCTCAACCCGGCCACAGCCGAGATTTCAATTGCAGAGCCCCCTCAGGCGCATGAACGCAAAGGCTACATGCGATCCATTCTTTCTAAAACAAACGAATACAATCAAGATGTTCTGCGACGCAACAGCACAGCTATCGCTCCGCCGGCCGAGATTACTGACATGGGCTGCGAAATTACAATAATGGCTTACACTAGGGCCGACGAACTCTCGACGTATTTTTCAAAACAACTCAGCAAGTTCGAGCAGACCCTCTACTACCTTGCTATGATCTCCATCGTTTCTGTGAACTTTGTCAGCCAAAACCAATATACAGCTTGGCTCTATTTTGTACTCAGCCTTTCCATAGCATTTCTGAGCGTACGTGTTTGGCTAGCCGCCAGCCGAACCCGCGCCATGGAAGACCGGTGTTTGGCGGAGGCGCTGCGAACGCTATTCTTCTGGCGCATGATCGGCGTTACACGTCCGGTGTGGCTGGCTTACCAGTCCAAGCAACCGGGCCTTGTGCATTGGATATCTTACGCTGTCCGGACCCTGGAGTTTTGCCAGGACTGCTGCCTCCAGAACTCAACTGAAGCAGGCAGACCGCGCCAGTTCAAATGGCATCGGATTGGCCAAGACCCATTGGGTTGACGATCAAAGGGGATGGTTTTTACGCAAGGAAGATGAGCATCTGCACCGCTTTGCGATCCTGAAATGGATGGCCCGCCTCGCAATTGGCGCATCGCTCACAACGGCCGCAGCCCTTGCAATTCTCTCCTTTGCGCCAAATGGAGGTGCACTGTGGGATGGCTGGGTGAAGCCATATGGCAGCTTTTGGCAAGTGGCGCTTGGCCTGTACGCGGCCCTGGAAATCTCCGCGCGTGACAAGAGTATCCATCTTAGCATAGCCAACCGTTATGCTTCTCAAAAGCAGATTTTCGACACAGCAAGCCATATCCTGGATACAATGCTACCCGATCCAGAGTTCCATGGGGATGCCATCAAAATACTTGAAGAGCTTGGCGAGATCGCATTGCGGGAGCAGGAAGAATGGTTGTGGCTGACGCATGCACGGACTTCTGCGCAGCCGGCATAGCAGTCAGAGTTCAACGCGAGGAAACTTGGTGATCAAAGGCAAGGACGCCGATATCGATAAATTGAGCAGCTCCGCAATTCTCGAAGCTGTCCAGCGCCACGGAAAGCTCTATCGCAAGATGGCAGAGGTACAAGCCCATCGCGCAGACCAAGAAACCGCTGTTGAGACGGTACTCGCGAATGGTATAAGCGAGACGAAGAATATCGCCGCGCCGGGCGACTACGTCGTCACCGGGCCAGGCGGTGAGCGATACGTTGTTAAGCATGAGACCTTTAAGACGCGGTACGCCCGGAAGCCTGGGAAAAAAGATGTTTATGTCGCCCGTGGCCAAGTCGTCGCGCTCAAGAATCCTTTTGGAAGACCGATTTGCGTGATGGCGGAGTGGGGTGAGATGCAGCATGGATCCGAAAATTGCATGATTGCAGCCATCTTCGATCCCGCCACGAAAACGTGGGCAGGAAAACCCTTCCTTATTGCGCCAGAAGAATTTGCACGAACCTACAAGCTGGTTCATGCGCCGAAAACGACGGAATAGCCGCCATTGATTTATCCAAGAGTAAGGGGGAAAAATGATAAGTCAGACTTTTGAAACAATCGGTGCATTTAGCGCGACGATAGCAATATTGGCTGCCGTTATTCCATACTCTTGGCGAGTTATACAATCTAAGCGTCTACAACAAGAAGAGTTAATTCATAGAGAGTCGCACAACCTAGAACTTTTTAGGGCACTTTCCTCTGACAACCCTCAATTACAGCTCGCAGCCGCCGCGGTTCTGGCTGAGCGCCTGACTTCCAATAAGTTAAAGAATGCTAAGGCAGAGCACCGCGTCATTATAAGAGCGCTACTGGCGGTGACAAAAGATTTGAGCACGTCCCGCAACAACCCGAAAGAATTGAGCGCACCTCCGGGGGCCCCGATTGTACCGATGGAGATTTCAAAATTTGTCGCTGACCACGTTGTCAAAAATCATGGGCTGCCGCTCAAACAGTTCGATTGGCAGAATACCCGGCTCACGGGAGCTTGGTGGGAAGGAGTAGATCTGAGCGAGATCGACTTTTGGCGATCCCATCTTAACCGCGCGGGAATGCGGCGTGCAATTTTGCGAAAAACTATATTGGTCGATGCCATACTCGATGAGTCCGTACTCGTTGAAGCCGACCTGAGCGAAGCAAACCTTAAACGTGCTAGTCTTTTAGGCACCGACCTGACCGGAGCAATCCTTAAAGGTGCAAGTTTTCTAGGCGCCAACCTGCGAGATGCCAAGCTTGATGGAGCCATCTTTGCGGGTGCACTTTACGATGACCGCACCCAGTTTCCGGCCGGTTTCGATCCGGATGCAATGGGGCTTATCAAGCACTGCGGAACAGCACCCAGCCGGTGAGGTCAGCGGTTAAGGCCGGGGCCACCATTTGGGCAATCACCATTCTGTGTTTGTCTGCGCCGGGCCGCCGGGCATGAGTTTATGATAACGAGGCTGTTTGGCAGGCAGGCTATCCCAGGATGCACGATGAAACGTAAATCACATACAGCCGACGTATTTATTAGCGTAGGAGCTACATACACGAATATGCAGAGCATGTTCGTGAGATCCTTTGAAGCCTTCCTATTATCAAATAACTGTAATCCTCGCAAAATCGAACATATTTCGCCCGGAAAAAAGCCAATCGCGGTGGTTCGGCAGGAGTTAACAGCCTGCGATGGGGCGGTTATTATCGCATTTACTAGATATGAAATCAGTACCGGTGCTGAATTTCCAAAGTCGAAGACGGAAAAATCCATCGTCGGCATGAGAATACCGACAATGTGGAACCAACTTGAGGGAGGTATGGCTTATGCTCTTGATATCCCTCTTCTTATTTTAATAGAGAAAGGATTGGATAGGCAAGGTATACTAGAGCCAGGAGGAGAATGTTTTCCATTAGAAATTGAATTGTCGGCCGGGGCTCTGGAAGAACAAACCTTTATAGATGCTTTCATGAAATGGAGGGATCTGGTGCAGGAGCGAGCAGAGGGACACCGCAGCACGAAGCGGAAATTAACAGGCCGTGAATCCCCCTAACCGCCGCGCCATGGTTAACCCGCGGAAGGTAAATGCCGCCCCCTCGTGTTTGCCGCACGCGCATTTTTGCATTTTTTTTCGCGTTTCGGGTCGATTTCTGCGTTTCAAAAATCCCGTTAAATATACCGGCAACTTCCGAATTAATTATTTAGCGCGCCGCCAAGCCCCCGCAGGCCGCCGCAATTGCTTTTTGCTTTCAGTAACTTACGCCAATCCCCTCCCCCTTTACAAAACTGTAACGCGCATCTGCTATATTGTACCAACCTGAAGAGGCGGCTCGAACTCCCCCAAAATCCGGGGAAAACTGGTTGACGGATGCTTACCTGCGCTGAACGTACCCCTTTACTTTGCGCGCCGGCGGGCCAAACTGCCGGCATGAGCATCGAAAAACGCGCCGTCCGCGCGGACGATGACGGACTCCGTCTCGACCGCTGGCTGAAGAAGTATTATCCGTCGCTGCCGCATGCGCTGGTACAGAAGCTGGTGCGCACAGGTCAGGTGCGCGTCGATGGCGGGCGCATGAAGGCCGACGCGCGGCTTAGCGCGGGCCAGGAAATCCGCGTGCCCACGCATTTCGCCGCGCCCGAATCCGCACCCGCGCCCTCGCTCAAGCCGCCGCCCGGGCTCTCCAAGGCCGACCGCGATTTCATCGAGCGCATGATCGTGTTCGAAAACGAGTACGTCGCCATCCTGAACAAGCCCTACGGCATCGCGGTGCAGGGGGGCACGAACACCACGCGCCACATCGACGGCCTGCTCGCGGGCATGGCGGACCGCTTCGGCGGCGAGCGTCCGCGCCTCGTCCACCGGCTCGACCGCGACACAACCGGCATCCTCGTCGTGGCGAAAGACCGCCAGACCGCGGCGCGGCTCGGCCGGCTTTTCCAGACGCGATCTGTGCAAAAAATCTACTGGGCCATTGTGCGCGGCGTGCCCAAGCCGCAGCAGGGCAAGGTCGAGGCGCCGCTCGTGAAGGCGGCCGGGCCGGAGGGCGACCGTGTCCGCAAGGCCAGGCCTGGCGAGCAGGAATTGGCCCAGCACGCGACCACTTATTATTCCGTGATCGACCGGGCGGCGCAGGCCGTGGCCTGGGTGTCGCTCAAGCCCGTGACGGGCCGCCAGCATCAGCTTCGCGCCCACATGGATATTCTGGGTACGTCTATTTTAGGCGATCAAAAGTATGGTGGAGTAGCCGAAATGCCAATGGACGGCATTGAGAACAAATTGCACCTTCACGCCCGGCGCCTGACGCTAAGGGACGAAAAAATCGGGGATATCGACATCTCCGCGCCGCTCTCTCCGCACATGGCCCGGACATTCGAACTTCTAGGCTTCGACGCGCAGCGCTACGAAGATTAGAGGGAGATGTTAGTCTGAAATTAACCCAGGGTTGCAATTCTGATGCGGTCAGCGTGGCGTAACCGAGGTGGTTCAGCATTACTGGCATTGCACGGAGATACGATGCACAACTAGGCCCAGGCGATGGTTTAAAATGGCATTAACACCCAATCTTATTGTCTTCGACTGCGACGGTACTCTTGCCGATAGCCAGCATCTGATCGTGCAAGCCATGCGGCTGACCTTTCAGAGCGCCGGTCTTGCCGCACCAGAACGCCCGGATATATTGCGCACAGTAGGCCTTTCCGTTCCCGAAGCTTTGCTTATGCTTGCGCCGGACCAGTACCCGGACGCCCGGAACGAGCTTGCCCGCCTCTATCGCGAATGGTGCATGAACCTGCGCCGCCAGCCAAACTGGGAGGAGCCGATGTTCGAGGGCGCCGCCTCCTTGCTTTCGAGCCTCGCGGCCAAGGATAACGTCCTGCTCGGGCTCGCCACAGGCAAATCCCAGCGCGGCGTGGACCGCTTCATCGAGCAGAACGGCCTGCACGGCATTTTCGTAACTCAGCAGACCGCGGACAGCGCCCCGTCGAAGCCGCATCCCGCAATGCTTCTGCAGGCGATGCAGGAGACGGGCGCCGCGCCTGAGACGACTGTGATGGTCGGCGACACGTCCTACGACATGATAATGGCCGCCTGCGCGAACGTAGCGGGCATCGGGGTCAGTTGGGGCTACCACGCCGCGGCCGATCTCAAGCGCAGCGGGGCGAAGGCGGTGGCCGGCAGCTTCCCAGCCTTGGCGGCGCTTCTGGCTGGCAGCGGGCTCACGCGGCGGTACGAGGCGGTCGCCTGAATCACGCGCCGCTTCCCATGTCTGCTCCACGGATCGCCATCCTGCGGGCTTTCTTCGCGCGCCCCTATGACGCTCGCGCTTCGCATTTTCGCGATCCGGCGCCATGCGGGTATGCCTCGCGCGCTTTTTTGCGGTATAAGAGCTGCACTCAACCCCCGTAGCCCGAAGGACCGCACATGCCGCCAGCCGACGCTCCATTCACGATCACCGTCTGCGGACTGGAAGAGCTTGCCGGGCATGCGGACCGCAAGGTGAGTCACGTCCTGTCGATCCTCGATCCGGACCAGCCCGAGCCGGAGGCTTTCGGCGCCTATGGCGAGCATGCGCGGCTTGAGCTGAAGTTCCACGACATCATCGAGGAAACAGCGGGCTTTGAAGCGCCCCAACCCGCGCACGTCGAGAAGATGCTCGAATTCGGGCAGAACCTTCTGAGCGATCCAGAGGCTGTGCGCCACCTCCTCGTGCATTGCCACGCGGGCATTTCGCGTTCCACTGCGGCGATGACGCTCTTGCTCGCGCAGGCGCAACCAGGCTTGAGCGCGGACCAGGTTCTCGCCCAGGTCGTTCATATCCGCGAGAGGGCGTGGCCGAATTTGCGCATCCTGACACTGGGCGAGGAACTGCTCGGACGGCGGGGCGAGTTTACAACGGCGGCCGGCTCCATCTACCGGCTGCAGCTAGAGCGGCGGCCCGAAATCAAGACCTTCTTTATCGATAGCGGCCGGATGCGCGAGATCGAGGTTGCGCTCGCCGGGGAGCGGTAAGGTGCAAATCGTGACTCAGGGCGAAGCTTTGCCTTGCAAATGCCCCGAAAGGCCGCGTAGAAGAAGCCTCGGGCTCGCGTGCTTGCGCGGCCGCTACTTTAAGTTCGTAAACAGTATATGGTCACGCTCAGAGGCAGCCCATGGCGACACCTTTCCCGCACGCTCAACCCTCCAATCTCTCGCCCATTGCAGCCGGCCGCAGCGTTCATTCTACCGGCGACTCCAATATCAGCAACGACCTGACCATCATCGGCGACGTGTCCTCGAAAGGCAGCGTGACGCTTGACGGCACGATCGAGGGCAATATCTATTGCACGTCGCTCGTGGTGACGGCGAATGGCCGCATCAATGGCGGCATCGTCGCCAATCAGGAAGTGACCGTGCAGGGCCAGGTGAAGGGCACCATCCGGGGCCGCCGCGTGATGCTGCAGTCCTCCGCCAAGGTCGAGGGCGACATCTTCCACCAGGGCATCGGCATCGAGATGGGCACCCGTTACGATGGCACGCTGCGCTGGACCGAGGACGAGCACGCGTTCAACGAGCCGCTGAGCCCGTCGAACAAGAACGGCATGTAGGGCGCAATCCTGCGCTCTTTGCCAGCCGCGTGATTTTGGGAAGCCCGCAGCCCGGCGCACTGGATGCCGGGGCGGGGCTCGTTATATCGCCTGTTATGTGGAGCGCTTCGAAAGGAAGCCCTGGGCATGCGAACCTTGAATTGCGAAAACACGGCTCTGCTTTTCATCGACTTTCAGGCCCGCCTCATGCGCGTCATCGACGGCGCGGATGATGTCATCGCCAACGCGAAACGCCTTCTCGACGCCGCGGCACTCCTCGGCGTGCCCACCCTGTTCACGGAGCAGAACCCAAAGGGCCTCGGCTCCACGGTTGAAGCTTTGACGCCACTTGCCGGCACGGTCATCCCCAAGATGAGCTTCGATGCTTGCGGTGCGGATGGCTTCATGGCCGGGCTTGGCGAAAAGCCCGATATCCTCGTGACCGGCTGCGAGGCGCATGTCTGCGTGCTGCAAACCGTGCTGAGCCTCGTCGACGCAGGCCGCCGCGTCTTTGTCGCCCGCGACGCCATAGGCTCACGCCGCGCCGAGAGCAAGGAAACCGCGATCCGCCGCATGGAGCGGCACGGCGCAGAGATCGTCACCACCGAGATGGCGATTTTCGAGTGGCTCGGCACTGCCGCTCATCCGCGCTTCCGTGAAGCCTCCGCGCTGGTGAAATGAGCTTTTCGCATAAAGCGTCTGTGGACGCCGCGCGCCGTATCGCTTAGAACATCGGGGAAACAGGGAGGCGGGTAGGCTGGCATGGGCTTGATCAGCGATATTTTCACCTGGTGGAACGGTCCGACGTTCTCGACGCGGCTTTACACGAACAAGTACGGCAAATTCGTGGGCGAAGACGAGCGCGGCAACCGCTACTATCAGGACACCCGCGGGGTGGGGCCGGCCGGTAAGCCGCGCCGGTGGGTGATCTACAACGGCTACGCCGAGGCGAGCACGGTGCCGCCGGATTGGTATGGCTGGCTTCATTACACCACCGACGCGACGCCCGACGAGGAAGCCTATCACGCGAGGCCCTGGCAGAAGCCGCATGTCGAGAACAGGACCGGCACGCCGCAGGCCTATCACCCGCCCGGAAGCCTGCTTGGCGAAACGCGCCGGCCCAAGTCCGACGGCGATTACCAACCCTGGAATGCGGAATAGCTGGTGCCCAAGCCATAGGGCATTACCCCTCACCCCAGCCCTCTCCCCATGGGAGAGGGGGTTTCGTTGTGCCCATTGAGAAAGTGTTCCTCTCCCATCCGCATCCGCTTGCGGATACGGAAACTTTAAGGTGCAAGCTCGCCAGGGCGAGCTTGCTGGGAGAGGGGTGAGGCGCCCAGTATTATCCGCCAACTCAGCCTTCACACGCCCCTACGCAAGCACAACCTGCGTGGGCTCGCAGTCCCAGAACAGCACCTCCCAGCCTTGGCTGCTGTGCCGCAGCGCGCAGCAATGCCCGGTGGCGACCTTCAGTGCACCACGTGCCGCCATATCCTCGAACGCCCCCGGCACGAGCTTCAGGAAAAACTTCAAGACGCCGTTGCTGGTGACGAGCAGGGCCGCCTCGTCCTCGCTGAGCGACGCCGCGCACTCGCCGGCAAGGCGCGCCACATTCGCGGCGATCTCCTCGGGCGCGGGCGTCCAGCCCGGCGAGCGCGGCCATTCGCCGGCCTTGTTCCAGGCATCCAGCTCCGCGCCCCCGCCCATGGCCTGAATTTCCTCAGACGATTTCGCCTCCCAAAGCCCGTAGTCGATCTCCCGGAGCCGCTGATCGATCTCTATGGGCACCACCATGCCCACCTTCTCGTTTGCGATCCCGGCATGCTCGCTGGTGCGCAGCAGCGGCCCTGAAATCACGCGCTTGATCCGCGGGGCGAATGGCGCCAGCGCCTGTCCCAAGACCTGCGCCTGCTCGCATCCTTTGGCGGTGAGCGGCAGATCGGTGCGGGCGCCAACCCACACGACCTTGTCGCCCTTGTTGAACGTATTGCCGTGGCGGGCGAGCAAAAGCAGCATCACGCGCCCCCGCCGTTCGAGGATTGCGCAAGCAGTTCGCCCTCGCGCTCGATAATCAGTTCAGCGATGGCGACGTCCTCCGGCGCGTCGATGGACCAGTGCGTCCGCCCCCGGTAATCGACAATAGCGACGCGCACCGACATGCCGTTCTCCAGCGCGCGAAGCTGCTCCAGCCCCTCGGTCTGTTCGAGCGGCGACGGCGCAAGCTCGACATAGCGGGCCAACGAGGCCTTCCGGTATCCGTAAAGGCCGATGTGGCGGTGAATGCCGGCGTGGCCCTCTTTCCGCATATACGGAATGACGGCCTTGGAGAAATAGAGCGCGTCCTTGTTCCGGTCGAAGACAACCGTGGTGCCGCTCGCGGGCGTCGCCTGCTTCTGCGCTAGGAACTCCTCTAGCGCAGGCTCGCTCAGCCGCACGGCGGGGGTGACGATATCGGGCGTGGTGTCGAGGATCATTTCGTCGATCATCGCCTCCAGCACCCAGGGCGGCGTTAGCAGCGCATCGCCCTGCAGGTTGAGAACGATGTCTTCCTGGATCGCGCCTCGCTGCACCGCGTCGTGCACGCGCTCGGTGCCGTTGCCGCAATCGGGCGAGGTCATGATGGCTTCCGCGTCGAAACCGCGCGCGGCGGCAAGGATGCGCTCGTCGTCGGTCGCGATCACGACGCGGCTTGCGTGGCGGACGCTCCTCGCTATGCGCCAGACGCGCTCCAGCATCGGCGTGCCGGCAACGCGGTGAAGCGGCTTTCCCGGAAAGCGCGACGATCCGTAGCGCGCGGGGATGACGATGGCTGCTGACATTGGGCTTGCTCGCTATTCTGCGCGGAAGGATTGCGACCTGCCGGCAACCATGCGAAGTGCGAGCGGCTCTGGCAAGAGTTTCATGAGTGCAACGACCTGTTTGCTGCGCCGGCCTGTGACGACGATGGAGCGGCCCCGCATGACGCCATCATAACCGGCCTCCGCGACCTCTTCCGCCGTGGACCACCATGCCTTGCCAAACTTCGACACCCGCTTCCTGACGCCCGCCACATCGTGAAATTCCGTATGCGTGAAGCCAGGGCAAAGTGCTGTGGTGAGCACGTTGTGCGGCCGGTTTTCGAGCAGCAGCGACTCCGAGAACTTGACCATGAACGCCTTGGACGCGGCATAGAGCGTGTGGCCGGGCGTGCCGGGGATGAGACCCGCGACCGAGGCGACGTTCACGATGCGGCCGAAGCGGCGCTCGATCATGCCCGGCAGCAGCGCATGTGTCAGCTCGCAAGGCGCGGTAACCAGCACCTGAAGGAAGTCTTTCTGATCCTTCCAGGCGGTGCGCGCGTAATAGCCCGGCACGCCAAAGCCTGCGTTATTCACGAGGCCGTCTATGTTGAGGCCCCGCGCGCCTATTTCGGCAACGAGGCGCGGCACGCCTTCAGGATCGGCAAGGTCCACCGCGATGGGCGTGGCGGCGATTTTGTGCTTGGCCGCCAGCTCGGACGCAAGGGCTTCGAGGCGCTCGGCTCGTCGCGCGATCAGCACTACGTTCCAACCCTTCGCGGCGAATACTTCGGCGAAGGCCTTCCCGATCCCGGCCGACGCACCGGTTATAACGGCCGTGCGGCCGCTGACGGTTTCTGCAGTCATGTCATTAACATGCACACCGGTCCCCTCCGGCCTAACCTCTGCTATTTGGGCTGCCGTAAGCCGGTCAACACTTTGCCCCAGTTCACTGGCGTACTAAACATAGTCAGGAGATAAGTGAATTGCACACGGTTTATAGTGAAAGTCATCGCCTCCACGTCAGTCACAGCGAATTTGGCTGTGGGGAAATTGTGCAGGCGTTCGAAAAGCCAGAGCGCACCCGCCGCCCAGATTTCCAAGCGGATCTCGCCGCCGCCTACCGGATAGACGCCGAACCGGTGTAATTCGACATCAACATCAAAGGCGGTGCACCGGACAGGCGGCCGAAAGGCGTGGGGGCATCACGCGCCCGGAAAGCGTGCTTTAGTGCAAGAAGCTCTTGAGCACAAAGCTGTTTGGCGCTACCAACCGCCATGTCCGTGTTGCGCCTAGTTTGCTCGCGGTATCGAATGCATGGAGCGCTGAGGCAGACGTGCGGGGTCGAGAGGCCAAATGAAGGCTGTTATTCTTGCTGGAGGTCTGGGCACACGCCTCTCCGAGGAAACCCATCTCAAGCCCAAGCCGATGGTTGAGATCGGCGGGCGCCCAATCCTCTGGCACATTCTCAAGATTTTTTCGGCTCACGGAGTAAACGATTTCATTATTTGCTGCGGGTATAAGGGGTACGTTATTAAAGAATATTTTTCAAATTACTTTCTTCATATGTCCGATGTCACGTTCGACATGGCTAATAACAAGGTAGAGATACACCAGGCAGGCGCCGAGCCTTGGCGCGTGACCCTGATCGACACAGGGGAAGATACACTGACCGGCGGCCGCCTGAGGCGGGTGCGCAAGTTTCTCGAAAACGAACCCAATTTCTGCTTTACCTACGGTGATGGACTTGCCGATGTCGATATTACCGCGCTGATACGTTTCCACGAAAAGCACGGGAAGCTTGCGACGGTGACCGCGGTGCAGCCCCCGGGGCGCTATGGCGCACTGGAAACCGAAGGCACCATGGTGACAGGCTTTATCGAGAAGCCAAAAGGCGATGGCGGTTGGATCAATGGGGGCTTCTTCGTCCTCAGCCCCAAAGCGATCGACTACATCGATGGCGACTCGTCGAGTTGGGAAGGCGAAGCCTTGACTCGGGTGGCCGCGGAGGGACAGTTGCAGGTTTATACGCACAGGGGCTTCTGGCAAGCGATGGATACGCTCCGCGACAAGAGCCAGCTGGACGAAATGTGGCAGCGCGGGGATGCGAAATGGAAGGTCTGGGCTTGAGTTTCTGGTCCGGAAAACGTGTCCTCCTCACCGGGCACACCGGGTTCAAAGGTTCCTGGATGGCGCTTTGGCTTTTGCGCCTGGGCACGCGGCTGACGGGCTATGCGCTGGAGCCCGCCACAAACCCCGCATTGTTCGAGCAGCTTGGCTTGGCGGGAGAATTCGACAGCCGCATCGGCGACATCCGCGATGAACAAGCGGTCAGGCGCCTTATCGATGAAGTCCGGCCCGATGTTGTCTTCCACTTCGCGGCACAGCCCCTCGTGCTTGCCTCATACGATGACCCGGTTGGCACATTTGCTGCGAATGTGATGGGCACGGCCCACGTCCTCGATGCCTTGCGCAGGCTCGATCAGCCTTGCGCGGCGGTGATGATCACCACCGATAAGGTGTACGAGAACTTGAATTGGGAGCAGCGCTACCGCGAAAGCGATGCGCTTGGCGGCCACGATCCCTACAGCGCTTCCAAGGCTGCCTCGGAGATTGCCATCTCCTCCTGGCGCCGCTCGTTCCTGGCCAGCCGCGGCGTGCATGCCGCCTCGGCGCGGGCCGGAAATGTCATCGGTGCCGGGGACTGGGCTGCTTATCGCATCGTGCCCGATCTTGTGCGCTCCCTCCTTGCCGGTGAGCAGCTTCCAGTCCGAAACCCTTATTCGGTGCGCCCCTGGCAGCACGTGATGGAGCCGCTCGCAGGTTACCTCGCGCTGGCCGAAGCGCTGGCGACGAGCCACGATCCGCGGCTTCAGGATGCCTTTAACTTTGGGCCGGCGCCAAACGCGGACCGGAGTGTGCGCGAGCTTGTGGAGGTGGCGCTCGCCGCGTGGCCTGGAAAGACCTATGGCTGGAAGGACACAAGTAGCCCGGACGCACCCCATGAGGCGCATTATCTGGCGCTATCGGTAGACCGCTCCCGGGCACGCCTCGGCTGGAACCCGCGCTGGGATTTCTCCCGGACCGTGAAGGAGACGATGACCGGATATCATGCGGGCGCAGGCGCCTCCCAAAACGAGTTGCGCGAGCTTCTGCTCGGCACCATCGCGCGGTACGAAACCACAAACCGGCACCCGGAAAGCTTGCCATGCTGAGTTGCCGGCACTGCGGAACCGCGTTGCATCGGGTGTTCGTGGATTTGGGCCATCAGCCGCCTTCGAACGCCTACGTGCCGCAGGAAAGGCTCGGCGCCCCCGAGGTGACGTTTCCGTTGAAGGCTTACGTGTGCGAGGAATGCTGGCTCGTGCAGGTGCCGGCGCATGCGGCGGCGGATGCGCTTTTCACTGCCGATTACGCCTATTTCTCCTCGGTCTCCAAGAGCTGGGTCGCTCATGCGCAAGCCTATGTCGGGGCGATGATCGAGCGCTTCGGCCTCGGCCCGGACAGCTTCGTGATCGAAGTTGCCTCGAACGACGGCTACCTCCTGCAGTTCGTCGCCGGCCTCGGCATTCCTTGCCTGGGCATCGAGCCAACAGCCTCCACGGCGGCTGCCGCGCGCGAAAAGGGGATCGAGACCGAGGAGCTGTTTCTTGGCGAAGCAACCGGCCGGGCCATCGCTGCATCGCGGCGCAAAGCCGATCTCGTGACGGCCAACAACGTTCTCGCCCACGTTCCCGATATAAATGACTTCGTCCGTGGCGTTGGCGCGCTGCTTGCACCCGAAGGTGTGGTCACCTTCGAGTTCCCGCATCTGCTGCGCCTCGTCGAGGGGCTGCAGTTCGATACGATCTACCACGAGCATTACTCCTATCTATCGCTGCACACCGTGCGCCGGGTGCTGGCTGCCGCGGGGCTACGGGTCTTCGATGCCGGGGAGCTTGCCACCCATGGCGGGTCTTTGCGCGTGTTCGCCTGCCACACCGGCGCCAGTCATGAAACCACCCCGCGCCTTGACAAGCTCGCCGCTGCCGAAGCCGATGCGGGGATCGCGCAAGCGGCGCTCTACGGCCGCCTTCAAACGGAGGCGGAACGCATCAAGGACGAGCTGCTTTTGTTCCTTATCGCGGAAAAGCGCGCGGGCCGCACGGTGGCGGGCTATGGCGCGGCGGCGAAGGGAAACACTCTTCTCAATTTCGCGGGCGTGCGCGCGGACCTGCTTCCCTTCGTTTGCGACGCCGCTCCTTCAAAGCAAGGCCGGTACCTGCCGGGCAGCCACATCCCCATCCGGCCTCCATCCGCACTTGCGGAGGCGCGTCCGGATACGGTGCTGATCCTGCCTTGGAACATCGCCGGCGAGAATCCAGGAAACCCTTTCCTATGTGCGCGGCTGGGGCGGAAGGTTCGCGGTCGCGGTGCCGGGGCTTAGAATCCTATGACCGACTCGGGTGTGAGATGACGAACGAGCGCGTGCTAGTCACCGGAGGAACCGGATTTGTGGGCCGGCACGTCCTTCGAGCGCTCGACGCGCGAGGCATCCCCGTGCGCGCGGTCATCAGGACCGGAAGCGCTTCGCGGCTCCCGGATGGCCTCCGCAATATCGATGTCCGTGAAAGCGGCGATCTCTTCGCCGAAACGTCCGGGTGGTGGGAGGCCGCGTGCGAGGGCGTCAGCAAGGTCGTGCACCTCGCCTGGGTTGCCACGCCGGGCGTTTATTTAACGGCGCCGGAGAACCTGGATTGCTTGCAGGGCACGCTTGCGCTAGCCAAAGGCGCCGCCGGGGCCGGAGTGGCGAAGTTTCTCGGGACCGGCACCTGTTTCGAATACGCCCTCGGAAGCGGAGTACTGTCCACCGGAACCCCATTGCATCCGTCCACGCCCTACGCCGGGGCAAAAGCGGCAGCGTTCCTGGCTTTGTCGCAATGGCTCCCCTCGCAAGGGGTCGCATTCCTCTGGGCGCGGCTGTTTTATCTCCATGGCGAGGGCGAAGAATCCCCGCCGGCTCGTACCGTATCTGCGTAAGCAGCTTGCCGCCGGGTTGCCCGCCGATCTGACAAGCGGGCGCCGAATCCGGGATTTCCTGGATGTGCGCGAGGCCGCGGGGCAATTGGTGGACGCGCTCTATTCAAACGCCGAAGGGGCTTTCAACCTTTGCTCGGGCGTGCCCGTCACTGTCCGCCAGCTTGCCGAGCGCATCGCGGACGAATATGGCCGGCGCGATCTCCTCAACTTCGGAGCCCGCCCCGGCAACCTGGTTGATCCGGTATGTGTGCTCGGCCTCCCAGGGCAGGTGCGGTGGCAAGAGGGAGGCTGACATGCACGGCAACAGGCTGATCTACCAGCAAAGTAACTACCCCGTGTTTCAGAATAGGACGTACGCCAGCCGTGACGAGGCGCGCTCGTGCGTTCGCGGTGAGCATACGTATACGTGGAGGATCTGAAGACGGGGTTAGTGTACAACGCCGCTTTCGACCCGGCGTTGATCGTCTACGATGCGCAGTATCAGAATGAGCAGGCGCACAGCAGCCACTTTCGCAGTCATCTTAATACGGTAGCCGAAATCGTGCTTGCGCGGCTAGGGTACGAAAACCTCGTCGAGGTGGGTTGCGGGAAGGGCTACTTCCTCGAAATGCTGCAGGAGCGGGGCGCCGCCATGAGCGGGTTCGACCCAACCTACGAAGGCAGCAACCCAGCCATTCAACGCTGCTACTTCGGCGCGGGTCTCGGTATACACTGCCGGGGTCTCATTCTGCGTCATGTGTTGGAGCACATTCCCGATCCCTACCACTTTCTCGCGGCGCTGCGCGATGCCAACTCCGGCCAAGGCTTGATCTACATCGAGGTTCCTTGCCTAGATTGGATTTGTAAGGAGCGAGCGTGGTTCGACATTTTTTATGAACACGTCAATTACTTCAAGACTGACCGACTTCCATCGAATGTTCGGCCGGGTGATATCCAGCGGGCGCTTGTTTTCGGGTCAATACCTCTACGTTGTCGCGGACCTAGCGAGCTTGCGCGCGCCGCAGCTCGATCCTTACAACCAAGTGGATTTTCCCGCCGATTTCGCGCATGGTTTGACAGCGCCGCAGATGGCCGTGAAAAGACCCTTCGTCATCTGGGGCGGTGCCTCGAAAGGCGTAATATTCTCGCTTTTGTGCGAGAGGGCAGGATATCCTGTCGACAAGAGTGATTGATATCAACCCCGCTAAGCAAGGACGATATCTTCCAGGCGACGGGACTTGAAGTCATGCCGCCGGAGACAGCCCTCGCAGGCCTGCCGCCGGGCACGGCTATTTATGTCATGAACCCCCAACTATCTTGAGGAAATAAGAGAAATGTCCAACAACTCCTTCACATATGTGGCCGTTGGTCATGACCAGCTTTAGATCGGAAGTTGAGGCTCGCGTCGCAGGCTATGCCAGCGACGATAGGGTTGAGAGAGACGGCGGCGGCTTTCCGTCGAGGCGTCCATCGAACGTAAATACTCGTACAATTACGGTTGGCTTGGCCGTCCAATTATCCAATATCCTCAAGACATCTGAGATCGCCTTTCAGGAAATTGTCTGGGACGTGAAGCCTGACCTCATTATTGAAACCGGCATCGCCCACGGCGGCTCGCTGAATCTTGAGTGCGTCATTGCTGGCCCTCATCGAGTACTGCGAGGCTGCCGAAGCCGGCACCTCCCTTGACCCTGCCAAACCCAAACGCACGGTGCTTGGCGTCGATATCGACATTCGCACGCACAACCGTGCGGCCATCGACGCCCATCCCATGCGTTCGCGCATCGACATGATCGAGGGCTCATCCATCGAACCGGAGGTCGCCCAGTCAAGTCCGTGCCCGCGCGAAGGGCAAGGAGCGGGTTCTTGTCGCTCTCAACTCCAACCACACCCACGCCCACGTCCTCGAAGAGCTGGAGCTTTACGCCCCTCTCGTCACGTCCCGGGAGCTACTGCATAGTGTTCGACACCGTCGTGGAGGACATGCCCGATGGCATGTTCCCGGACAGGCCTTGGGCGTAAAGGCAATAGCCCCAAGACCGCTGTGTGGGAGTACCTGGAGAGCCATCCGGAATTTGAGATCGACCATTCTATACGCGAGAAGCTGCTAATCACTGCGGCTCCGGACGGGTTCTTGAAACGGTTGCCATAGCCGCTTCTAAGATGCGGGTAGCGGCTGCCGTGCAAAGCGAACGGCGTCATACAACCAAAACGACTGCTCGTCCGAGCGATGTCTGAATGCTACTTAGCGTTCGCCATGGCTAGCCAAACCCAAGGGTCTGACCAAGCCATCGGCGTAGCCTCTTGCTGAGTGAGTAGCCGTGCTTGTGGACGAAATAGGCCACGACAAGGTTGTAGAACCAGCGTTCGGCTGGATTTGAGATAGCCTGTTTCACATGCTGGTGAGCGAAAGCCATGAATGAACGGCCCATCGCCAGTTTTTCTTGGTCGCGCGCAACTCGCTGGGCTTTGTCTCTTCGGGGCGGGGGAAAGCGAATATACTGGTAAAAGGTAGTAGCGTTTGTGCCATTATTTTGCGGTCGAATTCAAGCGAAAACAGCGTAACAACGTCCGCCCCCCAGACATAGGGGTAGGCGGAAACGACCTCCCGCCAACGGGCCTCGATCACTTCCCGCCTGAAAAGTCCATAGTACCAGGCAGGATGCGAATAGAAGAGTTGCGCCACGCGGCCAACGGCTCCTCCCTTCTCGATTAGCGGCGGGACCTGATGTACTCGCTTGACCTGGCCATTTGGTAAAGCAGCTACGATCCGCGCTACCGCGGCATCCCGCTCAGGATGCGCAAGGAGCAAGCCCAGCAATACTTCTATGTAGTTGATGTCGGAAGTGTCGTCGGCCGCCCGCCACATAAAAAACGGCGTTTGGGCCGCCTCAAGCACTTCCACGAAGTTCCGCATGGCGCCCTTGTTCTCCGGCTGGCGGAAGTAGCGGAACCGGGGGTCGGCGGCGCAGAAGCGTTGCGCGATTTCGCCGGTGGCGTCCTCCGAACAATTATCGAAGATCAAAACCTCTATATCGCGATAGGTCTGATCGCGCAGGCAGGCCAGAGATTTTTCCAGAAAATCGGCGCCGTTATATACGGGAACACCTACAGTCACCTGAGCCATTTATTCGCGCCCAATCTGTTCAATCAGCCGAGCCTGCTCTGCGGGATTTCCTTGCGCCTCAGCTCCGCTATCATTTCCTCGACGGCCTTTTCCGGCGGCACATTTCCGCAAGCGAGATGTATTTCCGGAACCTCATAAGGAGAGGAGATTCACCTAAAGTGAGGAATCAGCCCCTTGCGTGCCTTTTGATAAAGGCCCTTGAGATCGCCGGGCCCGTCTTTGCCGGGGTAATCGGTGTGGCAGCCGCGCAGCCCGCAACCGGAATTGAAGTCGTTTCCTTGGTTACCGCGCCCAGTTTTGCCATATTACATCCCATGGAGACTAACCGGGCGTTCGATTTACACGGGGCGTGCCCGTGAAGTCCGGCCCATGCCTCATTCACTGTACATAAGGGAAACCCCTCATGCCGCGTTTTAGCTGCCAATCTACGGCTTTGCAAGGCTTGCTCACCATCGACCGGAGCCCCATTCAGGACGAGCGCGGCTTTTTCTCGCGGTTCTTCTGCCGGGAGGAATTCGCGGCCTTCGGTTACGATTTTAGCGTTGCGCAAATCAACCACACGCTGACGCGCCAGAAGGGTGCGATCCGCGGCATGCACTTCCAGCGCGCGCCGCACGAGGAGGCAAAGTTCGTTTCCTGCATAGCCGGGGCGGTTTTCGACGTAGCGGTGGACATCCGGCCGGATTCGCCAACTTATCTGCGATGGCATGGCGAGGTGCTTAGCGCTGAAAACGCCCGGTCGATGCTGATCCCCGCGGGATTTGCGCATGGCTTCCAAACGCTTGCGGAGGACTGCCAACTCGTCTACCTTCACGACAAGCCCTACGCGCCCGGCTTTGAGGGAGGGCTAAATGCCCTGGATCCGCGGCTCGCCATTGTTTGGCCGCAGCAGATCACTCAGATGTCGGAGCGGGACTTAGCGTTTGCCATGATTGATCCGCACCTATCATGAGCCGCTTGAGAGGGCGCTTCGGGCTCCATCGCATCCGAGACGGCCTGGAACGTTGCCGCCGGCGCCAGCCGTGAGTCTGGTAACGCTCGCCGCTCACCCCAGTCCGGCAGGCTGCTAGGGTATAACACCGGCGGCCCTCGTGCCGGCAGTTAGCTGCTCAACATAGGAGCCCCAAGCGTCGAAGGCTTTCTTCACTGCTTCCCTGTGCTGGCTACGCTGGCAAACCCCAACAATCCCTGCCTTGGTGCCGCTGACATGGTTCAGGGCCGTCTCGACAACACGGGTATCAACGCCAAGGTTTTCCATTCCAGTTGCGCAGGTGCGGCGGAGGATTTGGTTGCAAGCGCTCCGGCGGCATGGAAACAGCGATTGAGGCGCTTCGCGAATGCCGCCGCAAACGCTGCGCCAGCATGGACGGTATCTGGCGGTTTGCAGAGATCTGCCGGGTTACGAACGTCATGCGCCCTTACCTGGAGGCGCTGTCATGAAGACCTGCGGAATGATAAGGTCCGGCGTTTTGGCACACTGCATGTTTTCCCGCTCGGGAAATATCCATGCGTCTCATCCTCCCGTTGTTCGATAATTTACCGTTCGGTAAAGTTTCCTTAAGTGAGGCGCTGCGGAAGCGTATATTTCCCGAGCGGGAAAATCATCATGACCACAGAACAAATCGGAGCCATTATCCGCGAAGCGCGGCGCATGCAGGGGCTTCGCCAGGATCAACTGGCGAGCGCGGCGGGCGTCGGTGTGCGCTTCATTGTCGAATTGGAAGCAGGAAAGCCGACCGTGCAATTAGGTAAGACGCTCGGCGTGCTTGCGGCTTTGGGTTGTAAGATTGAGATCGCAGCGCCCGCTTCCTCCAAAGCCACGAACGAGAGGCACCGCGAATGACGAAGGCGCTCTCGGTCTGGTGGGATAACGCGGTCGTCGGCACGTTGAGCATCAACCGTCATGGGGAAATGCGCTTCACCTATAGCGGCGCATGGCTCGCCGATGCCACGAACCCAGCCTTGCCGGTCTCGCTGCCCAAACGCCCGGAGAGTTTTAGCCGCCGCGAGTGCCGTCCGTTCTTCGAGGGATTGCTGCCCGAGGCGGCTCAGCGGCGCTTGGCGGGGATGTCGCGGGTGCGCTGACCTTCTCTGGCCAGAGGGCGCCACGCCGGTGCTGCCGGATGGCGGCATTGCCACAGAGCCTCTCAGCGATGATGAGCTTGTCAACCTGCTCGACACCTTGCCGATGCAGCCGTTCCTTGCTGGCAAGCGCGGTATCCGGTTGTCACTTGCCGGCGCGCAATCGAAAATCCCTGTGGTGCTTGTAAATGACCGCGTTGCCCTTCCCGCTCCCGGCCAGCCAACAACGCATATCCTGAAGCCGCCGATTGCGCGCTTTTCTGCGACGACCGAAAATGAGGCCTTTGCCATGCGTCTGGCATCGCGTCTTGGCCTGGCCGCGGCGCCTGTGGAAGCGCGCGCGGTTGCGGGCCGGCCTTATCTTCTGGTGACACGCTATGATCGCCGCATGGATGCGGCGCGCAGAGTTCACCGCTTGCATCAGGAGGATTTTTGTCAGGCGCTTGGCGTGATTTCAGACCGGAAATATGCGGCAGAGGGCGGCCCTGGGTTTAGCGACTGCTTTAATTTGATCCGGCGCGCCTGCACCAAGCCCGCCGTGGATGTGCTGAAGCTGTGAGGTGGCGCTATTGCGCAGGTCATCATCGGCAATGCCGACGCGCACGGCAGAACTACAGCCTGGTCTATCGCGAGGGCGGCATCGAATTCAGTCCGCTCTACGATCTGCTCTGTACGGTCGCCTACCGATTGCCTTCACGGATGTAGTACCGGCCCGCAATTGTCGAGGGCACGCCCGCCGGCCTAGGTACATGCACTTCTATAAATTCTGAACCGTTCGGTGCTTCGCGCAGCTCTAACTGGGCCGCCACATTCACGGTGAGTTCGCCGATTTCTTCGCCGTGTCGTATCGAGAAGGTTGCCGGGCACTTACGGGTTTCTAGGCGGCTGGCTGTCTGGAAAGGGCCTGATGGAACAAAGATCAAGCCAGGTGCGCGCTGATCGTGAGAAATGCAGGCCAGAAGCGGGCCGCGCTCAAACCTCAGCGCCCGGCGGCCTGCTCCGAAGCTCGCAAAGGGTCGAAACCGGCTGTTCACGATTCTCGAACCAAATACCGGAGAACCCCAAAAAGCAGAAATAGGCCAATCGGGTTCCCAACGAGCTGCCAACGCCAGCTACTCTTCTTCCCTTGCAGGCAATGTGAAGTACAGCGTTGAACCCTCGCCGGGTTTGCTCTCGGCCCATACCCTGCCGCCGTGGCGTGTAACGATGCGCTTGACGATGGCGAGGCCGATCCCGGTTCCCTCAAACTCCCCGTCGCTATGCAGCCGCTGGAACACGCCGAACAGCTTGTCCACGTATCGCATATCGAAGCCGACGCCGTTGTCCTTCACCCTATAGGTATTCTCGCCCCCCGCCTGGGAGCCGCCCACCTCGATGACAGCCTCGGGCGTGGAGCCCGTGTATTTGACGGCGTTGGAGAGGAGGTTGACCCAGACTTGGCGCAAGAGCGCCTGGTCGCCGCGCGCGGGCGGCAGATCGCCCAGATGCAGCACTATATTCCGCTCCGCCGGGGCCGCGCCGCGCACCTCCTCGTAAACCTCCCGCGCGAGCGCGGTCATGTCCACCGGTGTCACCGCGATCTCGCGCCGCGACATGCGGGAGAAGTCGAGGATGTCGCTGATGAGCTGCCCCATGCGCACCGCGTTGCGGCCGATGGTTTCCGTGTAGCGCCGGCCTTCCTCGCCCAGGATGGCGTCGTATTCCTCCTGAAGGATGCGCGAGAAGCCGTCGATGGCCCGCAAGGGCGCGCGCAAATCGTGAGACACCGAATAGGAGAAGGATTCGAGTTCCTTGTTGGCGTGCTCCAGCGCCGCCGTGCGTTCGGCAACCCGCTGTTCGAGTTCCTGATTGAGCTGCCGGACCTGCGCCTCCACGCGATTGCGTTCCACGCGCGCGCGTTGAACGTTGATGCCGAAGGCGAGATCGCCCGCCAGCTCTTCCAGTAGCCGGATTTCGGCGGCGTGAAGGCGTTGGGCTCGATGGAAAAAATGGTGAAAGCGCCGAATACCGCGCCACTCTCATCCTTGAGAGGCAGCGCGATGCTGGAGCGGTAACCGCGCAGCCGCGCACTCTCCCGCCAGGGCGCAAAGCCGGGATCTGTCTCCATATCCGCGCACCAAACAGTTTTTCCGCAACGGATGGCGGTGCCGGTGGGGCCACGTCCGCGTTCGGTATCCGCCCAGCTGACGCCGGCGGTGGCGAGATATTCCTCGCCGCCTGCCCAGGAAACCGGACGCACCGTTTTGGCCTCGCTGTTTTCAGCATATCCTACCCAGGCCATGCAATAACCGGCTTCGTCGCGGACGATGCTGCAAATATCTTGCAACAGTGCCGGCTCGCTGGTTGCCCGCATCAGAACTTGATTGCAGTTGCTGATTGTCTGCAACTCACGGTTTATCTGGCGCAGTGCGTCTTCCGCCTGCTTGCGCTCGGTGATGTCGCGGCCCTCTGCGATGAGCTGGACAACGTGCCCCTGCAAATCGGTGACGGGCTTGAGTGAAAAGTCGACGTAACGAACCTTTCCGTCCGCCCCGGCGTGGGTGGCCTCGAAGCGCACGAGTTTCCCCGCGGCCGCGTCCAAAATCGCCGCCCGCAGCTTCTGCTGCAACTCGGCGGAGTGCGTCCACCAGGGCGTTTCCCAAAACGGTTTGCCGAGCACCGCGTCCTCGTCAACGCCCGCAAATCGCAGCGCGGTCTGGTTGGCTTGCACGACGGCGCCGTCAGTCGCCAGCACCCCGATGAACTGGAAGGTCTGGTCGAAGATCGAGCGAAACTTTTGTTCGCTCTGGCGCAACGCCTCCCCAGTTCGTCTGCGCTCTTCATTCTGGTAGGCTTTGAGCGAAAGCTCGTTGGCCAGCAGGAACAGCGCAGTGGCGATTTTGCCGAACTGTTCGACGGACATCACGGGCACTTCCCGCAGCGCAATGCGGAATTCCTCCTCGTCCGCCCCGATCTCACGCGCGTAGCGAAGAATTTTTTCCTCGTCGATCGCCTCGTTCTTCACCTGCCCGATGAGCCAGTTCGCGATGTGCTTTCCGCCCACTGTGATGCTTGCGCCCGCATCCCACAAACCGCCGCTCAGACAGGGCTGGACGATGGGACCTCCAGGGTTCTGCCGGCCGATCATGGAGTCGGAATGGAAACAGTTGGCGCAGCCCTTCTCCGTCTTGCGAATGATGTCCCGGCACAACCTGCAGAAGTTGCTCTGCGTCGTGATAGGGGTTCCATCCGGCATTGTAATTATGGATGCGACCACTGCTGTCCCAACGTTGTAACGGCATCAAGCGCTAGCGCATTGAGTTAGCTAGTGGATTAGCGTTTCAGGGCTGGTCTCGATCTGAATTTTTTCGGAGAGATGCCTGTGATTTTCATAATCGCAGGGGATGCCAATGTTGCAGGGGCACTATGTATTCAGCCAATTGATGGAGCATGTCCCGCTGACGACGCTCCGCCGGTGCGTGGCGCGATACGGCGGCGATCACAAAATCAAGAGTTTTTCCTGCCTCGACCAATTCCGCTGTCTTGCGTTCGCGCAACTGACGTGGCGAGAAAGTTTGCGCGACATCGAAGCGTGTCTACGGGCGCAGTCAGGCAAGCTCTATCATCTTGGTTTTCGTTGCCCGCAAATCTCGCGCAACACAATGGCGAACGCCAACGCCGAGCGGGACTGGCGGATTTACGCGGACTTTGCGCAGCATCTTATACGAATGGCGCGCGAGCTTTACTCTGGAGAGACCTTGCCCGGCCTTGAAGGTCTCGACACCGTTTACGCCTTCGATTCTTCGACCATAGACTTGTGCTTGACCGTTTTTCCGTGGGCTCCGTTCCGCTCAACCAAAGCCGCGATCAAGCTGCACACGTTGCTCGATTTGCGCGGCAACATTCCGTCGTTCATCCACATCAGCGACGGTAAAATGCACGACGTGAACATTCTCGATCACCTCGTGCCGGAAGCAGGCGCCTTCTACGTTATGGATCGAGGCTATGTCGATTATGGACGGCTGGCAAAGCTCGGCGATGCTGGGAGCTTCTTCGTGACCCGCGCCAAGTCGAACATGAAAGCCAAGCGGCGATATTCGCGGCCTGTCGATCGCACGACAGGATTGATCTGCGATCAAACGATTGTTTTGACGGGCTTTTATGCTCGCCAGGATTTTGACCGTCCGCTGCGGCGCGTCAAGTTCAACGATCCGGAAACGGGAAAGGCCCTGGTCTTTCTGACAAACAATTTTGCGTTGCCTGCCCTAACGATTGCCAGAACTCTACAAATACAGGTGGCAGGTCGAGCTGTTCTTCAAATGGATCAAGCAGCACCTGCGGATCAAGGCGTTCTTCGGCACATCCGAGAACGCGGTCAAAGCGCAAATCTGGTCCGCGGTATGCGTCTATGTCTTGGTCGCCATCGTCAAAAAGCGCCTCGCTATTAAGGCCAGCCTCTACGAAATGCTACAGATTTTGAGCCTCACCCTTTTCGAGAAAACACAGCTTTTACAACTATTTACCGGTATCCCGCCACAAATATCCCACCAGGAGGCCGGTAACCAATTAATCTATTCGATTAACACTGGGACACTAGTGGGATGCGACATTGGTCGCCGCGGCGAAGGCATCCTGAATTTTCTGGATTTCCCCGATGTTGAAGAGGTCGTTGAACGTTATGTCCGCCGTCCCCAACGGATCGGCCGGCGCCACCAGCCTCTGGTTGAGCGCTTCCTGACTCTTCACCCGGCCGGCGATTTCCTGAACGAGCCGGGCATTGGCTTCGGTCAACTCCGCCGTGCGCGCCTTAACCTGATCCTCCAGATAATCACGGCATTGCCGCAGCTCGCCTTCGGCCTGTCTGAGCGCGGCCTCGACGGTGAGGTCATGGCGGGTGAAGACCGGGGATTCATTCAGGGGGTCTTTCATAAGGAGACTTTGCGCTAAGCCGGAAAACTGCTAACGCCCTTTGCGGAAGTGAGGCAGCCAAGAGCAGGCCACATATCCGGGACGCATTGATACGCCACAAAGAACGATACGATTTCCACCTTGCGCCAGCCCTGCGAGTTTCGATGCGGGAGCGCCGCAGAAGGTTCATGGCGCCCGGACGGATAAGGTGAGGGAAACTGACCCGCGCGCCGGTAGGGCGTATGCTGCTCATTAAGGCCAAAGACCCATTTTGGCCCCGGCTGCCAGTTCGCAGCCATCCCTGGCGTGGCCCGCCGAGGGATCTGAAAGCAGGCCATTGATATGATAAAATATTTAGTTCAACTTCGTCTGTAAAGGGCCGGGCTCCGGAGATTCCGCCAGCAGTTTTTGCCATCGAGGTCGCGACCGCTCCTGTGAAGGCCCCGGGGCTGAGATCGCCGGGTTGCGTATCCACCAGCCAGGATACCTGGAGCGTGGTGGAGATTTCCACTTCAGCAAGACCTTCAGCTGCGGACGTAATCCCTGCGAACGGGATGGTCCGAAATCGGCCTTTCCCGCCTATTGAAGGAAAACCGGTGTCGCCTTGGAGTGTAGCGTTCCTGCGGGCAAATATGTCGTGATTGTGGCAGGTGGCCTTACAGGCCCCACGCTGCTGCCATATCCGTTAACAAAACACGGTTAACGCGGAAGCGAGATGTCCAAAACTGGCGGAATTTTGCGAAAATCTGCGGTATTATGGAGCAAACTCACCAATTTTCGTTGTTTCAATAACCTTATACGGTTATTAGTGAATTAATGGCTTCTGCCGTAATTCCATACTGCTAGCGGTATACGCTTATGATTACCATCGCAAGTGCCACCCAAAATGCTACCGCCAGCGCCACCACAAGCAGGGGAAAATGAGGGGGTGGAGAAGGGGGATCCGGTAGCTTTAATCCAGCCCGTTCCAACGCCGCAGCGACTGCCGCTTGCGCGTCGGACGTTAATTTACCCTTCTTGTCTTCAAATGCGGCAATCGCTCCGGCCGCAACTCCGCATCGGCGGCCCAGATCTTCGTGGGACCAGTTCAATAGCTCACGCGCATCCTTGCAACTCTCTGGCGTGAAGCTTCCGGCTGCGGGCGTTGACGGCTGAGGAAGTGGGTCGGTGAACTCCAATCCACCGCTTTGAAACGCTGTGAGTAGCGCTAATTTCGCGCTATCTGTAAGCTTGCCGGTTCCTGCCTCGAATTTGTTAATCGCCGCTGGCGCGATCTTTGCTGCCTTCGCAAGTTCGTCTACTGTCCAGACCAATTCATCACGCCAATCCTTGCATTGCTGCGGTGTCAGTTCTGGCATCGGCGTTACTCCAGCTGTGGCTGGACGGGTAGCACAGATCCAGGCGCTTGGATAGAAAGGCAACCCAATGCCCGTGCTGTGCCAACTGTGCACGCATCGTACTCCAGCCCAACCGCAAGCCTTGGCGGACTGCAGCTACTGGCAGCGGCATAAGGCGGCCTAACGCATCCGGTTAGCGGGGTTTGGACGGGTATTGGCAACGCGCTCACATTTCATAGAAATCTTTTCATGCTTTGGCCATCTTTGGTTTCTTTGGTAAGAGTAACCAAAGAAACCAAAGACTGGATAAGTTTCCTATGGATGAGAGAGACGACCCTTATTGTCCCGGTGCTGGCATTCCTCCACATGAGTTGGCCGGAAGAGAAAACATAATTGACTCTATCGAAATTGCCATAGAAAGAGCAAAGGCAGGGAAACCGGCAAAACACCAAATACTTCTTGGCCTTAGAGGGGTAGGCAAGACTGTTCTCCTCGTCGAGTTTGAGGGCCTTGCCGAACGATTGGGTTGCCACCCAACAAGCGTTATCGAAGCCGATAGTAACAAGACGCTTCCGGAAATGCTGTTGCCGCAACTGTTACGCCTGATGATCAGGCTTGACCGCATCAAGCAAGCTGAACAAACGGCGGCTAAAGGTATGCGATTGCTGCGCGCTGTCGCTAGCATGTTTAGCGTAAAGATGGGAAGCGTGGAAGTTTCGGTGACAGAAGGGGAGGCAACCGGAGATCTACGCCTCGGATCTTACGGATGTATTTATAGAAACTGGAAACATCGCGGCAGCACGGAAAACAAGCGTTGTAATTCTAATAGACGAGATACAATGCTTGCCTCAAAGCGATTTTGCCGCTCTCATAATAGCTCTTCACAAAGTTTCTCAAAAACGTCTTCCGCTAACATTCATCGGAGCTGGATTGCCACAATTGCCAAAATTCACCGGCGACGCGAAGTCGTATGCGGAAAGATTGTTTAGATATCCAAAGATAGATAAGCTTGAAGATGATGATGCAAAAAGAGCTATTATAGAGCCTGCTGCATCAGAAAACGTTGATTATACTGATGAAGCCGTAAATTTGATTCTTCAAGAAACGCATGGCTATCCATACTATCTACAACTTTGGGGGTCTGAAGCTTGGAAGGCAGCCATTTCGTCGCCAATTGAGATTGAGGATGTACGGGCAGCGACAGTCTGTGCGAAAGCTGAGCTTGATCAAGGCATTTTTGCTACGAGATTGCAAAGGCTTACTGAGCGTCAACAGGACTACGCAAGAGCAATGGCCGATCTAAAATTGCCAGCTCGCTCTGCGGATGTTGCAACTGCCTTGGGGATGACTGTCGAACAAGCCGCAGCGATGAGAGATGAACTCATCAAAAAGGGTATGGCATATGCCCCCAAAAGGGGCCTGATAGATTTTACAGTTCCATTGTTTGATGCCTTCATGCGAAGGCAGAACGGCACCGCTGCCAAAGCAAAAAAGGCGCGCAAGACTAAGCCAAAAACAATGTTTGGTTAAATCAACGGCTGCGAGGGCTGTGAGGCCACGCAGCATGCCGGTCTCGATCACGGAGCAGATTGCGGCGTAGACCTGTGCCCCCCAGGCAGAGCGAAAGCCGTTGGTCACTTTGCGGAAGATGACCGAAGGGCGCAGCAGGCGCTCCGATATGTTGTTGGTGGGCGGCACATCGCGGCGGGTGACGAAGACAAACAGCTTGTCACGGCATTTTTCGATGCCGCGCTTGAGTTTCTGGCCCGCTTCCGCATCGGGTTCGATTGCCAGCAGCCGGTCGAGGCGGCGGTCCAGTTCGCGCCGGTAGGCCGCAAGCGTGCTGTCCGCCAGGTTTTCGCGGCGCCTTGCGATAACGAAGGCGCGCGTCAGCAGGCTTTTGAAGCCCGGCGTGAACAGCTTGTCTCCGGCCTCGATGGCGTAACGGGTGTCGCGCAGGAGATGGGCGAGGCAGACTTGATGCGCCGCGGCATGGCCCATCTGCGCGCCCAGCCTGTCGCTGACCCACACTTCGGGCACCGCACCCTTGAGGAATTCCGTGACCACCGCTTTGCCGCGGCTGGCGGCAATGAAGTGCTCCACGGCTGTGGCGCATCCATACACCCATTGCCAGCCGGTCACCCCTCGACGCGCGCGGAAGTTTCATCCGAAGCGATCACCGGCGCGGCACGGACCTCGGCATCGATCCGCTCCGCTTCGGCGGCGAATGGCGCCTGCGCGCGGTTGAACAGGTTGGCGATGGCGCCTTCGCTGATGTCCAGCCCGAACAGCCCCTTGAACATCTCCACCAGGCGGCTGTAGCTGACCATCTGCCTGGTATGGAGATAAACCGCCAGCGCCACGATGCCAGGCCCGAACGGGCTGCCTGGCTGCATGCCGGCGGGCGGGGTTCCCGCGATACGCTGGCCGCAGCACCCGCAGGCGCCGCCGTGAAGATTGACCCGCGTCACGACCGGCTTGATCTCCGGCAGATCGATGTGGTCATAGGCGTGCACATCCGGCTGCTCCTCGGGCGAGGCGGTATTTCCGCAGTGCGGGCAGCTGCTTGCAAACATTTCGAGCACCCGGTCCGGATTTTCTGAAAGCTTGCGCGCAACGCCAGGCGGCCCTTGCGCTCCTTCTTCGCCTTCTCAGGCTTGTTTGCTTTCTGCCCCTTCGATGGCGGCAGCGATGAGTTGCCGGGAGTTTTGGGTGGGATGTTGAGTTTGGCTTCCAGTTCCGCCACCCGCGCCGCAAGAGCCTTGTTTTGCTCCGCCAAAACCTGGATTTGCCGGTTCTGCTCCATCAGCGCCAAAACCAGCGCGATAAGTTCCTGCTTGCTGAGCGAATCAAGTGCCTCGGGGGTCATCCCGAGCTTAAATCAGCCCGCGTTTCCCGTGTCAATCGAGTTGTTGCCCTGATCCAAAACGCGCAGGGGGTGAGCAATTACGATTATCTTGGCGTCTAAGTCTTCACATAGTTTAACCACATTATCTATAACCCCAACGGCATGCCTCTTCGTTGGTTTATTTGAACATGTTGCATGTTTTCTCAAATCAGACCCTTTAATTTCCTCTAATACACCATCTAGATACCGTGGCGTTCCATTGCACGGTGACGGATAAAATCTTGATTTTATTTCAAGTAGCTTTTCTGTGGCGAAATGTAACCTTGAATAATCTATGATGATCCCGCCTATGGCTAAAACTGGTTGGATTGGTGACGTGGCCGTTGGCAGCATGCCGGTGCAGCCGGATTCATCAATGTAGCCACTAGTGTCCCAGTGTTAATCGAATAGATTCAATTGGTTACCGGCCTCCTGGTGGGATATTTGTGGCGGGATACCGGTAAATAGTTGTAAAAGCTGTGTTTTCTCGAAAAGGGTGAGGCTCAAAATCTGTAGCATTTCGTAGAGGCTGGCCTTAATAGCGAGGCGCTTTTTGACGATGGCGACCAAGACATAGACGCATACCGCGGACCAGATTTGCGCTTTGACCGCGTTCTCGGATGTGCCGAAGAACGCCTTGATCCGCAGGTGCTGCTTGATCCATTTGAAGAACAGCTCGACCTGCCACCTGTATTTGTAAAGTCTGGCAATCGTTAGGGCAGGCAACGCAAAATTGTTTGTCAGAAAGACCAGGGCCTTTCCCGTTTCCGGATCGTTGAACTTGACGCGCCGCAGCGGACGGTCAAAATCCTGGCGAGCATAAAAGCCCGTCAAAACAATCGTTTGATCGCAGATCAATCCTGTCGTGCGATCGACAGGCCGCGAATATCGCCGCTTGGCTTTCATGTTCGACTTGGCGCGGGTCACGAAGAAGCTCCCAGCATCGCCGAGCTTTGCCAGCCGTCCATAATCGACATAGCCTCGATCCATAACGTAGAAGGCGCCTGCTTCCGGCACGAGGTGATCGAGAATGTTCACGTCGTGCATTTTACCGTCGCTGATGTGGATGAACGACGGAATGTTGCCGCGCAAATCGAGCAACGTGTGCAGCTTGATCGCGGCTTTGGTTGAGCGGAACGGAGCCCACGGAAAAACGGTCAAGCACAAGTCTATGGTCGAAGAATCCAAGGCGTAAACGGTGTCGAGACCTTCAAGGCCGGGCAAGGTCTCTCCAGAGTAAAGCTCGCGCGCCATTCGTATAAGATGCTGCGCAAAGTCCGCGTAAATCCGCCAGTCCCGCTCGGCGTTGGCGTTCGCCATTGTGTTGCGCGAGATTTGCGGGCAACGAAAACCAAGATGATAGAGCTTGCCTGACTGCGCCCGTAGACACGCTTCGATGTCGCGCAAACTTTCTCGCCACGTCAGTTGCGCGAACGCAAGACAGCGGAATTGGTCGAGGCAGGAAAAACTCTTGATTTTGTGATCGCCGCCGTATCGCGCCACGCACCGGCGGAGCGTCGTCAGCGGGACATGCTCCATCAATTGGCTGAATACATAGTGCCCCTGCAACATTGGCATCCCCTGCGATTATGAAAATCACAGGCATCTCTCCGAAAAAATTCAGATCGAGACCAGCCCTGAAACGCTAATCCACTAGCTAACTCAATGCGCTAGCGCTTGATGCCGTTACAACGTTGGGACAGCAGTGCAATGTAGCATATTTTCACAGTTTTCCCGCCATTTGGATGATTGCCTCATTCCCGGTTGACATTTTCAACCGGAACGCTACATACTTCAGGAAGCAAATATGCTATCCGCCGAACCGGTGAAAGCTGGGCGGCAAATCCTACAGCCACCTTTACGGTGGCTGTAGTTGTTTTAGGGGGTAGTATAAGATTCAAGCCGAAGCGGGTAATAGCTGCCCCTGAAGTTGCGGGGCAATATAGTACCGCCGGCGCCGAATTCCAAACCAATTTCAGAAATTTCAGCGATCACCTTTGCCAGTATCCGGCCCACACCCGGCTAACCGGATGCGCCATAGCAAGGGAAAGCTTCTTGTGGCTCATCTCGCTATGGCAACCGCCAAACTAAGGCGGTTGTCTTCTTCCTGACAAAGGTGCGATCCGCCAAATCCGCGCTCCATGCAGATCCTTCCGGTTAATCGCCTCTCCCTTGTTCATAGGACTGTTGGAGCCCTATATCATTGGCATGCATACCGATTTCAGCGTATTTGGCGACCGCTTAGCAGAGGCTTGCCGCGCCAGAAACATGACGCGGGATAGCCTGTGCCGGAGCATAGGGCTTGGCGGGCGGCGGGCTGCCGATTTCCTTCTCTCTGGGTTAAAGGTGCTTGATCTCGCCCGCGTCTGCCAAATCGCGGATGCGCTCGATGTAAGCGTGGATTGGCTATTGGGCCGGTCAGACGTGATGGAGGTTCCGGTGGCCAAGGCCAAGAAAAAGGCTTAGGGCAGCCGCCAAACAAGCGCCGTCCCTTTCTTGCCGGCGCGGAGGACCCGCCCACGAAGCGCCTGCATCCTAAGGGAATGAATGAGCTGAGCCGCTACGGCCTTCGCTAGCGCGTTAGCGCGGAAGCGCGGCCAAATTTATGCCCATCGCCTCCATGCATTGAAGCAGGAACGCCGAACTAAAGCCTCCACGGCTTATTTTGTTGGCGAGACCGCCGGCGCTTATTGGAACGCCCATTCCGGTCAGTCTCGTGGCTAGTTCGTCAATTCCAATGCCCTTTTGAGACATCGCGTAGCGCAGAAGCGCCTTCGCTTTCTCTTCGAACTCCGCGTTGACTGGGTTATCTTTCCGAGCCTCCGCCTTAGGCGGAGGGCTTCTCCTAGCAAGTGCCGTATTCAGCATAATAATCACCTCTTTTGGTGATTTTAGCGCTTGACACCGATTCGGTCAAGGCGCATATTCCACTCACCATATTTGGTGAGTGGAACACATGGCACAGCACTTCTTACTTTCCCCGGCCGCTAAGACGCTTTCTCTGGCGAAGGTTCTTCGTATGACTGACGAGCAGGCGGCGCAAGCCTTCTGCGCGATCCGTTGGCATGAGACCGGCGGCAAGCCTGTTTGCCCGGAATGCGAGGGGATGGACCATTACGACCTCAAGAGCCGCCCGGTCTGGAAGTGCAAGGGTTGCTCCAAGCAGTTCAGCATGACCTCGGGGACGGTCTTCCATAGCCGCAAATTGAAGCTTCGCGACATTCTTGGCGCTATCGCCATCTTCACAAACGGCGCTAAAGGCTATTCTGCCCTTCAGCTTTCGCGCGACCTGGGATGCGACTACAAAACCAGCTTCGTTTTGCTCCACAAGGTCCGCGAATCCATTCAGCTTGCCCGCAACGAAGGCGCTTTGCAGGGCGATGTCGAACTCGACGGCGCTTATTTCGGTGGCCACGTCCGCCCAGAGAACCGCAAGGAAGATCGCAAGGACCGCCGTCTTGCTGAGAACCAGACTGGCAAGCGCCAGGTTGTCGTCGTCGCCCGCGAGCGCAATGGCCGCACACTCACGACCGTTGCCAAGTCAGAGGCGGCCGGCGTTGCCTTTGCCAAGAAGGCGATTGCAACCGGCTCGACCGTCCATGCTGACGAAGCCTCCCATTGGGATCAGCTCGCGGCCAACAGGGGTGGTCCCGCTTGTTCGGACAGGTTTTCCGCTTCGATAAGTGGAACGTCTGCCGGGGTTAGGCCGCCAAGCGGACTGGCGGCAAGCTGTGTGCTCCGTAGTAAGCTTGGTCGGGTGTCATGCCGTCAAGGCTCGCGTGCGGGCGGCGGCGATTGTAGAGATCGAAGTACCGCCCAATCGAGGCGCGGGCGTCCGGCACGCTGTCGTAGGCGTGCAGGTAGACCTCCTCGTATTTTGAGGTGGCCCCGGTTGTTCGGACAGATTTCCCGCTTCGATAAGTGGAACGTCTGCCGGGGTTAGGCCGCCAAGCGGACTGGCGGTAGGCTGTGTACTCCGTAGTAGGCTTGATCGGGCGTCATGCCGTCAAGGCTCGAATGCGGGCGGCGGCGATTGTAAAGATCGAGATACCGCCCGATCGAGGCGCGTGCGTCCGGCACGCTGTCGTAGGCGTGCAGGTAGACCTCCTCGTATTTCACGCTGCGCCACAGCCGTTCGACGAAGACGTTGTCCCGCCAGGCACCCTTGCCATCCATGCTGATGGCGATGCCGTTGCTGGCGAGCACGCCGGTGAAGGCCGTGCCGGTGAACTGCGAGCCCTGATCGGTATTGAAGATCTCAGGCTTACCGTGCTCCGCCAGTGCGTCCTCCAGCGTCTCGACGCAGAACGAGGCCTCCATCGTGATCGACACACGCCACGACAGCACGCGCCGCGAGAACCAGTCGAGCACGGCGGCGAGATAGACGAAACCCTTCGCCATGGGGATATACGTGATGTCCATCGCCCAGACCTGGTTCGGCCGCGTGACCTCCATGCCGCGCAGCAGATACGGGTAGATTTTGTGCCCCGGCTCCGGCTTCGTCGTGCGCGGATGACGGTACAGCGCCTCGATGCCCATCCGCAGCATCAGCGTCTTTACATGCCGGCGGCCGGTCTTGCTCCCCCTGGCAGCCAAGAGACCTCTCAGCATCCGCGCCCCCGCGCTTCCCCGATGCAGGCTAAATCCTTCCGGCAAGCCTTCATCTGGTTCTCTAACTCTGATATGCGGGACCGGATCTCGTGCTGCTTGGCCTTCAATCCCGATATGATGTGTGATTCTGCCATGGCCCCGTTGTAACAACCTTATAAGGTTGTTACAATAACGAAAAATGGTGAGTTTGG
>CAVXDM010000056.1:0-332432 GCA_963760455.1 uncultured Alphaproteobacteria bacterium
GCCGCGCCCAAAGCCCAGCATAAAGCCCTTCCGCCGCCAGCAGCGACTGGTGTGTGCCGCGCTCCACGATCTGCCCCTTCTCCAGCACCAGGATCGAATCCGCATGGATCACGGTTGAAAGCCGGTGCGCGATGACGAGCGTGGTGCGGTCCTTGGCGATGCGGTCGAGCGCTTCTTGGATTTCCTTCTCGGTGAAGCTGTCGAGCGCCGAGGTTGCCTCGTCGAGCATGAGGATGGGCGGCCCCTTCAGAATCGTCCGGGCAATCGCCACGCGCTGCTTCTCGCCGCCCGAAAGCTTGAGGCCTCGCTCACCCACCGGCGAGTTGTAGCCTAGCGGCAATTGCTGGATGAAGCCGTCGATCTGCGCCAGCCGCGCGGCCTCGCGCACATCCTCCTCGCTCGCGCAGACGCGGCCGTAGCGGATATTGTACTCGATGGTGTCGTTGAACAGCACGGTGTCCTGCGGCACGATGCCAATCGCCGCCCGAAGCGAACTCCTGCGTCACCTCGCGGATATCCTGGCCGTCGATCAGGATACGGCCGGATTTCACATCGTAGAAGCGGTAAAGCAGCCGCGAAATCGTCGACTTGCCCGCCCCCGACGGCCCCACCAGCGCCACCATATGCCCGGCCGGAACCTCGAAATCGACGCCGCGCAGGATCGGCCGGTCCTTGTCGTAGGAAAAGCTGACGTTCTCGAACCGGATCGCGCCCTTTGAAATGGCGAGCGGCGCGGCACCGGGCTTGTCCTTCACATCCGGCGCCTCGCCAAGCAGGGTGAACATCGTCCTCGATATCCACTAGCGCCTGTTTCAGCTCGCGGTAGATCATGCCCATGAAGTTGAGCGGCTGGTAGAGCTGGATGAAAACCGCGTTCACGAGCACAAAGTCGCCAATCGTCATGATGCCGCTGGCGATGCCGCGGGCCGCGACCAGCATCGAAAGCACCATGCCGGCGGTAAAGATCAGCGCCTGGCCTGAGTTCAGGACCGCGAGCGAGCTGTAGGTCTTGACGGTCGCGCGCTCGAACTTGGCCATCGAGGCGTCGTAGCGATCCGCCTCCCAGCGCTCATTGCCAAAATACTTCACGGTTTCGTAGTTCAGCAGGCTGTCCACGGCCTTCGTGCTCGCGTCCGTATCGGCTTCGATGTATTCGCGCCGGATGGCGATCCGCTTTTCGCTGAAAAAGAAGCTCCACCAGGAGTAAAGCGCGATCATCACCAGCACGATGGCGACGAGCTGCCAACCGAAATAGAGGCCGAACAGCAGGCAGACGAACAAGATCTCGATAATTGTCGGGATCAGGTTCAACACCCCCATGCGGATGATGAGGTCGATGGAGAGCTTTCCGCGCTCCAGCACGCGCTGCAGCCCGCCCGTTTTCCGCTCCAGATGAAAGCGCAGCGACAGATCGTGGACATGGCGGAACGTATCGGTGGAAAGCACCCGCGTCGCATGCTGGCCAACGCGCGTGAACAGCACGTCGCGAAGCTGCACGAAGCCGATCATGGATAGCCGCGCCAGCCCGTAGGCCAAGATCAAGGCGACGGCAGCCGCGAGCCCCCCGGCTACTTCCGCGCCGCCCGGCTGGTGCGGGAGGGCGGTCAGCGTATCCACTGCCGCCTTGTAGGCGAGCGGCATGGCGATGGTGACGGCCTTGGCCGCGACCAAGGCGATGCCTGCAAGCACCAGCCTGAGCCTGAGGTCGGGCCTGCCCTTGGGCCAGACGAAGGGCAGAAGGTGCTTCAGGATCGCATGATGGGCTTCCGCCGGCTCTTGGGAGGGCGCAGGGCGGGAAATGGCGTGATGGCGCAACAGTGCCTCTCCTGATTGTGGGCTTGGCGGCCGAGAGGCCGGCGCTTGTGGCGCTTGCGAAAGCAAGGTGCTAGTACAGCCCGAGGCCAGTTCCTGCGCACGTTACCGTCATCGCGAGTTTCACACCGGCCGCTACGGCGGCCTTGGACGAAACTGTCAGCGCCGGCGCAACTACGCGCGAACTCTTTCTTCTGGGCCACCTTGGCGGCCGTGGCGAACCCGGCGCAAAGCTCGATCCGCTCGCAATGACGGCGCGAAAAACGCATACAAGTCAGAACTTCCCGCAGCTTGTACTAGCGTGGCTCATGTCTCGCAATTGCCTTTGCGAGTCCAGCCACGAAAGTGGTAGGCAATTGCGAAACGCCACACTAGAAGGCGGTTCGCACCGTCTCCATATAAGCGCTCCTTGAACAATAGCGAGAGCCGAAATCTGCCCCAGCGGCGTGCATAGATGCCGCTCATACCCTCTTGACCTCGCCGCGGACAATGTGAAGACGGCCTATGAAATCAAACAAGAAAAGACGCCTTTGTGTGTATTGCGGCTCTGGCGCGGGGGTAGATCCCCGCTACGAGGCCGCGGCGGCAAAGCTCGGCTGCGACATGGCCGAAGCTCAAATCGACCTCGTTTATGGCGGCGGCGGCAATGGCTTGATGGGCACCGTGGCAGCGGCGGTTCAGGATCGTGGCGGCCACGTCACCGGAATCATCCCGGCCTCGCTCCTGGAGCTTGAAAATGCGCTCGGCAGCGTCAGCGAACGTTACGTGACCAACGGCTTCCACGAGCGCAAAATGCTGATGTTCAATCTGTCGGACGGGTTCGTTGCCCTGCCTGGCGGCGTCGGCACGCTCGAAGAACTGGTCGAGCAGCTCACCTGGGCGCAGCTCGGGCATCACGAGAAGCCCATTTTCATCGTCAACACCGGCGGCTATTGGAACCTGCTCCTGCAGCTCTTCGCCCAGATGCGCCAGCAGCAGTTTATCCGCGATGGCCTGGAGCTGCCCTATATTGTGGTGGAGGATGTGGCGCAGGTCGTGCCTGAGTTCCTGAAGCGCCGGACAGGCCGCCGTACCGCTGCGCCCGGGCTCATCCGCGAGTAGGGGGATGAAGGCATCCGAAGACCTCCTCACCCTGTCCCTCTCCCCTTGGGGCGAGGGGACGCCTTCTTCACGGCAGCGGCCTGACTTCCTCTCCCCATCCGCATCCGCTCGCGGATCGGAAGCGAAAAGTGGCAAGCTAGCCAAGGCGAGCTTGCTGGGAGAGGGTTGGGGTGGGGGGTCTTAGCTCGCAATTCCTGCACCCCCGAAAACCGCTAGCCGGCCAGCAGCCTCTCCCTGCCATGCGGCGCCTCGAAATCGAGTTCTGGGCCAAGGGGCACGATGCCGGCGGGGTTGATGGTCTTGTGGCTCTGGTAATAGTGATGCTTGATGTGCTGAAAATTGACGGTCTCTCGCACCCCAGGCCACTGATACAGCTCCCGGGTGTAGCCCCATAGATTGGGATAATCCGCGATCCGGCGGATGTTGCACTTGAAGTGGCCGTGATAGACGGCGTCGAAGCGGACGAGCGTGGTGAACAGCCGCCAATCCGCTTCGGTGACGCGCATGCCGCAGAGGTAGCGCTGGTGGCCGAGCCTTTCCTCAAGCTCATCGAGGGTCGCGAACAGCGGCAGCACCGCCTCCTCGTAGGCCGCTTGCGCGGTCGCGAAGCCCGCCTTGTAGACGCCGTTGTTGACGCGATCGTAGATTTGCGCGTTCAGGCGGCCGATTTCGTCCCGGAGTTCTTCGGGATAGTAATCGCCGGGCTTCGCGCCAATGCCGTCGAAGGCACTGTTGAACATGCGGATGATTTCGGAGGAACTCGTTGTTCACGATGGCGCCGCTGCGCTTGTCCCAGAGAACCGGCACGGTGACGCGGCCTGAATAGGCGGGGACGGCCTTGGTGTAGACCTCGTGCAGGCGCTTGGCGCCGTTGACCGTATCGGGGACGACGCCGGGGCCATCGTCGAAGGTCCAGCCTTCCGCGCCCATGAACCAGTTCACGACGGAAACGGAGATGAACTCGTCGAGGCCCTTGAGCGCACGGAAAATTAGCGCCCGCGAGGCCCAGGGGCATGCGAGCGACACATAAAGGTGATAGCGGCCCGGCTCGGCCTTGAAGCCTCCGTGCCCCGATGGGCCTGCGCTGCCATCGGGCGTGATCCAGTTCCGGAACTGGGCTTCGGAGCGGATGAAACGCCCGCCAGACTCTTCGGTATCGTACCAGCGATCCTGCCAAACGCCGTCGACCAACAAACCCATGCCGGCTCTCCTTGTGCCAAAGCGGATCGTTGGTAGGTGGTGGCGGCCGGCTCGCCGTCCAAGCGCCGGAAAAGCAAAGGCCGCCCCTGGCGGGACGGCCTTTCATCATGTATATCAACATTGCATAGCGGGGCAGGAACCGGCCTCCCAGAGGCGAGGTTGCGGCAGAACCCAAGCGTCCCGCCCCTCATCCTTCCTCTCCCAATGGGAGAAGGGACGCTGACTATCCGCAGCGGCAATTCGACCGTTCCCTCTCCCATGGGGAGAGGGACAGGGTGAGGGGAGATTCCCTCAGTTCATTCCGCCATCCGCCATAGCAGCCCGGCCCTAGCTCGTCGGCTGCTCCGATCCGGGCTCCCCGGTTGACGCGACTTCCTTGCCGGTCTTCTGATCGATGCCCTTCATAACCAGCCGGACCTTGCCGCGGTCGTCGAAGCCCATCACCTTGACGTAGACTTCGCTGCCCTCTTTCAGGATCTCCGAGGCGTGCTTCAGGCGCCGGTCGGACATCTGCGAGATGTGCACGAGGCCATCGCGGGCGCCGAAGAAGTTCACGAAGGCGCCGAACTCGACGATCTTCACGACCTTGCCCTTATAGATCTGACCGACCTCTGGCTCGGACGTAATCATCCGGATGCGGTTGATGGCGTCCTTGATCGAGTTCTGGCTTGCCGCGGCGATCTTCACGGTGCCGTCGTCGGAGATATCGATCTTGGCGCCGGTCTCCTCCACGAGCCCGCGGATGACGGAGCCGCCCGAGCCGATCACCTCGCGGATTTTGTCCGTCGGGATGGTGATGGTCTCGATGCGCGGCGCATGCTCGCCCAGATCGGTGCGCGCGGCGCCGAGCGCCTTGGCCATCTCGCCCAGAATATGCAGGCGGCCGTGAAGCGCCTGCTCCAGCGCGGTCTTCATGATCTCCGTGGTGATGCCGGTGATCTTGATGTCCATTTGCAGCGCGGTCACGCCCTTCGAGGTTCCGGCGACCTTGAAGTCCATGTCGCCAAGGTGATCCTCGTCGCCGATGATGTCGGACAGAACCGCCACGCCGTCGGCCTCCTTGATGAGGCCCATGGCGATGCCTGCCACCGGCGCCTTCAAGGGAATGCCCGCATCCATCATCGCCAGCGAAGCGCCGCAGACGCTCGCCATGGAGGAGGAGCCGTTCGACTCGGTGATCTCCGAGACGACGCGGATCGTGTACGGGAAGGTTTCCGCTGTTGGCAGCATCGGATGCACCGCGCGCCAGGCGAGCTTGCCGTGGCCGATCTCGCGGCGGCCGGGCGAGCCCATGCGGCCCACCTCGCCCACCGAGTAGGGCGGGAAGTTATAATGCAGGAGGAAGGTTTCCTTGTAGGTGCCTTCCAGCGAGTCGATCCATTGCTCGTCCTCGCCGGTGCCGAGCGTGGCCACCACAAGCGCCTGCGTCTCGCCGCGGGTGAACAGCGCCGAGCCGTGCGTGCGCGGGATCACATGGACCAGGCAATCGATGGGCCGCACCGTAACCAGGTCGCGGCCGTCGATGCGCTTGCCGGTCTTGAGGATGCTCGACCGGACGACGTTCTTCTCGATCTCTTTGAAAGCGCCGGCGAGCTTCACCTTGTCGCCCGCGGTCAACTCCGCCGTGAGCAGCTCGGCCACGGCCTTCGCCTTTGCCTCGCCGACCTTGTTATTGCGCTCCTGCTTGCCCGCGATCTGGAACGCCTTCTTGAGGTCGCGCTCGCAGAGCTTCTTGACCTTGGCCTCGTACTCGTTTTTCGTCTCGGGCACATTCCACGGCTCCTTCGCCGCGGCCTCGGCGAGGCTTATGATCGCTTCGATCACAGGCTTGTAGCCTTCCTGGCCGAAGATCACCGCGCCCAGCATAACTTCTTCGGAAAGCTCCTTGGCCTCCAATTCGACCATCAGCACCGCGTCGCCCGTGCCCGCCACGACGAGGTCCAGCTCTGTCTCCTCCATCTGGTCGACGGTCGGATTCAAGATGTACTGGCCCTTCGCATAGCCGACCCTCGACGCCGCGATCGGCCCAAGGAACGGCAAGCCGGACAGCGTCAGCGCCGCCGACGCGGCGACCATCGCCACGACGTCGGGATCGTTCTCCATGTCGTGAGAGAGCACGGTGATAACGATCTGCGTCTCGTTCTTGAAACCGGCTGCGAAAAGCGGCCGGATCGGGCGGTCGATCAAGCGGGAGACCAGCGTCTCGTTCTCGCTTGGGCGGCCTTCGCGCTTGAAGTAGCCGCCGGGGATCTTGCCCGCCGCGTAAGCCTTTTCCTGATAGTTGACAGTGAGGGGAAAGAAATCCTTGGCTGGATCGGCTTCGCGATTCGCCACCACGGTGGCAAGGACGGAGGTTTCGCCATATTGCGCGAACACCGCCGCATCGGCTTGGCGGGCGATGCGCCCCGTCTCAAGCGTAAGTGTGCGGCCGCCCCATTCGACTTCTTCCCGGTGTATTTCGAACATTTGGTTATTCCAACAGCTTCAGCCGGAGGCCCTTCCCCCGGCACATTTCTTTGCGTCATTTATGTGCGCCGGCCACCATTAGCGCAGAATCGCGCGCGCTCCTAGCGGGGAATCGCCAGCCGCAACCCTTTCCACGGGAGAAACACCTGCCCCAGAAGATGCAAGCTGGGTCTCAGCCGGCGATAGGATCGTCCCTGCCGGAAAGTCTGCGGGCAGCCACATGGGCGAAGCGCAAGGTAAGCGCTTTGCGGCGCGCGCCTGCAAGCGGCGTGGCGGCCGGTTCCTGGACCAGGATTGCTTCATACTGGTCCGAAATCAGGAGCCCCGCTTCCAGAGGCAGGATCTCCGCCGGAAACTCCGGCCCGACGGCGAAAAAGAACCGGTCGCACCATTCGAGATAGTCCTGCCATTTGCGGTCCGACCGGAAGTCGGGAACGCCGGATTTCACCTCCACAATCCAGATTTCGCCCTTCTCGCCAATGGACAAGATATCGGCGCGCCGGCCGCTCCGGAGCGGAAACTCGGTCAGCGCAGCGTGGCCCATGGATTCCAGCAAGCGGATGGCGCCGCGCAACGGCTTCGGCTCCGGCCTCCCCGTTTTTTCCGCGGGGGCAAGTAACGAAGGCGCTCCCGATCCGTATTCAAGATTAGCCACGATGGACCCGTTTCCCGGTTAGCTTGTTCTCCCCTCTCCAGGAATTGGGAAATGGCGAGCCTTCCAGTACCAGAAGGAGGGGCACGAGTATGCCGCTTGACGACCGTTCTGCAAAGAGTGGCGCCGCCAATATCGGGCAAAGCGAGCTTGCCGCAAGCCTTGCCGCGACCAGGGCGCTTTCGATTGAGATCGCCGCCCCGCTTACGTCAGAGGACCAGGTTGTCCAGGCTATGGACGATGCGAGCCCCACGAAATGGCATCTGGGCCATACGACGTGGTTTTTCGAGGATCTGGTTCTCAAGCGGTTCCTGCCGGGCTACCGGGTGTTCGACGGGCGCTTCGCCTACTGCTTCAATTCCTACTACGAAAGCTTGGGGGCGAGGCACCCCCGGCCGCAGCGTGGACTACTGACCCGGCCCTCCGCAGAAGAGGTGCGAGCCTACCGCGCCTATGTGGACGAAAGCTTGGACGCCCTCCTGGCTGGCAGCGTTCCGGAAGAGGCGCTGAGCCTGATCGAGCTAGGCCTCAACCACGAGCAGCAGCACCAGGAGCTGATGCTCACCGACATCCTTGCGCTCTTCGCCGCGAATCCGCTCCGGCCCGCCTATCGCGAGACTGCCCCTGCCATTGAAGAGGCACCTGGCGCGGGCCAGTGGCGGCAGGTCCCCGGCGGTATTTACGAAATCGGGCATCGGGGCCAAGGCTTCGCCTACGACAACGAAGGCCCCGCCCACCGCGCTTTACTGAGCGATTTTCAGATTTTCAGCCGGGAAGTGACGAATGGCGGGTGGCTCGCCTTCATGGAGGCGGGCGGCTATTCCGAGCCGCTGCTTTGGCTTTCCGATGGCTGGGCAACGGTGCAGCGCGAAGGATGGCAAGCCCCCGGCTATTGGGAGCTTAAGGACGGGCGCTGGCACCAGATGACCTTGCACGGCCTCCTGCCCGCCGCCCCTGAGCGCCCCGTCACGCATGTCAGCTTCTACGAGGCGGATGCCTTCGCGCGCTGGGCCGGGCACCGCCTGCCAACGGAATTCGAATGGGAGGTAGCTTCGGCGAACGAAGCCGCCCCCGCCTCGCCGAACCTGTCGTGGCTCTACGCCAGGCCCCCCTCTGCCGCCGGCGAAAGCCCCCTCTGCGGCAATGTCTGGCAATGGACGCAAAGCGCCTACTTGCCCTACCCCGGCTACAAGCCCGCTTCCGGCCCCCTTGGCGAATATAACGGCAAGTTCATGTGCAACCAGCTCGTGCTGCGCGGCGGATCGTTCGCCACGCCGGATCGCCATTCGCGGCGCACCTATCGCAACTTCTTCTATCCGCATCAACGCTGGCAATTCATGGGCCTGCGCCTGGCGAGCGGCGCCTGATGCAGAAGCTCGCAAGCGCGGAACGCGCAGTTCAGAAAACCGGCAGCGATTTTCTCGAAGCCGTGCTGCATGGCTTGTCGTTCCCCCAAAAGACGCTGCCGAGCCGCTTCTTTTACGACGAAGCGGGCTCTGCGCTATTCGAGCGTATCACGGAGCTTCCGGAATATTACCTCACGCGGGCCGAGATCGCGCTTCTGAAATCGTGCAGCGGCGGTATCCGGGAGAGCGTCCCGCCAGGCGCCGCGGTCGTGGAGTTCGGCTCAGGTTCCAGCCGCAAAACCGGGCTGCTGCTCGCCGCGCTCGACCGCCCCCGCACTTACATACCCATAGACATCTCCGCCTCTGCACTGTACCCCGCCGCGCAGCGCATCCGGCAGATGTTCCCAAGCATCGGCGTGCATCCCGTTCTTGGCAGCTTCGGCGATCTGAGCGAGATGCAGCTTCCAGCGGGCGCCCGTCCTTGCGTTGGCTTCTTCCCAGGCTCCACGATAGGCAATCTCGCGCCGGCCGAAGCGGTCTCATTCCTGCGGTCCGCGAGGCGCTATCTTGGCCCCGGCGCCTGTTTCATCATCGGCGCCGACCTGCAAAAGCCGCTCGATATTCTGCTCCCGGCCTATAACGACGCCCAAGGGGTCACAGCCGCCTTCAACCGCAACATTCTCGCGCGAATCAACCGCGAGCTTGGCGGAACCTTCGCCCCCAGCTTGTTCGGGCATGTTGCAATCTACAATGAGATCGAAGGCCGGATCGAGATGCATTTGCGCGCATCCAAGGCACACCGCGTGCTGGTGGCCGGCCGCTCCTTCGCCTTCCGCGCCGGAGAGACGATCCACACCGAGAACTCATACAAATACACGGTGGCTGGCTTCCAGACACTCGCCAGAGCCGGCGGCTGGCGGCCAATCGAGGCTTGGACCGGCGAGGCAAACTTCTTCTCCCTGCACCTGCTTGCTTGAGAACCTTGGCCGGGCGCTTCGATGGCAATTATGTGGAAGGCCTTCATATTCGCCGCAATGGCCGCGGTAGCATCGGTACTGGCCCTGGGCATAATCAACATGGCGCGCGGAAAAAGCATGAACCGCAGCCAGAGGTTGATGCGATGGAGAGTTACACTTCAACTTATCGCAATCTTCGCGATAATAGCTGCGATATATTTTGCATCGCGTTAAGCAGTTGTATCAATATTCTCACACCCCTGCGCGAACTCGCCGGACCGGCACCCGTCGGGTTTGACAACTGTCGCGCCGGCCGGACAAAGTGCACTTGCTAACTTGCAGGGGGAACAGCGTGCGGACAAGTGGCGAAAACATTGGAATTGGGCTGGCCTGCGCGGCTGCGGCGGTGGCAACTCTTCTGCAGGCCGGGTTGGGCGCTTGCCCGGCAGCAGCGGCGGACCTCAACACGCGGGCGGCCGCCCCTTATGCACCACTCATCGAAGTCTTCTACTCCGGCTAATCGCCCTTTCTGGATGATCGATGAAGTACGGGTAGGCGTGCTCGATCACGCACTTGAGGATTCGCCCACCGAACGAGGCGTGGCGCTGAACCTCGAAGTTCTCGGAGGCCGTTTCCCAGGCGCCTACGGAAATAGCATCCTGGACTTCTTCCTTACCCCCAGACCGCATCTTGGCACGACAATAGCATTCGGTAAGACCGACGAGTTTTATTGGGGCGTTACCTGGGACGCGCGGCTTTTCGGCCGAACCTTCCTGGAAACGTCCTTTGGCGGCGCGGCCCATGATGGCCCCACGAACACCCCGGGAGTCCCCTCATACGGCTGCCAGGTCAATTTCCGCGAGTCGGCCTCTTTGGGCTACGAGATCAACGAGCGTTGGCGGGTTCTCGCGACAGTCGACCACATGTCGAACGGCAATCTCTGCCTGCCCAACCACGGCCTGACCAACGCCGGCATCCGGCTAGGATACCACTTTTAACTGTGGTATACAGAAAGACCTTGCAATGAGGTCTTAGACGGCGCAGCGAATGGTCGTCCTCACAAAAATCTACACCAAGACCGGCGACGGCGGTACGACGGCGCTCGGCAGCGGCGAGCGCGTTCCCAAGACCGCTGCCCGGATCGAAGCCTACGGCACGGTGGACGAAACCAATGCCGCCATCGGCATGGCCCGCTTGATGCTCGCGCCCGGCCGGCAGGATGTGGCCGCGATGCTGGCCCGCATCCAGAACGACCTGTTCGACCTCGGCGCCGACCTTTGCGTGCCCGATCGCGGGGAGCCCCTGCCCTACACGCCGCTCAGGATCAAGGACACCCAAGTCGAACGCCTCGAACGCGAAATCGATGCCATGAACGGCGAAATGGCGCCGCTCACCTCCTTTGTCTTGCCGGGCGGGTCGCAGGCTGGCTCGGCGCTGCACCTGGCGCGCACCATTTGCCGCCGCGCGGAACGCCATATCGTCCGGCTGAAACTCGAAGGCGAACCGGTGAGCGACGAGGCTTGCTGCTACATCAACCGCCTTTCCGATCACCTGTTTGTCGCGAGCCGCTACGTAAACGGCAAGGGCAAGAACGACCTGCTCTGGCAACCAGGACAAAATGCCTGAGCGCCAGCACGCTTGCCGCAGAGCTTCCGAAGACGCCCAGAGGGAGGGCGAAAAGCAACTTCCCCTCGATTGGATTCATAAATGTTTTTTGTTCCGGTTTGGGATCTAAATCCCCTGAAGAAAGTCAGATTTCAGTACGTGACGATAGGGCTCATCATCCTCAACGTCGCGGTATACTTTGGACTTGAGTCCAATCTCTTTATTCCCGTGCCTCCGGGCCTCGTCGAAGCGCTATCGCCCACGCCGAGCCATGTCGCGCCGCTGGACTCTTTTTTGGCGCATTTCCCCGAGCAGTATAAGCTCTTCACCTACATGTTCCTGCACGGAAGCATTCTGCATCTCGTCTTCAACATGATCTTTCTTTTTGTCTTTGGGGACAATGTCGAGGACGCGATGGGCCATTTCCGGTTCATCCTCTTCTATCTGGCGTGCGGCGTGATCGGAGCGCTTGTGTATAGCGCCGTAACCGAGTTCACCGAAGTCCCTCTCATCGGCGCGAGCGGCGCCGTCTCCGGCGTCATCGGCGCCTATCTCGTGCTGCATCCGAACATCCGCGTGTGGGTGCTGGTCCCATTTCCGAAGCTGCCGTTCATTCCGCTGCGCTTCTCCGCCGCAATCGTGATTGGCGTCTGGATTCTCTACCAATTCGGAGCCGCGGTTTTCTTTCCCTCGCAAAGCGTTGCCATGTGGGCTCATGTCGGAGGCTTTTTCGCCGGCATCCTGCTTATCTTCGTGATGAAACATCGGGATGTCCCGCTTTTCGACACGGCAACGGGAGAATAAGCCGCACTACGCTAATGTCTAAGCCGGTGCGCATTGACACCTTCGCAACTGCGAAATAGATTCCGGCACCTTTAGCCGGGGTTGTTCGCCTGCTGGTACGCCATTAGACGAGTTGACCCGGCGCTGCAGTGCAGCATAATGAGCGGGCTAAATATCAAGGCTGAACGCTATGAAGCTTCTTGTACCCATCAAACGGGTCGTAGACTATAACGTGAAGATCCGCGTTAAGCCAGATGGCAGCGGCGTGGACATCGCCAACGTGAAGATGTCCATGAATCCCTTCGATGAAATCGCCGTGGAAGAGGCGCTTCGCATCAAGGAAGCGGGCCACGCCACGGAAGTTATCGCGGTGTCGGCCGGGCCGCAAAAGGCGCAGGAGACACTGCGCACCGCCCTCGCGATGGGCGCCGACCGGGCAATCCTCTACAGGACCGACCTGGCGCTTGAGCCGCTGGCGGTGGCAAAGCTCCTGAAGCACGCCGTCGAAAAGGAACAGCCAGGGCTCGTTATCCTCGGCAAGCAGGCCATCGATGACGACTTCGAACCAAACGGGCCAAATGCTCGCCGCCCTGCTCGGCTGGCCGCAGGCAACCTTCGCCTCCAAAGTAACCGTCAAGGACGGAGCGCTTGAGGTTATCCGCGAGGTCGACGGCGGCTTGCAGACGATTTCCCTAAAATTGCCGGCCATCGTAACCGCCGATTTGAGGCTCAACCAGCCGCGCTATGCCTCCTTGCCGAACATCATGAAGGCGAAGAAGAAGCCGCTCGACGAGATCGACGCCGCTACGCTCGGGATCGCCATTGAGCCGAAACTCAAGGTTATCAAGACCGCCGAGCCTCCCACAAGGAAGGCCGGCATCAAGGTCAGTTCCGCGCAAGAACTCGTTGAGAAGCTGCGCACCGTGGCGGGGGTAATACAATAATGGCTGTTCTTCTTGTAGCGGAGCACGACAACCGCGCGCTCAACGGCGCAACCGCAAAGGCGCTTACCGCGGCCATGGCGCTCGGAAGCCCTGTGCATATCCTGGTCGCTGGATCGGGGTGCGAGGCCGTTGCCCAAAAGGCTGCGGCGCTGAGCGGCGTAGAGAAGGTTCTCCTTGCCGACGCGGACCATCTGAAGGCGCGGCTTGCCGAGGACATGGCGGCGCTGATCCTGCCGCTGATGGAGCGTTATTCGGCGCTCGTGGCGGTCTCTTCGGCGGCGGGCAAGGATTTCGCACCGAGGGTCGCGGCAGTTCTCGACGTGGCCCAGCTTTCCGATGTCTCGGCCGTGCGCAGCCCTGTCCTGTTCGAGCGCCCGATCTATGCGGGCAATGCCATCCAGACCGTCGAGTGCAATCAGCCCAAGAAGGTGCTCACCATCCGCACGACGGCTTTCGCCGCAACGGCCGAAGGCGGGTCCGCCGCGGTCGAGCGCATCGAGCCTGCCGCCGCGAACGGCACCACCCAATTTGTCAGCGAGGAACTATCGCAATCGGCGCGGCCCGAGCTGACAGCCGCAAAAGTTGTGGTTTCCGGCGGGCGCGGTATGCAATCGGGCGAAAATTTCAAGATGCTGGAGCGGATTGCTGATAAGCTCGGCGCAGCGGTCGGGGCGAGTCGCGCTGCGGTTGATGCAGGTTTCGTCCCGAACGACTATCAAGTTGGTCAAACCGGCAAGGTCGTGGCACCTGAACTCTACATCGCCGTAGGGATCTCGGGCGCCATTCAGCATCTGGCCGGCATGAAGGATTCAAAAGTGATCGTCGCTATCAACAAGGACGAGGAAGCGCCCATTTTCCAGGTCGCGGACTACGGCATTGTTGGCGACTTGTTCCAGGTCTTGCCGGAATTCGAAGCCGCGCTCGACCGCCGGAGCTAGCATCACACAACACCGGAGTTGACGATGGTTCCCCCATACACAGCCCGCGAAAACCCTTTCGTAAATAGAAGTGAAGGGCGCGAACTTGTCGTCATTAAGACCGTCGGCGTCATCGGTGCCGGGCAGATGGGCAACGGTATCGCTCATGTCGCAGCGCTTGGCGGTTACAATGTGCTGCTCAACGACCTGAGCAAGGAGCGGGTAGAATCCGCCCTTGCGACCATCAACGGCAATTTGACGCGGCAAATTCACCGCGGGAAAATCACCGAGGAAGAGCGCGACCGGGCGCTGGCGCGGATTTCCTACGCCCCTTCGCTCGAAGCATTCAATAACGCCGAACTGGTGATCGAGGCGGCGACGGAGGATGAAGACATCAAGCGCAAGATCTTGATCGCGCTCTGTCCTCACCTGAAGCCGGAAGCCATCGTCGGCAGCAATACGTCTTCCATTTCGATCACGCGCCTCGCCGCCGTAACCGACCGCCCCGAGCATTTCATCGGCTTGCACTTCATGAATCCCGTGCCGGTGATGGACCTCGTGGAGATGATCCGCGGCATCGCGACGGACGAGACGACGTTCGGGATCTGCCGGAAGTTCGTGGAAACGCTCGGCAAAACGGTCACGGTCGCGGAAGACTTCCCGGCCTTCATCGTGAACCGCATCCTGATGCCGATGATTAACGAGGCAGTTTACACGCTCTACGAAGGCGTCGGCACCGTAGAGGCCATCGACATGGCCATGCGGCTTGGCGCGCGGCATCCGATGGGACCGCTGCAACTCGCTGACTTCATCGGCCTCGACACTTGCCTCTCGGTCATGCAGGTGTTGTATGAGGGCTTGGCGGACACCAAGTACCGGCCGTGCCCGCTCCTGGTGAAATATGTCGAAGCCGGCTGGCTTGGCCGGAAAACGCAGCGCGGGTTCTACGATTATCGCGGCGAAGTTCCGGTTCCGACACGATAAATTTTTGCCTCAAGCCACGCTTTCGCTAAATTCGCGCTTTAGCCGGCGGGCAGACAGCTCAAAGTCCAAGGTCGAGTCATGACAGAAACAAACGCAGACGGCGCCTCCGCATGGGGCGATCGCCCCTATACAGCCGCGGTTGTTTTGGCCAATGGCTTGATTATTCAGGGCTTCGGCGTAGGCGCCGTTGGAGAGGCTGCCGGCGAGGTTTGCTTCAACACCGCGATTACCGGATATCAGGAAATCCTCACCGACCCATCCTATGCCGGGCAGATCGTGATGTTTACCTTCCCGCATATCGGCAACACCGGCGCCACGCCGGAGGACATCGAGACCACGAACCTCGCTTCCGCATCCGGCGTCCGGGGCTGCATTTTGCATGCGGCTGTAACGGAGCCCTCCAGCTACAGGTCCAGCCAGCACCTGCACCAATGGCTGAGCGCGCGCGGCATTATCGGCATATCCGGCGTCGACACGCGCGCCCTGACCATGCTGATCCGCGAGCACGGCATGCCGAATGCCATCATCGCCCACCATCCGGACGGCGCGTTCGATTTCGACGCACTGCTCGCTCAGGCGCGGGCCTGCCCGAGCATGGAGGGCGCCGAGCTTGCGCGCACCGTAACCGCGGCGCAGAGCTACGGCTGGAACGAGCGCGTTTGGGGCTGGAACCGCGGGTTTGCCGCCCAAGAGCGCCCCGAATTCCACGTTGTTGCCATGGATTACGGCATCAAGCGCAACATCTTGCGCTGCCTTGCCTCGGCGGGCTGCCGGGTAACGGTGCTGCCGGGCCATGCCACCATGGAGGAAGTGCTGGCGCGCGATCCGGATGGCGTCTTCCTGTCGAATGGGCCGGGCGATCCGGCCGCGACGGGCGAGTATGCGGTGCCGGTGATCCGCAGCCTGGTCCGCTCGGGCATCCCCGTATTTGGGATTTGCTTGGGCCATCAAATGCTTGGGCTAGCGCTCGGTGCGCGCACGGTGAAAATGCCTCACGGCCATCACGGCGCCAATCACCCGGTGATGGACCACACCACTGGCAAGGTTGAAATTACCTCGATGAATCACGGCTTTGCGGTCGACCGTGAGAGCCTGCCGCAGGGCGTCGAGGAAACGCACGTCTCCCTTTTCGACGGTAGCAATTGCGGCATCCGGCTCAAGGACCGGCCGGTCTTCTCCGTGCAGTACCACCCCGAGGCTTCACCCGGACCTCAGGACAGCCATTACCTTTTTACACGTTTTGCAAACCTCATGCGCGAAAGAAAAGGGCTAGGCCCGCAGAACGAGCGAACCTTCCGCCTAGATTAGCAGTTAGAACTACATGAAGACAAAATTGCCTCATCTCTGCCAATTCCAGCCGCCTGTGGCAACTTGTAATCGCTCTAAGCTCTAGACTTTTCCGCATCTTCGCGCCATGATCCCGGCAGAAGGCGGAAGCTCGGGCGTAACGCCCGCCGGCAGTCCGCCCGGTGCGTGGGGTTGCGCCGGTCCGCAACGAGGAAAAAGTATGGATTATCAGGGGACGTTCCAGGATACCCTGGACGCTTTGTCGGTCGAGGGGCGTTATCGCGTATTCGCCGATATACTTAGGACGAAGGGTGAGTTTCCGACCGCGATCCATCACACACCCGAAGGAACCCGGCCGATTACGGTGTGGTGCTCGAACGACTATCTCGGCATGGGCCAGCATCCCAAGGTGCTCGCCGCGATGCACGAGGCCATCGACCGCACAGGCGCTGGCTCGGGCGGAACGCGCAACATTTCCGGCACATCCCATTATCACGTCGAGCTTGAGAGAGAACTCGCAGACCTGCACGGCAAGGAAGCAGCCCTGCTCTTCACCTCGGGCTACGTCTCGAACGAAGCCACCATTTCCACGCTGGTGAAGTTGCTCAAGGGCGCGGTGATCTTCTCGGACGAGAAGAACCACAACTCCATGATCGAGGGCGTGCGCCAAGGCGGCGGCCCCAAGCGCATCTGGCGGCACAACGACCTTGAGCACCTGGAGAGCCTGCTTCAGGAATACCCGCTCGACACGCCGAAGATCGTGCTGTTCGAGTCCGTCTACTCCATGGACGGCGACATCGCCCCCATTGGCGAGATTTGCGATCTTGCGAAGAAATACAACGCGCTGACCTACATCGACGAAGTGCACGCGGTCGGCATGTACGGCCCGCGCGGCGCTGGCGTTTCCGAGCGCGACGGCGCCATGCACAAGGTCGATATCATCGAGGCAACGCTCGCCAAGGGCTTCGGCCTGATGGGCGGCTACATTGCCTCCACAAAGGCCTGCATCGACGCAATCCGCTCCTACGCCTCGGGCTTCATCTTCACCACCTCGCTCGCTCCGGTGATCGTGGCAGGCGCTTTGGCCAGCATCCGCCACCTCAAGGAGAGCCAGGAAGAGCGCACCAGGCATCAGGCCCGCGCCGCCCTGCTCAAGGAGAAGCTGGTCCGCGAAGATCTGCCCGTGATGCACACGCCGAGCCATATCGTGCCCGTGCTCGTGGGCGATCCAGTGCAGTGCAAGGAACTCACCGACGCGCTGATGGACCGCTTCGGCATCTACGTGCAGCCGATCAACTACCCGACCGTGCCGCGCGGCACCGAGCGCATCCGCCTGACGCCTGGGCCGCACCATACGGACGAGCAGATGGACCGGCTGGTGTTCGCGCTCCGCACGCTTTGGACCGAGATGGGGCTTCGCGGCGGCAAGGACTGGTGCGGCATCTGGCGCGGCCAGGTGGCGATTGCCACGCCGTTCGATCTGGGCGTCGCCGCCGGCGGCTGATTTGCGCCAAGGGGAATGCGGAATTTTGCAATGGCCGGGCATGTCCCGGCCATTTGCGTTGGCGGGGGTATGCCCAATCCGGATATTTGCCTGGCCGGTTCGCTGGTGGCGAGCCTCGGTGTAACGCCGCATTAACTCTTCCTGCCGCTTCCCCGGCGCCTTTTTGCGGGGTTGGAGGGGGTCTTTCGATTTTGAAGTATATTAGCAGAAAAAGCTTGAGTAAGAGTTAAGCGCGTATGTTATTGATATGTAACGTATATTGCGTACAGCCGCAGTGCGGCGGGGATCTTGCTTCGGTTAATTGCAAATATTCGCGTATATTTAACGGGGTTCCTGAAATGTAGAAATCGAGCAAAAGCGAGCAAAATTTCGCAAAAATGCGGCAGGGGAAAATACCAGGGTCCGCCGTTTACCTGGTACGCATTAAGCATGATAGGCGCTTACGCGAAAAGAATTGTTTGTTAACACACAGGATGAAACCGCAATCCGCGCCCCAGATCGCCACGGCGCGGGCCGAAGGTCCGGCTCGCGCAGCGGGGCGCCCGGCAGGAGCGAGCGATTTGACAGAGTGGCGTTGGTTAGCTAACCTCCTTAGCTAAGGAGCGCGAGCCATGCCTGTCTATACCGTTCACGAGGCCAAGACAAATCTCTCCAAGCTGATCGAACGCGCGGAGCGCGGCGAGGAAGTCGTCATCGCGCGCGGCGACAAGCCCGTAGTGATAATGACCGCGGTTGAGGGAAAGCAGAAGCCGAAGCGCCAGCCCGGAACGCTTAAGGGCTTGATCCACATCCACGAGAGCTTCTTCGAGCCGATGACGGAGGAGGAACTCCGTGAAATCGAAGAAGGTCATCCAGGCGACCCGCTTCGATTGCCGCTAGGCGGGCACGCCGATGAAGCTTCTTCTTGATACTCACACGCTGATTTGGTGGTTCGACGGATCGCCGCTCCTTTCTAAGAAGGCGCTCCAGGCCCTCAGCGACGAGGATAACGCCGTCTTTGTGAGCGCTGTCAGCGCCTGGGAGATTTCGATCAAGGAGCGTGCGGGCAAGCTCGCGGTTTCAAAAGACTTGCTCGAAGACTTCGATGTCACAATCGCCAGCCAGAATTTTGAGGCTCTGCCCGTCTCGACCAAACACGCGTTCCAGGGTGGCCGCTTCCTGGCGCGCCATAAAGATCCCTTCGACCGTCTTCTGGCTGCGCAAGCGCTCGTGGAGGGATTAACGCTGGTGTCTGGCGATCAAAAAATGCCGGAGTTTGGCGTGCCGCTCCTGTGGTAGCCGTCTATGAAACTCCATGGATCGCAACATCCATGGCGAGGCTGCCGCCAGATGCCCTTATTGGCAATTGTCTAATATTCGGCTAAGACCTGTCTGTCTCCGGGGGCGGGTTCGATGACGGATGTATTTTTCTCCTATTCCAGCAAGGATCGCGAGCGCGTGCGGCCCATCCACGATGCGCTCGTTGCCGAAGGCTTCGACGTGTTCTGGGACCGTGAGGCGCCTCCAGGGCGCAGCCGGAACGAGTGGACCAGGCAGCAGGCAGGTGCCGCACCTTGCGTCGTGGTGTTCTGGTCCGCGCATTCGGCAATGCAGTTTGGGGTGGCGCGCGAGGCCATCGCCGCCAAGACCGCGGGAAAGCTCGTTTCCGTGCTGCTGGACTCAATCGAGCCAAGCCGGTTGCCGATGAAACTCGATGCCGGACTAGGCGATACGGTGATAGACTTCGATAACCCGCGCGCCGGTTTGGCAAGTCTTGCCGAAGAGATCGCGGCGAGAAGGGCGCAAGCCGCGAGCCAGCCGCCCAAGGCGTCTCGGCCCCGCGCGGACGGCGGTCCGGCTGGCCCGTTGGCAAAATTGGCGATACAGGCGGGTTATGCCGTTTGGTATGCGTTCTCGACGATACTGTTGCTGTATTTAGTATTTTCCAATGGAGTGTGGGTATACGCCGCGACGGCTGCTTTGTTCTCCGTCAGCATTTACGATCAGCTCTGGATGGCTGCGCTGGCCAAGTTGTTTATCAACGGTGCCTTCCTGACGATATGCCTGCACTTCCTGTGGAACCGCCTCATGTGGGTGCTCGGCCGGCGCCAATGGTGAGCTGCCGGACGCAGCCGGCATCCGCTTAGCAACGCTGGAGGACGGCCTCAAGCGAACTCCATAATAACCGCATCCACGGCGAGGCTATCCCCAGGCTTGCACTTAAGCTTCGTGACCGTCACATCGCGGTCGGCCTTCAGCACGTTCTGCATCTTCATGGCCTCGACCACGGCCAGCATCTCGCCGGCCTTGACCTCCTGCCCCTCCACCACGGCGATGGAAACCACCAGCCCCGGCATGGGGCACAGCAGCTTCTTCGAGGTATCGGGGGCCTTCTTCTCCGGCATCAGCGCGGCCAACTCCGCCTCGCGCGCGGTGAACACATGTGCCTTGGCGCGCACGCCGCCGTAGGACAGGTCGTGGCCATTCGGGATATTGCGGACCTGCACGAACAACTCCTTGTCCCCGATGATTTTACCATGCCATAGCGGCTCGCCCGGCCACCAATCCGAGCGCAGCACGATGGTGCGCCGCACCGTGCCATCGGCCTCGCAAAGCTCCACGGTCGCGCCGTCGGAAAGCTCGCCGCCGACCCGCAAATGCTGCTCGAATTTCCCAAGCCGGCAAACGCGCAGTTCGCCGAGCTGCAGCCCGACCGCATGCGGCAACTGCCCGGAGATATGGCGGCGGCGGACATTATTCAGGTGGTCGATGGCCCCGGCGACGGCGGCCAGGATGTCCCGCGTTTCGCCCTGCGGCTCCCGGTGCGCGAAGCCGCCCGCAAACTCCTCGGCGATGAAGCCGGTGGAGAGGTTGCCGGCACGCCAGCGCGGATGCTGCATCAGCGCGGACAGGAACGGAATGTTGTGCTCGATGCCGTCGATGTAAAAGGCGTCCAGCGCCGTGGCCTGTGCGTCGATGGCGGCCTCGCGCGTGGGGCCGTAGGTGATGAGCTTGGCGATCATCGGATCGTAGAACATTGAAATCTCGCCGCCCTCTTCGCAGCCGGTGTCGTTGCGCACCACGATGCCGCCATAGCGCGGGCCTTCGACCGGCGGCCGGTAGCGCACGAGGCGGCCGATAGAGGGCAGGAAGTTACGGAACGGGTCCTCGGCGTAGACGCGGCTTTCAACGGCCCAGCCACTAATCTTGAGGTCCTCCTGCGCGAACGGCAGTTTCTCGCCCGCCGCGACCCGGATCATCAGCTCCACGAGGTCGAGCCCGGTAATCATCTCGGTGACAGGGTGCTCGACCTGCAGGCGGGTGTTCATTTCGAGGAAGTAGAAGTTCTTCTGCTGGTCGACGATAAACTCGACGGTGCCGGCGCTCTCGTAGTTCACCGCCTTGGCAAGTGCTACGGCCTGCTCGCCCATGGCCTTGCGGGTGGCTTCGTCCAGGAACGGGCTCGGCGCCTCCTCGATGACCTTCTGGTTGCGGCGCTGGATCGAGCATTCGCGCTCGAACAGGTAGACCACGTTGCCGTGGGCGTCGCCCATCACCTGGATCTCGATATGCCGCGGATTCTCCACGAATTTCTCGACGAACACGCGGTCGTCGCCGAAGCTCGACTTGGCCTCCGCCTTGGAGGTGAGGAAGCCTTCGCGGACTTCTTCGGCCGAGCGCGCGATGCGCATGCCCTTGCCGCCGCCGCCGGCACTCGCCTTAATCATCACCGGATAGCCGATGCCGGTGGCGATCTCGACCGCATGCTCAGGGGTTTCGATCACGCCCAGATAGCCCGGCACGGTTGAAACCTTCGCTTCCGCCGCAGCCTTTTTGCTCTCGATCTTGTCGCCCATTGCCTTGATGGCCTGGATGTTCGGCCCAATAAACGCGATGCCCGCCGCCTTCAGCGCTTCCGCGAAACCCGCGTTTTCCGAGAGGAAGCCGTAGCCCGGATGGATCGCCTCCGCGCCGGTCTGCTTGGCCGCCTCGATAATCTTCTCCATCACGAGATAGGACTGCGCGGCCGGCGCGGCCCGATCAGCACCGCTTCGTCCGCCATGGCCACATGCACCGCGTCGCGATCCGCCTCGGAATAGACCGCCACCGTCTTGATGCCCATCCGCCGGGCAGTCTTCATGACGCGGCAAGCGATCTCGCCGCGATTGGCGATTAGAATCTTATTGAACATGGCGGGTAGTCCTATGCAGGCGGGCACTATTGCAGCGATTGCGCTCTTCTACCCTCAGCGCGCGCGCCGTTCAATCCCGCTTTCCGCATAGTTGGTCCGATTATGCCGGATGCCGCACCCGGATTATGCTGCCCGCGCGGACCATTCGGCGCATGCCGTCCAGTGAGGGATATGCTTAGGAATTAGAACAAACAGCAAACTTCGTCGCAGCAGCACCTGTGCGTTAGGCTGCATCCGGCGTATAATGCTAACAGTTTTAGTCAAGTTGCTTGACGAAGGGCTCTGGGAATTGAGCTATGAAAACCGTTAGCCTCGCAGCCATCGTGCCGGCAATCTTAATGGCGGTTGCGGGTGTTGCATGGGCTCAGCCATTATGCTTCACCCCGATTGGAGACAACGTGCCCCGCAGCATCGTGTTGCGGGCACAAGACGATTGCGAAGATCTGCGCCGGGCCTGCCTGGACAAGGATGTAATGAACGAGCGGGGCCAGGGCAATTGCAGGCGCTACCGTGAGCGATGCCATGTGGACCCGGGGCGCTGCGCGCGGCTGTTGCAATCATGCATGCAAAAGGACGCGCACAACCCGAAGCGCGGGCGAAGCTGCCGCCACTATCGCCTGGAGTGCAGGCAAGCCTGATCGGAAGCCGCCCGCCGCTCGTGCCGGTTCAATCGCCCCAGCCAGAGCTGCGGCCCGAACCGCCGCCGTAGCCGCCGCGATAGCTTTCCCCATAGCCGCCCGGCTCGCCGTAATAGGCGGAGCCGTAACGCGGCCCGTTGCCGTAGCGGGGGCCGTCGTAAGGAAGATCGTAGCGCGGCCGGCTGTAATAGCCCGGCCCGTCGTAAGCGGAGTCGTAGCGCGGCCTTCTGTCATAGTCCGGGCCGTCGTAAGCGGCCTCGTAGCGCGGCCGGCCGTAGTAGCTGTAGTAACCGTAGCCTCGCGCGCCATAGGAACCGGAGCCGTAGTATTCCCGGCCGTAATCGGGTCCGCTGTAATAATCCGCGCCGTAAGCCGCACCCCTGAAGGCGCCATCGGCCGCGCCGAACAGCCCGCTGAGCAAGGCGCCGGGCAAACCCAGAAGGCCCGGCCCATCGGAATACCCGTCATAATCCCCGCCGTAGTAACGGCCGTCTGCGTACTTTTCCTCGTATTCGCGATATTCGCGCGCCGCCTCGACTTCATCCGCGGTGGCGATCACCTTGGTCTGGTCGCCGCGCAGCAGCAAGGCCGGGTAGCCCCAGAAGGAGGGCCGTATGTTGCCGTAGCCGGAATTCCAGGTGCGGCTGCCGTAATCGTAGCCGGAATAGTAGTAGTCGGCATTGGCTGGCGCCCAGACCGCGGTTGCCGCCAGGGCGGCGGCGGCGAAGACCAATCCCTTGTAAGACATACGCTTTGACCTCTCGGTTACATCCAAGGGAGCGTCGCCGGTACACGGGGCGGCCCCATTTTCAAGGATTGAACCACTTTCGCCGCGAGCGTCCAAGCATAGCCTCTTATTATGATTAATCTAAAATTGAAGAAGGCGATGCTGGAGAAGCCTGCATAAGATGGAATGCGGCATCGAAGCTCGTTTGCCCGTGAAGCGCCGGCGCGGGAATGCCAAGGTTCGTATTTCCGGCGGCGGCGCTGGCGTCCCGCCGCGCGGCTTGTTGACGAATGTCCACCATAGCTGAATTTCATGACACAACCCTACATCCGCACGCGCAAGACCCCGCGCCGCGATTTCCCGGCCCGCGCTTCTTTGTTCGTCTATGGTTTGCAGGAGAGGCTTGCGCGGACCTTGTCGCGCCCCCTCGCACGGCATACTTGTGCAATACGCTAGAAATTAGCCTCAAGGTTGTGGATAATTGCTCGCTCAGGTTGTGTTTGCGTTCGGCTGCTGCCATCTTATGGCCATCCGCAAAGCGGTGTTGAATTGCTGCGTATAGTAACGGTATGCCTGCCGGATTGCTTAGACTGAACTTTTTACATTTCTAGCGCCTACCGCATTGGAATTACGCGGAAGGCGCCCGAATCGCCGCCGAAACGTACCCATGTAAAAGCGTAGTTTTCTATTGACGGGGCGCTGCAAATCGGCGCATGCGTTAACCATGTACATCGAGAGCGTCCCCAACCGCGATTCTCCCCCGGCCGTGCTGCTGCGCGAGAGCTATCGCGACGGCGGCAAGATCAAGAAGCGCACCCTACTCAACCTCACCGCCTGGCCCGTGGAGCAGGTGGAGGGCCTGCGCATCGTCCTCAAGGGCGGAACGGCGCTGCCGCCGGGCCAAGACCCTTTCACCATTACACGCTCGCTGCCCCACGGCCATGTTGCCGCCATCCTGGGCGCGATCCGTCGAACTGGCCTCGACCGGATTCTTGGCCCCGAAGGCAACCGGCCGCGCGACCTCGCTGTGGCGATGATCGTCAACCGGATCGTGGCACCCGCCTCCAAGCTTGCCACGGCGAGAATGCTAGATGAGCCAACAGCTTGCACCAGCACGGGGAGGGTTCTGGGGCTCGGGCCGGTGGCGGCTCCGGAGCTTTACGAAGCCCTCGATTGGCTACTCGCCCGTCAGGCTGAAGTCGAGAAAAGGCTGGCCCGCAAGCATCTCAAGGGCGGCTGCCTGGTGCTTTACGACGTGTCGTCGAGCTACGTCGAGGGCCACTGCTGCGAACTGGCTCGCTTCGGCTACAACCGCGACCGCAAGAAGGGCAAGCTGCAGATCGTCTACGGGCTTCTCTGCGCCGCCGATGGCTGCCCCGTCGCGGTCGAGGTGTTCGAGGGCAACACCGGCGATCCGAAGACCGTGGCCACGCAGATCGAGCAAACTGAAACAGCGCTTCAAGCTGAACCGGGTGGTGCTGGTCGGCGATCGCGGCATGATCACCGATGCGCGCATCCGCGAGGAGCTTGAGCCCGCCGGACTGGACTGGATCACCGCCCTGCGCGCGCCGGCGATCCAAGCCCTGGCGGCGGACGGCGGACCGCTGCAGCTGTCGCTGTTCGACGAGCGCGATATGGCCGAGATCAGCTCGCCCGACTTTCCGGGCGAACGGCTGGTGGTCTGCCGCAACCGCGACTGGCCGAGGAGCGCGCACGCAAGCGCCGGGAACTGCTGGACGCCACGGAGAAGAACCTCGCCCGTATCAAGGCGGCGTGGACCGCAAGCGCGAACCCCTACGCGGAAAGGACAAAATCGGCATCGCGGTGGGCGCGGTGATCGGCAAACATAAAATGGCCAAGCACTTCGACCCGCCATCGAAGACGCCAGCTTCAGCTTCCGCCGGAAAGAGGACGAGATCGCCGCCGAGGCCCGGCTCGACGGCATTTACGTCATCCGCACCAACCTGCCCAAGGAGGCGATCGGGGCCGGAGGACGCGGTCAGCGCCTACAAAAGCCTGGCCCAGGTGGAGCGGGCGTTCCGCGAGCTCGAAGACCGTGGATCTCGAGATCCGTCCCATGTACCATTGGCTGGCCGACGCGTGCGGGCGCATGTGCTGCTGTGCATGCTGGCCTACTACGTCGAATGGCACATGCGCCGGGAGCTGGCGCCGATGCTGTTCGACGACGAGGACAAGGAGGCCGCGCTCGCCTCCCGCCCAAGCCCCGTTGCCAAGGCGCCGCGTTCGGACCGGGCAAAGGCCAAGGACGCCGGCAAGCGGACTGAAGACGGCCAGCCAGTGCACAGCTTCCACACGCTGATTGCCGATCTCGGCACGCTCTGCCTCAACGAGGCCGTCGCCGTGACCAACCCGAACTACGCGCTGGCGATGACCACCCGGCCAACGTTCTTGCAGCAGAAGGCGCTGGACCTGCTTGGCGTGTCCGTCATCGGCGGCGCCGAGCCGGCCCGCTCCGGCCACCGTACCCAGTAAACACCCCATCTTGCGAAAAATATCATCGCAGGATCAACGGGGTATGTGTCCAAAAAGAAAAAAGTTCAGCTTAGAAGCGTTAGCGTGGTTGGGAGTCGGATGAAGTACTCGATCGTATCCGGGGCCGCTTGGTCTATTAAGCGTCATTGCAATAGGGAACGGTACTTGGCATTGGCGATGGAAACTCTATCGCTGACGGATGGTTGCCCGCTCCAGCCATGGTCCGTGGCGGCAAAGCGCCCCAGCTATCCAGCACGCATCGCGAGGTGTCCCGCGCGAAGCACGGCATGGGCAGCCCGATGCCGCCAGGCGCGAAGGCGGAGAAGCAAAACCGCCCCCATGAAGCCCGCCGGGTTCATATTCACCGCCGCCAGCCTAGCCAGCACCTCGGGCGGGGTTGCTTCGGCGCAAGGATCGTGACAAATCATTGCCCAACAAATTGTCAATAACGCATCCTCCTCCGGCACTCCCATGAAATTCACGCTCTCCTGGCTCAAAGACCATTTGCAAACCGATGCCTCCCTCGACGAGATCGCGGCGAAACTGACGCTGATCGGCCTTGAGGTCGAAGGCATCGAGGACCCGGCCGCGAAGCTCAAGGATTTCGTCGTCGCGCGCGTGCTCGAAGCGGCCCCGCATCCGAACGCGGACAAGCTGCAAGTGCTTAAGGTCGATGCCGGCTGAGGCGCGGTGCAGGTCGTGTGCGGCGCGCCCAACGCCCGCAAGGGGCTCATCGGCGTGTTCGCAGGCCCCGGCGTGCACGTGCCCGGCCTCAACGTGACGCTCGGCAAGGCCGCCATTCGCGGCGTCGATTCCGCCGGCATGATGTGCTCGGAGCGCGAGCTTGAGCTGTCCACCGAGCACAGCGGCATCATCGAGTTGCCGGAGAGCATGGCCGGACAAGGTCGGGCAGCGCTTCGTGGACGTCATGGGTCTGCACGATCCGGTGATCGACGTGGCCATCACGCCGAACCGGCCCGACTGCCTTGGCGTGCGCGGCATCGCCCGCGACTTGGCGGCGGCTGGGCTCGGCACGCTGCGGAACGCCAGCGAGGGCTACACGGGCAAAGGCGAGTTCGATTGCCCCATCCCGATCGAGCTGCAATTCCCCAAGGGCTCCGAGAATGCCTGCCCGGTGTTCGCGGGCCGGGTTATTCGCGGGCTGACGAACAGAGCCTCGCCCGACTGGATGCAGCGCCGCCTGCGCGCGATTGGGCTCAGGCCCATCAACGCCGCCGTCGACGTGACGAATTACATCTCCATCGGCTTCGCGCGGCCGCTGCACGTCTACGACGCGGACAAGCTCCAAGCTCCCATCATGGCGAGGCTCGGCAAGGACGGCGAGAGCTTCGCTGCGCTCGACGGCAAGACCTACGAGGTGGACGAGACCATGTGCGTGATCGCGGATAAGGCGCGCGTGCTTGGGCTTGGCGGCGTCATGGGCGGCGAGACGACCGGCGCCACGGAAGCAACCACAGCGATTTTCATCGAAAGCGCCTTTTTCGATCCGCTGCGCACCGCCGCGACCGGCCGCAAGACCGGCATCAACTCCGACGCGCGCTACCGCTTCGAGCGCGGCATCGATCCCAAATCGGAGATGCTGGGCCTCAAGCTCGCCACGCAGATGATCCTCGAATTCTGCGGCGGCGAGCCCAGCTACGCCATCGTTGCCGGCCGCGAGCCCGATGGCCGGCCCGCGATCCGTTTCGATCCGGCGCGGGTTCAAAAGCTCTCGGGCGCCAAGTTCACGCCGGCGGAAACCGTGTCCACGCTCAAAAAGCTCGGCTTCAAGGTGGACGGCAAGGCGCCCGTGCTCAGCGTCACGGCGCCCTCCTGGCGGCCCGATATCCATGGCGCCGCCGACCTCGTGGAGGAGGTTGTGCGCTTGTCGGGGGCGGATCGCATTCCGTCGACGCCGCTGCCGCGCGTGGCAGGCGTGGGCAGGGCAGTGCTGACGCCGGGCCAGAAGCGCGTTCTGGGCGCCCGCCGCGTGCTTGCGGCCCGTGGTCTCGTCGAGGCCGTCACCTGGTCCTTCGTGGCGGAGGCCCAGGCGCGGGCTTTCGGCGGAGGCGCGGCCACGCTCCGGCTCGCCAATCCCATATCGAGCGAAATGACCGACATGCGGCCGAGCCTGCTTCCGGGCCTCATCTCAGCGGCACGTGCCAATGCGAACCGCGGCTTTGAGGATGCCGCGCTGTTCGAGGTTGGCCAGAATCTTCCGCGGCGAGAACCCAGAGGATCAGAGCAACGTCGCGGGCGGCGTCCGCACGGGCACCGCACGGCTGACCGGCGGCGGGCGTCATTGGGACGGCGCGGCCAAGGCGGCGGATGTGTTCGACGCAAAGGCCGATGCGCTCTCCGTGCTGGCCGGGCTCGGACTCGATGTGGCCAAGCTGCAAACCGCCCGCAACGCGCCGGCCTGGTATCACCCAGGCCGCTCGGGCACGCTCCAGCTCGGCCCCAAGACCGTGCTTGCCCATTTCGGCGAGCTGCATCCCGAAACCCTGAAGGCGCTGGATATCAAAGGCCCCGCCGCCGTGTTCGAGGTGTTCCTCGACCGGATTCCCGCCTCGCGCCGGAAGGGAACGGCCAAGGGCGCGCTGGTGGCCAGCGATTTCCAACCCGTCCGGCGCGACTTCGCCTTCATCGTGGACAACGCCGTGGAGGCCGCCGCCCTGATGCGGGCTGCGGAAGGCGCCGAGAGGAGCCTCATCTCCCGCATCAGCGTCTTCGACGTGTTCCAGGGACAGGGCGTGCCTGAGGGCAAGAAGTCGCTCGCCCTCGAAATCACGCTCACGCCGGCGGATCGCACCTTAACGGATGCTGAAATCGAGGCCATCGCCGCGAAGGTTGTCGCGCAGGTGAAAAAAGCCACTGGCGCCGAGCTGCGAAGCTGAAATCGCACCGCGGCAAGCTTAGGTTGTACCGCTTGCCGTGAAAGCAGCGAATTTTAAACGCATAAGCGGCAACCATCTTTTCGATTTGCGAAATAATCTACATTTCGTGGTTCATGTTTACTACGCCCCCAAAATCTTGATTGAACCGGGGGTGCCGTTCCATATATACTTGTGCGAATGGCCACGGTGACGCTGAGTATGACCCTGTTGAGTCCGCGCCCAAACCGAAGAAATGTGAGTTGCGCCCCCTGCCGGCACGTGCGGCGGGCCATGGACCGGTTGTGGCGCAGATTCGTGACGGACGAGGACCCCCGCGAGAGAGAACACGCGCGCCAGAAGCGGATCGACAGCATCATGCACGACGTCGTCCTCCTGGAAGCGATGCGGCGCTGGCAGGAGGAGCACAAGAACCAGGAAGTCTCCAAGGACGGCCCCATCGCCAAGGAATAGGGGCGGGGGACCTCCGGCTTCGCGCCCGCCACATCGCGGCAGACCTTTGGCAGTGCTTAACGTTGCGCGCGGGCCATAGCCGTGCCGGGAAAGCCGCACCATTCTTTGCAAACCGGCAGCCCCACGGCTATATAGGACACATCTGTTTCCCCTTAGGGCAAGGCAACGCGCGGACATGGAGCTGCGGCACATCCCTTTCAAGAAGATGAACGGCCTCGGCAACGATTTCGTCATCATCGATGCCCGCGCCGAGCCCTTGCGGCTGACCGCGGCCGCAGCCGGCGCGATTGCGAGCCGCACCACAGGAGCGGGCTGCGACCAGGTCATCGTGCTGGAGCGCTCGGACGCCGCCGATGCGTTCATGCGCATCTTGAATGCCGACGGCTCGGAAGTGAGCGCCTGCGGCAACGCCAGCCGCTGCGTTGGCGCGCTGCTGCAGCCCGAACTTGGCAGGAACCGGCTTACCATCGAAACCCGCGCCGGCCTTCTTGAAGCCGAGGCCGGGGCGGGCGGGCTCGTCACCGTCGATATGGGCGCGCCCCGCTTCGAATGGGACCGCATCCCGCTGTCGCGCGCCTTCGAGGATACGCGCGCCATCGATCTCACCCATGCGCTGCCCGATGGCCGCGTGCTCGCCGGCCCAAGCGTGGTGAATGTTGGCAATCCGCATTGCATTTTCTGGGTCAAGAATGCCGATAGCTACGACCTCGCGTCCTTCGGTTACGCGCTGGAGCACCATCCGCTGTTCCCCGAGCGCGCGAATATCTCGCTGGCTGAGGTCGTGCTGCGACACTGCCCCCCGGCGAACTCGCCTGGCGAGCGCTCTCCCGCACCGGCAAGCGCGTGCGAGGGGAGAGGGAGTTGGCTGCGGCCTTCTCACTAGGGGAAGAGGATAGTTCAGGCGTCCTCTCTCCCCGTCCGCACCCGCTCGCGGGTGCGGCAACAGAAGTGGCAAGCTCGCCGAGGCGAGCTTGCTTGGAGAGAGACAGAGTGAGGGGGGACTTCCCCTCCTGCATCAAGCTGCGCGTCTGGGAGCGCGGCACGGGCATCACGCGCGCCTGCGGGACCGCGGCTTGCGCCACAGCCATTTCGGCCGCGCGGACCGGGCGCACCGGCCGGCGCGTCCGCGTCGAGCTTCCCGGTGGCACGCTGTTCATCGAATGGCGCGAGGCTGACGGCCACATTCTCATGACCGGTCCAACCGAGTTCGAGTTCGAGGGCGAACTGCACTTCGATGCAGGCGGACATCTGGCGCGGGTGGTGCGGCAGCCATGAGCGTCGAGGTCATCTCATTCGGCTGCCGGCTGAACACCTTCGAGAGCGAGGTGGCGAAGAAGCTTGCCGAGGAGGCGGGGCTTGAGAGCGTGGTGATCGTCAACACCTGCGCGGTTACAGCCGAAGCGGTGCGTCAGGCCCGGCAGGCGATCCGCAAGGCGCGCCGCGAGCGGCCCGGCGCCAAGATCGTCGTCACCGGCTGCGCGGCGCAGATCGAGCCCGGCACTTTCGCGGAGATGATTGAGGCCGATTATGTGATCGGCAACGCTGAGAAGACCAGCGCCGCAACCTTCCTCGATATCGCAGGCGGCTCGCTCGCGCGCGTCAAGGTGAACGACATCGCTTCGGTTCGGGAAACCGCACAGCACATGGTGGCAGGCTTCGGCGGCCGGGCGCGCGCCTATGTCGAGGTGCAAAACGGCTGCGACCATCGCTGCACCTTCTGCGTGATCCCTTACGGACGCGGGCCGTCGCGCTCTGTGCCCGCGGGCGACACCGTGCGGCAGGTGCGCAAGCTCGCCGAAGAGGGCTACCGCGAGGTAGTGCTGACCGGCGTCGATCTCACCTCCTACGGCGCGGACCTTCCCGGCGGCATGACGCTCGGCCGGCTCGTGCGCACAATCCTACAGTTGGTGCCGGAGTTGCCGCGCTTACGGCTTTCCTCAATCGATACCATCGAGGCGGACCCCGCCCTGATCGCCGCCTTCGCCGAGGAAGAGCGGCTGATGCCGCATCTGCACCTCTCGCTACAATCGGGCGACAACCTCATCCTGAAGCGCATGAAGCGGCGGCACTCGCGCGAGGACGCCATCGAGTTCTGCCAGACCATGCGCGAACTCCGGCCCGGCATGGTGTTCGGCGCGGACCTGATCGCGGGCTTCCCGACCGAGGACGAGGCCATGTTCGCCAACACGCTTCGGCTTGCCGACGAGTGCGGCTTGAGCTTCATGCACATCTTCCCCTTCTCGGCGCGGTCCAAGACCCCCGCCGCGCGCATGCCCCAGCTCGACCGCCGGCTCGTCAAGGAGCGCGCCGCAAGGCTACGTGGCAAGGCATCCGAACGCCTCACCACTCACCTTGAGGACCAGCAGAATAAGGTGTTCGACGTTCTGATGGAGCGCGAGAGCCTTGGCCGCACGCCGGGCTTCACCGAAATGGAGATCGAAGGCTGGCACGCAAACCAGGGCGCAATCGTGCGGGCACGCGCGACAGGGCTTGCAAACAGCCGCCTGATCGGCCAGCGTCTCGCCCATGAGTGAACCTGAAAAGCGCAGCCTGTTCGGCCGGATGTTCGGGGGGAGCAAGACGCCCTCCCCCGCTCCCGCCGTTGACGAGAAGCCCACCGAAAGTATACCGGCCGCGCAAGTCCCGGCGCCCGTGCCCGTGCCTGCACCCGCGGAACAAGTCCAGGCGTTGCAGCAGCCGGCCGCACCCGCAGTGCAGACCCCGGTGCCGGTTCCCGCCGGGCAAGTTCAGGCGTTCCAGACACCCGCCGTGCCCGTTCCGGCTGAATCCGAAATGGCCCCGGAAGCTGGGAAGGCTCCAGAAGCCGAAATGCCCCCGGAGGGCGGGAAGGCCCCGGAAGGCGAAAAGGAAGGCAAGAAGCTTGGCTGGTTTCAGCGCCTCAAGCAGGGCCTGACCCGCACGTCTTCGCGCCTCACCGAAGGCATTACGAGCGTTTTCACCAAGCGCAAGCTCGACGACGAGACGCTGGAAGAACTCGAAGACCTGCTCATCCAGGCCGACCTCGGCCTCGACGTGGCGGCAAGCGTCACGGCCGCGCTCAAGAAGTCCCGCTACAATAGCGATATAACCTCGGAGGAAGTCCGCGCGATCCTGGCGCAGGAGGTCGAGCGGGTGCTTGCGCCCGTGGCCCGGCCGCTTGAGATCGCCGCCGCCAGCAAGCCGCACGTCGTGCTGATGGTAGGCGTGAACGGCACCGGCAAGACCACGACAATCGGCAAATATGCAAGTCAGTTCACCAAGCAGGGGTTGAGGGTGATGCTGGCTGCAGGCGACACATTCCGGGCAGCGGCCATCGAACAGCTCAAGATCTGGGGCGAGCGCACGGGCGCCGCGGTGGTATCGGGCGAGCAAGGCGCGGATGCCGCGGGACTGGCTTTCGATGCCTGCCGCCGCGCCAAGGACGAAGGCTACGACGTGCTCTTCATCGACACGGCCGGCCGCCTGCAGAATAAGGCCGGGCTGATGGCGGAGCTTGAAAAAGTCATCCGCGTTATCAAGAAGATCGATAGCACCGCGCCGCATTCGGTCGTACTGACGCTCGACGCGACCACGGGGCAGAACGCCTTGTCGCAGGTCGAGATTTTCGGCAAGGTTGCCGGCGTGAACGGCCTCGTGATGACCAAGCTCGACGGCACCGCGCGCGGTGGCATCCTGGTCGCCATATCGAGCAAATATGCGCTGCCTGTGCACGCCATCGGCGTGGGCGAGAGCGCGGCCGACCTACAGGCGTTCCAGGCGCAGGATTTCGCGCGAGCTATCGCGGGCGTGGCATAATACAAGTACGCCCGTGGGAAGTCCTGCCCCATATGCGGCGGGTGTGAAAGTTCGCTCGGGAGCGTCATCCCGGAAATGCCGAAGGCATTATCCGGGATCGTTGAAAATGCCGGTGCCTGTTACGATCCCGGATAGGGCGCAAGCATCCTTCCGGGATGACAGCCGGGGAAGCATGCAATCGGATTCGAAGTAAGTTGAAAGGAATTCCAATGGAGCAGAAAAGTAGCGGCGGCAAGAAAGCCGGTCCCATGCTCAAGTTTGCGCTCGACATGGGGCCGCTCGCCGTATTTTTCGGCACCTACGCCTGGGCCAAGAGCGATGTCCTGGAAGCGGGCGCCACGGACATCAAGCGCATCGTCTATGCGACCACCGCCCTCATGATCGCGACCGCAGTGTCGCTGATCGCCAGCCGCGTTATCCTGAAGCGCATACCGCTTATGCCGATGGTAACGGGAATCTTTGTGGGGATCTTCGGAGGCCTGACCATCTATCTGCGCAATCCGACCTTCATCTATATCAAACCGACCATCCTCTATCTAATGTTCGCCTGCGCCCTTGGGGGCGGGCTGTATTTCGGCAAGCTGTTGCTGAAACTCCTGCTCAGCGAGGCCTTGCAGATGCGGGACGAGGGCTGGCGCATCCTCACGCAGCGCTGGATCGGCTTCTTCCTTTCGCTCGCAGTTCTGAACGAAGCGGTGTGGAGAAATTACCCGGAAGCGACCTGGGTCGCGTTCAAGTCATTTGGTGTGATGCCGCTAAGCATCATATTCATGGCGGCTCAAATTTCCTTGATTATGAAATATCAGATCCCGGACGTATCATCGGAAAAACCGGAAGCGTCGTCCACCTAAGTCTTTCACTTTATTTTATATCTTGCCACAAGCTATGGAACATGAGGGCCGGCGGATCCGTTCTAACTAATGGACGAAGCTTCAAGCTAGCAGCCGGATGATTATGCTAACCTCGAAAGAAACGGTAGGCCGGGCGGGGAAAAAGCGGAAAAAGACCGCGAGTTCGCGCTCGGATGCGATAGACCGTTCAATGATCCATCTTTTGCACCGCGCAAGTCAGAGGGCGTCGGAAATCTTCGCCATCGAGACACGGGATTTCGATCTCACCGCGCGGCAGTTCGCGGTGCTCTCCACCGTGGCCCAGCATGAAGGGCTCAGCCAGACCGATCTTGTAAGACTGACCGGCATCGACCGGTCGACGCTGGCCGATGTCGTGCAGCGGCTTTTACGGCGCGGTATCATCGAACGGTCGCGGACGATGCAGGATGGGCGCACCTATGCCGTGACGCTTTCCGCGCAGGGACGCGAGTTGCTCGATACGATCAAGCCTTCCGTGCGCCGCGCAGACCGTGCGGTCCTGTCGTGCCTGGGCGAGGACGATGGAAAGCTGGTTGCGCAAGTGCTGGGCCGCCTCTTGAAAAGGCCGGGCAACGAAGACGATCCAGATTCTTACTGAATTGTTGCATTAAATTTCATCAAGGAGGCTTTCAGCCTCTCGCTTCGTTCATAATGTGGATGTAAGCTTGGTGTATGGGAGCCGATCTTGTCACTTTCAGGCAGGCTGTGCCGTCCGACGCCAACGCGATTGCGGACATTCACGATGCTGCGTGGCGCTCAACCTACCAAGGGCTGATCCCTCATCTTTATCTTGAGCGCATGATCGCCCGGCGCGGTCCGCTCTGGTGGGAGCGTCAGGTGCAGCGCGGCTCAAGAATTGCCCTCCTGGTTTTCGACGGCGTTCCACAGGGCTATGCGGCCTGGGGAGAGGCGAGGGGAAGCTGGCCCTGGCCCGCAGGCGAGATTTTCGAGCTTTATGTGGCACCCATTTTCCAGGGAATCGGCCTCGGCCGGCGGCTTTTCACCGCCACCAAGCAGGAGCTGAAGCAGGCCGGCTACGATCGCCTCGTGGTCTGGGCGCTGAAGGACAACGAGCACGCCTGCGCCTTCTACGACGCGCTTGGAGGCGTCGAGATGACGACCGTGCCGGAGCGTTTCGGCGGCGTCTCGCTGCCCCGCGTTGCGTTCGCCTGGGGCGTCAACGTGAAATCGTCAAATACTTAGGCAGGCATTTTGCCTTCCGCCGCGTCATTGCGCCGCACAACCAATTTCATCCAGTAGGGCCGGCCGCGCCGGCCGGTGCGAAACTCGCGATGACGGTGGCGTTGCGCTCGGCCGATCCTAGCCAGACCCATTTCTGGGCTGGACTTACTTAAAAGAAAGCAGCAAAGGACAAGCTGGAAGAACCTTTCGGGGACGGCATGAGCTATCTGCTGCTCAAATACATCCACATTCTCAGCGCGATGCTGCTGTTCGGGACCGGGCTCGGCACGGCGTTTCACGGCTTTCTCGCCTTCCGCTCGCGCGATGCGCGCGTGATCGCGGCGGTGGGCAGCTCCGTCGTGCTCGCGGACTGGCTGTTCACCACGCCCGCCGTCATCGTTCAGCCCGTGACCGGCATCGCCATGGCCTGGCAGGCCGGGCTGCCACTCACAACGGGGTGGATCGCGCTCACCTTCGCACTCTACGTTCTGGTTGGCGTGTGCTGGCTGCCCGTGGTCTGGCTACAGATCGAGCTTCGGGCCATGGGCCGGGCGAGCGCAGCCACAGGGACGCCGCTGCCCGAGCGGTATTTCCGCTTCCTGCGCTACTGGTTCCTGCTGGGCTGGCCCGCCTTCATCGCCGTGCTCGCCATATTCTACCTTATGGTGCTGAAGCCGGACCTATGATCCACGAGCCGGGTGGCTGCCCGTGGCATCAATGGCGGGCGCCCGGCGACGAGCTGCCGCTGGCTTTGGGCGCGCCCGGATTGTCCTGCTTCGGGGCATCCGTGATCGCGGCCCGGAGCTGATACGTCTTAATCACGCAGGTATGATCCGCGTCGAGCTGCTCGAAGGCCGGGTTGGGACGGCTGGTGAAGTCGTCCACCGTCACAAAGCCTTTATGGCCGGGATCGTAGTATTCCATGTTCGCCATCAGGAACAGGCGGTCGGCCTTCGCAAGCCGGTCGAACTCGTTCGGCGTCAGCTTGCCGTCGCGGTTGGTGTCGAACTCCTTGAAGAGGTTCGCCACGTATTGCTTCCACTCGTCGCAAGTGACGTTGCCGTCGTGATTGAGGTCCCAGGTCGCGGCGGCCCGGATGAAGGCGCCGTCCATGCCCTCCCTGAGCCCTGGTGCGGACGAACCGCAGCCCGCGGCGGCAAGAGCCAGGATTAGACCCGCAAGCGGGCCTGCACGATGCAAAAGCCAAGTCTGGCGCATTCTGTTCCCAATCCAAAGCTGAACAAACGCCACTAAGCAGAGTCCGCTTGAGCTGTCAAACGCGGCGCGAATGGCTGTTACCCGCCGTCAACTTTTCATTGACGCGTGGGCGGCGATTACCGTTAAGGTGGCACCGCCAGGTACAACCTACCGCCAATCTACCGGGACCCCCATGATTTTCCGCATCGTCGCGAGCGCAGCGCTCGCAGCCCTCAGCTTTGTTGGCGCAAGTCAGGCCGGAACCTGCCCAGGGAGGCCGGAGGCGCTTGGCACGGCCCGCGAAATCGCGCTCGATCCTGCCCAGCACCACAAGCTGGGCCTCATGGAATACGACGAGACCCTTCCCCTTGAGGACCACGAGGTGGTGCTGACCTTCGACGACGGGCCAATTCCCCCAAGCACACCCAAGGTTCTCGACGCACTCGCCGCCGAATGCGTGAAGGCAACCTTCTTCGTGGTCGGCGAGATGGCCAGGGCGCATCCCGCGCTTTTGCGCCGCGAATTCCACGAAGGCCACACCATCGGCACCCATACGGAGCATCACCCCTATCTCAACCGCCTTCCAGCCGATGCCGCGGCACGGGAGATTTCCGGCGGAATCGCATCGGTCAACAAGGTGCTGGGCGGACCGTTCGCGGCGCCCTTCTTCCGCTTCCCCTACCTGGAGCCCAAGGCGGCCCAGGACACGCTCGCGCTTAAGCTCGGCCTGACCGTCTGGAGCACCGACATCCACGCCAGCGATTGGGACCGCCTGTCACCGGAGCAGGTCGCGGGCCTTGCGATGCAGCGCCTGCAACGCAACAAGAAAGGCATCCTCTTGCTGCACGACATCCATGAGAGGACGGCGCGCGCCCTACCCTTGCTTTTCCGGCAGCTCAAGGCGAGCGGCTACAGCGTTGTCCATGTGGTGCCCGCCGATGTAGCCCATCCCAAGACCGCCGCTACCCCTGGGCAGTGGACGAATTGAGCCGGAGCGCGCTGACGCCGCTTCCGCCCGGCGCCTACACCATCCGCCCCCAGAACTCAGCGATCAACCCGCGCACCGTTGCCGCCTCCCCGGCCCCGTTCACCGCCCCGCGAAACGCCGCCGCGCCGGGCAGCCCCTCGCTGTACCAGCCGAGATGCTTCCGAGCGATCCGCACGCCTGCGTGCTCGCCGTAATAGGCCAGCATCGCTTCGAAATGCTCCGCGACCGTTTCGAGTTGCACGCGCAACTCCGGCCCGGCCGGCGTGGCGCCCCCGCGCAGAAACGCCGCCACCCGTGCTACAATCCACGGCCGCCCATATGCCCCGCGCCCGATCATGACGCCATCCGCCCCGGACGCCGCCAGCGCCCGCGCCGCATCGGCACCGCCGCGAATATCGCCGTTCACCACGACGGGAATGGAAACCGCGTCCTTGACTTGGCCCACAAAGCCCCAGTCCGCCTCGCCGCCGTAGAGCTGGCAGCGCGTGCGGCCATGCACCGTGACCATGGCGATTCCGCTACTTTCCGCGATCTTCGCCAGGCGCGGCGCGTTGAGCTGGTCCGGGCTCCAGCCCTTCCGCATCTTGAGCGTCACTGGCAGCTTGACCGCCCTCACCACCGCTTCGAATATCTTCGCCGCGTGAACCTCGTCGCGCATCAGCGCCGCGCCCACCTGGTCCTTGACCACCTTCTTCACCGGACAGCCGAAATTCAGGTCGATAATGTCCGCGCCGCGATCCTCCGCCAGACGGGCGGCTTCGGCCATGATTTCGGGGTCGCGGCCCGCCAGTTGCACCGCCAGCAGGCCCTCGTCCGCCTCCCGCTCCGACATGCGGAGCGTTTTCCTGTGCTCGCGGACCACCGCCTTGCTGGCGAGCATCTCGGTCACAACCAGCTCCGCGCCGAATTTCCGGACCATGCGGCGGAACGGCCTGTCGCTGACGCCGGACATCGGCGCAAGGATGACCGGGCTCTTGAGCGTCACACCGCCGAGCCGGATGGGCTGCAATCGCTGGCCCGCTTCTGTGAAATTCCCGGCGTCATCGAGCATGGGCCGGAACCTAGCACCCGTCTGCCCAACGCGGCAATAACGCCAGCGGTCGCAAGTCTTGAACGCTCATCGGCCCTATCCATCGCCGCGAGGAAGAAACCGGTGTCGCAAGACCCCCTCACCCTGTCCCTCTCCCCGTTGGGGCGAGGGGACGCCCTCTCAACGGTCACAGCCTTCCCCCTCTCCCAGCCGTATCCGCTTGCGGATGCGGCCACCAAGAGCGGCAAGCTCGCCAAGGCGAGCTTGCCGGGACAGGGCTGGGGTGAGGGGGTCTTTGCAGTTTCATCCAGTAAGGCCGGCGGCCCCGGCCAATGCGAAACTCGCGATGACGAACAATGGGGTGAAACTTGACCCGGTCGCGATGGCACACCTTCTGCCACATCGTGTCGCGCTTATGCCAAAGCCGTCATTCTTGTCCGCTTGCCTGCATATCGCCGTCACCAATGGCATGCTAGCCACGACACGCGGAATGCCGCCCGGACTGGGCAATGCCGTCAAAATTCCAACGCAGTCCAATGGTTACGGTAGCGCTTGCGGCCAAACGACGCTATGTACTTACTCGGCGTAAAAATTGCTTAATAGCTGAGGATCGAGCCCGCGCGCTTGCGGCCTGCTGTCAGAAAGCGCCAGCCAAAAAAGACGGGGAAATGGCGGTTTGCAAGCCTTCGGCAGAGAGAAGGCGCGCGGGGAATCTGGTTCAAAACACTTTGGTTTGTACAGGACGGAGAGGGGAAAGAATGTATCCGATTGTGCGCTGCGAAGCTTTTTCGGATGTGACCTTTTTATGGGAGGTCCACGCCCCAGACGTGGCGCAGGCAGCAGAGCCCGGCCACTTCGTCATGATCCGCCTTTACGAGGGCGGCGAGCGTATACCGCTGACGGTCGCCGACTACGACCGGGAGCGCGGCACGGTCACGATTGTCGTGCAGGCGCTCGGCAAGACCACGCGCGAAATGCGCGACAAATACCGCACTGGCGACACGGTTGCCGATTTCGTGGGGCCGCTTGGCTTGCCGCAACACGTATCGAATGCGGGCCATGTCGTGCTGGTTGGCGGCGGCCTGGGCGTGGCCCCCGTTTACCCGCAGCTCCGCGCGTTCAAGGAAGCCGGCAACCGCACCACGGCTATCATGGGGTTCCGCTCCAAGGATCTGGTGTTCTGGGAGGACAAGTTCCGCAACTACGCCGACGAACTTATCATCTGCACCGACGACGGCAGCTACGGCCAGCAGGGGCTCGTCACCGCCGCCTTGCAGCAAGTCATCGAGCGTGACAGACCCGATCTCGCCATTGCCATCGGCCCGCTGCCGATGATGCACGCTTGCGTCGAGACCACGCGCCCCTCGGGCGTGAAGACGCTCGTCTCGCTCAACACCATCATGGTCGACGGCACCGGCATGTGCGGCTCCTGCCGCGTCACGGTCGGCGGCGAGGTGAAATTCGCCTGCGTCGACGGCCCCGATTTCGACGGCCATCTGGTCGACTTCAAAGAGCTGCACGCCCGCCAGAAGCGCTTCAAGACGGAAGAGGGCCAGGCCAACGAGCGCTTCAACCACATCTGCAATCTTGAGAAGACGCTCGTGGTCGATGGCAAGCGAACCTACAAGAAGTTCTCGGCGGTCGAGCCGCATCAGGTGCCGATGCCCGAGCGCAACGCCGCCGAGCGCGCCGCCAACTTCAAGGAGGTCAACCTCGGCTACTCGATAGCCGATGCCTTGCGCGAAGCCGAGCGCTGCATCCAGTGCAAAAAGCCCACCTGCATCGCCGGCTGCCCGGTCGGCATCGACATCCCCACCTTCATCCGGCAGCTTCTCCTGAACGACATCGACGCCGCGCTGGAGACGATCTACGAGTTCGAGCATCTTCCCCTCGATTTGCGGCCGCGTCTGTCCGCAGGAGACGCAGTGCGAGGCGCAGTGCATCGTCGTGAAGCATAAGACCTACGAGGCCGTTGCCATCGGCCGGCTCGAACGCTTCGTTGGCGACAACGCCCGCCCGCCCAAGGCCAAGCCGCCCGTTATCGAGCACAAGCTCGGCAAGGTGGCGATTGCGGGCTCCGGTCCGGCTGGGCTCGCCGCCGCCGCCGACCTGGTCCGCTACGGGGCCGACGTTACGGTCTACGAGGCGCTGCATGTGCTTGGCGGCGTGCTGCAATACGGCATCCCGGCCTTCCGCCTGCCGCGCGACATTATCGCCCGCGAAATCCAGCGCCTGAAGGATTATGGCGTCAAGTTCGAGACCAACAAGGTTGTCGGCAAGACCTTCACCATCGATCAACTCATGAACGGCCGGGGCTTCGACGCCGTGTTCGTGGCGGCGGGTGCTGGCGCGCCGGCGTTCTTGGGGATTCCCGGCGAATTCGCGGGCCGCGTCTATTCCGCGAACGAATTCCTGACCCGCATCAACCTGATGGGCGGCGACCGCTTCCCCTATCAGGACACGCCTGTCAGCTTCGGCGAGAGCGTCGTCGTGATCGGCGCCGGCAATACGGCCATGGACTGCCTGCGCGTAGCAAAACGGGTGGGCGCGCGCTCGGTGCGCTGCGTCTACCGCCGCTCGGAGGCCGAGGCGCCGGCACGCATCGAGGAAATCCGCCACGCCAAGGAAGAGGGCATCGATTTCTTCTTCCTGCATGGCCCGGTCGAAATCCTCATCAACGACGACAGGCGACGTGCGCGGCATCAAGGTGCAGAAAATGGAGCTGGGCGAGCCCGACGCGCGCGGACGCCGCCAGCCGGTGCCCCTCGACGAGTTCGTCGAGCTGGATTGCGACACCGTGATCTACGCGCTCGGCACCAAGGCGAACCCGATCATCGGCCAGTCGGCGCCGGGCCTAGCGCCTTAACCGCTGGGGCAACATCGTCGCGGACGACGAGACGCTGGCAACCAATCTGCCGGGCGTCTTCGCCGGCGGCGATATCGTTTCCGGCGGCGCGACCGTCATTCTCGCCATGAGTGCCGGCCGCTGCGCCGCCAAGGCAATCGCGGGATGGCTGCAGAGCGGCAAGGCCGCCTGGCCTGTCACCAAGGGTGCCGCCGATGCCTTCGAGCTTGGCAAGCCCGTGGCGAAATTCGATCCAGACGCCCCTGCCCTCTGCCCGAAATGCCATCAGCCAGTCGAAGGCCGCGAGGCCTACATCTGCTGCGCCGGCGCCGAGCTGGAATGGCGCTGCGAGCAATGCGGCAAGGTGAGCGAAGGCTTCGCCTACCCTTACGGCATGTGCCCCTATTGCGGCGGCACACTCGAAGCGCTCCACCGCGAAGGGATTGGCGATGTGGCTGGGATACAGGCCATTCGCACCGCCTTCGAAATCGAGCTGGGCGGCCTGGAGTTCTATGCCAAGGCGTCCCAGCAATCGGAAGACCCCGCGCTCAAGGACCTGTTCGGCCGGCTTGCCGCGATGGAACGCGAGCATATGGAGACCTTGTCCCACCGCTACCATCTGGGCGTTCCCGGCTCGCACGAAGGCTTCCGCCCGGATCTGGCCGCCGTCAGGGCCGGCATCGATGGCAGGATCGAAGAACCGGCCACCTTGTTCAACGCCGCGATTGCGTTCGAGCAGCGCGCGGCCGCGTTCTTCAACGAGCGCGTGCATGAGACCCCGGCCGGATCGGTCGAGCACCAGCTTTACCGCGAGCTTGCCGCCGAGGAAATGGAGCACGTGGCGCTGCTGGAGACCGAACTTGCGCTCTGGATGAAGGGCCGCGAAGGCCTGCTATAGGCCGGATCAGGCCCCGCCCAGGAACCGGGGCGGGGCTCCCCTTGCCTCTCCGCCGCTGGCACGCCAGCTTAAGTGCAAAACGAACCGCCAATCCCGGAGAGGACGATGCCCCAAGATGCGACGCTTACGAGCGATATTGCCGGCATGACCAAGGCTGCCCCGTTCTCGCGGCGCGGCTTCTTGACCGCCGCCGCGGCGACGGCCGCAGGCTACACCATCGCGGCAGGCGAAGTGCGCGCGGAAGCCGTCCACACCGATGCGGCCGGGCTCGATACGGGCGATGCGGCAATCGCAAGCGGGACTGCGAAGATGCCGGCCTATTTCGCGCGGCCCAAAGGTGTGGCCAACCCGCCCGTCGTGCTGGTGGGCATGGAGATTTTCGGTCTGCACGAATACATCAAGGACGTGGCGCGGCGGCTGGCCAAGCTCGGCGCGTTCGCGGTGGCGCCGGACTATTATTTCCGCTCAGGCGTGGATTTGACGAAGCTCACGGACTTCAAGGGGATCATGCCCATCGTGAACAAGAAGCCCGACGCCGAGCTTGTCTCCGACCTCGACGCGGGCGTCGCCTGGGCCAAGGGCCAAGGCGGCGATACAGCGCGGCTCGGCATGGTAGGCTTCTGCCGGGGCGGCCGGAGCGTCTGGGTCTACGCCGCCCATAACCCCGCGCTCAAGGCCGGTGTCGCATTCTACGGCTCGCTCGTAGACCCGAAAAGCCCGCCAAACCCCGGCTGGCCCAAGAGCCCGATAGAGCTTGCGCCCGAAATGAAGGCGCCCGTGCTCGGGCTTTACGGCGAGGCGGATCAGGGCATCCCAGTTGCACAGGTGGAGGAGATGAAAGCCGCGCTCAAGGCCGCTGGCAAGACCGCCGAATTCAAGATTTATCCCGCCGCACCCCACGCCTTCCACGCCGATTACCGGCCGAGCTACCGCCAGGAGGCCGCGGAGGATGCCTGGAAGCAGATGGAGGCGTGGTTCAAGAGGTACGGCGTACTCTCCTAGTTATGCGCCTGCCGCCAGGAATCCGGCCGGCCGGTTCACACTCATCGCCGTCGCCAGGCAGCAAAAGCCGGTGTGGCGCTCCAGACAATCGCCGCAGCCTCGGCCTGGATCGCTTTTGGCCGCGCCTCGCCCGCCATCGCAATGATGGCAAAGGTGAAGCGATCAACCTGGTCTCGTATAAGGGGATGACCGGGAGGGGAAACCGGCCAAGCGGCGCAACAACCGCTCAATGCTTGAGCCCGTCCAAGACAGCGAGCGCGGCCGGCTGACTCACGTAATACTGCTCCAGGTCAGCAGATCGGGACCGTTGCTTCGGCAGACCCCTCGCACGCCTGCTCCGCATGCGAGAATGAGGGGCGCACGGTGAACGTCTGGCCGTCCCGGTATTCGAAGGCTACGAACCCATCCTTGAGATTCTCCAGCGCGTACAGTGCCTTGCATTCGTCTCCCTCGGCGATGCCCGCTCCCGCGCCTGCGATGCGCGCGATCAGGTCCTCTTTGCCGGCCTCGCTCAACGCCTCGAACAGGCTGACGCGGGCCTTGTGCTTGAGCGCGATGAAGTGATCGAAAGAGCCGTTGCTGGGATGGGCGTTGCCCGCGCAGTAGCTTTCGCCGGCCTCGCGGATCACCGCCACGCCGTCATTGAGCTTCAGAACTTCGAACGTGCTATCGATATAGCTCGAATCCGCTTTTCCGCCCTCCACTGGCCCGTCGCAATCCGCGAGTTGGCCCTTCACGAAGGCGTTCAAGAAGTCCGCCGCCTCCGCTGGCGTGCCCTCGAACGCGGGATAGGACAGACTTAGCTCGTAGGGCTTCGACTTCTTGATCGTCACCGTCTTGTAGGTGAGCGGCGCCGCTGGCAACCGCTCTTTCCGCAAGCGGCGCCGCTTGGCCAAGGGCCGCGATGCGCTCCTCGTAGCGCTTCTTCAAGCACTCCTCCGCGCCCGCGCAGGCGGCATCGCTTGCCTTGAGCCAGGCGCGCTGCGCCCGCTTGAGCTGGCCCGCCTGCGCCGCGCCCCGCGAGGTCAAAGCGGAGCGGTAGGCAGCGTTGAGCTGCCGGTCCATCGCCGCAAGCGCCGGCGACTTGCAGATCGTCTTTTCGGTGACAGTCGTGGCGAGCGTGCAATCGAAGGCCCACGCAGCCGGAACCGCGCCAATAAGCAAAAAGCTCGCGAGGAGAAGTCTATTCATGGGGTTCCCTTGCCGGTTGTGGCCGCTCTGGATCAACCTGCCAACGGGTTATACGCCCGGAACGCGAAATGAAACAGCCAGGCGGCGGGGATGGACAGCGCACCGCCCAGATACGCGGCGTTGTGCATATAGCCCGCGCAGAGGAAGCGGCGCAGGTCTTCGACGCCCGGCGGGATGAACCAGCCGGCGTAGCTTGCGCGCTCGATGCTCGCGGTCTGCGCCCAGCCGTAAGCGAGGCCCGCAAGCGCAACCGCCAGGGTAAAGCCCGCGATCAGCGGCAGTGACCAGAGCAGCGCGCGCTGCATCAGCGCCGGCGTGCGCTGCATGAAGCCGGCCGCGCCGCACAGCAGCCCTAAGGGAATGCCCATCCACCAGGAGGCCAGGAAGCCAACCAGCCCCGCCCGGACGCGCTCGGAAAGGAAAGCGTCCGCCAAGCCGAACTGGATGAATTTGAACCTGGTGAAATACTCGCTCGACACCGTGTAGCTGATCTGGTCGTGCACAATGCCGAAGAGGCCTGCCGCGAGCATTGCCGCCGGCAGGAAGAGCAGGAAGAGTCCCAATTTCGTCATTGACACCGAAGCCTAGCCGTTGAGAGATCGCACACTATCTTAAGCAGAAAGTCCTAGCTGCCCAGGCACGGCAGCTCAAGCCCGGCAATTCGAAAAGGCGATGGCATGACAGCAGCGGCGGCGATCCTTTCCGATAGAAGCGTGCTCGAAGTCGCGGGCGAGGAGCGGGCGAGCTTCCTTCAGGGGCTCGTGACCAACGACGTGGCAGGGCTTGGCCGGGGCGAGGCGTGCTTCACGGGGCTGCTGTCGCCGCAGGGCAAGATCCTGGCCGGTTTCTTCGCGATTAACGCGGGCGAGGCGATTCTGCTCGACTGCCCGGCGGCCGTGGCGGCGGATCTGCTCAAGCGGCTCGGCTTCTACAGGCTGCGCGCCAAGGTTACGCTCGCGGATGTTTCGGGCAAATGGCGCGTCGCGGCGGCCTGGGGCGAGGGCGCGGGCGAGGCATTGAAAGCCGGCACCAGCATTGCCTTCCTGGACCCGCGCCTCCCCGCGTTGGGATTCCGCGGCCTTGTCGAGGCGGGCAATGCCGCGAACTTCCCCGCAAGTGCCGGCGAATACGAGAGCCATGCGCATCGCGGCCGCCGTGCCCGAGGGCGGCACGGACTACGCTTATGGCGACACGTTCCCGCACGAGGCCTGCTTCGACCTGCTTAACGGCGTGAGCTTCAAGAAGGGCTGCTTCGTAGGCCAGGAGGTCGTCTCGCGCATGCAGCACCGGGGCACGGCGCGAACGAGGGTGCTGGCCGTATCGGCCGCCGAACCGCTGCCCGCGGGCGGGGCGGACATCGTGGCGGAGGGCTTCGCGGTGGGCAGGCTCGGCTCGGTGGCCGGCAGCCGGGGCATAGCGCTCGCCCGGCTCGACCGCGTGGGCGAGGCGCTGGCGAAGGGGCAGCCGCTTTCCGCCGGAGGCGTTGCCGTGACGCTCGCCGTTCCCGCCTGGGCCAGCTATTCGCTCGGCGGCGGCGAAGGGGCGGCGCATTGATGGCGCCCGCACCGGAGATTTACCGCTGTCCGTGGGTGGGCGCCGATCCGCTTTACCTCCGCTATCACGACGAGGAATGGGGCGTCCCCAAAACGCGCGACATCGAGCTGTTCGAGAAAATGATCCTCGAAGGGTTCCAGTCCGGGCTTTCATGGATCACCATCCTGCGCAAGCGCGAGGCCTTCCGCGAGGCGTTCGACGGCTTCGGCGCGGAGAAGGTCGCGGGCTACGGCGACGCGAAGATCGCCGAGCTGCTCGCCAATGCGGGCATCGTCCGCCACCGTGGCAAGATCGAAGCCGCCATCGCTAACGCCCGCGCCTATCTGGCCCTGTCCGCCCAGCAATCGCTCGCCGCCTTCCTTTGGGGCTTCGTTGACGGCGAGGCCATCCAGAACCGCTTCGCGAGCATCGCCGAGGTGCCGCCGCAAACGCCGCTCAGCCTGAAGATCTCGAAGGAACTCAAGGCACGCGGCTTCCGCTTCACCGGCCCCACCACGACCTACTCGCTCATGCAGGCCTGCGGCCTCGTCAACGACCATCTCGTCTCCTGCCATCGCCACGAACCTTGCGCCGCTTTGGCCCGGCCACGGATCGCGGGATAGTGGCGCGCGGGCGCTCATTTACTTGGCATTTACTGTATCCTTTCTGAGAATCCCGCCATTTTTCCGAAAATGCGGCCTTTCTGCTTAAGGCGCCATTGTACGCAAAGCGCCTTAAAAAACTGTTACCCGTTGATAATACATGGCTTTTTCCGCTTTCGCTTGAACCGGATGTACCGGATTTTGGTTAATATCAAACCTGCGCTCATATTTAACCGGATTTTTGAAACGCAGAAATCGACCCCAAACGAGGAAAATTTCGCAAAAAGTGGCGCTTGGAAAACATCGCGCCCCGGCGTTTACTGTGTTCGCATTAACCACGCCGTCCCAGCTACGGGCCTTTACCTCGCCTTAACGGTGCAAATCGCATTGAGTTCGATAGCGATGGGTCAATCGCTGCTTTCCAGTTGCGCCCGGAAGCCGGTGAAAAACATCGAAGCAGTGCCAAGAGCCACGTTAAGCGCATTCGCTTCAATCGTAATGTCAAGTCCTTCAACTACGAGAGTTTTGATGCCGCGCGTAACCTCGGCCTCGATTTCATCGAGCCACGGCCCCGGCTTGCTGCCGTGAAAACGAGCCAGTTCTTGCAACGCCCTATCGAGACCGCCTTGATAAGAAAGAACCAATGTACTTAGAAGCGCTTTCTGAAAGTTATCGTTATCGCTCTGGGCCGCCATGATCGTATCTCCTCGGTCGTCAGGGTATAGGATGGGATAGCGCCGCGCCAGGGCGCGCTTGCCGGGAGAGCACTGCCGTTGGGGGGCTATTCTCCCGCGCTGCTGGCGCATGCTGCATTGTGCGGAAACTGGACAGTTCGGCATGTTGGGGCGCGGTATGCGGCGGGCGGCAGCGCGGATTTTCTTGGCCCTGTGGATGGCGGCTTCGCACGCCTGAAGCAGGAGGGCTGGCTGGAGGAGCACGGCGGGGAGCACGATAAGTTCAAGCACCCAAGCCGCAAGGGCCGCATCATCGTGCCGCGTCACAGAACGCTGTCGCCCGGCGTGGCCCGGAGCATCGCCAAGCAGGCGGGATGGAGTGAATAGGATGGCAAAGACAAGAACCCGTTACGCGGTGGTGATCGACGGCGAGCCCGGCGCATTCGGGCTTTGGGTTCCGGATATGCCTGGCTGCACGTCCATGGGCGCGACCTTGGACGATGTGCTGCTAAAAGCGCAGGAGGCGTTGCGGATGTGGGCGGAGGATGCGCTCGCCGATGGCGAGCCGTTGCCCGCGCCCCGCAGCTTTGCGGAAATCGCCAAAGACCCGGAGGTAGCGGGGGCGTTGAAGGAAGGTGCCGCGCTGGCTATAGTGCCCCTCTTGATCGAGAGCGGGCGTCCGGTGAAGGCGAACCTCTCGCTCGACGCCTGGCTGCTTGCCGCCATCGACGATGCCGCCGCAGCGCGCGGGCTGACGCGATCCGCGTTCCTGTCCAGCGCCGCGCGGGAGAAGATCGCCGCGGAGGGATAGGGCCGCAAAGCAAGCGATCGATGAACTCGTAACCGTTGTCTTGCCCCAAGACCTGCCGTCCAGCGGATTGAAGGCCGGCGGCATCGGCACGGTTGCGACGGTGTGTAAAGACGGCGAAGCTTACGACGCCGGTTCGTGACCCAGGACGGGCACATGGTTCAGCCTGCCAGGCCGAACACCACGGCCAGCGACCGGTTGAGCCGCACGAGGGTTTCTGATCGAGTGCGCCGATGCGCGCGCCGATTTTTTCCCGCCGCATCGGCGCGGTTTTGTCCACCATGATTTGCGACGGGCTGTGCAAACCGTTCTCCTCCGAAGGCGCGACGGAAATGCGTATGAGCGGCGCGTCCACAAGTTCGCTCGTGAACGGACAGAGCAGGATCGTCGCGTGCGTGCCGTTGAGGTAATCGGACTGCACGATCACCGCCGGGCGCGGTTTGCCGAAATCTTCGGCGAAAGCGACGGTGACGATATCGCCGCGCCTCATGGCTTGGGCAGATCGAGCTTCTCGGCGAGCAGCCCCTCAATGAAGGCGATGTCCCGCTCCTCGCCCGCAGACTGGGAGACGATCAACGATTGCTGCCTTATGGCCTCGGCAAAGCCCGGAGCCCTGGTGTCCGGCACCCAGAGCTGCACAGGCCGCAAGCCCTGGCGGCGCAGCTTGGCACGATAGGTGCGCATCTTGTCCCCGGCGCGGCGGGGCTTCGGCGATGGCCTTGCAGGGGTCTTGGTCATGGGTAACATGTTACCGCCGCCGGCCGGATTGTAACAGATTGCCATGGCACCGGCGTCACCGCGCACCCGAGGGACGCTGATGGCGCACAGATGATGGCGGAGGAGGACTTTCCGCTGCGGCACGGATGCTGTAGAGTAACCATATGACACACATGCAACTGCGCGACAGGAACTTGGAACCCATAACACGAGCGGCGGAGGGGTTGCCGCGGCGGCGCTTCACCGTGGCCGAGCTGGAGGCGATGGTCGCGGCGGGCATCCTCGATGAGGACGAGCGCATCGAGCTGATCGGCGGGGAGGTTGTACCGATGTCGCCCAAGGGCAACCATCATGAGATTTTGAAGGCTGCGCTCAACGAATATTGGGTGAAGCGGCTTCCCGAGCGCTTCCGGCTGGTTCCGGAAACCACCTTCCGGCTGTCGCCCGACACCTATCTGGAGCCGGATTTCATCTTCTTCGACAGGGCAACCGGCATACGCGGCTTGAAAGCGAACACTGCGCACTTCGCCGTGGAGGTCGCGGATTCGAGCTACGCTTACGACATCGGGCGCAAGGCCGCGCTGTACGCAAGCTTCGGCATCCCGGAGCTGTGGGTGATCCACGCCGTGCGCCTTGAGACGCGCATCCACAGGAAGCCCTCGCCCCAGGGCTACCTCGACATCGCGGATTTCGGCCCAGATGCGGAGCTTGTGCCGGCCTTCGCGCCCGAGCTTGCCGTGAGGCTCAGCGCGCTTGAGCTGAACTGAAGCCAGAAGCCGGAAACGTAGGCGCTGTTCAATTTGCTCCTGGATCGCCACAGCGCCTTTTGCTCCTCGCGACGGCGTTGTGCGTGAGGCTGAGCAGTAGCGGGTCGATGCGCGCCGCAGGATCTGCTATAAAGGCGCCAAACGAATCGGAAAGCGCCATGCAGCACACACCCAAAGCCCAGGGCGAGCCCTCACCCGCCACGGGCTTGGCAGCGCATGCTTTCGGGGCGGCGGCTCGACCTGCTCGACCCCTCGCCCCTCGACATCGAGATCGGCGACATCGCGCACGGGCTCGCGCGGCTGGCGCGCTGGAACGGCCAGACCAAGGGCGCGCACGCCTTCTCGGTCGCCCAGCATTGCGTTCTGGTGGAGGATATCGCGGCGGCCCTCAAACCCCAGCTCAACGAGAAATTCCGCCTCGCCGCCCTCCTCCACGACGCGCCGGAATATGTCGTGGGCGATCTCATCAGCCCGTTCAAGGCGGCGATGGCGGCGGTCTACAAACCCTTCGAGGAGCGCATCCAGCGCGCGATCCACGTCCGCTTCGGCCTGCCGCCCGAGTTGCCGCCGGGCGTTGCCCAGCTCATCAAGAAGGCCGACAAGATCGCCGCCTATTACGAGGCGACGCAGCTCGCGGGCTTCACGCTGGCCGATGCGAAGCAGGTTTTCGGGCCTCCGGGCCAGTTCGATGCGAAGCTGCCTGAGTGCATCGAGAAGATCGAGCCGCTGGATACGGCGGCAGCGCAGGCGGCCTATCTCGCGCGGTTCGCCGCGCTTGAAGGCGAAAGCGCCGCGACAGCCGCGCCCGCCCGGTTATAGGCCACGCTTGCCAGCGGTTGCGCCGGCCGCCTCCATTCCCGTTGCGCGCAAGGCGTTAACATAACGGGCGTCGCGCCCCTCACCCCAGCCCTCTCCCCATGGGACAGGGGAGGGAGCAGGCTGTGCCCGTTGCGATGGCGTCCCCTCTCCCATGGGGAGAGGGACAGGGTGAGGGGCGCAACGCCTGTTCGTTACGCCGCAGCAGAATAATCAAGCCTCGCAAATGCCCCAGGGAATATCTGGGATCGTCATGGATACTTGCGGTTGTTACGATCCCGGATAAGCGCTAAAGCGTTTTCCGGGATGACGCTTGAGGGCCATTCCGCAAGCGCGAGCATCGAACCCGGCCGGAGCCAAATGACATGCCAAGCGAGTTGAAAGCCCCAACGCCAGAGGTGCTTGCGCGATTTGCCGCCATCGTTGGCGGGAAGGGCGCGCTGACCGCGCCTGCCGATGTTCAGCCCTACTGCCAGGAGTGGCGCGACAAGTATTTCGGGCGCACGCCGATGGTGCTCCGCCCCGCGTCCACGGCGGAGGTCAGCGCCATCCTCAAGCTCGCGAATGAGGAGCGCATCGCCATCGTGCCGCAGGGCGGCAATACCGGGCTCGTCGGCGGGCAGACGCCGCTCGAAACGCGGCACCGAGCTCGTGCTCAGCCTTGACCGCATGAAGGCAATCCGCGCCGTCGATGCGGCCGGCAACACGCTCACCGCGGACGCTGGCGCAACGCTCAAAGCCGTGCAAGACGCGGCGGCCGAAGTGAACCGGCTCTTTCCATTAAGCCTCGCCGCGGAAGGCACCTGCCAGATCGGCGGCAACATCGCCACCAACGCGGGCGGCGTCCACGTGCTGCGCTACGGGACCATGCGCGACCTGGTGCTGGGCATCGAGGCGGTTTTCCCCGGCGGCGAAATCTGGAACGGCCTGCGCACTCTGCGCAAGGACAATACGGGCTACGACCTCAGGAGCCTGCTGATCGGCTCGGAAGGCACGCTTGGCGTCATCACGGCGGCTTCGCTCAAGCTATTCCCGAGGCCCGCCGAGGTCGCGACCGTGTTCGCTGGCTGCGACAGCCTTGAAGCGGCGGGCCAGCTTTTCAGCCGCGCCTTCGAAAGCGCCGGGCCGATGCTCACCGCCTTCGAGCTGATCCCGCGCATCGCCGTCGAGTTCCTGGTCGCGCATATGGAGCGGATGCGCGATCCGCTTGAAGCGCCGCACCCGTGGTATGTGCTCATGGAGGTGGCGCCGCCCGTGGCCGATGGGCTCGCCGAGCGGGTGGCCATGGCGATTCTGGAGGGCGCGCTCGAACAGGGCATTGTAGCGGACGCGGCCGTCGCGGCGTCGGAAGGCCAGGCGCGCGATTTCTGGTGCATGCGCGAGAATATTTCCGAGATCCAGAAGCACGAGGGCGGCAGCATCAAGCACGACGTTTCCGTGCCGGTCTCGGCCATCCCGGCCTTCATCGCCGAGGCGGACGCGGCCATCGAGCGGCTGGTTCCCGGCGCCCGGCCGGTGCCCTTCGGCCATTACGGCGACGGCAACATCCACTACAACATCTCGCAGCCCAAAGGCGCCGATAAAAACGCCTATCTCGCGCGCTGGGAGGAGGTCTCGGACGCGGTGCACGCCATCGTGGCTCGCTTCGGCGGCTCGATCAGCGCGGAGCACGGCATCGGCCGCATGAAGGCGGAGGCGCTTGAAAAGGTGAAATCGCCCGTTGAACTTGCGATGATGCGGCGGCTCAAGGCCGCGTTCGATCCGCGCGGTATTCTCAGTCCGGGGAGAGTTCTGCTGGCGCGGTAGTGTGGCGATCCACACAAAGCGCATTGCCCCTCATCCTGTCCTTCTCCCAACGGGAGAAGGAACGCCCTCACAACGGCTGCGGCGGGATCTCCTCTCCCATCCGCATCCGCTTGCGGATGCGGACACTTCGAGCGGCAAGCTCGCCAAGGCGAGCTTGCGGGGAGAGGGCTGGGGTGTGATGCGCATTGTGTGGATCGCCGATTTCCACCACTCCCGCCAGCCTGATCCGCGTTACTTCGCCGGCGAGAAATGCCCCACCTTCGGCTGCGGCTCGGCTTTGACCTTGGCGAGCGCTGCTTCGAGGGCGGCGCTTCCCTCCTCCGCCTGGGCTGCGGCGACCAGCGCGTTTATGGCGCTCGCGGGAACCGAAAACCGGCTGCCGTGCGCGAATTCGCGGATCGTCTCGTACTTCCTGTAGCCCCGCTCCAGGGTTTCGCCATATCCCCGGAGCAGGCCCCGCGCGCGGGCAAGGCTTACGGCCAGCCGCAAGTCGCGCTTGGCCGCGCCCCAAACCGTATCGAGCCATTCCTCCAGCCGCTCCGTCTCGCGCGCGAAGCGAAGCGAGCCGCGCCGCCACGGCTTCAGGGAGGCCACGAAATAGAGCATCAAGAAGCCTCTGAGCGACGTGGTCCTGACGAGGCGGCCTTCCGCGGTAAGCCTGCGCAGCACGGCACGGCCGATGGCGCTATTGAACAGCCGGCGTCCTAGGCCCGTGGGCATCGTGTCCACGACCTCCTCGACGCGCGGATGCATGTATTCCGCAAGTTCCAGAATTTCCCCGCGGTCCAGGCCGAAGCTGGCCCGGATTCTGGCGAACCGCGAAGCGCGCAGCTTGAGCTGGGCCACCCGGATCACATCCGGATAGGTCATCGCCAGGGCAAGCTGGCGCGCAGCTACGCCAAGCAGCTCGCATTCGGCCTCGCCGTCCTCGTCCGCGAGCTTGACGAACGGCAGAAGCCGCCGCCAGTAAAGGGTCGCATAATCGGCGTCCTGGTAATCGGCGGTCCGCTCCAGCCCGGCAAGGATCAGCGGCAGGGCATTCCCGCAAGCATTCCGCTCCACCTCCTCAAGAAGTGCCAGGGACAGCCGCGGCGCGGGCAACGCGGGCCTGTGCGGCGCGGCCGGCGCATTCTCCCCGATGCCGGCAAGCCCCGCGGCAAAACCGGCCAGCGCGGCATCGGCATCCGCGCTCCCGTCGCGGATCGCCTCTTCGAGCAGCGCGGGCGGCAAGGGAAGCTCGCCGGAAGCCGCAACGGCGCCGAGCAGCACCGCATTGACTGAGCTTTTCGCTCGCTCCGCCGCCGCGGCCATGTCGAAGCCCACAAAGCGCAGGGCGGCGCTCCGGCAAGCGCGCCAGCAGCGCCTTGGGGTCGGCCCGGCTGTCTTTGGGAGATGTCCTTTCCGCCACGGAGTAGAGCCGGTGCGTGGACGCTATGAGCACCGTCCGGTCTGGCGTCACGAGGCCGCGCACAATCGCCCTGCCCGCTTCCATCAGCTCGGACGCGATCACGATATCGACCTCTCCCGGCAGGGGCGTCAGGCCCAAAACGGGCGTCTTGCCGCAGGCAGCCGCCCGCTCCTTGGGGAACAGCTCCACATAATACATCGCGGCGCCGCCACGCTCGGCCACGCCGCATTCCAGCGTGGTTTGCGCGAGGAAACCGCCCCGCTCCGCGGCGTCCGCGAGCCACGCCGCAAGTGCGGCCCCGCCTTCGCCGCCCATGCCCAGGATGGCGATCTTGACCGGCTTCAGCTCGCTCATCCGCCTGCCCCCGCCAAGGAAGCAGCCGGCCTTTCGAGGCGGCGCTGGAAGTAGGAGATGATCCGGGAACAGAGCCACGCTCCCAACCGGTCCCGGATGGATGGGTTATGAATGATGGTCGCGCGGAAATAGGAGGGGCACAGGATGGCCGCATGCGCGATCTCGCCGCAGAGGCCGCATCCGTTGCAAGAGCTGCTGACAGCCGTAACGGGCTCGGGATTGAGCGGATCGGGATTGGGCGCGACGGTGAGCGATGGGCAGCCCGAAAGCCGGATGCAGGTATGATCGCCCGTGCAGACGTCGGGATCGGTGCCGTATCTCTGGCGGACCACACGCTGGCCGGCCTTGAGCCGCGCGGCGGCCAGGGGTCCCTCGCGGCGCTGCCGGACCTGCATGCACTCCGACCGCGCAACGATTACCTTGGGGCCGCTCTCGGGCGTTGCCAGCGCTTCCTTTAGCGCCTCGCGCATCCGCTTGATGTCGTAGGTCTCGGGCACGGTCCAAACCCAGCGGACGCCCAACGCCCTCAAGGTCTCCTCGATCTGCCTTATTGGCCAGCGCCATCGCGCACCCGGCGTGGAAGAGGACGCTTGCCTGCGCGCACTCGCGGCGGAAATGCCGTTGTCCACGATAATGTGCACATTGCCATCCCCATTGAAGACGGCGTTGCCAATCGAGGAGGCGATGCCGCTGTGCCAGAAACCGTTGGCGGCCAGGATCGAAACCGCCCGCTTGGCGCCTTTGGCCGGCAGCGCCGGAGCGCTGGCCCCGCTAAGGCCGAAGCCCATCGCGGTATCGCCAACGTTCAACGGCGGCTGAACCGAGAACAGGTGACAACCAACGTCGCAGTTCACCTGCAGTATCGCCAAGCTGGCGCGCGGCCAGCTTGACCGCCGATAAGACCGGCCGCTCCGGGCAGCCGCTGCAAAAGACCGGCTGGCGCGGGCGTACATGGGCGGCAACCGCCTGGCCCACGCGCGCCGCCGCCGCCTGCGCCGGACGCTCCAGCTCCAGCGGCAGAAGCTCCGGCATGTGGGCCTTGAGGAAGCGCACCAGGCCCGCCTTGAGGACACTGCCGGTGTATTCGCCAGCCCGCGGCAGCATGCTCTTCCCTTCCAGGCGGACGGCTGCGCGCGCGCGCGCCAGGATCGTGTGCAGCCCCTGCTCGATGAACTCGGGCTGGCCCTCCTCGACCGTCAGCACAGCCGCCTTGCCTTCGCAAAAGCGCAGCACCTCGTTTTCGGCGAGCGGATAGGTGACGTTGAGAACGTAGATCGGGATCTTGCTTTCGCCGAACGCATCGGCGAGCCCCAGCGCCTGCAGCGCTTGAATGAGCGCGTTGTACAATCCGCCCTGGACGATGAGGCCGATGCTGCTTTCCTCAGCCTCGAAAATTTCGTTCAGCCTGTGCCTCTCGATGAACCGGACGGCGGCGGGCAGGCGCTTGTCGATTTTCTCTTTCTCCTGGAGACTGGTTGCAGGTGGAAAGACGACACGGGAGGCGTCGCGGCGCGGGGTGTCCAGCATGTCCTGCGGATTGTATGCGGCCCGCACATTGTCCCTGGCCTGGAACGTACCGTAGAGGTGGCAGGCCCGGTTCCTCAGCTCAAGCATGACCGGCGTGCCGGAGGCTTCGGAAAGCTCGAAGCCCTTTGCGGCGGCCGACACGATGGATGGCAGGTTGGGCCTGGGATCGAGCAGCCAGACCTGCGACTTCATCGCCAGGGCATGGCTGCGCTCCTGCGCGCCGGAAGCTCCTTCGCCGTAGTCTTCCGCCACCACGATCAGTGCGCCCCCGGTGACGCCGCTGGAAGCGAGATTGGCGAGCGCGCCCGCCGCAAAGCCCGTTCCGGCCGGGCCGCCGAAAATCGCGGCCCCTCGCAAGGGATAATTCACCGATGCCGCAAGCGCCGCTACCGCCGAGGCCTCATTGGCGCTCATCACGAGCTTGACGCCGAGTTCCTCAAGAACGTCGCTGCCCGCCTGAAGCTTGCCGGTGAGGTGGGCAGCACGGCGCACCATAGCAGCAGCTAACGTAGCTGACGCCGGATTGCAGCAACGCCTTCACGACGGCGAGAATGGCCTCGCCCTTGAACTCCTGGCCCCCGCCCAGGCGCAATGCATCGCCCTCCCGATTGAAGGACCGCTCAGTCATTGCTGTCACTCCGGATGCGGCAGCGTGAAAAGTTAAATAGTTTTATGAGCTTGCCGCATGCGCTCAAACGCTTCTTCCCGTCGAAAACCATGGTACGGTTCAAGGTCCCTGTCAACGAACCCGCAACAACTGCAGCCAATTGGCCCCAGCAAAGTTTCAGAAATAATATGCTTCCCGGAGGTTACTCCTCTGGATTGTATAATATCGGAAACAATCCCGATCATGACAGGAGGGAGCGGTGAAAGGACGCGGCCTACATTGCCGCAGGCAGTCCCGCTTGGGATAACGCCATCATCGGATTCGCCTATCCGCACTTTTGCGGACTTTTTGGGGACTATGCATGAGGCCACGCGGCCTATATAATCCATGCAAGATGCATAATTGCTAAAAGAGTGAAGCCAATGATGAAGGTTTCCGCGGCGGAGTTTCAGCGCAACATTGGCCGCTATCAGGATTTGGCGCTGCGCGAGCCCGTCGCAGTCACACGCAACGGACGGGAATCAACCGTCATGATTTCCGTCGATGAGTACCAGCGCCTTAAGCGCCGGGACCGCCAAGTTCTTGGGCTGGATGACTTTACAGATGAGGATTTGGCCGCACTGGAAGCTGTTCGCGCCCCCGATGCCGCCAAGGCCTTCGACCAAGAGCTGAAACCGGAATAGCGTACCGCTTCCGAAACCAATCCCCGGACTTGCCGTCCGCTATAGCTACCTGTGGCGCGACGAATACCTGAGGGGACAGGAGGAAGGCGTAAAGGATCGTCCCTGCGCCATTGTTCTCGCTGCTGCCGGAGAGAATGACAGCCAAATCGTAACCGTGCTTCCCATCACTCACACGCCGCCCCGGCGTGACGGGGACGCGATTGAAATTCCAGCCGCGACAAAGCGCCGTCTCGGCCTTGATGACGACCGCTCGTGGGTCGTGCTCACCGAAGCCAATCGTTTCACCTGGCCGGGACCGGACTTGCGCCCGGTCCGCCAAGGCGGCGCAGCTAGTATTGCCTTCGGTTTCCTGCCTCACGCGCTGTTCGAGCAAATTCGAACCTGCTTTATCGCCAAGCTGCGGGAGCGCAAGATCTGTGCTGTACCCCGAAGCGAGTAACGGCATCGATATCGAGACGCTTGCGGTTGCCCGCGCAGGAAGACAAAAGCTCGGCCGGAAAGAGCCAAACACGCGGGCAGAGTTGCCGGGATAACCAAGCGAGCCCCCTCGCGAATCGCCGCGCCTGCGCTATGTTGGCCAAGCGTTCGCTGTTTTGCTTAAGGGGAGCCTATGACCGCGCCGGCCTTCATCCACCTGCACGTGCATTCCGCCTACTCGCTCTTGGAGGGTGCGCTGCCGGTGAAGGCGCTTGCGAAGCTCGCCGAGGCGGACCGGGCGCCGGCACTCGCCATCACCGACCGCAACAACCTTTTCGGCGCGCTCGAATTCTCCGAATATCTCGCGGGCGCTGGCATCCAGCCGATTGTGGGTTGCTCGCTGAATCTGGCATTCCCCGCCTCCGCGGAGGAAGCCACGCGGCCCGGCGCACGCCCCGCTCCCCATCACGGCCCCGTCGTCCTGCTCGCCAAGGATGCCGAGGGCTACGCCAACCTCATGAAGCTTTCGAGCCTCGCCTATGTGGAGCATGGCGATAACGGCGCGCCCCACGTAACGCTTGGCGAGCTGGAGCCTCTCGCGGCAGGTTTGATCGCGCTGTCCGGCGGCCCCGATGGGCCGGTGGACCGGGCATTCGCCGCAGGCAATGCGGCCGTTGCCGAGTCCAGGCTCGACACGCTCAGCGCCCTTTTCGCCGGCCGCTTCTACGTCGAGATCCAGCGGCACAACCTGCCCCGCGAGCGGCTTGTGGAGCCGCAACTCCTGCGCTGGGCTTACGGCCGCCGTGTGCCCCTCGTGGCCACCAACGAGGCGTACTTCCCCAAGCGCGACGCCTTCGAGGCGCACGACGCGCTGCTCTGCATCGCGGAAGGCCGCTACGTCGCGGAGGACGACCGGCGGCGCCTTTCGCCCGAGCACTGGCTGAAGCCGCAAGCCGAGATGGCGGCGCTGTTCGCGGACCTCCCCGAGGCCGCCGCGAACACCGTCGAGATCGCCAGGCGCTGCTCCTACCGGCCGCGCCCCCGCAAGCCAATCCTGCCGCTTTTCGTGCCGGACGCGAAAGACGCGGTGGAAGCCGAAGCCGCGGAACTTCGCGCACAGGCCGAGGCCGGGCTCGCGCGCCGGCTCGCCGCGATCCCCGAGCACCTGCGCGCGGCCAGCGAAGAGGACTACAAGAAGCGCCTCGACTACGAGCTTGGCATCATCACGGGCATGAAGTTTCCGGGCTACTTCCTGATCGTGTCCGACTTCATCAAGTGGACAAAGGCGCAAGGGATTCCCGTGGGGCCGGGCCGCGGCTCGGGCGCCGGCTCGGTGGTCGCCTGGTCGCTCACCATCACCGACCTCGACCCGATCCGCTTCGGGCTGCTGTTCGAGCGCTTCCTGAACCCCGAGCGCGTGTCGATGCCGGACTTCGACATCGACTTCTGCCAGGACCGCCGCGGCGAGGTGATCCAGTATGTGCGCGAGAAGTACGGCGCGAACCGCGTGGCCCAGATCATCACCTACGGAAAGCTGCAGGCCCGCGCGGTCTTGCGCGACGTGGGGCGCGTGTTGCAGATGCCCTACGGCCAGGTCGACCGGCTGTGCAAATTGGTGCCGAACAACCCGGCCAATCCGGTAACGCTCGCGGAGGCCATCGAGGGCGAGCCCAAGCTGCAAGAGGCGCGCGACCGCGAGCCCATCGTGGCGCAACTCTTGAGCACCGCTCAGAAGCTCGAAGGTCTCAACCGCCAAGCCTCGACCCACGCGGCGGGCGTGGTGATCGGCGACCGGCCGCTGGTCGAGCTTGTGCCGCTCTACCGCGATCCGCGTTCGGACATGCTCGTGACCCAGTTCAACATGAAGTGGGTCGAGCAGGCGGGGCTCGTAAAGTTCGACTTCCTTGGGCTGAAGACGCTCACGGTTCTGCAGAAGGCGTGCAAGCTCCTGGAGCGGGCGGGCAGGCCTATCGATCTTGGCGCGCTCCCTTTGGACGACCCGGCGACTTGGGAGCTGTTCGCAAGAGGCGACACCGGCGGCGTGTTCCAGTTTGAAAGTACGGGCATGCGCGAGGCGCTGCGGAAACTCAAACCGGACCGTTTTGGCGACATCATCGCTCTGAACGCGCTCTACCGGCCCGGCCCGATGGACAACATCGAGAGCTTTTGCAACCGCAAGCACGGCATCGAGGAGCCGGACTACCTGAATCCCCTCGCCAAGCCGATCCTGGAGGAGACCTACGGCGTCATCATCTACCAGGAGCAAGTGATGCAGCTTGCCCAGGTGCTGTCGGGCTACAGCCTTGGCGAAGCCGACCTCTTGCGCCGCGCCATGGGCAAGAAGATCAAGGCCGAGATGGACGCGCAAGGCGCGCGCTTCGTCAAGGGCGCGCTGGAAAAGGGCATCACGGAGGCCCGCGCCCGCTACATCTTCGAGCTGATCGCGAAGTTCGCGGGCTACGGCTTCAACAAGTCCCACGCCGCAGCCTATGCGCTGATCGCCTACCAGACCGCCTATCTCAAGGCCAACCACGCGCAGGAGTTCATCGCCGCCTCCATGACGCTCGACATGGGCAACACGGACAAGCTCTACGGCTTCACGCGCGAGGCCAAGCAACTCGGCATGCCGATCCTGCCGCCATCGGTGAACAAGTCCACGGCCGAGTTCCTGCCGGAAGACGGCGGCATCCGCTACGCCTTGGGCGCGCTCAAGAACATGGGGCAGGCGGCGGCGGAGCATATCGTCGAGGAGCGCGGCGGCAAGCCATACCGGGATCTCGCGGATTTCATGTCGCGGATCAATCCGAAGACGGTGAACAAGCGCGCCATCGAGGCGCTGAATGCTTCCGGCGCGTTCGACGAGCTGGAGAAGAACCGCGCCAAGGTCGCCAAGAACGCCGAGCGGCTGATCGAATTCGCCGGGCGTCTGGCGCAGGACCGTCTGGCGGGGCAGGCCGACATGTTCGGCGCGGGCGGCGGCGGCAGCGCACCCCAGCTCGTGCTGGCGGACGCGCCTTCCTGGGGCCTGCTCGAAACGCTCGACGCCGAGCTTGCCGCCGCGGGCTTCTATCTCTCGGGCCATCCGCTGGACGAATATACGGAGCAACTCGCGCGCCTCAATGTCATGCGCTGGACCGCCTTCGCGGAGCGCGCGCAGGCCCATGGCCGCGCCGAGGCCCGCCTTGCCGCCACCGTCACCTACAAGCAGGACCGCAAGGCCAAATCCGGCAACCGCTTCGCCTTCGCGGGCTTCTCCGACCCGACCGGCCAATTCGAGGCGGTGATCTTCTCCGACACGCTCGACCTCGCCGGCGACAAGCTTGAGGCCGGCAAGAACGTAATCGTCAACGTCGAGGGCGAGGCCGAGGGCGAGGCCATCAAGGTGCGCGTGCAGGCGGTGCAAGCCTTGGACGACGTGCTCGGCAAGGGCACCAAGCAGATCGCCATCACCGCGACGGAGAAGCTGCAGATGGCGGACCTGACAAAGCATTTGGGCCGGGAGGGCGCCCTTGAGATCAAGCTCGTGGTGCAGTTGCTCGGGCAGGCCAAGGCAGTGGAGTTCAGCCTCGGCAGCAACTTCTCCGTCTCCGCGCGCCAGCTTTCGGCGCTGAAGACGCTGCCGGGTATCGTGCAGGTGAGCTGAGGCTACCTTTTACCCGCAACGTTATGGGCAGGCTTGCCGGCGCCCTTCGCCGGATCGTCGCCGCAAAGCGCCTTGGCGTCCGCCCACTCCTTGCTGGTGAGCAGCGGCTGCACCGCATAAGGCTGCTGCGAATGGAAAAGCTTAGCCCGGTCTTTGGAATCTGGGTGTGTGCTCAAGTAGCTAAGCATGCCGCCATCCGCATCGGAAGCATGCCGCAGGAAGAAATCCCCGGTGGGCTTGGACGCAACGCCCGCTTTCCTCAATATCTCCACCGCGTGATCGTCGGCGGCGCGCTCGGCCTCGCGGGAATAGCGGAGCTGCAACAGGAGGGCGCCGGCCTCAAGCGCGGTTCCGTTGCCGGATTGGCCAGTCATAAGCGAGATCAGGGTTTGCATGCCAAGGTTGCGGACGAACAGCGCCTCGGGGTCCATTTCGATCCCATGGCCCATCTCGTGGGCCAGCACGCCCGCCACTTCCTCAGGACTTTCCGCCTGCTTCACGAGGGCGGACAGCAGAACGATGTGCCCCCCTGGAAGGGCGAAAGCGTTCGGGATAGAGGCCTTGGCAACGTGAAGCGTGAAGGGCCGGCCATTACCCGTCGCGCCTTGAAGCCGGTTGAGCATACGCTGCAGGGCTACGTTCCCTGGCTGGTCTACGCAGGCCGGCGCGATGGGGCCGAACATCTCCACATTGTGCAGCCCTATCGAGCTGGCGATCTCTGGCGGAATAAGCGCGGCGATGGCCTTGGAAGCGCTGCCCCCGCCGAAAAAGAGCAGGACACCGGCCGCCACGGCGATGGCGGTGGCGATCAGGCTGTAGCCCAGAATCTTAAGCCGGTGCGAGCGCTCCGACGTGTGCGGCGCGCGGCTCAGGACAAGGCTCGCAGCGCCTTCCCCTTCGATGAAAAGGCTGGCAAGCGGGACCTGCCGGTTACGCAAAAGAACGTCGCCGGCATTCCTCAAGACGGGAGCGCCGGCAAGCAGGTCGCTATAGTTCCAATATCCCCGCTGGCCCTCGTGAAGGCTCCCGAACGAAATACCGCCAGCCTCGAAGACAACAGTGACCGGCACGGCGTTTGCTTTCTCGCCGCTGCTCCATTGGCCTTTGAAGACGGTTTGGTCCACCCCTGGTGTGGCGTCTCGCAATTGCCTACCCCCTTTGTGGCCAGCCTCGCCAAGGCAATTGCGAGACATAAGCCACACTAGCACTTTGATTTTGCTAGTGTCTCTTATGTCTCCGAATTACCGTGCGAGCCCCAGGCCAAACTGGGCGGTAATTCGGAGATGGGACACTAGAATATTTCTATGCTGAAAGCGGCTTCCATTCCCGCGCCTTGAGCGCCCGCATCTTCCGGCACCCGCAACACTTCATCCAAATCCGCCGAACCCTCAAGCGCGAAGCGGCTTGCGAGATATTCGAGCCGCCTGGCCTGCGTCACCGGCCGCAAAATGCCGATGCTCAGCATCAGGATAAGCATGTTAGAGATTATTAGCCAGAGCATGCTGCCGGCGGTGGCCTCAAGACGGGCCTCGAGTCCGCCGAGCTTCGTGGCGCGGGCGAAAGTATTGAGCTTGCGCGCTTCGAACCAGCACAGCGCAACGAGCACAAGCGGAATTGCGGCAAGGATAATCCAGAACGCATCGTGCGGGAGTTCGCTCCAGCCCAGCTTGACGCCGGTCGCTTCCCCTGGATGCTCCCGTAGCGCTTTCATCGTCGCTTGCATGAGCACCCACTGGATCCTGCCAAAGGCTGCAAACGCGGGAATGGCCGCAACCCAAACCAGGGCAAAGGGACCGTAGAGCGCGCCGGCGCTTCCCTCGAACCGGAACGGCAGCGAGCCGAAGCGCATGGCGTCTGTCAGCCGGCGCCGCAATGCTGTCGCGCGCCACGGCAACAGCCAGCCGAGCGTCAGCCCCGTGAGCAAAGCCGTCCAGATCGACATCCAGGCGTAGCCTATCGCACCTTTTTCGAGGCCGAACGCAATTCCGCGCCAGCGGGTGCGCGTCAGGATATAGCGGTTTGCGCGGTATATCCCGGCGAGAAAGAGAAAGAAAAAGCCTATATAGAGCACGGATATCAAGACGGCGATCAGCGGATTATTCGGCCCCAGGAGCACTTGCCCGGCTACGATGACAGCGATTGCCGGAAGCATCACGAAGACGAAGAGCTTCAAATAGCCAACGATCAGCTCACCGCCCGTGCCGGTGTATTCGAGCGGCTCGCCGTTGACGCGAACCATTTGCCACATCCGGCGCCGGTATTCGCTCCGTGCCCAGAACCAGTAAATACCGAGCGTCAGCACAATCAAGAGAATGTTGATGAAGCAAAGCCCGGTGAGGCTCCAGGGGTTGCCCGCCCAGCTCACGCGAATTGGCGTGTGTGTTCCCGGCTTGGCTGCCGGTCCGAGGCTGGCGTCTTGCATGGTCGCGCTCCCATTTTGCTACAGGGCTGCAGCTTTTAGTCCATGCGGGGCTTTGGGAGTAGCTATTTACGGTTGAAAAGATCTGGATGCGGTACACATGTGTCTAATTTGCAGCGGCGCAGCAGGACGCAAGCGCTGCTTGCGGCCACGATGTTTCCGCCGCACCGCCTCCCGGTGCCCCTGGAAAAAGCCTCAATAAATGCCAATGTCACATCTAAGCAGGCAGCGCCGGACGGCCGGGAAATTGCGGCTGTTATTTTTCTTGGGGACAGGTATCAATGAATGGCGCAAATCCCGCACGTGGAACTCATAATGAAGCATAAGCTGCCGCCGGCCGTCTGGGCTTTCTCCGCAGGGCTAACCATCGTTTTCACCCTGATGCCCGCCCTTGCACGGGGTGCTCCCGGCCAGGATCTCGCCGCGCATGCGCCTGCCGTCAACCGCGAACTGCCCGCTCCCGCACCAAAGCTTGCCCCGCACCGGGCCGTCTATCGCCTGACACTCGGCGACACCGGCGCCGGCTCCAACGTCACCGACATCCGCGGCCAGCTCATCTACGAGTTCCAAGGCTCGGCCTGCCGGGGCTATGCGCTCAACACGCGCCTTATCACCGAGGTCTTCGACCGCGATAGCAAACCCAGCATCAGCGACATCCGCTCCGAAAGCTGGGAAGACGCGAGTGGCGAGAATTTCCGGTTCCTGACCTCCCAATATGCCGACGGTAAGCTCGCCGAGAGCACCAAGGGGACCGCCCGCAGGGTGCCGCGCCGGCCTGACACCGTCATGGTCCGCCTTGAGAAGCCGCAACGGGGCTCCCTCACGCTCACCGGCAACATTCTTTTCCCCACACAGCATTCGCTGAGCCTGTTGAAGACCGCGCTTTCCGGGCAAACCCGGCTCCAGGCCGATATCTACGACGGCTCCGAGAAAGGCACGAAGGTCTACGAGACGACCAGCATCATCGGCGCGCCGCTGGAGCTGAGCGCTAACTCGCAGCTCCCGGCTATAAAGAACTCGGGCGCCCTCGATACAATCCCCTCATGGCCCGTCGTGGTCAGCTACTACGAGCAGACGCCCAAGAAGGACGGCCTCCCGGCCTACGAGATCTCGTTCCGGATGTACGCCAATGGCGTGAGCCGCAAGCTGAAGCTGGATTACGGCACGTTCTCGCTTGACGGGGAGCTTTCGAGCATCGAGTTCCTGGAGGCCAAGCCCTGCCCGTAGGCCGCCGCGCCTGCCCCCAGGGGGCGGGGCCGCTTTTGACGGGGGGTAAAGCTTGGGGGCTATGGTCAAACTAGGCGGATGAAGTTAGAGTTTGTTAACTCATCGGGGAGATTATAGCCGCGCAAATGCTTTTTAACGTAGCGGCTCATGCGCTTTTATTCTTTCCCCAAACGGATGGCAGCCCGGCACCTGAACGCGGTCTTACCGCGTCCAAGCTTCGGGACAAAGGCAAGCAGCTCAACCATGGCTAGCACTATTCTTATCGTCGAGGATAACGAGCTTAACATGAAGCTCTTCCACGACCTCCTGGAAGCGCATGGCTATAAGACGCTGCAAACCCGTAACGGCATCGATGCCATAGCGCTAGCGCGCAAGCACAAGCCCGACCTGATCGTCATGGACATCCAACTGCCCGAGGTGTCGGGCCTGGACGTGACCAAATGGCTGAAGGAAGACGATAGCTTGCGGCATATCCCGATCGTGGCCGTCACAGCCTTCGCCATGAAGGGCGACGAGGAGCGGATAAGGGAGGGCGGCTGCGAGGCTTATGTCTCCAAGCCGATTTCCGTATCGCGATTCCTGGACACGATACGTCAACTTGTTCCTGCAGCTTCGCAGTAAGGGCCTGGGGATTACGGGGAAAACTCACGAAGGACGCGCACCGCGCGCAATATCCTATTCTACACGCCCGCTGGTTGGTATAGGAACCAAAATATGTTTGCTTCCAAGGGCTTGAGATTTGTTCCTGTTAAGTTCGCAGCCGGAAATTGTTGTTGCATTAACGAAGATCGGCGCAAATGCGTACAAGTGAGGCAGAAAAATGTCGACCTCCTCTTGCCAACAGTGCATAATCTCCCATACATTTAGTGAGTGAATACCCTGCGGAGTGCTCAGGTCCGCCGCATCTCCTGAGTCCGTAGGGCATACACCGGAACTTCCAAGTTGTCGCAAGCTGGGAATTCCGGACTAGGCCGTTGGACCACGCCCTCTTGATCCAATGGTGAACAGATCAGCTTCGTGTCGAAATCGGACTTACCCCGCTGCCGATAGACGCGGAGCTGATCATTCTCTTCTTTTCTCAGGACATTGATGAAGTTAGCGCAGCTCGCTGGGACGCGAGCGCGCTTGAGCGCCCGGCGCTATTTGATCTTCGATTCTTTGAAATCGACGTGGGCCTTCACAACCGGGTCGTACTTCTTGAGGGACAGCTTTTCGGTCAGATTCCGGGGGTTCTTTTTCGTCACGTAATAGTAGCCGGTCCCGGCGGAACTCACCAATTTGATTTTCTGCGTTACAGGTTTTGCCATGATAGATTCCGACGTAGCTCCAGGCGCCGAAGTTGGCCCAGGAGAGGGGGTGAAGTCAAGGGAAACGGGAACATAATCCAAGCTGTTCTAAAAGTCACGGTGCAATCCATCAGTGTTTCCTTCGATGTTGCTGCGGGGACGCACCCTTGCAGGCCAAGGGCCGCCGGCACGGGCGTCCAGCCTTCCCGGCGACGAGATCGCCATCGCAGCTGAAGCGCTTCGAGCCCATGCCCGGCGACGTGCAGGACTTCATCCCGCTCCAGGCGTAGCTCAAGGGTAGTAGCCCGCCGGGGCAAGTCCGCCGTAAGTGCAGGTGGCCCAGACCAGCGCCGTCACCGCGAACGAGACCAAAAGCCAAATGGCCGCGAATTTTGCGAACGATAGCGCTTCGGCGAAAAAACCGGACTTGGCAGGCCGGATGGATTCCCACCTGAGGTTGTGTAGCATATGTTGTACCGGATTGTTTGGCGACTTATACCAACCGCCGTAAGTCTTGACTCATTTTCCGTCATTGCGAGCGAAGCGAAGCAATCCAGCTAAGCTGCGGATATTGCTATGAATCGCAGCGGCGGCCTTGGCCGCCGCGGGCGTCCAAACAATCGCGTCGCATTTGCCGCTTCTGGATTGCTTCGAGGCCTCACCCCTCGCAATGACGGAAAACGGTCAAGGCTTTTGGCCGTTGATGTAATACTAAAGTCGATAGCTATAGTGGCTTTCCGGCTGCCGCGCAGCAGTTGAAGATGGGTTGTCCCCAGCGCTTTTTCCGGAGCCAGAGATGTATACTCCTCGCAGGGTTTCGCGGAGCTTGTTCCTTGTGGCCCGCGGGCTTCGCCATCACCTCCGCTGCTGGGGGCCGGAGGCGGGCAAGCCCTTGATTTTGCTGCATGGCGGGCGCGACGCCTCGGCCACATTCCAATTCATGGTGGATTGCTTCGAGCGCGACTGGCGCATCGTGGCGCCCGACTGGCGCGGCCACGGCAAAAGCGAACGCGCAGCCCAGGGCTACTGGTTCCCCGATTATCTCGCCGATCTCGACGTCATACTGGAGGCGCTGTTCCCCGGCGAGCCCGTGCCGCTGGTAGGCCATAGCCTCGGCGGCAACGCGGCTTGCACCTATGCTGGCTTGCGGCCGGAGCGCGTGTCGCGGCTGGTCTCGCTCGACGGCTTCGGCCTGCCCGACCTTGGCCCCCAGGCCGCCCCCACGCAGCTCCAGCGCTGGCTTACAGGCTGGCGCGAGCCGCTGCCCCCGCACAAGACCTACGCCAGCGTCCCAGAGATGGCCGCGCGCCTGCGCCAGGCCAACCGGCGGCTCGACGAGGCGAAATCGCTCTTCCTCGCCTCGGAACTCAGCGAGCGGCTGCCGGACGGCCGCTACACCTGGGACTTCGATCCGCGCCATCGCGCCCCCTTCGCTACGCTACACCGCCGCGCCGAATGGGCCGCCTGCCTCGCCCTGGTGCGGGCGCCTACGCTGTTCATCGGCTCGGACCTGCCCTTCCCGCCCGCGCTTAGGGACGAGCCCGAGGGGCTTGCGGCGCGGGCCGCGGCGATACCGCGCGCGCAGTTCGAGCGCGTCGCGGGCACCGGCCACAATCTGCACCACGACGAGCCAGGGGCTGTCGCGGCGCTGGTGGAGGGCTTCCTCACCCGAGCCTGAGCGCGTGGGGCACTGCTGGGCCGGCCGCTCCTACTTAGGCTTGCGCGGGGCAGCCTTGCACTTCTTGCCCTTGGCTCCCTGCGCCGATCCCCGGCACTGGCTCCGCACCTCCCGCGCCCGCTGCGCTTCCCGCGCGCGCCACATCGCCTGTAGCTGCTGCGAGCGGTTCATCATGTCCATCTGGTTCATCATCTGATGGTGCGACATCATGGCCTGGGTGTTCATGGAAGGGTTCTGCATCTGCGCCTGCACAGCCTCTGTGCTCAAAACCGAAAGCAGCGCGGCGGCAGCCAGCACATTTATGCGTATCCACACCATGCGACCCTCCAGGATGTAACTAAATTGTCGCTAAATTGTCAGTATGGCCGAATTATGCAGCCAACGGCCGCGACTTCCAGCATGTCCGGCGTCAGCGGGACCGCAACGGCGCGCGCTTTCAAGTTCGGCGAGGCGGCGTGGAACCTGTTCCCGGGGGTAAAACGCCGTCCTATGTGGGCGAGTTGCGCGGGACGGCGGCGATGCGGCGGACCATCGCCTGCCGGCAGGAGCTACTGTCTGGAACGCATCGTTGGATGCGATAGGCGGCGGTCGAACGGCGGACAAGGCCGGCGGACGGCTCAGCCGGGGCGGGTTGGGGTACATCTCCACATGCTATCTCGCGATGCACAAAAAGAGCCCCCAGTAGTTACGTCGTTCACTTCCATTATTTCTTGACACGCGACAGGCACATGCTACTATTACATCAACTTGCGGGAACAAATTCCAAGCAAGCAACGCTACCACACTAGTTCCACTTGGCGAACTCTTCAAACATCGCCCTTCGTTGGCGGTCATTTCGAGGTTCCGGGTTGTTTGCCGGATGCTAACGGCAGTGGATCAGTTTCCACATGCGGTCTTGTTGGCGTAAGTGGGAATAGAACAAACCAAGAACCCGTCCTCCGCGCCGCGCCGGTCTCGCGGGCGTTGCCCGGTTGGAAGAGCCGCATACCCTCAACCAAAACAGGGCAGTTCGACGAGGCGACTTCGGGGCGAACTTGCCTCCGGCTGCACTAGGCATCACGCCGTCCTATGTACGCGAGCCGGCCGCCGTGCGCGCCGGCAGGCAGACGCGCGAGGCCTGCCCCTTCCCCGCCGATATCCTGGCCAAGATCCACGCTGCGATCGCGGCCGCGCCGTAACGCGCTTAGCGGCGCTTGGCAATCCATCCATACCGCAACGCCCCGCCCCTGCCCTGCGTCAAGGAACCGCGCTGGGCTGGGTGCGACGCTGGCTGCAAGCGCAATTTTCTGGCATTAAGGTTACAGCTTGTGCATTAGATGCTCCGTTGCAGCACAAGTTTCAGGCAACAGCTCACTTAGACAGCACAGGGCAGCCAGAAAAGCATCCGTGAGGGTCCTCCCATGAAGCTCATCATAGCCGTAATAAAGCCGTTCAAGCTCGACGAGGTGCGCGAGGCGTTGATGGAGGCCGGTGCGGGCGGCATGACCGTCACCGAGGTCAAGGGCTACGGCCGCCAGAAGGGGCACAAGGAGATCTACCGGGGCGCCGAATATCAGATTTCCTTCGTGCCCAAGATCAAGATCGAGGTGGCCGTACCGGAAAACCTCGTGGCGCGGACGGTTGAGATCGTTTCGGAGGCGCACGCACGGGCGAAATCGGTGACGGCAAGATCTTCGTGACGCCAATCGAGAGCGCCGTGCGCATCAGGACCGGCGAGAGCGACGCCGACGCGCTCTAATCCGCGTTTCAAACTTCAAACCGGGCAGGGGGAGAACATGAGACTACCGGCTTTGGCGCGCCTTGCGCCACGCGCCGCCAGCGTAGCGGCGGCACTAGCATTGAGCGCCACTCCAGTCTTTGCCGAGCCGGCGAAAATCGACGGCGCGGATACGGCATGGATGCTTGTCGCGACCGGCATCGTGCTGATGATGACGATTCCGGGCCTTGCGCTGTTCTACTGTGGCATGGTCCGCAAGAAGAATGTGCTCGCCACCATGGCGCAGAGTTTCGCGGCGGTGGCCCTTGGCTCGCTGATCTGGCTGGCCTTCGGCTATAATCTCGCCTTCACCGGAGACGGCGCCTATCTCGGCTCCTTCGGCAAGTGGTTCCTGACCGGCATCGGCATGGACTCGGTCAGCCCCTTCGCCAATACCATCCCCGAAATCCTGTTCATGATCTACCAGATGACCTTCGCGGTCATTACGGTGGCGCTGGTGGCGGGATCGGTGGCCGAGCGGATGAGCTTCGCGGCGTTCCTCTTGTTCTCGGCGCTCTGGCTGATCTGCGTCTACGTGCCGATTGCGCACTGGGTATGGGGCGGCGGCTTCCTCGCCAAGGCCGGCCTGCTCGACTTCGCCGGCGGCACGGTGGTGCACATCAACGCGGGCATCGCGGGTCTTGTGGCGGCGCTCGTGCTCGGCAAGCGGCAGCGGCTACGGCACCGATAATTTGGCGCCCTACGATCTTTCGATGGCGGCGATCGGCACCGGCCTACTCTGGGTCGGCTGGTTCGGCTTCAACGGCGGGTCGGCCTATGGCGCGGGCGCGCGTGCGGCGTTTGCTATCGTTTCCACGCATCTTGCGGCGAGTGCCGGCGCGCTCACCTGGATGGGGCTCGAATGGTATCTGCGCGGCAAGCCTTCCGTGCTAGGCCTGATCTCGGGCGCGGTCGCGGGGCTTGGCACGGTTACGGCGGCTTCGGGGTACATTCTGCCTTGGCACGGCGCGGTTATCGGCGTGCTGGCCGGCACGGTGTGCTTCTTCGCCTCGACTGAACTCAAGCGGATCCTGGGTTACGACGACTCGCTCGACGTGTTCGGCGTGCACGGCGTGGGCGGCATTCTGGGAACGCTTCTCGCCGGCGTGTTCGCCGCCGCAAGCGTTTCGGTGAGCACCGACACGCCGAACGGCCTGCCTGGGCTTCTCGAAGGCAATCCGGGCCAGTTGCTCACTCAGGCCTACGGCGTCGTCGTCACCGTCGCGTGGTGCGGCGCGGTGACCTTCGTCCTGCTCAAGCTCGTGGCGCTTGTTGTTCCGCTCAGAGTGCCGCCTTCCTGCGAGATGGAGGGCCTCGATATCACCCAGCACGGCGAGTTGATTCACGCTTAAGCGCCGTATGGCGACTCTCTCCTCCTACTTCGGGGGAGAGAGAGCACTCGGCCCAAGCGCTCCCGGAACTCGATTGCGCTAATAACCTGCGTGCATTAACCCGGCGCCCGGCCAGGGCTTGAGCGCCGGGTTGGCTGGTGACGGACGGTTCGCTTCCGCATAGCATGAAGCGATGATGGAATCGCTGCACACAACCAACTACCGCGACGCATTCATTCAAGTCGCTGAGGATTGCCCGGTTGAGGCTGGCGTGGTCCCGCCTGCGCGCGGGGAACGCCCGCGGTGGCAAGTTTGCAATATACGATGATCGCCAACGCGCCCTATGTCTGCACATCGGATGATGTAATCTTCGCAACCTCCGCGGCCGGACGCACTCTGGCACCGGCAGCCTCGCCCGAGCAGCGCCGCCAAGCGCGCGCCGCATTCTTCTCAAGAGGGCAAGCCTGCATGCGGGCGTCGCCCTTGGGAAAGCGGTACGGCTGGGGAGTTCATGCGGATGCGGAGGGGCACATCGCCATTTACGCGGTGGAGAGCCAGCGCTATCGCGAGCTGGCGAGCGACCCGAAGATTAAGCAACTCAGAGCGATGCGCTCGAAGCGAGGGTGAGGCATCGGAGCGGGTGCCCGGTCCCCGCCGTTCAACTGGGGTTCTTATCACGCTTGCGCGGCTGGGCAGCGGAACGTGGTTTTGCGGCGGGCTGCTTCGGCGGGTTGGCGGCCTTGCCGTAGGTTTTGAACTTCTCCGCCACCAGTGCCATCTCCTCCGCCGGGAGCAGAACCGGCTCGCCCAAAGCCCGCGCCGTGACGTATTGCGCGGCCAACACCTCGACCTCTTCGGCCAATTCGATGGCGTCTTCGAGCGCGGCGCCAATGGCGATCTGACCGTGATTGGCGAGCAGGCAGGCGTTGCGCGAGGCGAGTGCGGCGGCGACGTGGGCGGCAAGCTCCGGCGTGCCGTAGGTCGCGTAAGGTGCCAGCGGGATGTCCGCGCCGCCGCCCTTGGCAACCATGTAATGGAACGAGGGGATAGGCAGTCGCGCGCAGGCCAGCGCCGTGGCAAAGCGCGAATGGCAATGCACCACCGCGCCCGCATCGGGCCGGGCTTCGTAGACCGCCAGATGGAAACGCCATTCGCTCGACGGCGCCTTTCCGCCGGCCGGCCACTTGCCCGCGCCATCCACAAAGACAATATCGGTTTCCGCGTCGAAATCCGCTGGCGGGATGCCGGACGCGGTAATCAGCATGCCGTCGCAGGCGGGGCCTGCCCCCTGCTTCCAGCGCACGGAGATGTTGCCCGAACGGCCGGGGCTCAGCCCCAGGCTCTGCATTTTGTGAGCGGCGGCCACGATGGCCCGCTTCATCGCGCCCTTACGCGGCGGCATGGCCGGCCATCTCCGGAAAGAGCTGCGAGAGGCCTTCGCGCGTCGCAGGCGCAACCCCGCGCTCGGTCATAAGCCCGGTGACGAGCCGCGCGGGCGTCACGTCGAAGGCCGGGTTCGCGGCGTGGCTGCCGGGCGCCGTCACCTGCACGGTGACGATCTCGCCGGTTTCCGCAAGCCCTGTCATATGCGTGACCTCCGCCGCCCCCCGCTCCTCGATGGGGATGTCGCGCACGCCGTCCGAGACCGTCCAATCGACGGTCGAGCCCGGCAGCGCGACGTAGAAGGGCACGCCGTTGTCCTTCGCCGCCAGCGCCTTGAGATAGGTGCCGATCTTGTTGGCGGCGTCGCCCGTGGCGGTCATGCGGTCGCAGCCCACGATGCAGAGGTCCACCTTGCCGTGCTGCATCAGGTGGCCGCCCGCATTGTCGGCGATGACGGTGTGCGGCACGCCGTGCGCGCCAAGCTCGAAGGCCGTCAGCGCCGCACCCTGGTTGCGCGGACGGGTTTCGTCCACCCACACATGGACCGGCACGCCAGCATCGTGTGCCTGATAGATCGGCGAAAGCGCGGTGCCCCAGTCGACGCAAGCGAGCCAGCCGGCATTGCAATGGGTGAGGATGTTCACAGGGCCGGCCTTGCTTGCGGCGATCTCCGCGATAAGCTTCCGGCCATGATGGCCGATCAGCCGGCAGGTCTCCACGTCCTCGTCCGCGAGTTGGCCGGCCTTCGCGTAGGCCGCTGCGGCGCGCTCCACAGGCGGAACCTGCTTCAGCGCCTGCCTCATTTGGTGGAGCGCCCATCTGAGGTTCACCGCAGTGGGCCGGGTCGCGGCCAGGGTCTCGCAAGCTCCGTCCAGCGCGGCATCGGAGGCGTCTTGCCCTAGCGCGAAGCAAAGGCCGTAAGCCGCCGTGATGCCGATCAGCGGCGCGCCGCGCACCTGCATCGTGGTGATCGCCTGCGCCGCATCGGCGAGCGTTTCGAGCCACACAGTCTCAAACTCGTGCGGCAGCCTGGTCTGGTCGATGATGCAGACGGCCGTGCCGCCCTCGTCGCGCCAGATGGTCCGGTAATGAACTCCGCCGATTTTCATGGGGCGTGCCTTTCGCGAAGTCCCCCCCTCACCCTGTCCCTCTCCCCGCCGGGGCGAGGGAACGCCAGAAGCACCGCTGCGGATAATTCTAGCGTCCCCTCTCCCCTTGGGGAGTAAGGACAGGATGAGGGGGTCTTCTAAAACTTTCGTGCGACCACGAACTCCGCGGCCTCGGCCAATACTTCGTCACGCGGCTTAAAGGGGGCAAGTGCCGCCAGCGCCTCGGCCTTCAGCTCCGCGAGCTTCACGCGCGCCGCATCGATACCGAATAGCGAGACGAGCGTGCCCTTGCCGGCCTCGGTGTCCTTGCCGGTCGCCTTGCCGACAAGTGCTGCATCGCCTTCCACGTCGAGCAAGTCGTCCGCGAGTTGGAACGCAGCCCCCAGCGCGTCGCCATAGGCGCGCAGCGCCGCGATGTCCGCCAGGGACGCCTCGCCCAGAATGCCGCCGGCCACACAGCCGAAGGTGATGAGCGCGCCGGTCTTCATCTTTTGCAGCAGCCGGATGTCAGCCTCGCCGAGCGTCTTGCCGGGCGCTTCGAGGTCGTACATCTGGCCGCCCGCCATGCCGGACACGCCGCTCGCCCGCGCCAACGCGAGGCCCAGATCCGCGCGCACCGCCGGGTTGGCATGCGTATCGGGCGAGGCGAGGATCTCGAAGGCAAGCGTCAGCAGGCCATCGCCGGCCAGGATCGCGGTGGCCTCGTCGAAGGCCTTGTGTACCGTGGGCCGCCCGCGCCGCAAATCGTCGTTGTCCATGGCGGGCAGATCGTCGTGGATCAGCGAATAGCAATGCACGCATTCAAGCGCCGCCGCCGCGTTCAGCGCCCCCTCGACGCCCACGCCGAACAGCGCCGCGCTCTCGATCACCAGGAACGGCCGCACCCGCTTGCCGCCGCCCAGCGAGCCGTAGCGCATCGCTTCGAGCAGGCGCGGAGCGGCAGGCCCAATGCGGGCGGGCGTTAGCCATTCGTCAAGATGGCGTTCGAGACTGCTTGCATGGGCTTCCAGGCGTTCGGTAAAGATCATGGCGGGGATTATCTATCGTGGGCGGAACAGAATTGCGCCCGCACCATGGACCAAGTGAGTTTTAGGCTCAAGCGAGTTTTATAAGGGCGCCATGACGGAAACGGCCGAAGAGATATCGGAGCCTGATGCGGGGGCAAGGCCGCGCCTATCCGTAGGGCGGCTCTTGCGCTGGGCTGCCTACGTCCTCACCGTGCTCTTCTTCGTCCCCTATTACCTCACCTGCCTCTACATCCTCGTCGATCCGCCCATCTCGGCGCTCATGCTGCGGCAAGCGCTCTCGGGCCGCGGCATCGATTACGAATGGCGCGATCTCAGCCGCATCTCGCCGAACCTCGTCAGGCAGGTGATCGCGTCCGAAGACGGGCGCTACTGCAGGCACTGGGGCGTGGATTGGAGCGCGCTCGACATGGCCGCCGGCGCTGTGGCCAAGGGCCGGCCGAAGGGTGGCGGCAGCACGATCTCCATGCAGGCGGCGAAGAACCTCTTCCTGTGGAACCGGCCGGCTTTTCTGCGCAAGCCCTTCGAGCTGCCGCTGGCCATGTACATGGATTTCGTGCTGGGCAAGGAACGGCTCATGGAAATCTACCTCAATATCGTCGAATGGGCGCCGGGCGTATACGGCGCGGAGGCAGCCGCGCGGCACCATTTTGGCAAGTCCGCCGATGAACTCGACCGGCAGGAGGCGGCGCAGCTTGCCGCAGCGCTTCCGAACCCGAAGCGCCGCAATGCCGGGAGGCCTGGTCCGCGGGTGTTCGCTCTGGCGGAGCGGCTGCGTGCAAGGGCGGCGCGCGAGCGCAGCGTGGCCAAGTGCGTGCTGGGCGCCAGCAGCGGCGGCGATAGCGATAGCGAAAGCGATGAAGGAGGCGGCTGGTTCTCCGATTAGCGCCGGGTAATACCAACGCCCGTAAGCTTTGACCGCTTCCGGAAGCCTCGCCCGCCATCGCGAGGCGGCCTCCCGCCGCCGTGGCGATCCAGAATTAGCGTTGCAATTCCGGCCGCGCGCCTATGGGTAGAGCCTGCCCTTGGTCCACGGCGTATCCAGGTTCTCGCGGGAGAACACGATGCGGTCGTGGAGGCGGAACGGCCGGTCGGCCCAGAACTCGATCTGCAGCGGAATAATGCGGAATCCGGTCCAGTAGCGCGGCCGCGCGGGGTTCAGCCCTTCGAATTCCTTTTCGAAGCGCGCAACGGCCTGCTTCAGCACGGCGCGGCTTTCGAGGGGCCGCGACTGCTGGCTGGCCCAGGCGCCGATGCGGCTGCCCAGCGGCCGGGTGGCGTAATAGGCGTCGGCCTCCGCGTTACTGACCTGCTCGACGGTTCCCCGGACGCGCACCTGCCGCCGCAAGGACTTCCAGTGAAAGCAAAGCGCTGCCTTCGGGTTTTCGTGAAGCTCCTGGCCCTTGGCGCTTTCGGCATTGCCGTAAAATACGAAGCCGCGCGGGTCCAAGCCCTTCAGAAGCACGATGCGCACGTTCGGCATGCCGGACGCATCGACGGTTGCCAGCGACATCGCATTAGCATCGTTAAGCTCCGCGCGCTCCGCCTCGTCGAACCAAGCGCTGAAGAGAGGCTCCGGCTGGGCGGCCTCCGTGAAGTCTTCATCGGCTTTGGTGTGCATGTCGAAAAACCTGCATGATTGGGGACTGTGTCTGGCGCGCGTGCGGCGCCAGTGGCTGCCGCACGTTACCCCGAATACAACCCGCCGTGTACGCAATTGTTTGCAAGCTTTTTCACATTTGCGCCCCGGCAGCGCCGCCGGCGCGCGGAAACGCTTCCGCGTTTACCGCGATTGCAAAAAACACTCGTCTGAGCCACGGACGATCCCGGATACCGCCTTCGGCGATTCCGGGATGACGCCGGTGCTTAGTGGGGCAGTCCGCTCGAACCGTCAACGCTGAGCGGCGCGCCGATGTCCTTCATCTGGGCGGCGGCGAGGGCTGCGGCCTCGTCCCACTCGATGGGCTCCGGCTTGCGGACGAGCGCGATGGCCAGCACCTCGTCCATGCGCGCGACCGGGATAATCTCAAGCGCGTTCTTCACATTGTCCGGGATTTCCGCGAGATCCTTCGCGTTCTCCTCCGGTATGATGACGCGCTTGATGCCGCCGCGCAGTGCCGCGAGCAACTTCTCCTTAAGGCCGCCAATCGGAAGCACCCGCCCGCGCAGCGTGATCTCGCCCGTCATCGCGACGTCGCGGCGAACCGGGATGCCGGTCAGCACGGAAATGATCGCGGTGCCCATGGCGACGCCAGCCGACGGACCGTCCTTGGGTGTCGCACCCTCCGGCACGTGCACGTGGATGTCCTTCTTGTCGAACATCGGCGGCTCGATGCCGAAGGCGACGCAGCGGCTGCGGACATAGGCGTTCGCGGCCTGGATCGATTCCTTCATCACGTCGCGCAGGTTGCCCGTCACGCTCATGCGGCCGCGGCCCGGCATCATCACGCCTTCGATGGTCAGAAGCTCGCCGCCAACCTCGGTCCAGGCAAGGCCCGTAACCACACCAACCTGATCCTCCGTCTCGGCCTCGCCGTAGCGGAACTTCTGGACGCCCAGGAAGTCGCGCACGTTCTCGGCGTTGACGTGGACAGCCGTCTCCTTGCCGCTTTCAATCGCCTTGACTGCCTTGCGGGCCAGCTTGGCGATCTCGCGTTCAAGGCTGCGGACGCCGGCTTCCCGCGTGTAGCGGCGGATGATCTCGGTGATCGCGTCATCGGCGACCGTCCATTCGCTGGGCTGCAGGCCGTGCGCTTCCATCTGGCCGCGCATCAGGTGCCGCTTGGCGATCTCAAGCTTCTCGTCCTCGGTGTAGCCCGCGAGCCGGATGATCTCCATGCGGTCCTTGAGGGCCGGCGGAATATCGAGCGTGTTCGCGGTCGTGACGAACATCACGTTGGACAGGTCGTAATCGACCTCCAGGTAATGGTCGTTGAACTCGTGGTTCTGCTCGGGGTCGAGCACCTCAAGCAGTGCCGAAGCCGGGTCGCCGCGGAAGTCCATGCCCATCTTGTCGATCTCGTCGAGCAGGAAGAGCGGATTGGTCTTCTTGGCCTTGCGCATGGACTGGATGACCTTACCGGGCATCGAGCCGATATAGGTCCGCCGGTGGCCGCGGATCTCGGCCTCGTCCCGGACGCCACCGAGCGACATGCGCACGAACTCGCGGCCCGTCGCCTTGGCGATGGACTTGCCAAGCGAGGTCTTGCCGACGCCGGGAGGGCCGACGAGGCAGAGAATCGGGCCTTTCAGCATGTTCGTCCGCTTCTGGACGGCCAGATACTCGACGATGCGCTCCTTGACCTTGTCGAGGCCGTAATGATCCTCGTCGAGCACCGCCTGCGCTTCGTCGAGGTCCTTCTTGACCTTGCCCTTGACGCCCCACGGGATCGAAAGCACCCAATCGAGGTAGTTGCGGACCACCGTCGCCTCGGCCGACATCGGGCTCATCTGCTTGAGCTTTTTAAGCTCCGCGACCGCCTTGTCCTTGGCCTCTTTCGACAGCTTGGTGTTCTCGATCTTCTCCTCGAACTCAGCGATATCGTCGCGCTCGTCGGAATCGCCGAGTTCCTTCTGAATGGCCTTCATCTGCTCATTCAGATAGTATTCGCGCTGCGTCTTCTCCATCTGCCGCTTCACACGGCTGCGGATCTTGCGCTCGACCTGGAGCACGGAAATCTCGCTCTCCATGAGCGTGAAAACGCGCTCAAGCCGATCCGAAACCGAGAGCTGCTCAAGGATTTCCTGCTTGTCGCCGATCTTGATGGCGAGATGCGAGGCGATTGTGTCGGCAAGCTTCGAATAGTCGTCGATCTGCGAGAGCGTGCCCAGCACTTCGGGCGAGATCTTCTTGTTGAGCTTGACGTAGTTCTCGAACTGGCTCACCGCCGAGCGGGCGAAAGCCTCGATCTCGTCGTGATTTCCGAGCGTCTCCTCGACGCGCTCCGCCTCGGCCTCGAAGTAATCCTCCTTGGCGGTGAAGCGCTTGATCCTGGCGCGCGCGGTGCCTTCGACCAGCACTTTCACGGTGCCATCGGGCAGCTTCAGGAGCTGCAGCACGGTGGCGAGCGTGCCCATCGTGTAGATGGCGTCCGGCTCCGGATCGTCGTCGCCCGCGTTCCTCTGAGCTGCGAGCAGGATCTGCCGGTCGGTCCGCATCACCTCGTCGAGCGCGTTGATCGATTTCTCGCGGCCGACGAACAGGGGTACGATCATGTAGGGGAAGACAACGATATCGCGAAGCGGCAGTACCGGGAAGATCTCGCTGGGACCGGACGTTTTTGAATAATCGGATGGGCTCGTCATATCAGTCTCCTATAAGCGGGCAGCGGTGGACGCTGTTTTACTCCCGGTTCGCGATTGGGCGATCCGTTCGGTTAGCATTCTAGCACGGTTACAACTTGGAGTATCATGTTCCAAGAATGGCGAAACTCAAAACGATGCGTTACGGAAAGGTTACCGTGGCGCACTCTCATTGAGAGGAAATCCGTCAAGGACCGCCCGAACACGAGACTTAAGGTTTGAAGCTTAAACCAGCCTATGATGCACTCGATTCATCTAAGCGCTCCGCATAGATGCGCAAGGGCTTGGCATTGCCTTCGATCACCTCTGGGCTGATCACGACCTCCTCGACACCCTTCAAGCTTGGCAGCTCGAACATGCTGTCGAGCAGGATGGATTCCATGATGGAGCGCAGGCCACGGGCGCCGGTCTTGCGGTCGATGGCCTTGCGGGACACGGCCTTGAGCGCTTCGACCGACAGCGTGAGCTGCACGCCTTCCATCTCGAACAGGCGCTGATATTGCTTCACGAGCGCGTTCTTGGGCGGGTGAGTATCGTCACGAGCGCCGCTTCGTCGAGGTCTTCAAGGGTTGCCAGCACCGGCAGACGGCCGATGAACTCCGGGATAAGCCCGAACCTCAGCAGGTCTTCCGGCTCCACGGCGCGCAGGATTTCGCCCGTGCGGCGGTCGTCATCCGACGAGACTTTGGCGCCGAAGCCGATCGAGGTCGAGCGCCCGCGCTGGGCGATAATCTTTTCGAGACCCGAGAAGGCGCCGCCGCAGATGAACAGGATGTTGGTCGTGTCGACCTGGAGGAATTCCTGCTGCGGATGCTTGCGGCCGCCCTGCGGGGGCACGCTCGCGACCGTGCCTTCCATGATCTTGAGCAGCGCCTGCTGGACGCCCTCGCCCGACACGTCGCGGGTGATCGAGGGGTTGTCCGACTTGCGGCTGATCTTGTCGACCTCGTCGATATAGACGATGCCGCGCTGCGCCCGGTCCACATTGTAGTCCGCGGCCTGCAGCAGCTTCAGGATGATGTTCTCGACGTCCTCGCCGACATAGCCCGCCTCGGTGAGCGTGGTGGCGTCGGCCATGGTAAACGGCACGTCAAGGATGCGCGCCAGCGTCTGCGCCAGCAGCGTTTTGCCGCACCCCGTCGGCCCCATCAGCAGGATGTTCGACTTCGCCAGCTCGACGTCGTTGTTCTTCGCGGAATGGTTGATGCGCTTGTAGTGATTGTGGACGGCGACGGAAAGGACGCGCTTGGCGTATTCCTGGCCGATCACATAATCGTCAAGTACAGTGCAGATTTCTTGCGGGGTAGGCACACCGTCGCGGGACTTCACATAGGAGTTCTTGTTCTCCTCGCGAATGATGTCCATGCAAAGCTCGACACATTCATCGCAGATAAAGACGGTCGGCCCCGCAATAAGCTTGCGGACTTCGTGCTGACTCTTGCCGCAGAACGAGCAATAGAGCGTATTTTTGGAGTCGTGACCCCGGCTTTCTTTCGTCATAGACCTACCTTAGCACCCACATACGGGGAGTCTGGCCTTCGATTGCGCCTGAGCAATGACCAAATTCGGGCTTTCCCCGGCTCGCCTCGCTCACGCTCATCTTCTCCACGCCTCGCTTCCTTAGTACGCCATCCTATGATTACGGCTTCTGAGCCGATTGTCCATAGCTTCCAGCCGCGCACTTCTTTCCGGCGAATCGAACGGCTGCCGGGAGACGTTGAACCAGAGGGACTTTCTATGCCGTTAATGGCGGCTCTTGCCACCGCGCTCCAGACCGCTTTTTTAGGAGCGCCCCGTCTGCGTCTCTTCCGGCAAATTGCGCTTGGTTATCACTTCGTCGATGAGGCCAAACGCTTTCGCCTGCTCCGCGGACATGAAGTGGTCGCGGTCCAGCGTCCGTTCAATGATGTCGTAGGGCTGGCCTGTGTGCTTAACGTAAATTTCGTTGAGCCGGCGCTTGGTTTTGAGGATATCCTCGGCGTGCCGCTCGATGTCGCTCGCCTGGCCCTGGAAGCCGGCCGAGGGCTGGTGCACCATGATTCGCGAGTTGGGCAGCGACCAGCGCATGCCAGGCTCGCCGGCGGCCAGGAGCAGCGAGCCCATGGAGGCGGCTTGCCCCACGCAGAGCGTCGAAACCGGAGGCCGCACGAATTGCATCGTGTCGTACATCGCTAGGCCCGAGGTCACATGGCCGCCCGGCGAGTTGATGTACATCGCGATTTCCTTCTTCGGGTTTTCCGATTCGAGGAACAGGAGCTGAGCGATGACCACCGACGACATCATGTCCTCGACCACGCCGGTCACGAAGATGATGCGCTCTTTCAGAAGCCGGGAATAGATATCGAAGGCGCGCTCGCCGCGGTTCGTCTGCTCGACGACCATCGGTACAAGCTGGCTGGTGTAGTATTCTACTGGATCGCGCATGCGTTTCTCCCAGGCGTAAACGAGCCGCGGCGTGCTGAATGAGGGTGATTGCCCGCTTGTGTGTGCGAGCGGCTGGAACTGCCTTAACAATATCTGGCGCCGCAGCCTTCCGGTTCCGGCACACTCCATAAATGGGACGCTTTGAGCACAAGCGCAACTAGCTTTGAAGGCGCGGGCTAACTTGCCGTTAAGGCTGAGAGGATACGCTAGCGTCGCTCGCCTCACCCCAGCCCTCTCCCCGCAATCTCGCCTTGGTGAGATTGCATCTCAAAGTGTCTGCATCCGCAAGCGGATGCAGACGGAGAGGGAGTACCGTCGTACCCGCTGTTAAGGCGTCCCTCTCCCAGAGGGAGAGGGACAGGGTGAGGGGTAACGCGCTTCGTGCTACCCGCCCCCCTTCACATATTAGTGATCGTGATCGCAATCGGGGCCATGCACGTGGTCATGGTCATCATGATCGTGCTCGCCATCTCCATCGAAGAGCGCCTGCTCGCGCTCCTGGCTTGCCACCAGCTCCATAAGCTCCTTGGGCGTCACCTTCTTCTCGCTGAGCTGGATCAGCTCCAGCGCGAAGGCGATCACCTTCTCCTCATAGACCGGCGCCCTAAGCTCGTTCATCGCGTTGGGATTCTTCCGGTAGAACTCGATGACCTGGCGCTCCTGGCCGGGGAACTGCCGGGCGCGATCGACCATGGCGCGGCGCAACTCGTCGTCGGTGATGCGAATCTGGTTCTCGTTGCCGATCTCGGAGAGGATCAGGCCGAGCCGCACGCGCCGCTCGGCGATCTTGCGATACTCCTCGCGCGCCTTTTCCTCGGTCGTGCCCTCCGCCTCGAAGCTGCTCTTCGAACGTTCGAGCTGACCGGTGACATTTCGCCACACGCCCTCGAATTCGGCGTCGGTCAAGGTGGGTGGAAGCTCGAAGGCGTGGCGCTCGTCGAGCGCATCGAGAAGCAGCCTCTTGAGCCGGGTCTTGGTGGCGTTGTCCAGCTCGCGCTGCAACTGGCCCTTCACCGCCTCTTGCAGCTTCTCGAAGGACTCCACGCCCAGCGATTTGGCGAAGTCCTCGTCGGACTGCGCCTCGGAGGGACCTGCAACCTCTTTCACCTTGATCTCGAAGCTGGCGTCCTTGCCCGCGAGATTCTTGGCCTGATAGTCCTCGGGGAACGTCACCTCGATGGTGCGCTCTTCGCCCGCCTTCATGCCGATGAGCTTCTCCTCGAAGCCCGGGATGAACCGGCCGGAGCCGATCACCACATAGGCGTCCTCGCCTGTGCCGCCCTCGAAGGGCTCGCCGCCAAGGCTGCCCTTGAAGTCGATGATGAGCCGGTCTCCATCCGCAGCGGCGGCGTCCTTCGGCTCATAGGCCTGGTTGCCCTGCCTGAGCATATCCACCTGCTTCTGGATATCCTCTTCGGAAGGCTCCGCGACCTCTTTCTGAAGCGAGATGCCCTTCAGGTCGGCAAGCTCGATCTTGGGCAGAATCTCGAACGACATCGTATATTCGAGGTCGGCGGCGCCTTCGATGATGCGCTCAACCGTCTCCTGATCCTCGGGCAGCTTGATGCCGGGCTGCAGCGCGGGCCGCTCCTTGCGGTCTGCGATAGCCTGGGCGCTCGTCTCGCCCACCGCCTGCTCGACCACCTCGGCCATGACCGAGCGGCCGTATAGCTGGCGCACGTGCGCGAGCGGAACCTTGCCCGGCCGGAAGCCGTTGAGCCGCACCTTGTTCTGCAGGTCGGCGAGTTTCGTCTCGGCGCGGGACTTCAACTCCCCGGCAGGGACAGTTACCTTCAATTCACGTTTCAGCCCGTCTGAAACAGTCTCTGTAACTTGCATTTGGAAACCGGATTTCTCGTTAGCCGCTTTGCGGAGATCTTGCTTCAAGCAGCGCATGACCGCTGCCGCGGGTGTTATTCACCCGGCTCGGCCCCTGAGATTGCACATTGGCTTGCAATCCACAAGGGCTTACGGAGCGCATGTATAAAATTGAGTCACGGGCTGCGGCCAGGATTAAGATTTTTAGGTAGCTTGGAGGCCAAAATGCATCTGACCGCAGCCCGGAAAACCTTCCCGCTACAGGGGGCAGTCGAGAGCTGGCTCGACCGGGCGGCGGGCGCGCTGCTCGCTCCGGACGTTGGCCCGGCCATCGACTTCAGCAGGCCTCCTGGCGAGGCCGCGCTCACGGACCCCGGCTCCGTCTCCTGGCGCGTCTTCAAAAATCCGGTCGCGCTGTTCATTGGCGGGGTCACGGCGGTGATCCTGGAGTTTGCGGAGCCGCGCGTGCGCACGGGCGTTTGGGAGCATACGGAATTCCGCGAGCATCCCGCGCGCCGCATCAGGCGCACCGGCCTTGCCGCCATGGTCACGGTCTATGGCCCGAGGAGCACCGCCGAGGCGATGATCGCCAATGTGCGGCGCATGCACGATCAAGTGCGCGGACATACGCCCGCTGGCGTGGCCTATAGCGCGAACGATCCGGAACTCCTGACCTGGGTGCAGGCAACCGCGGCGTTCGGCTTTCTTGAGGCGTACCGCACCTATGCCGCGCCCTTGAGCGCCACGGATCGCGACCGCTACTACGGCGAGTCCCAGCCAGCCGCGACCCTCTACGGTGCGACAGCCGCCCCAGCATCCGAGGCGGAAGTTTCCGCGCTTTTCGAAAATATGCGCGGCAAGCTTGAGGCGTCGCCGATCCTGTTCGAGTTTCTGGACATTGTGCGCGGGGCGCCTGTGCTGCCGGTGCCGCTACGGCTTGCACAACCGCTATTCGTAGCCGCTGCGGTGAGCCTTGTGCCGGGCTGGGCGCGGGCTCTCCTCGGCTTGCCCGATGCGCTGTGCTTGCGCAACTGGCAGGCGCCCATCGTCAGGCGCGCGGGTGCCGCGGCGGACAGGCTGGTACTCAGCTCCAGCCCCGCGGTGCAGTCCTGCCTGCGCATGGGCCTGCCCGCCGATTACCTTTATGGCGGCGGCGGAAACGGCTAGTGGTCAAACTCTAGCGTCTGGTGTCCCATCCCTAAGGTTGCGATGGGTCGCTTCCGGACGTGCCGGTATTCTCGCGCCCCCAAGAGCGCTACGCCGGCTTCAAGATCTAATTGCGCGCGTCTTCGAGAAGCTCAATACGACCCATCTCCGCCATTTCCGGGGTTCGCCCGGGAGATTCGCGAAGGGTGGCAAGCCGCCCTCACAACCGCCCCACTTCAGACAAACCAGCCGCAGATGGTAAGGCTCTGTTAAGGCACGCCAAGGTAGGGATACAGTTAAACAACCATGAGTAGCGGCCAAGACGGCAAGCATTTACCCGCCTTGTTCGCAGCAAAGTTTTTTGTATCTCCACGCGGCGTATAGTTGGAATAGTCGATGTCAGTACCAATGTGGGAGCGCGGAGGCTTCCTGGGGGGCGTGTTAACGCTGCTGCTCGCGGTAGCGGCCCATGCCAATGAGAGCGCACGAAACGAAACCTCGGTCGCCAAAACTAAGCTTGGGCAAGTCCAGAACGTGTCCATTCACTACAAGACCGTGCGCGCGGCGGAGGCCGCGCCGTTGGCTGCAGTCTCGTCCGAAGCGGCGCCGGCCAAAAGCGGCGGCGCAATGCAGGCGCAGCTCGTGAGCGCCGCAGTCGCGGACGGCGTTCAGCCGCAAATGCTTGCCGCCGTGCCTCGTTTTGCGAAAGCGGACGATGAAGCCGGGGGGCGTCGCCGTCCGTTGAGGATCTGCAACGGGAGGCTGGTATTGCGATCTACGATATTGAAAAGGGTAAGGTTTACTTGCCGAACGGCGAGACGCTTGAAGCCCATTCCGGAATTGGGCGGATGCGAGACAACCCCGCTTTCGTGAGCCGGCGTAACAGCGGGCCGACGCCGCCTCATATCTACGATCTGAAGCTACGAGAAAGCCGCTTCCTCGGTGTGGAGGCGATCCGCCTGACGCCCGCCGGAGGTGACGCCGCAGTCTTTGGGCGGGTGGGTTTTCTGGCGCACACCTATATGCTCAGAAGACCGGGCGACTCGAACGGATGCGTCGTGTTCAAGGAATACCGCCGGTTTCTAGCCGCCTTCAAGAAAGGGCAGATCAAACGGTTGGTGGTTGTGCCACGGCTGAAAGAGGCACCGGCTTCGATTTTGGCCGCCTTGCTTCCGGCGAAAAATAGCTGACCCTGTGCGCACAGTTCCGGCCCGTGTCGCAGCGAGCGTCCAGTATCTCCATTTTCCAGGGACCGCCAGTTTCCTTTTGGCCTATAGCGCCAACAGCCTCGCGGTGCGCACAGGCGAAGCGCTCATTACCGGACAGTTTATTTCGCGTGAGCGCCCATCATGTTTAATGCAGCGTTGGTAAACGCGCTCAGCTCATGCGCGATTCACGCGCATTTTTGCAAATCTTTTCTCGCTTTCGATCGATTTCTGCATTTCAAAAACCCCGTTAAATATACGGGACTATTTGGCATTAACCACAGCAGGGGCGGTCTCTTGGCAAGAGATGTTCTATTATTATTGCACCACATCAATAACTTAGCCAGCTTAACGCACCTTCAAGACTTTTCTGCTATATTACTTCAAAGTCGAGGAGCACTTCCGCGGCCCTCCCAAAGGGCTTTCTGAAACCGCCAGGAGAGTTAATGTGGCGTTACCGCAAGCCTCAAAGCCCGTCCGCCGGCTCTTCGCGGGCAGGAACGGCGGAGATAATCACGAAAGCCTGGGCGAGCGGGTAATCGTCGGTGATGGTGATGAGGATCTGCGCGTCGTGGTTCGCGGGCAGGATCTGCTTGAGCCGGGCCGCCGCCCCGCCCGTGAGCCGCATGGTTGGCTGGCCGGTGGGCAGGTTGACGACACCCATGTCGCGCCAGAACACGCCGTGCTTGAGCCCCGTGCCCAGCGCCTTCGAGCAGGCTTCCTTGGCGGCGAAGCGCTTGGCGTAGGAGGCGGCGCGGGCGGCGCGGCCGTCGGATTTGGCGCGCTCGGCATCCGTGAAAATCCGGTTGAGGAAACGGTCGCCGTAGCGCTCGATGGACTGCTCGATGCGCCGGATGTCGACCAGATCGCTGCCGATGCCGATAATCATGCGATCCCTCCTGCAACCCGGCGGCTGCCGTACTTATCGCCGGGCGATGCACTCCTGGAACGGCCGCTGGGCAAGCCCTTCCGCGATGGCTTCGCGCATCCGCGCTATCGCTTTGGGCAAGCCTTCGAAGACTGCCTCGCCAATGATAAAGTGCCCGATATTCAGCTCCCGGACCTCCGGAAAGGCGGCGAGGTGCGTGGCGGTGTCGTAGTCCAGGCCATGGCCGGCGTGCACTTCGATGCCCGCCTCAGCGGCGAGTTGGGCGGCGCTGGCGAGCCGTTCAAGCTCGCGCAGGGTCGCCGCGGCATCGCGCGCCAGCCAGGCTTCGCAATACGCTCCCGTGTGAAGCTCCACAACCGGCGCCCGGAGTTGCAAGGCAGCATCGATCTGCCACGGATCGGGATCGATGAAAAGCGACACCCGGATGCCGGCATCCAGAATGCGCGCCACCAGCGGGGCAAGCGCATCCTGCCCCCCCGCCGCGTCAAGCCCGCCTTCGGTGGTGATCTCCTCCCGGCGCTCCGGCACGATGCAGCAGGCGTGCGGCCGGACGCGAACCGCGATTGCGGTCATCTCCTCGGTCGCGGCCATCTCCAGGTTGAGCGGCGCTCCAACCTCGTCCATCAACCGGCGGATATCCTCGTCGCGGATGTGCCGCCGGTCTTCGCGCAGATGCGCGGTGATGCCGTCGGCACCGGCCTCCATGGCCATCCTCGCCGCGCGGATGGGATCGGGCCGGTCCGCCCCTCTCGCATTTCTGAGCGTGGCGACGTGGTCGATGTTCAGCCCCAGCCGCACGGGGCGGTCATTGAATGTCATGAAGCCTCACCGGCGCGGCGCGTCTGCGCGCATAACGGCCACCGCGAGCACACGCCCGCGTTTGTGCGCGCGAGCGAGCTGGCGCACGAGAAAATAGGTCAGCACCGCGCTCAAGCCCCCCAAGGGCAGCGAGCCAAGCGCCATGGGCTTGAGGATCGGCCACAGGCCCTGAACCGCGCTGGCGACGCCATCGGGAGAGGCATCCCTGATCGAGCGGCCAAGCGCTTCGGCTCCGTCCGAGAGCGTACTCATCTCCGCACTGGCCGAGCTGTCCAGCAGCACGCTGCCGACGGTGAACGTCGAAATCCAGATGACGGGATAAGTCAGCGGGTTGCCAGCGAAAGAGCCCACGGCCGACGCCAGCACGCTGCCGCGCAAAGCGAGCGCCAGCAGGGCGCCGATGGTCATCTGAAGGCCAAGGAAGGGCGTAAACACCGCGAAAACGCCCACCGCGCAGCCAACCGCGATGCTATGGGCCGACGCATCGATGCGCAGAAGACGCAAAAGCGTATAGCGTGCCGAGCGCCGGTAGCTACGCGCAGGCCACACCGCATACCGCAGCCGCATCACTGCGGAAAGCCGCTTCTTGCGTTTAAAAAGCATGTCTCCCAGCCTACCGCGGAGCCGCGGCCGAAAGCACCAGCTCCTTAATGCTTCCCTTTAGAGAGTCGGTATCCCCGCTCAAACCTTCAAGCCCCGGCTTCCGGGTTTGACCGCGGGTATCGCCTGCAAGGAAGCAGGAAGTTGATCGGGCGGAAAGTGCGGAATGTCAAGGGAGATCAGCGACACGAACGGAACCGGCAGGGACGCTTTGCCCGCCGAGCGGTCCGCAAGCGAGGCTGCCGCGATCACGTTCGCGCCCTGGGCCTGTGCCGCCTCGATGCACTCGCGGGACGACAAGCCAGTTGTTACAACGTCTTCGACCATGACGCAGCGCTGCCCCGGCTCGATCCCGAACCCGCGCCGCAGCTCGAACTTGCCGGCCACGCGCTCGAAGAAAATCGCGGGGACACCAAGCTGGCGGCCCATTTCATAGCCCACGACAACGCCTCCCATCGCAGGCGAAATGACGAGGTCAAGCCCCTCCACAAGCCCAGCGTCTCTGAGCTTCGCCGCGAGCGCAGCGCACAGCCGCTCCGCCCGGCGCGCGTCCATCAGCACCCGCGCGCATTGCAGATATGCACTCGAATGATAGCCGGAGGTGAGGATGAAATGGCCTTCCAGCAGCGCGCCGGCATCGCGGAATTCCTGAAGGGCGTCTTCTTGTGTCAGCATCGGTGGCAGCGTCTCCTGCGCGCCGGCCGGTGCCAGCGCGGAAGCCTGGAGCAGGATCGCCGCGGCGCCCGCGGCACTCGGTCCAAGCCTTTCATCCGATGGATGTCTAAAGCAAGCCCGCGCGGCAGGTCAACGCCGGCAGAGTCCAATAGCACATCTTCGAACTCAGGCCCTGCGCGAGTTGCTGCCGCTTTGCCCATGGGAGGCGCGGCTAATGCACTGCATTCTCAGGCCAGGGTCGCCCCGGACAAAAGCCCGGACGCCATCCAGCCCTGCAAATAGCCGGCCGCCCGCGCCGCGGCCTGGTCCGCATCGCCATAAATCGCGGCCATCTCGCAGAGCACGCCAAAGCGGACGCCGTTCGCCGCCTCGTCCCAGAGCATGGCCTCCTCTTCCGCCAGCACCCGGAACTTGGGCACATCCTGGCGCCAGACGAGAATACGATGCGGCCCGTCCGGCCCGGCGGCGGGCGGTTCGGCGCCGCGCTTCAGGGCGCTCCAGATGTCCGCCGCGTTGGTGCGGAAGCTCAGGCGCAGCGCGGACGCATGTGGCGTAAACTGCAAGAAGGCCCAATCGCCGGGCGCGAAGCCGGCCAAATCCGAAACGCCAATCGCAGCTTGATCCACAGCATAGAACGCATCGGTCAGGGCCTTTTCGAGCGCGCCCAACTCGGCGATCTCAGGGTACGCGCAATAGGGCTCCGCCTCCGCCAGATACCGCGGAAGATGGGCGCAGAAGTCCCTGGCGTTGCGATAACGCGACGGATAGGCCGCCGCATAGCCTCGCGCCATGTGCTCGAACTCGTCGTCGCCGAGATAGGCGCTGAGCAACTCGTGATCGTTCTGCGCGAACTCGATCAGGCGCAGAATGTAAGAGTCGCGATACAAACCGAGCAGCCCCTCTTTTGGCAGGCGGGGGCCATCCGCAAGCTGCGTCAGGATACCCTCGCCGCCCGCCAGCAGCGCTTGCTGGAAGCTGTCTTGAAGCTCGGCAAGCGTCATCACTCCGCCGCGCATAGCGTGGGCTCCTCTCTCTTTGCCAGGACATCCGCCGCAATGGCCCGCGCTTCGTCCAGCTCCGCCAGCAGCTCGTGCAGCGGCGGAATATTGTCATCGCGTTCGATCATGGTGGAGACCGGGCCGAAACGCGCCACCGCCGCCCGGTAAAGCTCCCAGACCTCGGTGCGAATGGGGTGATCGTGGGTGTCGATGATATAGGTGCCCATGTCGGTGTGGCCTGCGAGGTGGAACTGCACCACCGGCTCTACCGGCACGCCATGAATGAATTCGAGCGGGTCGTAGCCGTGGTTGAAGGCGCCCACGAACACGTTGTTAACGTCGAACAGAAGCTGGCAACCGGTGCGGCGCGTCAGCTCGGTCAGGAACGCCCACTCGGTCATCTCCGCATGGCCGTAGCGCACGTAGCTCGACACGTTCTCGATGGTGAGCGGGCGGCCCAGCAGTTCCTGCACCTTGTGCACTCGCGCCGCGACGTGATCGAGCGCCTCGCTTGTATAGGGAATGGGCAGCAGGTCGTGGAGATTTACGCCGTGCACGCCCGTCCAGCACAGATGGTCGGACACCCATTTGGGCTCGGCGCGGGCGATCAGCTTCTTGAGGCCAGCCAAATAGTCCAGGTCCAGGGGCGCGGTGGAGGCGATGGAAAGCGACACGCCGTGCATGACGATGGGATAGCGGGCGCGGATTTTCTCCAGCATGGCGAGCGGCCGGCCGCCCGGAACCATATAGTTCTCCGAAATGATCTCGAACCAATCCACTTGAGGATCGCCATCGAGGATTTCGGCGTAATGCTGCGCCCGGAGCCCCAGGCCGAAGCCGAGATAAGGCGGTTTTTCTTGATTTCCGACGAACATTGCAGTTTTCCCGCGCACCGGTTTGGAGGGCGTAGAGCTGGTATCTGGAGTCAGCGGTCCCCACAAAGCGCATTGCTCCTCATCCTGTCCTTCTCCCAATGGGAGAAGGGACGCTCTCACAACGGGCACGGCGGAACCCCCTCTCCCATTGGGAGAGGGCGGGTGTGAGGGGTAATGCGCTTTGTATCAGGACTCATCCTTCAGCGATAGTACGTGTATCCGTCAGCGCGAGGGTCGTAGCCTCGAAGCAATCCGAAAGAAAAGCGCACAATGTTCTTTTCCTGGATCGCCGCGGCGGCATAGCGCCCTCGCGATGACGGTCAAGCGCAATCTTACATCTTCGGCATAGCGAACTTCGCGCCAGGAATCTTCGCGCATTCCGACTTGGTCAGCGTAACGAAGCCCTTGCCTTTGCAAGCATTCTGGCCTTTGCAGGAATTGCTGGCGCTCTTGCAGGCGCCCTGGCCCTTACAAGCGTTGGCGCCGATGCACTGGCCCATGGCCTCCTCGGCGTGGGCTACGGGAGCCATGGCGGCACCCGCGAGCAGAAGAGCGGCGGCAGCGGCGGCGATGGTTGTTCCAGAGCGATGAGTAAGCTTCATGACGATTTTCCTCTTGTTTATTCATGACCGAACTAGACTGCCACCGATTTTTCAGTTCATTTCTGGCGGCATGTCTATGAATTCGCCCGCTCTAGCTCAAACGTTACGTCACGCCTGGTTGAACTTTTGTTGAACAGTCGCCCGGAACGGAGCGATAAAATTATCGAGCGACAGAGTGCCTGCGCCGTATTTCATCAGATAGAGCAGCGCCGCGGCCCAGACGCCGTGGGTATCGAAGGCGTTTGGGTAGACGAAAATCTCGATCGTGAGCGTCATGCCGAGGAGCGCCAGCGCGGCGAAGCGGGTGAGGAGCCCGGCGAGGATCAGCACCGGCATCGACAGCTCCATGGCCGTCGCCATATAGGCCGCGACCTCGGGCGGGATGACCGGCAGCTTGTACTCGTAAGTGAACAGCGCCAGCGTGTTGCCATTGCTCCAGCCGTCGAGCTTGAGCAGGCCTGAGCGCAGGAACGTCGTGGCGATGCCGATGCGGGCGGCGATGGCGATGAGATCGCCAGGGATGATGCGTTCGAATAAGGCGTTGGCCTTCCCGATGATGCTAAGCATGGCATGCGTCTCCTGCTTGGATGGGGCCTGTCGGCAAAACCGCTGAAGACGCCGGCGGCGATGAGTTTTGCGAAGAGGGGACTTAAGTCGAAGCCGTCGTGGGCGGCGGCCTTGCCGATTGCGCGGCCGAGCGTTCGCCCCACGGCCAAGGCCGCGGTGAAGGTGTGCTCCGCCGCGTCGAGCCGCAGCACGCTCACCTCAAGCTCGGGGCGTATGATAAGCACCGCGTCTCCCGGAAGCTCCGGGCCGATGGGGCGGACCTGCGCGTCGAATGCGTTCGTCTCCCATATGCCGACGATGGGGTACGGCGAGGCAATGAGCCCGGCCGATGGGTGAAACGCGAAAGTCAGTCCGCCTGCCCGCTCGGGAGGCACCCCGGCAAGGCTTGCCGCCGTGAGTGGCACCTGGTCCGCCGCGTGATAGGCCGCATGCCGCAGCCACTCCAGCCGCGCAACATCGGCGAGATAGGGCAGCCCGCGCGCAGGCTCGAAATCCTCAAGGAAGGCCGCAAAGCCCTCGCCATATTCGATCAGAACAGGCGTGCGGGGCGGATGAGCGGCGGCAAAAAGCCCCGCCGCCGCTACGAAAAAATCCTCGCCAACAAGGCGCTCGATCACGGGATAAAGGGCGCGCAAGGCATCGATGAGGCTGGCGTGAAGATTGTTGCGGTGGACGCTGAAGCGCTGGGCGCGGATCAACCCAGGCGGAGGCTCGCGGGTTTCGAGCATGGCGCGCGAAAACTGGGCCTGGATCTCCCCAAGGCTTTGGCAAGCCGTGTCAGTGGAATGCGGCATGGCCCTGCCCTTCTTGCGCGAAGGCCTGCGCCTCCCCCGGCCCATCCGCCGCCTTAGCCAGCGCATCCGCCGGCCTTTCCGCCGCCATTGCCAGCGCATCGGCTTTCGCCGCTTGCGCAGCGAGCATCGCGAGCGCTGGAATTTCGTTGTCCCATTCGATCAGCGTGGGCACCGCGCCAGTGCGTGCCAAGGCGCGCGAATACAGTGCCCAAACGGCATCCCGCACGGGGCTGTCATGTGCGTCGATCAGGAACCGCTCGCCCGCGCTGTCTTCCGCCTCGAAAAACCCGGCGAGGTGGATTTCGCACACGTGGGCCGCGGGGAAGGCGCGAAGATAGGCTTCGGGGTCGAAACCGTGGTTCTGGGCTGAGACGTAGACGTTATTGACGTCGAGCAGGAGCGCGCAACCGGTGCGGCGCGCAAGCTCCCGCAGGAACTCCGTTTCGGCCATTTCGCTGGCTTCGAAGGCGATGTAGGTCGAGGGGTTCTCGATCAGGATTTGCCGGCCGAGCGCGTCCTGCACCTCGTCCACATGCGCCGCGACGTGGGCGAGCGTCTCCGCCGTGTAAGGCAGCGGGAGAAGATCGTTGAGATAGGCGCCGTCATGGGTGGACCAGGCCAAGTGCTCGGAAAACAGCGCCGGCTCATAGCGGCCGATGAGCGTTTTCAGGCGGCGCAGGTGTGTCTTGTCCAGGGCAGCGGCGCCGCCTATGGAAAGCCCCACGCCGTGCACGGAAAGCGGATAGCGCTCGCGCACCCATTCAAGAAAGCGATGGGGCTGCCCGCCCGCACCCATGTAGTTCTCGGCGTGGACCTCGAACCAACCCACGTCCGGCGGGCTTTGCACGATGTCTTGCGTGTGCTCGGGCTTGAGCCCAATTCCCGCCCGCGATGGGATCGGAGCGGATACGCGCTTTCGCGCAGGATGCGGGGTAAGAGTGATGGGATTCATGGTTTTGGTCCTTGGCGATCCATACAAAGCTTGCTCCCCTCACCCTGTCCCCTCTCCCTGTGGGAGAGGGGACGTCCTAACAACGGGCACGCCGGAACTCCCTCTCCAGCCGCATCCGCTTGCGGATGCGGCCACGTTGAGATGCAAGCTCGCCAAGGCGAGCTTGCGGGGAGAGGGCTGGGGTGAGGGGCGCGACGCTAGAGATGTGGCTCCACCTCCGGGGCTAGCCCTTGCCCGGCTCCAGCGTGCCGTGCTGCTTGGCGCCGCTCTTGAGCGACACCTCGGTGGTGAGGCAGGTACCCTTGGGCACGAGCACCCAGGCGGCCTTCTCGTAGTCGGACTTCGATGTGCCGGCGCAGCTATTGTTGCTGGCGGAGGCGCAGTCGTTGTGCCCAGCGGTCGCGATGCCGTAGCATTTCTCCTTGGCGGCGCCGTCGCCGGCGGCCTGGGCGGGGACGGAGGCGAGCGCCAGGGCCGCCGCGAAGGCGCCGGCTAGAGTGGCGTTGAAAGAGGGGGTGCTCATGCGTATTAACTCCTTTCGGCTAAATAGAGCTTGAAGGGCTCATACCGGGCATTACGCTGCTGGGGCCTTCCGCGTTACAACGCTGACGCCGGCATTTTTGTTTTGCAGGCGGACGGCTGCAGCGCGTAACAAAACGGTGCAACGCAACGAATTCGATAAGGAGCGGCAATCAAGTGCTCGGCGAGGAAGCCCAGTGGGCCGGATGGATGCGGGCAGCGAATGCCGGCGACAACGGTGCTTACCGGCGCCTCTTGGGGGCGCTCGCACCGTTCTTGCGGAAGGTTGCTGCCCAAGGATTTATCAGGGCCGGGCTTGGCTCCGGCGATGTGGAAGACGTGGTACAGGAAACGCTGCTTGCCATTCATTTGAAACGCCAGACCTGGGATGCGGACCAGCTTTTTACACCGTGGCTCAGGGCCATCGCGCGCAACAAGCTCATCGACAATCTGCGCAGGCGCGGCAACCGCACCGAGCTGCCCATCGAGGATTTCGTCGAGATTCTTCCCGGCCGAAGCCGCAACGGAGGAGCTTTCGGCGCGCGAGGCGGACCGGCTCCTGTCCATTCTGGGCGGCAGGCAGCAGGAGATCGTGCGAGCGATTTGCGTGGAGGGCGTCAGCATCCGCGACGACAGCGGGCCGGTTCGGCATATCCGAGGGCGCCACGCGCGTGGCCTTGCACCGGGGCTTGAGCACCTTGGCGGCGGCGTACAGGAGCGAGAGCCAATGAGGACCGGCGATTTCATCAACGCATTGACGCTCGACCATGCGACGGCCCCCAAGCCGCAGCCGCTGAGCTGGACCTTCCTTACCGCCATGGCGGCCGGATTTGGCGTTGCCGCGGTTGCCTTCGCGCTGACGCTGGGCATCCGTCCCGACGTGGCTTCGGCCATTCTGACCTGGCGCTACGACTTCAAATTCGTGGTCACGCTGACCCTGGCGGTTACGTCCGCGCGCCTCGTCTGGCAGCTTGCACGGCCCGCCGCCGATGCACGCACCGCGGAGCTTGCCATGGCGGCGGCCCCCCTGCTCCTGTTCGGCGCGGTGCTCTACGAGCTTTGGGCGATCCCTTCAAGCGGCTGGCTGCCGCGCGCCATCGGCCATAACTCCGTGGCCTGCCTGATCAGCATCACCCTCCTCTCGATCGCCCCGCTGGTTGCGGCCTTCTATGCCCTGCGGCGCGGCGCTCCGTTGCGGCCGGGTCTGGCGGGCGCCGTGGCGGGGCTGCTCGCGAGTGCGCTGGCGGCCGCGCTCTACGCCATGCATTGCCCGGACGACTCGCCTCTGTTCGGCGCGATCTGGTACACCTCCGCGATGGCGCTTGTGGCGGCCGCGGCGGGTTTGGCGGGGCGGCGTTTGCTGCGCTGGTGAGCGCCCTGCCCTTCGCGCCGTGCGAAGCGAACGCCGGGAGCGCGGCCAGACAGGTTGCGCGGCGCTTCCGGAGCTGTCCGCTAACCGCCTGTTAACGCTGTTTGCAGGCATTTTCCGGGTTCCGCGGCTCATTTCAATATTCAACTAATATAGCAGATGCGCTTTAAGAAAACGCTAAAGCCGCCGCTGGCCGAGTAAGCCATTATCCTGCCAAGCATAATTTATCGCGCACCTCGCCTTGGTTCTGGTTAATGCAAAATCCGTGCGTATATTTAAAGGGATTTTTGAAATGCAGAAATCGACCTCAAACGCGGAAAAAATCGCAAAAATACGCGCGAATCGGACAAGGCGCCTGCGCGTTTACTATGATCGCATTAACCTTATACCGGCCGTAGCACCGCTTTACTTTCTGTTAGGCCACTTCCCAGCGCTTCGGCAGGCTGTTCCTGCAATCTTGTCTCAAGCGCCTATTCTGCTTGAGGCCGGAAGCGGCCGACTTGGGGGGACGCGGTGAACGGCAGAAAGTGAGGGCTAACTGGCTGTCCCGGATACTTCTTTGCGTCGGCGACCTTGACGATGCGGACGCGGCTCGACGCGTCGGCTCCGTGCGAAACTCCCAACCGCCACTCGCCGCGAGAATGATGTCGGCCCTTGCCGGGTAGACTTACGCCCAGGTTCAGGTTGACGGCGCTTCTCAATCGCCATGGCGATCGCGTCGGGGATGGCCTCAATGCGCTTGGATATAGGACTGCGACGCCTGGTCGGGTTGCGTGCGGTACTGTTCCCGATCGCGCAAGGTCGTGAGCGGTATCCCGTAGCGCTTGCTGAATTGCTCCTGGGTAAGATGAAGCCTCATGCGCAAGCGTTTCAGCCGGCGTGAGGCGTTTCGCCCGCGCAAGCTGTTCTCCGGTCAAAGGCTGGGCGTCGGGTCGGCGGCGCGGCGGCGTGACTTTCGGTCCGTCATCGCATCGAGCGCGGCCCAATCGGTTTGACTGGCCGGAAAGGGGCGTGTTTTGCCGCCGGGCAACCACTTCGACAAGGGTGCTGTCCCCAAGTTTTCTTAGCTTTGATAGTACGTGTCTTGCTCATGTTTCGAAGCCTTGCGGGCTGAAATGATGCGACATCGCCGCGTCCGTGTAGATCACCGATATAAGCCTGGCGTCCACCATACCGATAGCGGCAAACCGTTGCTCGTCGCAATGCGCGGTATCGGCTACAATATACAGGTCAGGGTCGTCGAACACACGGGTGGCCGTAGCGAAGCTGATTCGGTGCACAGATTTTTGCAGCTTGACGCATGCTTTGGCATCATCGCCATCAAGCCGGAGCTCGTCATCTTCTGGCTCATGAATTCCTGAAGCACGGTTCGCGCCTATCATCTTCCCGAGCTTCGTTCGACACACTTGCAGGCTAGCCGGAAAAGCGGAAGTTGCGGCACCGTGCCATGACTGGGAGCCAAAAGCGCGGCTGCTCATGTAATGACCTAGTTACTTAAGATTTTTAACTCATTTCATGTGGCAAGGAGCTTATCAGGCGGATCATGGAGCGCCATGAGTGGGGCCGGAGGGCAGGTATTGAGCGGAGGTGCGGCATGAGCGGAAATCCTGAATGCGCCTACAACCGAACACCGTACAGACGCAGCGGTCCAACCATCACCAGGCGACGGTTCGCTCGGACTTTTGAGAGTTCGACGAAGAAGCGAACTTCACGGAGTTCATGCCCCCGATGACGGCGGCTGCAAAACTCCTTAGGAAACCAAGCCGCTGCAAAAACGCCCGCAAAGCTGCCGCATATGCTATCTCCCAGCCAAACAGCAAGGAGGCGGCATAGCATGAACGAGCCCGAGATCCGGCCCGGCGAGATCGTTGGCGGCGCACCCGGCCGCGCGGACGCCAACCTCATTTTCATCGGCCGCATCCGCACGCCCTTCCGCCTCATCAAGGAATGTCCGCGCCAAGGCAGCGCTACGGAAGGGCCGATTTGCCGGATCGAGATCGACGAGCCCTGGCGGCTGGCGATGCAGGGGCTTGAGGCGCATTCGGAGCTGCAGGTGCTCTATTGGATGGATAAGGCGCGGCGCGATCTTCTGGTGCAGATGCCGCGGACGGGCGCCGGCCGGGCTGGCACCTTCGCGCTCCGCTCGCCCATGCGGCCGAACCCCATCGCGGTGTCGCTCGTTACCGTGACCGCCATCGAGGACGGCGCGATCCTGGTGCGCGGCCTCGATTGCCTCGACGGCACGCCGCTCTTGGATATCAAGCCTCGCTGGCGGAGGTCTGGGCATAGCGGCGAGGCTGCCTCCACGGCCGGCTCGCAGCCCGGCAAGGAGGACGCCAGCGGCCGGACATGACCGTCCGCCCTCGGTGAAATGCCGGCTTACACCCGTCAAAGGTTCCGGCTGCTTCACGTCATTGCGGCGGCGAGCGCAGCGCGGCCGGAAGCAATCCAGGCTAAGCTGCGGATATTGCCATGGATCGCCACGGCGGCTTTGCCGCCTCGCGGCGACGGGGAGCGTGCCGGAACGGTCAGAAATTTTGGCGGTTGGCATTATCTCTTCGCGAGGAGTTTAGTTCTCCAGATGGCGATGCAGTAGCCGCCATCGGCGCCAATTACTTCATGCGCTGGGTTCTAAAGGACTAGCGTGGCCACCTGTCGCAAGCGCCTGTGCGCGGATTTCGCTGAGCGTCTGCCGGGGGGTGATCGCCTCCGGATCGAGCCGCAGCTCAACGACGGCGGGCAGCCCGCTGGCCAGCGCGGCCTCGAAGGCGCTCGCGAACTCCTCCGTCCTTTCAACGGTCGCGCCGAAGCCGCCGAACGCGCGGGCATACGCCGCAAAATCCGGGTTGTGCAGGTCCGAGCCATAAACGCGGGCCGGAAACTGCCGCTCCTGGTGCATGCGGATGGTGCCGTACATGCCGTTGTTGACCACGATGAAGATCGCGGGCACGCGGTACTGCATGGCGGTCGCGAACTCCTGGCCGGTCATGAGGAAACAGCCGTCGCCCGCAAACGAGACCACGGTGCGGCCGGGGTGCACGAGCTTTGCCGCGATGGCGGCGGGCACCCCGTAGCCCATCGATCCCGAGACGGGCGCGAGCTGCGTGCCGAACCGGCGGTAGCGGAAGAATCGGTGCACCCAGACCGAGAAGTTGCCAGCGCCGTTGACCATGATGGCGTCGTCCGGCAGCGCGTTCCGCAACCAGGCCACGATTTCCGCGAGTTGCAGCGAGCCCGGCGTGGCAAGTGGCACCTGCCAATCCTCATAGGCCTTGCGCGCCTCCTCCCGCCAACCGCGCCACGCCCCGCCGTCGACCGGCTGAAGCCGCGCCAGAGCCGCCGCAAAGCCGCGCGGACCGGCGGCAATGGCCAAGTCCGCCTGATAGGTTCTGCCAAGCTCGCCCGGATCGGCGTGCACGTGAACGAGCGTCTGCCTGGGCCTAGGGGCTTCGACGAGCGTGTAGCCGCTGGTGGCCACCTCGCTCAGGCGCGCGCCCAGCACCAGCAGCAGATCGGCGTCCTTGACCATCCGGGCAAGCTTCGGGTTGATGCCGAGCCCCGCGTCGCCCACGTAGCAGGCGCTATCGTTGCCGATGTAATCCTGCCGCCGGAAGGAGGCTGCAACGGGCAGCCCGCTCGCCTCGGCAAAGGCTTGAACCTGCACCGCGGCGTTTGCGTCCCATCCGCCGCCGCCAACGAGGACCAGCGGACGTTTCGCAGCCGCCAGCAGCTTCCTGAGCTGCTCCATGTCCGGCCGGACGGATGCGCCTCGATGCGCATATAGCGTTGCGGGTCCGCCGCTTCCGCTTCCTCGCCGAGCATATCCTCGGGCAGTGCCAGGACCACAGGCCCAGGCCTGCCCGAAACCGCGACATGAAACGCGCGGCTCACATATTCGGGGATGCGCGCGGCATCGTCGATCTGGGCGGCCCATTTGGCGAGGGGGCCGAACATCTGCCGGAAATCGACCTCCTGAAAGCACTCGCGGCCGAGGAAGCCGCGCTTGGCCTGTCCAATGAACAGGATCATGGGGGTGGAATCCTGGCGCGCGATATGGACGCCCGCACTCGCATTCGTGGCGCCCGGCCCGCGCGTGACCATGCAAATGCCGGGCTCGCCGGTGAGCTTGCCGTAGGCTTCGGCCATCATCGCGGCCCCGCCCTCCTGGCGGCAGGCGATGAACGGCATGGGGTCGCGGTAATCGTAGAGCGCGTCGATTACGGGAAGGTAGCTCTCGCCCGGAACGCCGAAAATGAGCCTGGCGCCGTGCAGGCGAAGCTGATCGGCGAGAATTCTGCCTCCGGTTCGTTTGAGCGCGCTGACCATGCGTCCTCCTTACGCTCTTCAGGTTGCGCCGGCGTTTCCGCGAGACGGCCCCCTCACCCCAACCCTCTCCCACGAGGGGAGAGGGCGGAGGTTGTGCCCGCTGAAAAGGCATACCCTCTCCCCTCGCGGGAGAGGGTAGACGCGAAGCGGCCTAGGGGGCCTTTCTTCACGGATACACCGCTCGCAATCTGCTATGCTCTTGGAGTTATGAAAGAGGAGTGCGGCCGAGCGTCAACACTTGCGCAGAAAATGAAGCGCGGTATCGCCGTACACGCGGCGGTCGAGCGGGGCGAAAGCGGCGGGAATCGCGGGCTCGATATCGGCCCGCTCCTCAAGCACGCAGACGGCGCCGGCCGAAAGCCAGCCACCGTCCGCCACGGCCTTCAGCGCCAGTTCGCCCAAGCCCTTGCCATAGGGCGGGTCCGCGAACAGGAGCTGAAACGGCTGCATCGGCGCGGCGGTTCCGAGTTTCGTTGCGTCGCGCCGCCAGACCTTGCTGGCGCCGGTCAGGCCCAGCGCCTCGATATTCTCCCGGATAATCCCTCGCGCGTCCGCGTTGTCCTCGACGAACAGGCAATAGGCCGCCCCCCGCGACAGGGCCTCGATGCCCAGCGCGCCGGTGCCCGCGAACAGGTCGAGCACGCGCGCGCCTTCGATCTCAAGCCCCTCGATGCCGTGAGCCAGGATGTTGAACAGCGACTCGCGCACCCTGTCCGAGGTCGGGCGAGTGAGCAGTCCGGTAGGCGCGGCAAGGGCGCGGCCGCGGAAGCGCCCGCCTACGATCCTCACGGCGTGCTCTTACGTGGCGGGCGTCCGCCGGGCTTGGAGCCGCGCGAGGCGCTGCCATGACCTTTGTGCGGGCCTTTGCGGCAGCCCGAAGGGCGCCTTTGCCGCCCGGCCCATGCGGTTTGCCGCCGGCGCTCCGGCTGGGGCCGCGCTCGCCACCCTCGCGGGATTTGAACGGCTTTCCGCCTGGCCCTTGCGGCCTGTCACCCGTGCTCCGGCCTGCCGGACGCTCGCCACCCTCGCGGGATCTGAACGGCTTTCCGCCCGCCCCTTGCGGCCTGTCACCCGTGCTCCGGCCTGCCAGACGCTCGCCACCCTCGCGGGATCTGAACGGCTTTCCGCCCGCCCCTTGTGGCCTGTCGCCTGTGCTCCGGCCTGCCGGACGTTCGCCACCCTCGCGGGACTGGAAGGGCTTCCCGCCTGGCCCTTGCGGCCTGTCACCCGCGCTCCGGCCTGCCGGACGCTCGCCACCCTCGCGGGACTGGAAGGGCTTCCGCGCTGGCTTGCCCGAATGCGGCCGGCGGTCGCCTCCGGAACGTTCCTCACGAGGGCCGCGAGCTTGGGGCGCGCCATCTCCCGCGGCCTCGAAGCGGCGCGGAGGACGCCGGTCGCCACTCTTTGCGCCAGCACCGTATTTCTTGAAACGCGGAGCGCTCCCGCCTTCCGCGTCCACATTCTCCGTAGCGTCCGTGCGAGGCTTCCAGCCGGTTCCTTCCGGCCGTGCCCCCGGCGCGTGGCGCCTGTCACCTTCAGCGCGCAGCCCCTCGCCGCTCCCGGCGCGTGGACCTCGTTCGAAGCGCGGCGAACGCTCTTCGCGCCCGCCCTCATGCTCGCCTTCGCGTCTGCGGAAAGGCGGCCTCTCCCTGCGCTCGCCAGCACCCTCGCTGGGCCTCTGGAAGCGCCGCTCCTGTCCGCCCTCGCCACCTTCACGGCTGCGGAATGGCGGCCTCTCCCTGCGTTCGCCGGCACCCTCGCTGGGCCTCTGGAAGCGCCGCTCCTGGCCGCCCTCGCCGCCTTCACGGCTGCGGAACGGCGGCCTCTCCCTGCGCTCTCCGGCACCCTCGCTGGGCCTCTGGAAGCGCCGCTCCTGCCCGCCCTCGCCGCCTTCGCGGCTGCGGAATGGCGGCCTCTCCCTGCGTTCGCCAGCACCTTCGCTGGGCCTCTGGAAGCGCCGCTCCTGTCCGCCCTCGCCACCTTCACGGCTGCGGAACGGCGGCCTCTCCCTGCGCTCTCCGGCACCCTCGCTGGGCCTCTGGAAGCGCCGCTCCCGCCCTCCCTCGCCGCCTTCGCGGCTGCGGAATGGCGGCCTCTCCCTGCGCTCTCCCGTACCCTCGCTGGGCCTCTCAAAGCGCGGCTTCCGCTCTCCTTCGCCACCTTCGCGGCTGCGGAACGGCGGCCTCTCTCTGCGCTCTCCAGTGCCCTCATCGCGCTTCTGGAAGCGCGGCTTCTCCGCTACGAACTCAACCTTGGGCGCTTCCACGCTCCCCTCTTCGAATATGCGGCGGCGCTTCAGAGGGCGCGCTCCGGCATCCCCCCACTGCGCACGCTCCGGCCTGCCTCCGGCCTCGGGCTTCCGTCGCAGATAAGTGGGCTTGCTGCGCGTGGGTCCCAGGCGCCGCTCCTCGCGCGGCACTTCCCGCTTGACGCCAAGCTGGCGCGTGAGCCGCTGCCCCAACTGGTCCTTCAGCACCGCCGTCTTGACTTCCTCAATTTGGCCGGTTTCCAGCTCGCCCAGCATGAACGGCCCGAAGGAGACGCGAATCAGCCGGTTCACGGTGAGCCCCAGGTGCTCCATGATCCGCCGCACCTCGCGGTTCTTGCCCTCGCGGATCGATACGTTGATCCACACATTGTCGCCCTGCTCGCGTTCGAGCGAGGCTTCGACGGGGCCGTAATTCATCCTGTCGATGGTGATGCCGTCGGCAAGCTCCTTGAGTTGCTCCCCGCTGACCTGCCCGTAGGCGCGCACGCGGTAGCGCCTGGTCCAGCCCGTCGAGGGAAGCTCCAGGTGGCGGGCGAGATCGCCGTCGTTAGTGAGCAGCAGCAGACCCTCGGTGTTGAAATCGAGCCGCCCGATCGAAATCAGGCGCGGCAGGTTCTCCGGCAAGGCTTCGAATACGGTTGGCCTGCCCTCGGGGTCCTTGTGGGTCGTAACGCGGCCCTTGGGCTTGTGGTAGCGCCAAAGACGGGGCGGCTCGCGCGCGGCAAGCGGCCTGCCATCGACCAGCACCTTGTCCGTGGGCAGGATATCGAGTGCCGCGCTTTCGATGACCGCGCCGTTCACGGACACGCGCCGATCCTCGATCAGCGTCTCCGCCTCGCGCCTGGAGCAGAGCCCCGAGCGCGCGATCGTTTTTGCGACGCGCTCGCCGCCGCTCTTGCCGTCATGCGAATCTTCGTTTGGTGTAGCCATGGGTCCGGTCAGCGAAAAAAGTTGCGAATGTGGGGCGGGCGCAGGCTCAAGGAAGCGCGGCGTCCGGCGTTTACTGCCAGGATGGACATCGCCATGGGCATGCTAAACCCAAGGCACTCCCGTATATGGCTCGATGATACAAGCAGGAGCGGTAAGCGCGCAGAAGATTATCGCTTGTGCCCCGCCATTGCCCGGCGCCGCGGCGCTGGCGGCCTGCTAGCTGTGCATAAGCCCGCGCGCCGGGTCAAGCCTTTGATGCGGGATTGCCCGCTAAGCCCCTGCAAAAGTGTCGCGCAGCCAGCCAACGTCCACATAGGCGGCCCCGTGGGCGTCCCCGGCGAGAACCCGGAACGGCGCGCCCGGCTCGCCCAGTTGGCCGAGAACGGCCAAGGCGCCGGCAAAATCCTGGCCTTCGGTGTAGCCGTTGACGGTGACGAGCGTCTGGACGCAGGCGCCCAGGGCGGAGCGCAGGCCGTTCGCCGAATCCTCGAAGGCGAGGCAGCGCTCCGGGCCAAGCCCCAACTCCTGGAGAACATAGCGATAGATGTCCGGGGCGGGCTTCTTGGCCGGGACGATGTCTCCCGCGCCAATCGCCTCGAACCAGGAAGCGCCGCCCGGCAGGTTCGCATCGAGCAGCGTGGTGACATTGGCGGGTGTCGTCGTCGTCGCGATTGCGAGCCTGAGCCCCTGCTCTCTCGCCTCGCCGAGAAGGCGCTTCACCCCTGGGCGCAGCGGTATCCCGCCCTCTTCGAGAAGGCGGACATAGTGCCTGGTTTTGGCGGCATGCAGGCCAGCCACGAACTTCGAAAGGTCGCTGGGACGGGGAAATGCGGGATGGCAACGGTCTATGTAATGCAGGATGCGCTCTTTTCCGCCCGTGACGGAAAGAAGCTCGCCATAGAGCCCAACTGTCCAATCCCAATCGAGGCCAGCCTCGGCGAACGCGCGATTGAAGGCGATCCTGTGCCCGTCCCGCTCGGTGTCCGCCAAGGTTCCGTCCACATCGAAGATCAGCGCTTCCAGCTTCTTCATTACGCCCCACCCACGCCGTTTCCACCAGCAGGAGGCTTACATACGCATCGCAACCGGCGTTTTCCAGCAGGTGATCGGCATAGGGGGCGACCTTGTGGGTCGCTCCCCTGCCACACCACCCGGCATGCGGGTCCGCACCGGGCGGTTCGAGAAGTTGAGGTCATGAGAGACGGGGCAGTCCCAGCCGGTCCGACCATTTCAGGGTCAGCACGGCGTTGAGGAGCATGCCGCTGTTGCGCCACCAGCGACGGCTGTTGGCCGCCACCTGTGCGCGCCACGTCAGGCTTGGCTCCCAGTGCCAGCAGTTCCCGGTAGATGGTCGTGCCGCGCTTCCACTGCTTGAGCTGGATGGCGCGCAGCCGATGACGCAGCCACTGGTCCAGCTCTCGCCAGACCCGTGGTGTTTGCGCCAGCCGGAAGTACGCCTTCCATCCCCGGATATAGGGCCGCAGACGATCCACCACATCCTGCATACTGCGCCCGCCGGACTGCGGCGGGTCAGTTGCCGGATGCGCTGCTTGAACGTCCTCATCGGCTTGTCGGCCACCTTGCGTTTGATCACGCCGCCCGGACCTGCCCAGAAGCCGTAGCCCAGGAATTTGCGACCAAACACGCTGGCCACCGCGCTTTTGGTCTCGTTGACCGTCAAGCGCAGCTTGCCGTAGAGCCGCCGAAGCAGCGCCATCACCCGTTCGCCCGCCCGGCGGCTGCGAACGTAAACGTTCGCATCGTCGGCGTAGCGCACGAAGCAATGGCCCCGACGTTCCAGCTCCTTGTCCACTTCGTCGAGCAGGACATTGGCCAGCAGCGGCGATAGCGGCCCGCCTTGCGGCGTCCCCATCGTGCGCTTCTGGACCACGCCATCGTCCATGATCCCGCTGTTCAGATACGCGCGGATCAGCCGGATGACACCGGCGTCTCCGATCCGTTTCTGAAGGCGGTCGATGAGGATGTCGTGATTGACCCGGTCGAAGAACTTCTCCAGGTCCACGTCCACCACGATCCGGCGGCCCGATTGCACGTATGACTGCGCCGCAAGGACGGCGTCATGCGCGCTTCGGCCCGGCCGGAAGCCGTAGCTGTGCTCGCTGAAGGTCGGATCAAGAATGGGCTGCAGCACCTGCAGCAGCGCCTGCTGGATCAGCCGATCCGTCACCGTCGGGATGCCAAGCTCGCGCTCGCCTCCGCTCGGGCTTGGGGATCGTCACCCGTCGCACCGGACTGGGCCGGTACGTCCCCGACAACAGTTGTTCGCGGATCGCGGGCCACTCCGTGCGCAGATGCGTTCGGCGGTCTGGTCAATGTCCAGACCGTCGACACCGGCTACGCCCTTGTTGGCCCGCACCCGTTTCACGCCCGTTGCAGGTTCTCTCTCGTCAGCGCCGCCAGAAGCAGCCCTGACCCTGTGCTCTCCGATTCATGTCGCGGGCGACGCGCTTCGTCGCTGCCCGGGCCTCGCGCGGCTTCACCGCGTCCTGCCCCGGACCGCCCTGCTTGCGCAGGCATCTGACGCGATGCTCGCCACATCGCCATGCTGGGGAACACTCCTTCTCGTTCGGCCCTTCGCCTGCCGCATCCGGCTCAACTACTACGGCCTCTGCTGACTTCTCGCTCCGGCTCGACACCGTCGCCCTTTCAGGCGTAAGGCGAGATCTCCCCAGGTAAGAACGCACTCCTTCACTGCACGACCGCCGGATCTACGCCGCTTCCCCTTGGTCACGAGAGCTTCGCGGTTGCTGGCCCGCTCGCCCTGGTCGGCAACGCCTTCTATCCGGTTCTTGTTCATCGGCCCGCAGCTTCGCTCCACGCTTCCTCCCCACACTCGGTCGCCCTCATGCAGTTGCGCTTCACTTCGCTCGTTGTGACCAACTCACGACGGGACTTTCACCCACAAGAGTGCGCCCATGCTGGGCGCACCACAATGAAGAACGGCGCCCGGAGGCGCCGTTCTCATAACCGGTGTGGGGTCCGGTTATTTCAGAGGATCGGACGATCCGCCAAACCTGTAGTTCAAACCGAGGCGCACGGTCTGGAGGCTGGTGTCCGGGCCGTTCGTGGACAGGCTGTTCGCCGCATCCGTGAGCTTCTCGCTGCCAAGGTCGATATACTGGTATTCGCCCTTGAGCGACCAGGCCGGGCTGACCTTGTACTCAATGCCGCCACCGGCCACCCAGCCGGTCTGCGTACCGCTAGCGCCAAACGAAACGCCGTCGTACACAGCGCTCTGCCGCACGTCGCCATAAGCGAAACCGCCCGTCCCGTAGAAGAGGGCGTGGCCGAGCGCCAAGCCGAGCCGCCCGCGGGCCGTGCCAAACCAATCGACGCTCTCATGGTTGCTGAACGCCGTGCCGCCAGAAGTTGTGCCGGCGGCGCTGCCGCTCAGATCGCCGCCCTGGAAATCGGTCTCAAGGCCGAAGACCAGCGGGCCGGCCTGGAAATTATAGCCGATCTGGCCGCCGCCAAAGCCACCCTGAGGCTGCGCGCGCCCGAAGCTATTGCCGTTGCCGCCGCTCAAGCCATAGCCGCCATTCAGGCCCGCGTAGAAGCCTTGCCAGATGTTCTGCTCGACATACGCGGCGGGGGGGACGTAGCTCGCTGGCGGCGGGGCATGGCGATAAAGATCGGCGGCGTGCGCCGCAAGAGGCGCCAGCGCGAGCACGCCGGCGAGGGATAGGCCGCGAAGATTTCGATGGAGGCTGGACATACTAAGCATCCCCGTTCATGACGCGCGCCGGGCGAAACTTAATCCATGTATTTCCCCACCACGGCGCAGATTTGATTTCGTTTAGTAAGCCGGAGAACTTGGGCAATCGCGTGGCGGCGGGTCTCCAGAAGCGGCCTTCAGGCTGCGGCCTTTCTAGCCTGGCTCAAGGCCCGACGCATATTCTCCTTGCAATACAATTGGGTACGTCACACCAGTTCCAAACTAGGTGACAAACCGATACACATTTTCCGGCTCCCCGTGCCCTCGTGCCCGGTCTTAAGTGGTTGTTTCGGTGGGCACAAAAATGGCGAATAATTGGCGGAATGCTTGTGGCGATCCGAATACGGAAATCGATATAGTATTGTACAGCGGTTCATTACACTTTTGCATAGATGCTCCTTCACCCCGTCGCGAGCTTTGCTTAGCGGCACAATTCCGGCACAGTTACACCCTAAGCGCAATTCAGTCAGCGGATGCAATTTCGCTATGCGCACCGGCCAAGACGGCGCTCCTCGCGTGAAATTGCAAAGCTATATTGCGGCAGTAGCACGCCTTGCGTGCTACTTATAGATCGATACAACCGGGTGCCTGCATGCGGACGACATCTTTAATCGGGGCATTACTGCTTTCCCTGCTGATTGCGGGAACCGCGGATAAGGCCCATGCCGGCCTTTACGTCTCAATAACGGTCGCTCCGCCTCCGCTCGTAGTTTACGCCCAGCCGCCTCTGCCAGGGCCGGGCTACATCTGGACACCCGGATATTGGAGCTGGGACGACAACTCTGGCGACTATTATTGGGTGCCCGGTGCGTGGGTGCTGGCGCCGGAGCCGGACCTGCTGTGGACGCCCGGCTATTGGGGCTGGAGGGATGGCATCTACGCCTGGAACGATGGCTATTGGGGGCCTCACGTCGGCTTCTACGGGGGCATCGACTACGGCTTCGGCTATAGCGGCGTGGGTTTCGAGGGCGGATATTGGCGCGGCGGCGTGTACACCTATAACCGCAACGTCGTGAACGTCGGCCTGAGCGTCAACGTCGCGGTCTACAGCAAGGTGGTGGTTAGCGGCGGACACTCGCAGACGAGCTTCAACGGCGGCAATGGCGGCGTCAGCGCCAAGCCATCCCCTCAGGAGCGCGCATTCGCCAACGAGCACCACATTGGGCCGACCCACCAGCAGCACGAGCATCGGCAACTTGCGGGCAAAAACCCGGACCTGAAATTCGCGCGCAACGGCGGCAAGCCCGCGATTGCGGCGACCTCAAAGGCGGGAGACTTTAGCAAGGGGCATACTTTTGCGGCGAAGGCTGCCGGAACCGGGTTCAGACCTACCTCGCTGAAAACGGAAGGCGCGCCTATTGGCCGCAAGACAGGCGCAGGCAACAAGGCACAGCACTTGGGTTCTACACAGCACTCGGGTTCTACACAGCACTTGGGTTCAATGGGCCATGCCACCGCCTCCGGAGGCAAGCCGGCCGGCAACGCCAGCACCCGCACTGGGGCACAGCAGTTTAGGACGGTGAACCACGCCGCCACGCCCATCAAGCCCGGCGGTGCCAACTTCAGCACCGCAAACCGCTTCCACACGAGCACAGTGCAAAGCAATCCCAAAGGCGCGGCGCTGCAAGGCGTCAGACGGCCCGGACCGCCCCCGCGCCCCGCGTTCCGCCCTGTGGCGAAGGCCCCGGCAGGCAGCCACAAGAAGCCGCAGCACTAAGCAGCGTTCGCAAAAGTGGCCTTCCCGGTTTTGCGATAGAACTCCGCGGAAACAAAGGGCTCTGAGCGGGCGTTCGTTGGCCTGCCAAGGAATGTCTGCTTAAGCGCCCCGCAGGACATTCCCGAGGCACAACGCCGTCGTCGCGAGCCGGCCGCCCCGGTTGGTGCGAAGGAGGAATGAATAGTTATGACGCCGGGATTTTTTTGACGTGGTGAAGCAGCGGCGCAGGCTGACTGGACGTAAGTCAAGCCGCGGTTGACGGCGAAAAGAAAAACGCGCACTAGGAATGGCGTGCCGAGACTTTCGGCGAAGCGTGCCAGTACGACGCCCTTGGCGTGCGGGATGGCCCCATCCGCACCAAGGGAGTTGCAGGACATTAGCGCTGGGTTCGCTCCGCGCCGCTTGCGCGAGGAGAGTAACCCGCTCGCAGGCCCACCTCTAATCCCTGTCGCGCGGCGTCTCCACGGGCTGCAGCCGGAACGGCTTGGCGCCATTCTCAACAACCTGCGATGCCGTAACGCTATCGCCGGCCTTGACGATCAAATCGCGCACCGCGGCAACGCTTTCGGCAACCTGCACCCAGCCCTCAAGCTCGTTCATAAACACGTCGGAACCGCCATGAGCGCCCTTGCGAACGCGCTGAATATCCTCGACGCAAAGCAGCGTGATATTTCCGGCGGTGTCGTGAAGCTCTATAAACATGCAAATCCTCCACCAGGAGCGGAAGCCCCCATTTGTTCAAGGAACACTATAGCAGCGGCGGCGGCGAGAAAACCATGGCAACACGATTACCTCGCCGGCAAATCCAGAGGCCGGGATATGGATCGAAAAGTGCTCGCCGGGGTGTTCTGCGTCCCAAGCAGCCGGGGCTTGGCCTTGCACCCGCCGCTTTCAATCCATACTGTCCGCGACTCTCTGCAACTTAAGGACGATGTCAGTGATCCGCTCCATCCATCTCATTGCCACGGCGCTGCTCGTATTGCCTTTCCATTTGGCGCAAGCGCGCGCCGCGAGCGAGGGGAAGCAGCCTTGCGCGCCCTTCAGTTTCGGCGGGCACGCCTACACGCTCTGCGAGGCTCCGCTGAGCCGGTTCGATATCAAGATTTTCTGGAAGCGGCCCGATGGCGCCCCCTACACCTATTTGAGCGCCCTGCCCAAGACGGACAAAGGGCACGGCCAGCTCGCTTTCGCCCTCAACGCGGGCATGTTCCATCCAGATTACCGGCCGGTAGGCCTTTATATCGAGGACGGCCGGGAGATCGTGCGCGCCAGCAGAAAGTCCGGTCCGGGCAATTTCCACCTGAAGCCCAACGGCATCTTCTATGCAGGCGAAGGCGAGGCCGGCGTGCTTGAAACGGGCGCCTTTCTTAAGCGGAAACCCAAGGCGCAATTCGCCACGCAATCCGGCCCTATGCTGGTGGTCGACGGCAAGCTGCATCCCCGGATCGCGCACGCCAGTGTGTCGGCCAAGATGCGCGATGGCGTGTGCGTGCGCGATGGGGTTGCTTACTTCGCAATCTCGGACGGGGGCGTTCCGTTCGACGCCTTCGCGCGGCTTTTTCGCGATGGCTTGAAATGCCGCAACGCGCTGTTTCTCGACGGGGGCACCGCACCCGCACTCCTGGTGCCTTCGGCGTCACGCGCCGGGAACAGCTTCATTGGGCTGGGACCCATGATCGCCGTCTACGAGAAACAGCGTCCGTAAGTCGAGCGCCGCTTGCGGCATCCGGCCGGCCGGTCCGTTCTACGTTGCCATTCTCCCAACTGTGACGGAAGAGGCTGCTGCCCGTCACCGCGCGGGGCGGAATGCGTGGTGGCAGCCCCGAAATGGACACGGCACTTTTGGTGCTAGATTGCCGGGGCGGCCAAGACAAGCTCGTAACGAAAAGTGCCGGAGCTTACGGCGATCGATATTATGCCAACGGACATAAGTCTTGACCGCTCCAGAGCGGCACCCGCATCATCACGAGGCGGCAAAGCCGCCGCGGGCGTCCATAGCAATATCCGCAGCTTAATCTGGGTTGCTTCCGGCCGCGCTGCGCTCGCCGTCGCAATGACGGCGAACGGTCAAGACTTATGGCCGTTGGTATGGACATCGGCCGCACTTGTCCGCCTGAAAAAATAGGCACACTTCACTTCCCCGCATACCATCATGCGGCGGCTGAGCCCACATTGCGGCGGCGCGTGGAAAAGCCGCGCACCGCTATTCGTTCAAGAAATGCTTGAGGTTTTCGATGCGCACCATCGCGGTTTGCGAAGCGCCCGCATCCATGGCCCGCTTGTACCAATCGAAAGCCTTGGCCGCATCCGGGTCGGCGTTCTTCTTTTCGATCCTGGCGAAATAGATGGGATCGTAGGACCGGCCCATCGCCAGCGCAGCTTCGGCATCTCCAAACCCGACAGCCCGTTGGTAAAACTGCCGCGCTTCCACGATGTCTCCCTCGCGCATGCGCTTATTGCCTTCGCGAATGAGATCCTCAACCTCGGGCCGCGGAGCCGAGCGGCGGGTCGCATTGCTTGTGAAAGCAGTTGGTGGCGGCGCGATCACGGTTTGGGGGGCCAAGGCGGCCTGTCTTTGAGGCGGCGGCGGTGCGGCCAATTGCGAACGGTAGCTCGGCTCAGGTGCCGGCGCTGGCGGCTGGACACTAGCTGCCGCCACAGGCGCGGTTGGCTGGCTGAGAATTTGGGTCGTGAAAGGATAGTTCGCGGCGGATTGCTGCGGCTGCCTGGCTGGATACGCCGGCGCAGGCGGGCTCACAGGCTGGGAGAAAGCCGCGGAGGCGGTGCTGCCGGACTGCATGACACGCACGGAGAACGTTCCCTTCGCGGAAAGCGGCGTCCGGGTATTGCTGTCGAGAAGCTGGGCTTCGAGGGAAACCACACCGGGCGCGCCCGCGGGCATGTTGACCGTCAGCCCGTTGAGCCGGCGCGGCGCGATTAGCCAATTGCCGCCGCCCGTATCCACGCCGGCGCTCAGCCGTCCGCCCTCAGGCAGGCCCGCGATGCTTACGAGCATTTTCTCGAAAGGCTGCGCAGACCTGATGCTGATCGCGAGCGGAGTTGGCTGACCTGGGACGGCAACCGCGTCCCCAGCCAGGATCTCGCTCGACATTTCAACTGGCGCCCGCGAGCGGCTCCTCGACGGGTCCCGGGCGGCTTCCTCTTGAAGCGTGCGGCCGTATCCTTGCTCGTCGCGATCCAGCCGGAGGTTGCCGATGCCGGGGATTTCGACCGCAGCGGGATGCGGCCCATAGATGAGGAACGCGGCAAGGCTTGCCGCGATTGCGATGCCGCCCATGAGGCCAATTGCCGCAGCCCCCAAAAGGCGGCTGCTTTCCTGCGCCGCCACTTGCGCGGCAGGTCTCGGAGCAAGTGCCGGTCCTGGTACGGGGAAAGATGGCGGGCCGCTATATTGTTGCGGCTGAGGATGCTGTACAGGCCACTCCTCTCGGTGAACGGGACGTTCCTCGGGCGGCGGCGCCCTCCTGAGCGGTACGACAGGCTCCGGGCTTCGCAAGGTGATAGGCTCCTCGCGCTCTCTGCCCGAAGGTGCCCTGCTGGCGTGCGCATAGCCGTTGCCGTTCTGAGTGCTGCTTGGATAGTCGAAATAGTTGAGGATCACCTCCTGAGGCGTCAGACCGTCGCTTTCGGGCTCCGCCGGTGCGGCAGGCTTGCGGTCTTCCTCCTCGGGAACGTAGTCGAAGTAGTTAAAGATAACTTCTTGAGGCGTCAGATCGTCGTTCGCCGGGCCGGAACTCCTGTTCCAGACCAAGCTTGGCGCGCTCTTTTCCTCGGCGGCGATCGCCGGCTTTTGGAAAGGCTTTGCCGCGGGCTTCGCAGGCTGCTCCCCGTACACACTGCGAAGCGCCGATTCCACAGCATCGGCCAGTTCGTCGTGCTTGCTCTGATCGGCTCCTGAAGGTGCGGCGTAATCCGGGAAGCTTGGCGCTGACGACAGGTTAAGCCCGGCAAGGGTTTGCGCGCCGCTATAGCGAGGCCGCTGCGACTCTTCCTCTTGCTCCTGTTCCGGAATGCTTTCGCTGGCGCCGGCACCTTCAGATGCGCCCCAGGACGCCAGGCTCACATCGGAAACCGAGCTAAAGCCGCGCGCTTCAGGCTGTCCGCGGCGGCTGCTGCTGGACTCGGCGGCCTCGGATGCACTCCAGGAGGGCATGCTCATTTTGGAATGATCGCCCGCGGCCATGCGCTCCTGCGCGGGGCGCGCGGGGCGGTCGCTCTTTCCGGTTCCCAGTGAGGCCAGACTTACCTCTGAAAGCGATCGCGCATTCAAAGGCTGCCCGTGAGCATACGGATCGTCACGCCTGCTTTCCTCGTCCGTGTCTCCCCAGCCGGCGAAGAAAGCCTCCGACATATGCTCCAAATCCAGGCCATGAAGGTCGAGGCTCTCCTTCTCTCCGCCGGTGAGGTCCTGCGTGCTCAAGGCCAGACACGACGCTGTCGGCGAACTCGCCGAGGCTCTGGCCGCCAGTCGCATCCACCGCGGAAGCAGGAACTTCTCCGGCGGGCTCCGTGCCGCCAGCCGCGCCGGCGGATCTCCGGCGCTGGACGATGGGCTGCTTTGCGCCGCCTGCACCTCGTCCTTGCCCGTCCCGGACGCAGGCATGCCGGAAGGCCCTTTGGGCAGCCCTTTGCCTTCTTCGCGCTTCTCTGTGTCTGGCATGTATTCTCCTTCCGGCACGGTGCTCAGCCGCGGCTCCTATGCGGTGGTCTCACCATTGCTGCGGCGCTTGCACGCCGTGTTCTCGATACCACAGAACGAACTGATTGAAGAACTCTTCTTGATCGGTGGAAGCGCCCTTCCGGCTTTCAACGAACTTCTGCAACATCGTCTTCATCCGCACTGCCACCATCCGCGGCGCAACTCCGGCTGCTGCGGGCTCTGCATTCGCGGCAAGCCACTCTTCAGCCGGTTCGAACCTTTGCCAACCTTTGACAGGCGCGCGCAAATTCACCTCGGCCCATTTGGCGCTGAAGCCCGCCGCATTCAATTTGCCGAAGCTGGACAGAAATCTCTCTACAAACCGTGACATGACCCTAAATCGCTCCGGCACCCGGGGGCGGCCGTGAACAGCCATAACATACGAGACGCCAATTGTTCCCACGCTCTCGTTCGGTGCCACAAGATTTGGATAGTCCTCGGGCGTTATGATGGCAGGAAGATAATTTACCTGTAGCGCAGGCAGATATTCGACGTCGAGAAAATGTACCTTATCTTTGTGGCTAATGCCATCGAAGGCGTGAGCCGGCTTGCCGCCAACGTAAACAAGAGCATCGAGTTCACCCCTTTTCAGGAGCCCGGCCGCTTCCTCATGTTCCAAATATAGGGGAGCGGGGGAAATATTGTTTGCCTCGAACACGGCTTCCGCGGTAATGGCCGGGCCGCTGCCCTTCGGCCCATAATTGACCCGCCGCCCGTTCAGGTCCGCCAAGCACAGAAACGGCATCCGTGCCAAAACATGGAACTCTTCCGAATAGAGTTTAGCGATGTATTTAGCGCGCGGCTGCATGCCTGGCTGGCTCTCCGCCAAGGCCCGCGCCATGACATCGGATTGCACGATTGCGGCGTCCGCCCCCTTGAGAGTCAGAAGATCGTTGATATCTTGAACCGAGCCCTTGCCTATAATGGGAATCACGCGAAGATCGTTTCCGTCCAGAAGCCGGGCAAGGTCGGCCGCGATCCTGATGCCTGTGCTGTCAACGCCGCCGGCCAATATCCCCACCGTGCTGGCCCCAGCGGATTGCGCGAGGTTCCGGGGTGCGGGTTGGGTTTGTGCCAACGCGCCTCCAGCTCCGGCCAATACGATAAAAAGGCTTGCGGCGAGAAGCCCAAAAGTCATTACGAAGCCTCTTAAACCGCAGAAGCAAGCCCCCTGGGCCTTGCTGTGCCGGGATTTATGGATAGCATTGACCTAAAACATCTCTGGCTAGGAAGCAATCGCATGCTGCCATTTCATATCACCGATCACTGGGCGAAAAAAGCGGCGAAACTTTGCCATTATCCAGCTCTGGTTGCGCCTGTTGCAAAAACACCTTTGCAAAAGAGGCCATATTGACCATCGAAGCCAGCGGGCGGCCGGACGCCAGAGTTCCGGACGGTACACGCATTTACGCTGTGGCGGACATTCATGGCCGGCTCGACCTTCTGGACCGCATTCTGGATCTCATCCAAAGCGACAGCGAAACACGCGCCCCAGCTAGCACCCAGCTCGTCTTTCTCGGCGACTATGTCGATCGCGGCAGCGATTTCAAAGGCGTGGTAAGCCGGCTGATAGGCGGGCTGCCGCCAGGCTTTACGCCCGTATTTCTCAAGGGAAACCACGAGGCCATGCTTATGGGTTTCCTCGACGAGCCCGGCGTTGGACTGGATTGGCTTTATAATGGGGGCAATGCAGCTCTCTTGTCATACGGCGTTGAGCATAGCGTTGTTCAGGACGCCTTCTTTCGCGGCAAAGCTGGGCTGGCTGAGGCAAATGTAGCGTTTCGCACTTCGCTTCCGGACGATCACCTGCAATTCTACCGGAGCTTGAGGCCCTGGTTCCGCTCGGGAGGCTATTTTTTTGCTCATGCCGGGGTGAGGCCTGGTGTCGCACTCGATGCCCAGGCCGAAACCGACCTGATTTGGATACGGGACGATTTCCTGCGCCATCCAAGCGATTTCGGAGCCGTTGTCGTCCACGGCCACACGCCGGCACGCGTTCCCGAGGATCTTCACAACCGGATCGGCATCGATACGCTGGCGTTCCGCACGGGCAGGCTTACATCGGTCGTACTGGAAGGCTCATGCCGATGGTTCATATCGACTTGAGGCTTCGATACGAAATAAGTGAGCCGGGCGGCGCAGGAGTTTTGGCCGGCTGCAAGGTGCAAAAAGGGGCGCATATCGAGATATGTAACCCTTTTTGCAGCGCGGCAGGCGGACGAAAAAACAAGCCGGATGGCGCAGTTTTTATCGGGCCCTAACTTCGTATCGAAGCCTAAGTGCATTCCGCGAGCGTGCACGGCATCCGCAAGGCCAAGTCTGCGCGGACGCCGCCTAAACCGCTTCCCCGTCAGCTTCCCGAAGATTTTCGAGAAGCGCGCCGCCCGGCCGGCCGTGCTCATCCTTGGGCGATGCGCTCTCATGGGACGATGCGCTGTCAGGCCGGCTATCGGCGCCGTTGGCCGCGGCTATTGCGGCGGAGGCACCCTCTGCGCCTGGCCCGGCCGGAGCATCCAGAGAACCGGCGTCCTTTTTAACGGAAGCATCGCCATTTTGCCGCTCAACCTTTTCGGAAACGGCTTCGAGCAAAAGCTTCGAGCGTCCGGCGCGCGAGCCGTCGCCTGGATCGCTGCTTCCGTTGCTTGGCTCCGGTTTTGCGCTCTTGACGGGCGGTGCGCCAAAGTAGCTAGCCACGGGCGAGTTCGTGGCGGCCACCGCGGGCTTCGGGCCGGCTTCGGACCAGGGAACAGGACGCCCGCGCCGCGTTTCCGCTCCCCGGCCCCGCTTGGCCGGTGGCAGGCTCTCGGACGCGGCAACGGCCCTGGGCTCTGCCGACGCGAGGATCAACTCGGTGAGCTTATGCAGTTCCCCTTTGATGATGCCGGATTGTCCGGCATCCCGGTCCTGAAGCTGGGCAATCTGCTGCCGTAGCCGCGAAAGCTCCAGGTTCAAACGGTCGTACTCGGCCCGGTAATCGTCGAGGCTCCATTTGGAAGCGCCCCTGAGCCGCCTGCCGGCACGGTCGCCGCTGTTCTTCTCAAACGCTTGCCGCAAGCGTTCGACTTCTTCCTGGTAAGACGCCGCGTCGCGCTGGGCTTCCTCCAGCTCTTCGCTGCGCCGGTTCAGCCTGTTGGAAAGGTCCTGTATGTCGTGAGAGCGCGTCTGGAGCTGCGCCCTGACCTCTGCGATTTCATGATCCAGCTCGGGAAAACGCCGTGTGATGGTCTGCTCCAGCACAGCGGCCGCGTTCCGGCGCTCGGACAACTTGAGATCCACGCCAGCGATCTGGTCCTTGAGCGCGGCGATCTGCATTTGCAGCCGGCTGTTCTCGACAAGCTGCGCCGCGGCCTTTTGCTTGGCGTTGGCGAGCGCGGTTTCCAGCCTGCGCATGCGCACGGCGTAAGAGGCCCTAAGCTGATCTTGCGCAGCTTCGATCTCCGAAAGCGTGACCGGGAGCGTCTGCTCAAGCCGCTTGCGGGATAACCGGGAGGCGCGGTGCCAGAGTGCAGGTGCAACGAAAACGCCGATCAGGCTCGCGGTCAAAAAGCCCAGCGCGATCAGCAGAACTGCTTGGATCATTAATCTGGGCTCCCCTGCATTTGCGAAACTTCCGGGTACGGCGGCATGTAAGAAAAACGGTTGCCGCCTGGCGTGCTCATTTCAGTTGCCGTAAGTTCCGTTTCCGCCAGCGCCCCCGGCCGGCGCGGATGCATTCCTGTCATCGGCCTGCCCAGCCCAGAAGCGCACTAGAACGGGTTCCAGGTTGCTGACGGTGTGTACTTCAAATAACCGACATTGGCTCCCAAGCGCAACCCCAGGCCTGCGCGAATTGGTGCCAAGATAACATCGCCGCGCTGCAGAAAGGTTACTCCAACCCCTCCGACCAAATAAGCGGACCCGTCGACGCCCACGAATCGCTCGAAAATCTGCGGCGTGTATTGAAGGTTATAGACCAGCGTCATGACCTTGGCGCCATCGCCGCCGAAATCGTAGCCGAGCGAAGGCCCCTGCCAATAGACCTTCAGCGGTGGATAATTCTTGGTGTAAAGCGTGCCCTCGCCATATCTGAGCCCGGCAACGAGAGCGCCTCCAGCCTCTTCGCCCAGAATGTATCCGGTGGGATTGCCGTTGCGGGAGAATGCGTGCTCGACAACGTTGGCGAGCCCTTCGGAAACGCTGCCGAAAAAGTGGTGGCCTGCGCCGAGTATCTCGCTCGAAGAGTAGGCACCGGGCGGGGGCGGAGGCGGCCCGTCGTATGGCCCCGCTGCCGGGCCTGGCGGCGGAGGCGGAGCGTAGGGTTGGCCGTAGCCTGGTCCGTTATACGGTCCCGGCGCCCCAGGGGGCGAGATCGGCCGCGGCGCGCCATAGGGATCGGGCGGCGGCGGATAGTTCTGCGCCTGCGCCAGGTAGGCGCCAAGGCACAGCGCTATCGCAGCAACCGGCAGGAGGGCCAAGCCAAGGTGCAAGATGCGGTGGCGGATCATCGTTAGCTCCGGTCTCAGGCCGCGTCGCGGGCCATCATGAAGCGTGAAGCCAATATTGCGCGGAACCATAGTCACTTTCCGGGCAATGAGGGCCAAATTTTGTCTGGCCTGGACCATGGCCAATCGCTATCTGGCAAACGAAAGGGTGCGTTGCCGCACCCCTCCTCTCATTCACGGGCGGCTCCACGAGCCTGCGCTCATATCCCCCGTCCCTGTGAAAAGGCTTTCACCGCCGTCCACGGCGAAAGCTGCAACGGGCGCTTGTGCCGAAGGCCGCACCGCCAATGCCGGCCCGGCTCGTTTGGAAGCCGCCAAGCGGGACGGCAAAGCTTGCTTGCAGTCCACACCGCCGCACGTACTTAAAGTTGCGCTGGCGTCTCCCTCGACGCAGCCGGCAGCGCATGCGACAGGGACGAGCGCCGCCTGAAGAGCGACAGTATTATCGCGAGCCAAAGCAGTTTGCACCCCGGCGGCCATGAAGCACACCGCACCCAGACAAAGCATCTTGCTTGCTAGGCGCATCAAGGCGCGCCCATTTAAGCTGGCTTTCGCGCCCTCGCCCGATTCCGGCGCCGAATATCTACTCGCCGGCTTCCCCAAAAGCACCGGCAGCCACCGGTACGCTTCCTGCCGCACTTGGCGTTTACAACTTGCCACATTCATCTCAACGCAAATCCTCTTATTGCCGCCCCTTCCGGAAATTCGCCGGAACGAAAGGAGCGGCCGCCATACCTATCTGCCGCAGCACCTGCCGCGACGGTTCGCAAACGGAGCATTCCCTCAGCCGTTCACCGCACCCGCAAGCGCAACCCAATGGCCGCGTGCCTGGCGCATAAGAACGCGCTACAATCGCTGGCTGCAGCGAGGCTGACTTCGCGGTATTTGTCCCCAGCGAAACGCAGAGATTCACCGGCGGCACTGGCGGGGGCTGCCGCCCGCATCGGCGGTGTGCGCACGGCTTTTCGACCGCCGCACGGCCACGGCGCGGCTGAACCGTTGATGGCGGAAGGCGGAAGCTCTACAACTCCGACGCGATCTTCCGGAAGGTTTTAGACACCAGGGTCGCCGCTCCCTTCACAGCCTTCCTGATACCGTCGGCTGGCGAGCTTAACGGACGCTTGGCATCATTCTGCAAGAGCGGATCAGCCGCATGCGAATAGGCAGCCGCCTCTCGCAGATCGCGTATGGCCTTGATTTCCGCCGAGTCCGCGTCGGCAGGAGCCCCGGGACTCGTCTTCTCGACCACGCTAATGCCAGGAGGATTGAGCGCGCCATGGCCCCGCGGATTATCACTTGCGGCCGGAGACAGCATTGGAAGGACCAGAAAAGCGCACGCGCAGGCGAGCGCCAAGGTAAGAGCCACGCCCTTGGTAATCCGGTTTTTCCGGAACGTGGGAAGCAGGTGTCTCGCCGCCTGTCCGCTCGCCGGGCGCCATCTCCGCTTGGTGAGGAAATCGCGTGCCGCGATCAGGCGCCTTAGCCGCCTAGCGCCGGACGGGTCGCCATTGTTGAGGTCAGGATGGAATCTTTTTGCCGCTCTGCGGAAGGCTGCATTGATCGTTGCCTCGTCCGCGTTTGCGGCTACTCCCAAAACGTGATGGGGCTGGGCCATGCTGTTTCTCCGCACAAGGTCACAAGACAGCCGCACCGTCCCGGCGCGGAATGCACGTATAACGGGTTTTGTTAATACGTTCGCAATCGTCAGTTGTAACTATGGCTGGATTTTGGCTAAGCTTGAGCTGCGATCCCGTCACGCACAGGTTTCAAGGCGGCTCAGCGACCGCGCGGCCCCCCGGCTGACAGCAGCGCTGCCGCCGCCTTGAAAAGCCGCTCTTCGTCAAAACGGCGGCCAACAAGCTGAACCCCTAGCGGCAGGCCGTTCGCTTCGAGCAACGGCAGGTTCAGTGCTGGGACGCCGAGATAGGTCCACATCGAGCAGAAAACCGGGTTGCCGGTAGTCTCGAAGCCCCTGGGCGCCGGGCCTGGGGCGGACGGCGTTACGATGGCGTCATAGGGTTCAAGCGCGCGCAAGAGCTGCTGGTAGAGAGAGTCGCGCTCGCGCAGCGCTTCGGCGTAATCCACCGCCAGCATGCGCCTTCCGGTTTCGATGGCTTCGCGCATTTCCGCGCTGAGGCGATCCTTCCCGCGGCCGTAGTAGCCCCCGTAGTTAAACGCCATCTCGGAGAGCATGATCGTGCGGTGAAAGCCGATGGCGCGATCGAAACCGGCCGGAAGGTCCAGAACCTCGCACATCGGCCCCAAGGCCTTGGCGAAGCTTTCGAACGCGCCTTTTGTGGCCTCTTCCGCGAAGGGCCAAGCCGGCGATTTCACGAACGCGAAGCGGGCCGGAATGGCGCCCTCTTGCACGGCTCGAAGATAATCGGAAGGACTGTTCCCGCGGTCTGGCGCAAGCACCTGCCCTACGGCTGCGAGATCTGCGAGCGTCCGCGCGAACACGCCCACAACATCGAGGCTTCCGGCCTCTTCGAGCACCCCGTCGCGGGGAAAGAGACCGTGCGTAGGCTTCAAGCCGTAAACGCCGCAAAAAGAGGCCGGCCGGACGACCGAACCCGCCGTCTGCGTTCCAAGCGCGATCGGCACCATCCCGGCCGCAACCGCCGCCGCAGAGCCCGACGAAGAGCCGCCCGGAGAATGCTCCAGATTGCGCGGGTTGCGCGTCCGCGCCGGGTGCATGAAGGCCAGTTCCGTGGTGACGGTTTTGCCCATGACAATAGCGCCCGCCTCACGCAAGAGACGGACAGCGGCGGCATCGGCTTGCGGCCGGCGCCCGGCGTCGAGCACGGTGCCGCTTTCCGTGGGCATACCGGCGGTGTCGATAATGTCTTTGACGCCAACGGCCAAGCCGGCCAGCGGAAGTGCGGGCAGATCGGCGCGCGCATCGAGCGCCGCAGCTTGAGCCCTCGCCTGTTCCGGCTCAAAATACTGCCATGCCTGAATAGCGGGCTCGCTCGCCTCGATATGAGCGATCAACGCGCCGGTATACTCGCTGGCGGAGATCTGGCGCGCCTGGATTGCCGCGATGGCGCTCAACGCATCGAACTTATGAGCTTCAACCGCCACCGCCTACTCCTCACGTCAGGCTGGAAACGCAGCCTAAATGGACCCGTCCTTGAGCATCCGGGAGAGCGATTCAAGCTCCTCCTTCAGCACGCCGTCCTGCTGCTTCAGGCCCTCGATTTTGCGGATGGCGTGAAGAACCGTGGTGTGGTCCCTGCCGCCGAAGCGCCGGCCGATTTCCGGCAGCGAACGCGACGTCAGCGTTTTCGCCAGATACATGCCGATCTGACGCGGCCGCACGATCGATTGGTTGCGCCGGCTGGAGAGGAGATCGCCGCGCTGTACGCCGTAATGCTTGGCAACGATGCGCAGGATGTCGTCGATCTTGACGCGCTTCGGCTCTTTCGAGCGGATGAGATCGCCGATGGTGTTCTCGGCCGCATCGCATGTCACCTTCTCGCCCGTGAGCTGATAGGCAGCGTGCAGCCGGGTGATGGCGCCTTCGAGTTCCCGGCCGTTCTCCGTGAGCTGCGTGGCCAGGTAATCGAGGACGTCGGCGGGAACCTCGAAGCCAGCCGAGACGGAGACCTTCTCCGCCGCGCGTTTCTCAAGGATTTTCAGGCGCAGCTCGTAATCGAGGGGCGCAAGCTCGGCGACCAGCCCGCCGGAAAGCCTGGAGCGCATCCTTGCGTCGAAGCTTTCGAGCAGCAGCGGGGCGCAATCCGCCGCAACGACAACCTGTTTGCCGCCATCGATCAGAGAGTTCAGCGTGTGGCAGAACTCCTGCTGGAAGGTCTTGCCCTGCAGGAACTCCATGTCGTCGATCAGCAGAAGATCGATGGTGCGGAGCTTCTCCTTGAAGGCTGGGCCTTCGCGAGTCTGCAGCGCGTCGGCGAAGCTGTACATGAACCGCTCGGCGGTGAGGTACAGCACTTTCGCATTGGGATTGCGGCTCTTCACTTCCCAAGCGACGGCGTGCAGAAGGTGGGTCTTGCCCATGCCGACCCGCGCGTGGATGTAGAGAGGGTTGTAGCGCAAGGGTTGCTCGGGCGTGCTTTCGGCAACCTGCAAAGCCGCTGCCTGCGCCAGCCTGTTCGGGGCGCCTACGACGAAGGACTGGAAGGTGTAGCGCGCGTCGAGGGGAGAGCCCTCGAACCCATCGAGGCCAGTTCTTCCGTCCCGCATCGATTGCTGCGCAACGACCCTGAGCGGGACCGGAGCTGCGGGAGCAGGCATTGCCCTTGGCGCGGCGGCTGTGGCTTCCCGTGCCATCGGTGCGGCCTTCAGCTTCTCAACCGCTGCCAAATGAGGCTGGCGAACACGGAACTCCAGCTTGTTGGCGCCGGAAAGCTCTGTGCCGCAGCAGGCGAGCAGCTTGTCGGAATAATGGGATTGCAGCCAATTCCGCAAAAACTTGGTCGGCACCGAAACATGCACGACGCGGCCGTCGTAGCCCTCTAACTCCACCCGGCCAAACCAGCTCGTGAACACGTCGTCGCCAAGCTCGGCCTTGAGGCGGCTTTGAATACGCCGCCACTTAAACTCGATCGAAGAAGTCGAGAGTTCTAAAGCTTCCATAATAATATACCTCGCCGCCCAAAAGGGCGTTCATCGGAAGGGGGCAAATGTCAGATGCTTAGGCTGCGATAGGCAGCGCGGCCGTAGGAACGGCGGGCGCAGGTTCCTGCGCTGTGGCTTCTTGCGGCAGAATGGGCGCCAGCAAGCCTCTGCCGGACGCCTTGGACGCCAGGATCGCGGGCCTGGCGGCGCTTTGGGGAGTTAGCCCCTTCGGGGCGCTGAAGAAACCTTCAACGACATCCGACGCCAGGTGCTGCCGCTCGCGCGCCGCGAGAGAGGCCTTCCAAGAGATGGATTGGTGCTCCGTCTCGGCGTCTACGCCAGAGTTTTCGCTAGCGCGGGAAAGAAGTCTCTGAGCGCGCTGGAATATGGCAGGCCGGACTGGCGGCTGTTTCCACGCATAGGAACATATAAATTGCGGCGTAATCGCCTTGCATTCACTTTGCATCCACTATCCTCCTGCCCAATGCATAACGGACAGAAAGTGCGCCGGACACCAAGACACAATGGGGCACGCGCACCAACTCTCCGTCGCCTGATTACAGACAGAGGGACACCCTGGGGCGGCCACGCCCACAAAATGACCCCGGTACGCATTACACAGAAAACTTTATCAGGAGGGGATTACTCCCCGTTCGGAAGCCACACTCTACAAAACAAGGCGGCGGTTAGCAAGCCCGCTGGCGTGACGAGATGTGTGGCGGAACTTGGACGGAGCAGTTGGGCCGATGTGGAAAAACCTGGCCAAGCCCTTGTGAAAATTAAGGAATTGTTAACAATTTGCCCCAAAGGCGATTTCTCGCTTCGGTTGCATATTTTCATTGACACACGCCACGCCCAAGGTTGGCAAAAAACGCAGCCACTAACGAAACGGACTGCTAAATCGTTAAAAATATGGACTTTTTTGAAAAAAGCCGTTTGCACCAGTGTTCAAAGAGAGAGCAACCTGGTGCAAAACGGCATCAGCGATTGTTGATTTTAGGCAGCAGCGCCGAGCGCCTTGATGCGCGCGGACAGGCGGGAGATTTTCCGCGATGCGGTATTCTTATGAATGATGCCCTTCGCGGCCGAGCGCTGGATCTCGGGCTGGGCCTCGCGCAGAGCCACATTCGCGGCTTCCTTGTCGCCCGAGGCGATAGCCTCTTCCACCTTGCGCACGTAGGTCCGCATGCGGCTGCGGCGGGTTTTGTTGACTTCTGTGCGGCGCTCCGTCTGGCGGGCTGCCTTTTTTGCCGATTTCGTATTTGCCATGTCTACATTCCTTCGCGGGCGGCGGCCCGCGCTTAAAGAGCCGATGCTGGGGGAAAAGAAGCCTCTCGGGCCGCCATCGGCGCCCGGTCTGCGTTGCATATACATTTGATGCGTTTAAGCGTCAATCTTGGCGGCGGCCGCACTGCAAACTCCTGGGCAAAGCGTCGTCAGCGACACAAAAAAAGCTAACGCCCGCTGTCGAATGGCAGCAACGCTTGAAAAAGCGTGGCTTGGGACGGGCGATCCTGGGAGGGCAACGCCTCCTGGCCCTGTAAATTCTCTGAGGCCTACGAAGAGTATCCCCAAGCAGATCAGAAATATGTAGAACAGCCCCACCGTGCCCGTCAGCTCTGAGACGCTGCCGCGAGTATCGGGCTGGTCCTCATCCCCGCCACTCCATTTAAACCGGTAGGCCATCCGATACCCCCTGCTTTTGCGGAAATGCGATCTACTTATAAAACTAAAGTATAACCGCAATAAGTGCTAACCGCAAGGCTTGCGTTGCACAGGCTGCTCTACTCGGTTGTATTACGCGGATCGGGCGGGGGCGAGGCAAAGCCTTGCGTCCCGCGCCAAAGCCTACCGTACACCGCCCATTTGGACTCATCGGCGGTGAAGGAGGCATAGATCGCCACACCGCGGAACCCGCCGCCAGGCCCGGCCCGCCGCAAGCCCGCCAAGATGCCTTTGAGGCTGTGCTCAACGGTCTCCACATCCGGCCGGTGATAGTCCTTATCGTCGTCGTAGGCTGGAACGCCCATCAGCCACTCGCAGCCCTTGGCTTCCGGCGGCGGCAGCGTTGCGGCGAGCTGGCGCGTCCAGGTGGCGACAAGCGCCTCGTAGGCGGCAGCGGATTTAAGCCCGGTATCGTAGGACATCACGGCAAGCTCGCCCGCGATCTGGCAGACTTCTGCGCGCGAACGGCAGATCCCAATAAGTGTCGCTGGCCGGCTCGCCCACCTGCGGCGGCGGGTAGGCGGCCACCGACAGCGTGCGGTCCCCGATGGCGGCCTTGACCTCGCGGAGCAGGCCCAGATAGGCGGAGGTCCCGCTTGGCAAGGGCTCGACGTTGAGCTGTATCCCATCGGCGCCTAGCGCCACGATTCGGCGCGCGTGCTCCGCGAAGGCCCGGCGCTGCGCTGCATCGTCGAGGTGCACGTCGCGGCCGAGATTGCCGCCGCTCCAAGGGATCACGCGGATTTCGGGCGCGATCCGGTGCATCTCCGCGAGGAACGCGCCCGCGCGCTCCGGCACGTAGCGGACGTGACCGGCCTTGGACCGCCAGCCCGGCCAGCCCTCTGCGTCCATTGGCCCCAGGAAGGGATAAATCCGCCGGATGCCGCGCTCGCGCAACGCCGCCACCAGGGCGGCGATCTCCTCGCCGCTGGGGGCCTCGTGCAGCCAGTGCCGGCGCATCCAGAGCGCGTTATCACCCCGGCTGGAAGTGCCGCGCTCCGGCTCCGCGGCCGCCACGCCGGAGCCCCCGGGGAGAATTGCGGCGATCAGGCAAAAGGCTAGGCATTTCTGAAACATGGGACTCCGTATGTGGATATTGGCACTTCCAGGGCGCGGCATAAATGCAACCTGGCGGTGCAAAAGGTTTGTTATCCTGTTGCAGGTAAGGTTAAAACCAATCAGGGCCTCGAATTCGCCCGAAGATGCGATAAACCTGGCTTGGCCGTGAGGGCGGCTGTGTTAGTTGGTTGGATGCGGTGTTCGTATTGGCGGGTTGTTCATGGCCGGAAGCGGCCTGTTAGTTGTTTGCGAGTCAAAAATGAGAACGATTCTCCTTGCCGAAGATGACGACTCCATGCGCCGGTTCCTAGCCAGGGCCCTCGAACGCGCCGGCTACGATGTCGTCTCCTACGGTAATGGCGCCGAGGCTTTCGAAGGCCTGAAGGCCAAGCCCATAACGCTCCTGCTTACCGATATAGTGATGCCCGAAATGGACGGGATCGAGCTTGCCAAGAGGGCGGCCGAGCTGCAGCCGGGCATGAAGATCATGTTCATCACAGGCTTCGCGGCGGTGGCGCTCCAGGAATTTCCCGAGGCGCCCCGGCAGTCGCGCATTCTGTCGAAACCCATCCATCTCAAGGATCTGGTCCGCGAGGTCGACCGCATGCTGGCGGCTTAAGGCCGGCGGCAGGCCTTCCGCGTCCGCCCGTCTCCCGGCAGTTGCGCTTTGCCGCGCGCGCCGGCTAGGGTTCCGGCATGTGAGAGGCGCCAGCCCCGGCGCCACATGTTGCGAACCCCATAGCAGGAGACTTCGATGATCGGACGCCTGAACCATGTCGCTATCGCCGTAAAGGATTTGGCCAAGGCCGCGGCCGTCTATCGCGATACGCTGGGGGCCAGCGTCTCCGAGGCAGTGCAGCAACCGGATCATGGCGTCTCCACGATTTTCATCACCCTGCCGAATACCAAGATCGAGCTTCTCGAACCGCTCGGTGCGGACTCGCCCATCGCTAAGTTCCTCGAACGCTACGCCGATGGCGGCATCCACCATATCTGTTACGAGGTTGACGACATTCTGGCGGCCCGCGACCGGCTCATTGCCAAGGGCGCGCGCGTGCTGGGTTCGGGCGAGCCCAAGACCGGCGCGCATGGTAAGCCGGTGCTGTTCCTGCACCCGAAGGACTTTTGCGGCACGCTGGTCGAGCTGGAGCAGGCGTAAGCCGAGGCGGCGATAAGCATCCGTTAACCCCGTTTCTTGCGACTTGGGCCGGTCTTGGCGGTTTTTTCGCCGCAGGCCCGGTCTTCCTCATGCTGCTTAGAGTAGCAGAAAAGTTTTAGAAAACTTTTAACTGCGCACTAAGTCATTGAAATCGCGAAGTAACAATCGGATGCGACACGGCGCGGCTACCCGCGAAATGCACCGTTTCAAGGTTAATCCGGCTGTTGGCCTTATATTTAAAGGGATTTTTCAAACGCAGAAATCGGCCCCAAACGAGGAAAAAAACGCAAAAATGCGCGCGTGGGAGACACAAGGGTGCAGCGTTTACCACGTTCGCATTAACCATGACGCGCCGCTTACGCGGTTTTACCTCGCCTTAAGGCGAGATCAAATGCCACTTGAATACGCGCCCTTGCCGGCCGGTATGGAGCACTGAACGGAAATGCCAGATACCATGCAGAGAACCATCGACGCGCTGGCGGCGCGGCAGTGTACCCGGGGAGGCGTGAAGGAGGTGGTTCTTTGCCTGCACATCGAAGCGGGCAACACCACTCTCAGCGCAGCCTCCGGCCAGTGGCGGGGCGAGCCGATCGGGCCGCACACCCCGCATTTCATTGCCAGCACTTCCAAGCTTTTTGCCACAGCGATGGTCATGCGGCTTTGCCACGCAAGCCGGCTGGACCTGGACACCCCCGTGCTGCGTTTCTTTCCCGCCGGTGAGTTGAAGGGGCTCCACCGGATTGGCGGCACCGACCATACGCCCGCAATTACCGTGCGCCATCTCCTCAGTCACACGTCGGGATTGCCGGACTACTTTGAGGGCCGCCGCCGGGATGGCACCAGATTGGCCGATGGCCTGCTGGCCGGGCGCGACATGAGCTTCGGCCTGGACGAGGCCGTCGCATGGTCGCGCGACGAAATGCGCCCGCACTTTCCCCCAGGCACGGGGCGGCGTGCGCTATATTCCGACACGAACTTCTACCTGCTGGGCGAGGTCATCGCCCGCGCCCATGGCGGCCCGCTGCCGCAGGCGCTGAGCGAATTGGTGACGGGACCGCTTGGGCTGCGGCATACACATTTCTCAAGCGCCGGCCTTGAGGCGCTGCCCATGCGCTTCCGCGAGGCCACGCTCAATATTCCTCAGGCCATGGCGTCGATGCCCGTAGACGGAGGGATCGTATCGACCGGCAGCGACATGCTGGCATTTACGCGCGCCTTCTTTAGCGGCGCGCTATTTCCGCGTGCCTGGCTGGCTGAGATGGCCGATTGGCGCCGCGTGTTCTTTCCTCTGCACGCCGGTATCGGCATGCTTCAGTTCCGTCTTCCGCGCTTGTTATCGCCCTGGCGGCGCATGCCTGTCTTGTTAGGGCACTCGGGCATCTCTGGTGCGTTTGCATTCCACTGCCCGGAGCGGGGGATCGCACTTGCCGGGACGGTGAACCAGATAGCCAACCGGAGCCGGCCATACCGGTTCATGCTGGAAGTCTTGGAGGCGCTGCGGGCAAAGGGCTAAGCACTTAGACGATCCCGCATCGATCAGGCCAAGCACGGCTGAACAGTCCTCGTCCGTCGCCCCGGAAAGGCGCTTGCGGTAGCGTGCCTTAATTTGGCGATTGAGGTTCTGTAATTACTTTAGTGTCCGATTCGCCAGCTACTAGGGGAATCGGAAGATACCGCCAAGCATGACCGCACGGTTATGCCTTGGTGTGACAATACATCTGGCGTTTTGGCCTCGATGCGGAAGCACGGCATTGCTTGCTTCCGGCAAGCCAGCCCGAAACCACTTGCGGTTGTATCCGTATTATTTGTGCCAGCGTCGCTTCGCCGCAAGCACCAACGAAAAATACAGGAGACGAACCGATGCCAGGAGATGTCAGGCAGGCGGCCTTGTGCGCCTTCGAATCCGAGATCGTGGAACTGCACGCCACGCCCAGCGCCAGGGCGGCGAAGGCGGCCCGCGCCGTTCCGGGAATAAGCGCGCGCGCCGTCTGGACCGGCCTGCAAATCGGGCTGCTGCTGGGCGGGTTCGCACTCGCCGGGCTCTTGCTGATGCAGCCCGCGGCCGGCATCGCCGTCATGTGGAACATCTTCATCCCCGCCGCACCTGCACTCGTAGTGCTCGCGCCCGGCCTGTGGCGCAACATCTGCCCCATGTCTACCGTCAGCCTGCTGCCGAAGCAGTTCGGCCTCTCGCGGCGAAGGAAGATGCCGGAGCGCCTGGCGGCGTGGCTCGGACTCGCAAGCATCGTAGCGCTATACGCCATCGTGCCGCTGCGCCACGTCCTGCTCAACACCGATGGGCTGGCAACCTTCGTCATGCTGGCCGTAGCCGCGGCGCTGGCGTTCGGGCTTGGCGCGCTCTACGAGGGGCGCAGCGGCTGGTGCACCTCGCTCTGTCCGATCCACCCGGTAGAGAAGCTCTACGGCAGTTCGCCCGCCGTAACGCCCGCGAACGCGCGCTGCGCCACTTGCGAGCTGTGCACCGTGCCCTGCCCCGACACCACGCCCTCGATGACCCCCGCGGTAACGCGCAGCAACCGGCTGATGGAGCTTACGGGGAGCCTCCTGATCGGCAGCTTCTGGGGCTTCGTGTTCGGCTGGTATCAGGTGCCGGACTACGAGGGGCCGGTTGGCGCGGCTGAAATCCTGGAGACCTATCTCTGGCCGCTCGCCGGGGCGTTCGTGTCCTTCGCGATCTACAACGCCCTCGAAACCTGGTTCGCCGAGGAGAGGCCCGCGCGCAGGGTCTTGCAGGCCGTGTTCGCGGCGGGCGCGGTAAGCACCTACTATTGGTTTCGCATTCCCATGCTGGTGGGCTTCGGCGCGTTTCCTGGGACGGGGCTGCTCTACGACCTCTCCGCCGTGCTGCCGGCCTGGTTTCCGATGGCCTCGCACATGCTGACCACCTCGTTCTTCTTCTGGTTCCTGGTGATTCGCGGGCGCACCGGCGCGGCCTGGGAGAAACGCACGCCCTTCGCGCGGCGTGCACGGGCCGAGGCGGTGGCAGTCTGAGCTGCGCCGAGACCGGGCGAACGGCTTAAAGTCCCCCCTCACCCTGTCCCTCTCCCCGTGGGGGCGAGGGGACGCTTGCTCGACGGTTGCGGACTCCCTCTCCCCATCCGCAGCCGCATGCGGAAGCGAAAAGAGGCAAGCTCGCCAAGGCGAGCTTGCTGGGAGAGGGTTGGGGTGAGGGGGTCTTTTGCGGCGGCTAAAGCCGCCTCGCGATGACGGCGCCGTCAGCCATTCTTTCAGCGCATCGCCAGCGAGAGCACGCCGCCCGAGACGTTCTTCGCCTTGAAGCCGTGCTGCAAGAGGATGCGCGTGGCGATATAGGAGCGCTGGCCGGAGCGGCAGACGACGTGGATCTCCCTGCCGCGCGGCAGCTCGCCCAGGCGCGCGCGGAGCTGGCCCAGCGGAATGTGCAGCGCTCCAGGCACGGGCCGGGCGGAGACTTCCGGCACCTCGCGGACATCGAGCAGGAAGCCCTCCCCCGCGCGGTCCCAGTGAACCTGCGGCATATCGCCGCCAAGCGCGTTCGCTGCGGCCATGCCCGCGAAGTTCACCGGGTCCTTGGCGCTGCCGAACTGCGGCGCGTAGCAAAGCTCGGCCTCCTCCAGATCGTAGATCGTCGCGTGCATCTGGATGGCCATCGCGAACGCGCTGATGCGCTTGTCGACATTGTCCTCGCCGAAGGCTTGGGCGCCCAGCACGAGCCCGTTGGACTTCCGGAACAACACCTTGAGCGCCATGAGCTTGGCACCCGGATAGTAGCCCGCGTGGGAATTCGGGTGGATGTAGATCTTTTCGTAATCGGTGTCGCCCAGGCGCTTGAGCGTCTTCTCGCTAACGCCGGTCCAGGCCATGGCGGCGCCGAACAGGCCGACGATGGCGGTGCCTTGCGTGCCCCGGAAGTGGGAGTCGCGCCCGGCGATGACATCGGCGGCGATCCGGCCTTGGCGGTTCGCCGGGCCGGCCAGCGCCACGAGGCTCCATTCTCCCGTGACGAAATCCTTGACCTCGATGGCGTCGCCCACGGCGAAGATGTCCGGATCGCTGGTGCGCATCCGGTCGTCGACACGGATGCCGCCGCGCGCGCCGATTTCAAGCCCCGCCGTCTTGGCCAGCACGGTGTGCGGCCGCACGCCGATGGCGAGGATCACGAGGTCCGCGTCATGGGCCTTGCCGGATGCCGTGTGCACCTTGAGTGCGTTGCCGCCGGCGGGCTCGAACGCGGCCACGCCATCGTTCAGCGCCAGCTTGACGCCGTGCTTCTCAAGGTGGGCCTCGACGGCGCGCGCGAATTCCTCGTCGGCCGGCAGCAGAACCTGCCCGGCCATCTCCACGACCGTCACCTCGAAGCCGCGATGGATCAGGTTCTCGGCCATCTCCAGGCCGATGAAGCCGCCGCCCACGACCACGGCGCGGGGCTTTCTTCCGGCCTCGATGCGGCGCGATGCGATCCATTCGTTGATCTGGCGCGCGTCGGGCACTGTGCGGACGTGGAAGATGCCCGGAAGGTCGATCCCCGGCAGCGGCGGGCGGATGGACGCGGCGCCGGGCGACAGCACCAGCTTGTCGTAGGAATGCTCGCTCACCTCGCCGGTGCGCACATCGCGCAGCCTGACCTTTTTCTCCTTGGGCAGAATTTCGGTCGCCTCGCAGCTCGTGCGCACGTCGATGGCGAAGCGGTCGCGGAACATCTCCGCGGTCGCGACCAGCAGGCTCGCCTCCTCCTTGATGACGCCGCCGACATGGTAGGGCAGCCCGCAATTCGCGTAGGAAACGTAAGGCCCGCGCTCCACCATCAGGATTTCGGCGCTCTCGTCGAGCCTGCGAAGGCGCGCGGCACAGGATGCGCCGCCGGCCACTCCACCTACGATGATGACTTTCATGGACCTGTTCCCTTTTTCTTGCGAAGCATCGGCCTGGAGCCGGACCTGACCGCCAGCCGCTCATTCCGCGCGCCGGTCCGATTGTTTGCGGAAATACCTTAGGCTCATATATCGCTTCTTGTATGTGACGTTGTCACAGACGGGGCCAGCCGGCTAATGGCCGCAGCGGACGCTGCCGCGGTTGCTTGTGGGGGGCGCAAGCCGCCGTTAACCGCTGTTTACGCTGTTTATCGATTTTCTGGCCCTTTGGGGCTGCCAAAGAGGGGCTTTTCGATCCCGATATAGTTCGGCGCAATTATGCGGGGACTCCGTTGCCTAGCTGCATGTCACTGATTCACAACTATATTATCAGAGGCGCCGGACCCGGATTGCGGCTAATATCAAATCTATCCTTATAATTAACCGGAGTTTTGAAAGCCAGAATTCTGTAAATTCCGGGCAGTTTTTCGCAAAAAACCGCCAATTTCGGACATCCGGATTCGTGATTAACCATGGCCGCATTAAGGATTGTGGCGCGATAGGCGGCGTTAGCGGATTCTTTACTTCCGCTGTTGCTCGCGAAAGCGTCGTCAGCCGCTGGACGAGGCCGCGCCGCCGCCGTCACTCGCTTTCCAGCTCGTAGGCTTCTTTCACGCCCGGATGGACGATGGCCGAATGCAGCGCCAGCAAAATCAGGCTCGCATCGAGCCCTCGCCCGCCTCAAGTGCCACCTCGATCCGCCGCCCGGCCGCCTCCGCCGCTGGCTATTCGCCCCTGGCCTCCTTGAGAAGGTTGAGAGCGGCGATCTTGAAGGCCCCGGGGGCGAGTAAAAGGTGCTACCGATCTTCTGTGTAGGGTCGGGAGCGGAGATCACGCAAGGAAACAGCCACGCCTGCACCACCTCCCATTCCGGAAATTGCCTTCAAGGCGCGATTGCCAAGCCCTGGCTTTCCACCTTGCCAACCAGAAAGGCGCCGATTACTCTCCCGCGCCACTACGCTGTTTGGTTTGGGTTGTTTGAGGCGGAGCAATGAAACTAAGACGTGTCCAAGCAGCTCCGGCCGCCCTGCGGCGGTCCACAAATTTGCAGCAGCAACGGCTGGGTTGACGTGGCTACGGTTCTGGCTTCTATCCCCCAGCCTTCTTCCGGTCATGACGCGGGCCGCTGGACTACCGATCTTGTAAGCCGGCTGGCCGCGCCTGCTCCCCTCCGCGCTGCGATTGAGCAAGCGGCGGCGAACATACCGGCTGCAGAGCCCCCTGCCACCGTCGTCATCCCTTTCGAGCCGAGGTCTTATCGCGATTTCATGCTCTTCGAGCGCCATGCCGTAGATGCTGGCCCGCGGCTTCGTGCGCAGGTTCAAACCTGGCCTTATACCGCTGATTTCAGCCTATGAGATGCTCACCCGGCATACCTTTCCAGCCTTGCGTCCGCATTCGCTTTGGTACCGCCAGCCGATCTACTACATGGGGAATCTCACCTCGCCTTTTCGACAGACGGCGATGCCATTGCCATCCCTTCCTACACCCGTGCCCTCGACTATGAGCTGGAGGTCGGCTTCGTGCTTGCGCACGGCCTGTTCAACGCGAGCCCAGAGGAGGCAGAAGCAGCCATCGGTGGGTTCGCTGTGTTCAATGACTTCAGCGCCCGCGATGTTCAACTCGACGAGATGCGATCAGGTTTCGGCCCCCAAAAATCGAAGCATTTCCGCAACGCCATATCGAGCGTTGTTGTCAGTGCTGACGAGATTTTTCCCTCTTGGAATTCATTGCGGGGCTTCGTAAAGCTGAATGGCAAACTCGTCGCCGAAACGTCCGTCGCAGAGACACGCTGGACCCTCGGCGAAGCTTTGGCACACGTTTCAAGGTCGGAGCATCTTTATCCCGGCGAGTTCTTTGGCACTGGCACGCTTCCTGGCGGAAGCGGCATTGAGGCTGGCCGGCTTCTTGTTCAGGCGACGTGATTGAAATCGGCATTGACCGCATCGGCAGCCTGACCAACCGCATTGTCGAGCAAGAGAGTCTTTGTCCGTGAAAATCGTCGACCTGTCGAAGCCGATCCGTTTCAACCCTGACGATCCCTTCTTCATGCAGGTGAAAATCAAACATAAGCGCCACGGCGCCGCAAAGCTGCTCGTGCGCCTGCTCGGTTTGCCATTCCGCCTGTTCCCTGCCGATTTCGCGGGCTGGGCTGACGATACAATCAAAATGGGAGTGCATGCAGCGACCCACATCGACGCGCCTTGGCATTACGGTCCTGCCTCCGGTGGCGCACGGGCGCAAACGATTGATGAGATGCCGCTCGAGCGTTGCATCGGCCCCGGCGTCGTCCTCGACATGATGCATAAGGCTGACAACGATCCGATCTTTGTTGAGGACATGGAAGCAGCGCTCGCAAAGAGCGGGGCGGCGCTGAGCGAAAACACCATCGTTCTCATCCGCACAGGCCGCGACAAGCTTCTGGGGACCAAAGCCTATTGGAAAACCGGCACTGGCATGTCGGCTGGCGCCACCGAATGGCTGCTGGACCGGGGCGTGACGGTCATGGGCATCGATCAATGGGGCTGGGACCTTCCCTTCCATGCCCAGATCGCCAAGGCAAAGGTCAAGTGCGACAACACGCTGTTCTGGGAGGCTCACCGCTTGGGCCAGCGGCGTCCCTATTGGCACATGGAGCAGCTTACCAACCTCGGTGCGCTGCCAGCCTCGGGATTTGAAATTGCAGTGTTTCCCTTGCCCATTGTAGGCGCGTCGGCCGCACCGGCTCGCGTAGTGGCTATCTTCCGCTAGCCCACTTTCCACAGCCGGTCATCCCCTGAGCAGGGGACGAACTGGCGTACAAGCCCGATGGGCCGTTTCCGGCCTACTCTGTCCGTTTCACGGTTACGCTCTTGCTGGCCTCAGCGAGCGCAACAAATCGCCGCTTTACCTCAGCATAAAGAGCGGGCGGCAAAAAACCGTAAGCGACAGAGCCATCTCCCTTGCCCTTGGCGCGCCGGAGATCGGGGCCGGGCCAGAAAAACTCGTTGCTTTCGCTGAGAACGATCCACGAGCGATCCGCGTCGAGGCCAAGGCGGTTCTTGGTGACCGGCAGGCACCTCGATGGCCAAGGCGGGGTCTTTGGGCGGCGTGTGAGTGACCGGCAGAACAACCACACGGGGCCGGCCGTGGCCTTGATTTTCGATAGCGAGCACGATGGCGCAGGGCCGGTCCTTGACGCCTTCCTCGCGTCCCTCGCGATATTCGGAATGCCAAAGATAGCTGTAGCGGACGACCAGGCCGGGCTCCGGCTTGGGCAGCCTCAAGGCTTCCAATCCGCCAGTTCGGCGTCAAGATGGGCGTGGGACGGGTCCATCTGGGACTGTTTCACCAGTTCCAGGAGATCGTCCGGGAACTCCGAGGTCAGGTGCACGCGGCGCTCGAAACGCTGGAGCCGCGCATATTCGGACGCCGAAAGCAGCACGAGATCGTCGTCGCCCTGATTGGTGATGAAGACGGGCTCGCGGCGCGCGCGCTTGCTCACGTCTCCGATGGAGCGGTGGAATTCGCGGGCTGAAATACGTGTGGTCATGCCCGTATTGTACGTGCAACTCGTGCAGCCGCCAAGGGGGCTGTTCGCGCGCCCCAAAATCGCCTATTCCTTTCGCATGACAGCTCAAGGCATTCTCCCATCGCAGGCAATCGGCTCGCTGATCGAAACCGGCGCGATCTCGGCCGCCAAGCCGCTGCTGCCGGGACAGGTGCAGCCGGCGAGCCTCGATTTGCGGCTTGGCGCGCATGTGCATCGCGTGCGGGCGAGCTTCATGCCGGGGCCTGCCGCGACCACCGCGGAGCAGATCGAGCGCTTCATGCTCCACACCATCGACCTGAGCCACGGCGCGGTCTTGGAAACCGGCTGCGTCTATGTGGCCGAGGTCGAGGAGCAGCTAGCCCTGCCGCCCGATGTGCAGGGCTTCGCCAACCCCAAAAGCTCGACCGGCCGGCTCGATGTGTTCACCCGCATGATCGCGGATCACGCGCCGGGCTTCGATCAGACGATCGCGGGCTATCGCGGCCACCTCTATCTGGAGATCTGCCCGCAGACCTTCCCGATCCTGGTCCGGCCCGGCTCCAGGCTCTCGCAGATCCGCTTCCGGGGGCCAATGACCGCTGGGACGCCGGAATTGAGCCAGGACCGTGCAGCGCCGTCCCCTCTCCCAGGGGGAGAGGGACAGGGTGAGGGGAGTTGCCCTCGAACCTTGCACGCCCCGCCCGGCGGCACTACCCCAGGCAGCCCCTTGCGCGAGACAGTCTTGTCCGTGGACCTCTCCGGTGGCGGCACCGCAGGCGCTCATCGGCTACCGCGCCAAGCGCCACACCGGCGTCATCGATGTCGACCGGGTCGGCGCCTACGATGTGGAGGAGTTCTGGGAGCCGCTGCTGGTCACGCCGCACAAGCGCCTGATCCTCGACCCCGACGAATTCTACATCCTCGCCTCCAAGGAGACCGTGACCGTGCCGCCCACCTATGCGGCGGAAATGGAGCCCTTCAACGCGCTGATGGGCGAGTTCCGCGTGCATTACGCGGGCTTCTTCGATCCCGGCTTCGGCGTGGCGGCGACGGGCGGCGAAGGCAGCCGCGCGGTGCTGGAGGTGCGCAGCCACAAGGTGCCGTTCATCCTGGAGGACGGGCAGATCGTCGGCCGGCTGATCTACGAGCCGCTCACCGCGCTGCCCGCCCAGCTCTACGGCCAGGACATCGGCTCGCACTACCAGGCGCAGGCGCTGAAGCTGTCGAAGCATTTCCGCACACGATAGGTGCGAGGAGCCTCCATGCGAAATTTCCGGGGGATTGCCCACAAATCCGTGGCCTGCGCATGGGCCGCTGCGCGCCCGGCAGCCATACCCAGCGTCACCGCGTCCCCTCCCCCACCAGCACGAACGGCGCCCAGAACGCCGGGTGCGCCTCATGCGGCTCGCCGCGCTTAATCAGCGCCAGCATCGACCGCCGCAACGCCTCCGCCCGCCCCACCTCTTTGCCGCGCGTCATCCGGCGCACCGTGCCCGTGATGAGCTTCACCGTCGCCGCCGAATCCACCGCCCAATGCGACACCAAGAGCGCCCGCGCCTGCGCATAGATGAACGCGCGGCCGAGCCCCGACAGCGCCTCCGCCCCTTGCGCACCCCCGGCCGCCGTGTTGCAGGCCGACAGGATCGCCCAATCCGCGTCGAGCCTTAGCCCCGCGATCTCGGACGCGGTGAGATAGCCGTCGTCGAGTTCGCTCGCCTCCTCCGGCGGCGTCAGGATCAGCCCGGGCTCGCTCGCACCGCTGACCTGCCCCGCCAGCGCGCCATGGGTCGCGAAATGCACGATGCGGTAATGCGCGAGCCGCCCGCTATCGCTCAGCTCCTTCACGGCGCGCTCGGTGGCGCCAGCGCCCAGGCGGATATCCTCCGCGCGCGCGCCCAGGTCGCGGCCCACCGTGCACAGCTCCGCCGCGGTCTCGGGCAGCGGCGCCTGCGCGCGGATATGCGCGAGGCTTGCCAAGCCGCCATGGACTTCGAGCGCAGCCACGCCGCGGTGCCGGCCGCCCCTCCGCCCCTGGCCGGGCGCCGGCTTTCGGGACAGGTGCGAAACTGGTGCGCGCGCTCTGCCGCATCCTTGCCGGCCGGTCGTCCGGATCGCCGTCGAGCAGCGGATTGCCGAAGCCGGCCATGGGCTCCCCGGCAGCACTCGGACGCGCCACCTGCCGCAGCGCCTTGAGCGAAGAGACCGCCGGCAGCACCGTAATCGCGTGATCGCGGATGAGCCAGGCGGCATCCTTGTTTGCGTCCTTGGCCTTATGCCCGTCCTTGGCCGGGGCTGCGGTCACGAGCACCTGGAACGGCAATTGCGTGAGCGGGCCTGAGGGTACGATCAGAAGCTGCTTACCGCGGATCATGTCCTCCACCTGCCCGAACAAGGCCTCGTAAAGCCAATAGGCGCGGGCATGATCGAAGGGCAGCGGCTTGCCTGCTTGCAAATCCGCCTCCGTGTAGCTGCCGCCCGTAAGCTCCGCGCAGCCGGGCTGCCCCCACGCCTCCGCATCGAGGCCGCAGCGCAGCGCCGTCGCCTCGCGGGTAAGCTCGGCCGTACCAAGCCCCGAGCGCACGCTGCGTATGGCGTTCTTCGTCACCACGATGACAAAGGTTTCCCCCGGCACCTGCTTAAGCTCCGGCGTATCGTAGAACAGTACCAGCGCCTCGTCCGCGCCAAGGGCGGCCTGCGCCTCCGCGGCGGGCAGCGGCGCTGGGCTCGACATTGCGGTGTAGGCCGGGAACTTCTCCATCAATTCGCCGTCGATGGCGGCGATCCGGGCGTCGATGGTGGCAAGGCGGTCCCGCGTCCGCTCTCCGGCATGGCCGGCGCGCTGCTCTGGCGGCAGTGCCAGCCAGCTATTGCGCAAGGTATCGAGCTTCTGCCACTCCGCAAGCAAATCCTGGCGCTCGCGTACCGTCGCGGAAAGCGCCGGATCGCCCTTCGCGCTGCGCACCGCCATCTGCGCGAGCGATTCCGCGGCTTCCGAGCCTTGCGCCCATTGCGCGATCCCGAACAGCTCCCGCGCCGCATCGTCCGAGCCGCTCCGGTACACCGCCTTCGCGAAGCCCGCCAGTTGAGTGCTCATCTGCTCGGCCTCGGCGCGCTTTTTGGCAGCCGTAGCCTCGCCCTGCCGCTGCGCGCCGCGCAAGGTGCGCCGCACCGCTTCGGTGGTGCTGACCCGCCAAAGCTCCGCCGCGTGGACCCAATCTTTCTGCTCGAAGTAGAAAAGCGCGAGATTATTGAGGCTGTTCAGTGTCGCCGGATGCTCCTTGCCCAGAGCCTTCTTCCTCGTCTCCATGGCCTGAACAAGCAGCGGCCTCGCCTGCTCGTGGCGGCCGGACCACTGGTAAAGCATACCCAGATTATTCATCGCCGTGGCCGTCAGCGGATGCTCCATGCCGAGCACCCGGCCGTTCGTCTCCACGGCTCGCAGGTAAAGCGGCTCGGCCTCGGCCAAACGGCCCTGCTGCCAGTACAGCACCGCCAGGTTGTTGAGGCTCACAATCGTGTCCGGGTGGTCCGGCCCCAGCACACGCTCGCGCGTTTCGAACGCGAGCTTTTTGAGCGGTTCCGCCTCGGCATACCGGCCCAGGAAATCGTAAGCGGCCGCCAGATTGTTGACGGCGTTCAGCGTCAGCGGATGCTCCTCGCCGAGCGTCCGCCGGTACGCATCGGCGGCGCGCGTATAAAGCGGCAGGGATTCGCCATAGCGGCCTTGGGCGTCCAGGACGGAGGCCAGATTGTTCACGCTCAGGAGCGTATCGGGATGCGTGAGGCCCAGCACGCGCTCGCGCACGTCCAGCACCCGCTTGAACAGCTCCGCCGCCTCGCCCAGCCGCCCCTGGGCCAGATAGAGCGCCGCCAGATTGTTGAGCGCCAAAAGCGTTTGCGGGTGCTCGGCCCCCTGCAGGCGCTCGCGCACTGAAAGGCCGCGCTTGAGAAGCGGCTCGGCCTCCTCGTAGCGGCCCTGGGCCTGATAGACCGATGCAATATTGTTGGCGATGGTGAGCGTCTGCAAATCTTCAGCGCCGAATACGCGGCCAGCGGCCTCAAACGCGCGGGCAAACAGCGGCTCGGCCGCATCCTGCCGGCCCTTGGCCTGGTACAGCATCCCCATGTTGTTGAGGGCAACGATCGTTTGGGGGTTATCCGCGCCCAGCACGCGCTCCGAAGCGTCCAGCGCCCGCTCGTAAAGCGGCTGCGCTTCGTCGTAGCGGCCCTGTACCCTATACAGCTCCGCGAGGTTGTTCAGGCCTTTGAGCGTGCCTGGATTCTCCTTCCCCAGCACGCCTTCGAGAATGGAAAGCACGCGCTTCAGCAGCGGCTCGGCTTCGGCATAGCGGCCCTGCGCCTGATAGATGGACGCCAAGCGGCTGGCGCTCAGCATCGCTTGCGCGCCGTTCGGGCCGCCCGCCTGCTCGGCCGCCGCCAGCGCCTTTTCAGCAATGGCCGCCGCCTCGGCGTACTTGCCTTCCGTATAGAGCTGAACGGCTTGCTTGTTCAGGGCGCTGATGTCAACAGCGCCCTCTGCCCCTTCCCCGGCTGCCCAGGACGTACCCGAAAGCGCCAGAAATACCGCCGCAACCAACGCAATCCCAGCCGCACGAACCAAGCGCCGCATCCCCGCCCTCCTGTTTCCAGCGGCCGTTAGAACTATTCATATTGCTGAAAATTTGACGAGCCGGCGAACCAGTACGCCCCGCGGGAAATCCTGCCCTGTTTGCCGCAAGCGCTTACAGGATTTTCCGCGGATCGCGGCGTACTAGCAACTTATTGAATCTAGTACAGCTTATCCGAGGCAAGTTCGCTTGCGAGCGTGTTGCCGATGGGGTGCGAACTTGACTCGGGCTGTACTAGCGCCTCAATTCGCGCTGCCGCCCATGTAGCGCACCGCGCCGGTAGTCAATGCGCCGCCGATGACGCAAGGCACCCCGGCCACCACCGCGCCCGCCGCGGCGAGGCCAAGGCAGCCAAGCGAGAGCGCCGCCTCGCCTGCCGCCCCCCAGCTCACCAGGTCGCGCGTAGAGCCGGGACCCTTCCTCTTAAGCTCCTCAAGGGCAGCCATCGCTTCCTTGCCCAGCCGCCCGGTGTCCACCAGCTCGGCGGCCTCTATCACCTCCGCAAGGAGCGGCTTCACCTTGTCCGGCTGATGCCCGGCCAGGCGCTTCAGAAGCCCCAGCAGCTCCGCATCCCGCGCCGCGTTGGAGGCAAGCGTAAACTTCGCCATGCTGCCGATGGTGAGCTTCTCGACGTTGTCGCGCTCTTTCGACCAGGGCAGCAGCGCCACGATTTGCGCGATGGCGCCCTCGCTGCCCGAGGCGTAGTAGAGGCCCCAGAGCGCGTCGATCAGTTCGGGCGAAGATTGAAACGTGATCTGGCGCTTGCCCGGCTCGCCGCTGCCCCAGAACATCTGGCCGGTGAAGAATCGCTTGACCTTGCCGTCCTGCGGGAGCGGCTCAAGCGACACCCGGTTCAGCGCCGGCAAATCGCCATCGATGTATCTTTGCGCCATGACCTGCCGCTCCGGCAGCCGCAAGGCCAGCGCGCGCATCAAATCCTTCCAATCCGGCAGGCCGGAATAGGCGAGCCCCCGGATAACGATCCATTGATCCTCGAACGGCAGCGGCAGCGTCTTCTCGATCAATGGCCAAGCCTTTTTGGGATTCTTGGCAAGCACGCCCGCGTAAAAGCCCACGTAGACGCCAGAGCTTTCCGGCTCCTTGATCGTGCCATGCGCGCTCAAAGCCTGGTACAGGGCAGGCACGGCCGTGGGCGTGGGCTTGGCTCGGTAGCCCTTCATCCACTTCAGCACAACCTCCGGCGCGCCGGAAGGGGCCGGCCCCAGTGGCGCTGCCAGCGCCGGCTGGAAGGCTAGGAACAACGCAAACAAAACGAACAGGCGGCGCATCAACTCCTCAAGCACGAACTGTGCCGCCAACTGTGGCGTGGCGGTCACTACGCAAGAGGTTAACGACGCAGGCGTGGCCATTTTGTGGAATGGAGCGCGCACACCGCGCCAGATGCCGGAATATAACGAAGCAGAACGGGCCGGTCCTAAAAATCAGCCGGACGTGCACCATTTCTATTGAACCAGTTTGGGCAATGGAGGGGAGGATTATGAGCTACAAGCGTGGACCGGTCATGGCATCGGTTTCTCAGCAGGAGCTGTTTACCTTGAGCAACGGCATGGATGGAATAAGCGCTTTGGGCGTTGCGGAGCGCATGCTACCCGCGGACATACTGAGCGTCAGCTACCCGGTGACGGAAACCCTGGGCGAGCCGGGCACAAATACCGCCAGCGACGAGGCGGGCATCCTCAAGGCCTTGGAGGCGGCGGGCCTGACGATCCTTGAGGTTTCCAGCCGCTTCCACACCCTCAACGAAGCGGAGCGGCCGAAATACTTCAGCTCGGGCTCATCCTCGTCGCCGTCGAAAGCCAGCACGAGCTTTCAATCGCGGACGACGCTCCGCATCGCGGGCTTCGAGAATTTCGCCAGCGTCCTGCGCATCATGGAGCAGGCCGGCGCCCGCAAGATCTCAGGCGTCTTGCACGCCTCGTCAAAATTTGCCGGGGTGCGGGAAGAGCTTGAGAAAGAAGCGATCGAAAAGGCGATTGGCCGGGCCAAAGCTTGGGCGCAGGCCGCGGGCGTAAACGCCGGCGGCGTTACCGGCCTTGCCATCGCGTTTACACGAGCCTCCGCCGTCGAGCCCTCCATGGCCCTATACTCGCTCTCCGCTCCCGCGTCGCACGAATGGGCGCCCGATCAGGATTTGCTCGCGCCCGCACAGGAGGGAGAGCTGCCGCTGATAAGGTATTCGCTGACCGCCACAATCGTTCTGGCGTGCGACCGGACTTGATGGAAGCCGCGTCACCCCGGCGGCCGCTTGGCTCGCGATCCGGGACCTTGGGACCGGCCGTCGAAAGTACGGGCAGTTCCGGCACACTCCACATCATCGCGAGGCGGCCCTGGCAGCCGTGGCGATCCATCGCAATATCCGCGGCTTAGCTGGATTGCTTCCGGCCCTGCTTCGCTCTCCGTCGCAAAGGCGGAAAAAGAGTCAAGACTTATGGCCGTTGGTATTAGGCCAGCCGCTCCTTGCGCAAACCTCAGCCGTGGAAACTGCGCAGCACCGCGTCGAGCAGCCCCGGGAAGCGCGCGTCGAGTTCCGGCTTGCGCAGGGTCGATATGAAGCACACGCCCGCTTTGCGCTGCGCGATCAGCCCCGCCTCGCGCAGGATGCGATAGTGATGCGATTGCGTGGATTTGGCGATGTCGAGGCCGGACACCGCCGCGTAGCAGGCCAGCTCGCCGCGCAAGGCCAGGTTGCGTACAATGTGCAGGCGCACTGGATCGCTCAGCGCATACAGCACCGTCTCAAGCTTCAGGGGCGCCTCGGCCAGGGTCTCCTCGCTCATACCGCAAAGATGGCGTTATGCGCGGTAAGTTCAACGGTTCAATAGTTGCGAACGGCAGCGCAGTTCAGAGATCCTTTCTCCCCTCCCGCTACCCTGCGCAAACCCAGCTAAACGTGGCCTTCCTTCGCTTGTTTCGCGGTCTTGCCCTCGCGCTCCTTTTTCTTGGTCCGCGCTAGATTTTCGCGGTTCTTTTTCGGGCTTTCCTGGTTCGTGGAGCCGGCTTCATGCATCGCGATGGCGACGGCCTGCTTGCGGTTCTTCACCGGCTTGCCGGTGCTAGTCTCAAGCTCGCCGTGCTTGTATTCGTGCATGACACGCCCAACGGTTTCTTTTTGTCCCTTCAATTCTTTGGGCATAAGTCATCTCCTCTTCGATTGAGAAGACAACCGGGGGGCCAGAGGTTCCCGCCGCCGCGCCGACACGCAACGGCGCCTCTCCGCAAAGGCAGAGACCTATTCCCGGGAATGACACCGCCCCAGAATAGCCAGAAGGTGGCTTTGGCCGCCGTGAAGGGGGAGAAGACGCTCGCCGAACTGGCGCAGCAGTTCGACGTCCATCCCAATCAGATCACGCAATGGAAAGCCCAGCTTTTCGAAGGCGCGGCCGGGGTGTTCGGCAAGGACAAGAGCGAAGCTGCGGCTTCGACCGTCGATTTGAAGAGCTTGCACGCGAAGATCGGCGAACTGACGCTGGAGAACGATTTTTTAGAGGGCGCGCTCACCAAGGCGGGATTGCTGAGCGCAAAGCGATGATCGACCCGGAGCACGATTTGCCGATAGTCAAGCAGGCCGAGGCGGCCGGCATCGCGCGTAGCACCGTGTACTATCTGCCGCGCCCGGTGCCGGCCGCCGATCTCGAACTCATGCGCCAACTGGACGAATTGCATCTGGAGTTTCCTTTCGCGGGGGCGCGGATGCTGAGAGGTCTCTTGGCTGCCAGGGGGAGCAAGACCGGCCGCCGGCATGTAAAGACGCTGATGCTGCGGATGGGCATCGAGGCGCTGTACCGTCATCCGCGCACGACGAAGCCGGAGCCGGGGCACAAAATCTACCCGTATCTGCTGCGCGGCATGGAGGTCACGCGGCCGAACCAGGTCTGGGCGATGGACATCACGTATATCCCCATGGCGAAGGGTTTCGTCTATCTCGCCGCCGTGCTCGACTGGTTCTCGCGGCGCGTGCTGTCGTGGCGTGTGTCGATCACGATGGAGGCCTCGTTCTGCGTCGAGACGCTGGAGGACGCACTGGCGGAGCACGGTAAGCCTGAGATCTTCAATACCGATCAGGGCTCGCAGTTCACCGGCACGGCCTTCACCGGCGTGCTCGCCAGCAACGGCATCGCCATCAGCATGGATGGCAAGGGTGCCTGGCGGGACAACGTCTTCGTCGAACGGCTGTGGCGCAGCGTGAAATACGAGGAGGTCTACCTGCACGCCTACGACAGCGTGCCGGACGCACGCGCCTCGATCGGGCGGTATCTCGATCTTTACAATCGCCGCCGCCCGCATTCGAGCCTTGACGGCATGACGCCCGATCAAGCCTACTACGGAGTACACAGCCTACCGCCAGTCCGCTTGGCGGCCTAACCCCGGCAGACGTTCCACTTATCGAAGCGGGAAATCTCGGGTAATTTTCCGGAAAAGTTCTAACCAGCAAGACCCTCAACTTCGGACGCCATCCTGCAAACAGATGGTCCGCAATTGTGGAGGCCTCAAGCGCCAAATCGGTGCTCATCCGTTGGCGAGCCTGTGAAAACCTGCTAGGCGCGCCGCTACGCGGGAGGGTCCGGCCGGCGGGGGCGGCGGCCGTCCAGGTGCACGAGATTGGCCGGCTTCGACGCCGCGGCGATGGCGGTGCCAATCGCGTAGCTCAAATCCTCAAGCTGATATGGCTTGCGGACGAGCACGAACTCCTCGCCCACGGAGGGCGGCACCTTGCTGTAGCCCGTGACCAGCACAATGGGCATGTTGGGCTGCTTCTTGCGAATAGCCTGCGCCAGGTCGATGCCATCCATCCCGGCCATGACGACGTCCGTCACCAGGAGCGAATAATTCTCGCGCTCGACCGCCTTGAGCGCCGGCGCCGCGCTGTCGAGCGTATCGACCTCGTAGCCCAGTTCGCGCAGGTAAAGCGCGCTCACCTCAAGCACGTCGCGGTTGTCGTCAACGAGCAGCGCTTTCCCCGTGCCAACCGGCTGGCTCGCAGCCTCTCCGGCCACACGCTCCGGCAGCGACCTCGCCCTCGGCAGGTAAAGCGTCACCCGGGTTCCGCGGCCGAGCTTGCTCTCGATTGTCACCGTGCCGCCCGATTGATGGGCGAAGCCGTGCACTTGCGACAGGCCAAGCCCAGGCTCCTTGGTTCCCCCCTTGGTGGTGAAGAACGGATCGAAGACCTTGGGCAGGATCTCCTCCGAGATCCCCACGCCCGTATCCGCGATGGTGATGGCAGCGAAATCGCCTTCGAGCTGATCCGGGCTATCCTCCCGCTTCAACACCGCGTTCTCCGCGGTGATGGTGATAACGCCGCCCTCGGGCATGGCGTCGCGCGCGTTGAGCGTGATGTTGAGCAGCGCCAGCTCGAATTCGCTGATATCCGCCTTCACGGGCCAGACATCAGGCGGCACGTCGGCGACCAGCTTCACTTTGCCCGCGTCCGAGCTTCCGAGCATTTTTCTGAACGCCGAGACCCGCTCGCCAATCCCGGTCACAACCGGGTTCAAGGTCTGGCGCCTTGAGAAGGTCAGCAACTGCCGCGTCAGCGATTGCCCCTTTTCGACGGCATTATCGATGGCTTCGACGGCGCGAAGGCCCTTGGGGTCCTGCCCGGCCAGCTTCTTGAGCGTCTGCGTAAAGCCGCCGATAATCATCAGAAGGTTGTTGAAGTCGTGCGCGACGCCGCCTGTCAGATGGCCCAGCGCTTCCATCCGCTGGGCGCGCCCGCGATACTCCTGCGCCTTTTGCAGCGCAATCTCCGCGTCGCGCTTCTTCGTGATGTCCTGGGTGATCTTGGCGAAGCCCGCAAGGCTGCCGTCCTCGTCTCCGTATGGGATGTATGATAACGTTCGCCCAGAAGCGCTCGCCGTTCTTGCGGACGCGCCAGCCTTCCGCTTCGTAGCGTCCTTCGGCGGCTGCGATCTGCAGAGCCCGCGCCGGCACGCCGCCCGCCCTGTCGCGCTCGGAGTAAAAGCGGGAGAAGTGCTGGCCGGCAGATCTCTCCGGCGGCGTATCCCTTGATCCGCTTGGCCCCGCGTTTCCAGCTCGTCACGACCCCGTTGGGATCGAGCATGAAAAGCGCGTAATCGGTGACGCCCTCGACGAGCAGACGGAACTGGCGCTCGCTCTCGCGCAAGGTCTCCTGCGCGGCCCTCCCGCCCGAAACGTCGCGCGTGATCTCCGCAAAGCCGAGCGACGCGCCCTTCGCGTCGCGGATCAGGTTCACCACCACCGATGCCCAGAACCGGCTGCCATCCTTGCGCACGCGCCAGCCCTCGGACTCGTAGCGGCCTTCCTGAGCGGCGATTTCCAGCACCCGCCAGGGGAGGCCGGCTGTGCGGTCCTCCTTGGTGTAGAAGCGGGAAAAATGCTGGCCAACGATTTCGTGGGCTTCGTAGCCCATGGTGCGGCGGGCGCCGGCGTTCCAGTTGACGATCAAGCCGCCCGGATCGAGCAGATAAATGGAGTAGTCGGCCACGCCCTCGACGAGCAGGCGAAACTGGCGTTCCTTTTCGAGCACCGCTTCCTGCGCTGCCGCCCGGCCCGTGACATCGCGGAGAACCATGGCGAACCCTGCCGGAAACCCAGCGTCGCCGGGCACCGGCTGTACAATCGTGCTCGCGAGGAACCGGCCGCCATCCTTGCGCAGCAGCCAGCATTCGCTCTCGGAGCGGCCCACCAGGCTCGCCTCTTTCAGAAGCTGCGCGGGCACGCCGGCCCCCCGGTCCTCGTCGGAGAAAAGCAGGGAGAAATTCTGCCCCACGGCCTCGACCGCCCGGTAGCCGGTGATCGTCTCCGCGCCTGAGTTCCAACTCACTACGGCGCCATCGGGACCCAGGAGGTAGACCGCATAATCGCTTATAGCTTCAACCAGCAACTTCAGGCGTTCGCTTTCGCTCAGGCTTGACAGCGCAACAGCTTTGCTTGAGCTTTCTCCTCCGCCGATCTGACTATTACTGCCAGCCATCGTGCCCGAAACTCTGCCTAAATTGCCGCGTGCAGCTATAACTAGCCGCCGGAGTGAAGACTTTAGAATAGAACCCGAACCCTTGGTTTGCAACGCATTTCGGGAAGAAATTAACTTACGGTTAAAACAAAAGCGAATTTTTTGCTAATTCCTAAGAGAGGCCGCTCATATGAAAAGCGGCTATGCTTCCGGCAAAACCCGCAATCGTTCCCTTGAGCTTACGCCGCCAATTGGGCCGCTCGCGATTTGTACCCGGAAGGTTGACCCCGGTGAACTCGCCGACGAGGTCGTCGAGCTGGGCGATGGCGATGAGCGAGGGAGTGCGGCCAATGAACTCATGCGCGGCGGCCACGACGGAGGCCAGCGGCGGCATGTAGTCCGGCCCGGTCTCTAGCCCGATTGCGCGCAAAAAGGCGAGCCTTGCGGCCGCGCGCTCTTTCCGTGCCTCCTTGGCCGCCTCCCGCGGAATGAGCCCGAGCGCCTCTTTCTCGCGGATGTCCTCGCCCTGCCACCAGCCCGCGATGGTCGGCAGATCGTGCGTGGAGACGCAGGCGACCGATTTGGGCGGATAGGATTTGGCCGGGCTGAATTCCGCGCCATCGCGCTCGAACCACATGACGCGGTAGCTCAAGACGTTGGCCGCCTCCATGGTGGCGCGAAAATTCCAGGGCACCGTGCCCAGGTCCTCGCCGACGATCACGCAGCGCGCACGCTGGCTTTCAAGCGCAAGCTCCGCGATGAGGTCGCGCTCGGGAAAGGCGAGATATGCCCCTTCACCGGCGTCCGCGCCTTGCGGGATTACGAAAAGCCGCGAGAGCCCCATCGCGTGGTCGACGCGCAGGGCGCCGGCCCCGGCCATGTTGGCGGCAAGTACCTCCCGGAACAGCCGGTAATTCGACCGCCGCCAGGCCAGCGGGTTGGGCGCCCTGAGGCCCCAAATCTGTCCGCGTTCCGCGAACGGGTCCGGCGGCGCGCCGATGGAGGTTCCGGCCAGGAACTGATCCTCGTTGGCCCAGACCTCCGCGCCATCGGGGGCGGCGCCCACGGCCAGATCGCGGTAGAAGCCGAGCCAGGTCCCGCCGGTCCTGCCGCGCTTGGCCGCCTCGCGGAACTGCCGGTCCGCCAGCCACTGCAAATAGAGGTGGAAGCGGACCAAAGCGGCGTTCTTCTGCCCGAATGCGGCAAGTGCGCCGGTCTCGCCGTCGCGCAAAGGCGTGGGCCAGCTTGGCCAGGGCTCGCGCTTGCGGATTTCGCTAATCGCCTCGAAGCAGGCGAACCGCTCAAGGCTAGTACCTCCGCGCTCCAGGAAGTCTTCGAAGGCCCGGCGCGGCGCGTAGCCGATGGGGCGCTCGCAAATATGGTTGAAGTCCGCGAAGCTCGCTTCGAGGATCGCCCGCTTCAGCGCCCAGACATTGGGATAATCCACATCCGGGAGGGCCGAGAGCGCCGCGATCTGTTCCGCGTTCCTGGCAAGTGCTGCCTTGGCGCGCGGCCCATCCAGCAGGGCCACATCGATATAGAGCGGGTCGAAGAAGCGCCGGTCGGAGGGGTAATAGGGACTGGCGCGCTCCCGGTCCAGGGAGAACAGCGCGTGCAGCGGATTGAGCCCCACCGTAGCAACGCCTGCATTCGCGGCCATTTCGGCGATTTCGCCAAGCGTTGTGAAGTCGCCCACGCCCTGGTCGCCCCTGCGGCGCAAGGCGTAGAGCTGGGCGGCGATGCCGGACAAGCGCGGACTGCCGGCCTCCCGAAGGGGCAGGAAGCACTGGCTCGGCGCAACCGTGAGATGGCAGGCCAATTCGGGGATGCTTTCGTCGAATATGCGATAACGCCCAGCGGCTTGCGCGGGGAGGCCCGCGAGCGCCGTGTCGACGCGCCGCCCGTCGAGCGCTTCGGTGCTGCCGAAGTCGAGGCTGCCCGGATCGAGCCGGAGCGGCTCCGTGCTGCCGTCCTCGCGCTCCAAGATCAGCGCGCCCGGCAACCGGTTGCCACTCGTGGCGATGCGCAGGGCGATTGTTTCGCCTTCAACGCCTGAGAGCGTCGCCGGCAGGAAACGCCGGCTTTCCCAATCGGCAAGGCGGCCGAGGCTTTCCCGCGCTTCGGCATTGCTGCCCGCGCCAAGGCCCATATCGGCCAGCAGCGCTTGCTTGGTGGCGTCCGGAACGATGTGCTCCTTGCCGTAGATGTCGTGCCAGTGGGAGCCGATGCCCGCCGCCTGCGCCACCCGGCCGAGGAGCGCCGAGGTAACGCCGCTTTGCCCCCCGCCACCCGGCGCATGCGTTGCCGCGCCCGCCTGCTCTTCGAACACCGCCACCGAACGCAGGTCGATGCTCACAGCCGCGCCGCCGGCAAAAATACCGCCGCCCGCGTCGCCATCTTCCCGCGCCGTGTCGAGGGCGGCCCGCCAGCACGCGCCGGCTCTTGCGTCCGGAAGCACCACCTCGATGGGCTCCGGCCCCGCGTGCAGCACGGCGGCGATGCGATCCGCGGGCCTGCCGTCCATTTCCGCCGCGTAGAGTGCCGCGATCAGCGTGCGCCCCGTCTTCCAATCCTCCGGCTGCATCGGCTCGCCGCTGGGCTTGCGCCATTCCACATCGGGAACGAGCGAGTTGTCCAAGGCCTCGCCTGTAAGGAAGCGGTCGCTGGTCAGCGCCGGATGCGCGGCGCGGAAACCTGCAATCCGCGCCGTGAACGCGGCCAGCGCCTTGTTGCCAGCGCTCCAATCCAGCCAGGCGATGGCGTTATCCTGCGCGTAGGCGTTGTTATTGCCACCCTGCGAATGGCCCCACTCCGCGCCCATGGCGAGCATCGGCGTGCCGCGCGCCAGGAGCAGCGCCGCGAGCAGGTTGCGCTGGTCGCGGCGCCGCGCCGCCAGCACCGCCGGATCGGCGGTCTCGCCCTCCTCGCCGTTGTTCCAGGAATGGTTGTCATCGGTGCCGTCGCGGTTGTCCTCGCCATTGGCCTCGTTGTGCTTGCCCTCGTAGGAGACGAGATCGGCAAGCGTGAAGCCGTCATGCGCGACGATGAAGTTGACGCTGCGCGACGGCGGGCGGCCTGAGCCGAAAAGGTCGGACGAGCCGCAGAAGCGCGTCGCGGCCTCGCCCAAGAGCCCCGCATCGCCGCGCCAGAACTTGCGCATGCTGTCGCGGAACTGGTCGTTCCACTCGCCCCAGGCGGAAGGGAACGCGCCGATGCGGTAGCCGCCCAGCCCCAGATCCCAGGGCTCGGCGATCAGCCGCAGCTCGCGCAAGACCGGGTCTTGCGCAATGGCCGTCAGCAGCGGCGCAGCCGCGTCGAAGCCATCGCCACGCCGGCCCATCGTCGTGGCGAGGTCGAAACGGAAGCCGTCCACGCCGCCGAACGTCGCCCAGGCCCGTAGCGCGTCCATCGCGAGCCGCACCGCGGGCGGCCGGTCCAGCGCCAGCGTGTTGCCGCATCCCGTATCGTTCGCGGGCACGAGCAGGTCTTGCGGCATGAGGCGGTAATACGAGGCGTTGCCGAGCCCACGCAGCGACAGCGTGGGGCCGAACTGGTCGCCCTCGCCCGTGTGGTTCAGCACCACGTCCACGATAACCTCGATGCCGGCCGCCTGGAGCGCGCCAACGCTCGCTGCGACCTCCGCCCATCCGCCCGGCGCCAGCCGCGGATCGGGGGCCATCGGCGTCACGGGATTGTAGCCCCAATAGTTCGTGAGCCCCGCCACGTGGAGATGCTGCTCACCGATCCAGGCCGCTGCGGGCATGATCTCCACGCAGGTTACGCCAAGCTTGGCCAGATGCTCGATGGCAACCGGATGGGCCAGCCCCGCGAACGTGCCGCGAATGGCTTCAGGCACCAGCGGGTGCAGCTTGGTGAAGCCGCGCACATGCAGCTCGTAGATGACGGTTTCAGCCCAGGGCCTTCTTACGCGCCGCCGCTTGGCCGCGGGGACTGGCGCCGCCGCAATCGCCTTCGGCATGAACGGCGCACTGTCGGTGCCTTCGGGGAGAAAATCGCCGTTGGGCGCGTCAAGCCGGTAATCCAGGAGCACCGGAGAAAAGGCGAAGGGCCGGTCCAGCAGCAGCGCGTAAGGGTCGGCCAGGAGCTTGGCGGGGTTGAAGCGGTGCCCCTCCTTGGGGGCGTAGGGGCCATAGGCGCGCAGGCCGTAGCGCTGCCCGGCCGCGATGCCTTCGAAATGCCCGTGAAAGACGGCGCCGGTCCGGGCCGGCAGGCGCAAGCGCTCGGTCTCGGCGTCGCTGCCGGTATCGAAAAGGCAAAGCTCAACGGCGGCGGCGTGTGCGGCGTAGACCGCGACATTCGCCCCCGTCCGATCGAGCGTAAGGCCAAGGGGCTCGGGCGAGCCTTCGCTTACTCTTCCCGGCACGCGATGCTCACAACGTTGCTGGCCTCGCCTTCCGGAACGCCTGGCCCGGTACTCGCAACGCTGCTCTTCGCAATTTCGCGGACGGCGGTCTCCGCACCTTCAACTTCGCTTATCCCTCCATCGAGGCTGGGCGCCAACGCATCCGAGGCTTCGCCCTGCCCGGCTTCGAGACTGGCCGGCTCAACGCTGGCAGCTTTATGCTTCCCGGCCTCGTGGCCAACAGGCTCAGCGTCCACCGCTTTAAGCTTCGCGGTTTCAAGGCTCGCAGGATCAACGCTGGCGGCTTTATGCGCAGGCTCAGCGCCGGCGGCTTCGAGCTTCGCGGCTTCAAGGCCCGGCCGGCTCAGCACCCACGGCTTCAAGATTCCCAGTTTCTGGGCTGGCACGCTCAACGCCGGCGGCTTCACCCTGCCCGGCTTTGGGGCTGCGCCGGCTCAACACCCACGACTCTGAGCTTCCCGGCTTCAGGGCTGGCGAACTCGATCCCCGCGACTTTAAGCTTCCCAACCTCGGGGCTGGCCAGCTCAACGCCCGCGACCTCGCCCTTCCGAGCTTGGTGGCCGGCCGCTTCGGCGCCGGGGCCTTGCCCTTTGTGCTATCGGTGCCGGGGATCTCGATACTTACAACGTTACTCTTTCCGCCGTGGAGAGAGCCCGGCCCGGCCTTGGAGCGGCGCAACTCAAGGTAAAGGCTCGCATAGCGATGCGCGGGCCGGTGCCACGATACGTCCGTGGCCATGCCGTTCTTCTGCATGGTGCGCCAGGCGTGACGGTCGCGGAACAGCCTCGCCGTCCGCCACAGCGCTACCGCCAGGCTCTCGCCGGTCGCGGGATAGAACTGCACGCCGGTCGGCACGCCCGCCGTCAGCGCCATTTCGTTGGCGTCGATGACCGTGTCGGAGAGACCGCCGACCCGCGCCACAACGGGCACCGCGCCGTAGCGCAGCGCCGCAAGCTGCGTCAGCCCGCAAGGCTCGAAGCGCGACGGTACGAGCAGCGCGTCCGAGCCCGCCTGAATGCGATGGGCGAGCGCTTCGTCGTAGCCGATGTGCACGGCGATCTTTCCCGGATGAGCCTCGGCCGCTGCCACAAGCTTGGCCTCAAGCTCCGCCTCGCCCGCGCCTAGCACCGCAAGCTGCATGCCCTCGCCAAGGAGCGCCGGCAGCGAGTCAAGCAGAAGGTCGATGCCTTTCTGCCCGGACAGGCGGCTCACCACGCCAACAAGCAGCGTGCCAGGCTCCTGGCTCAGGCCCATCGCGTTCCGCAGCGCTACCTTATTCGGCGCGCGCGCTTCCAAATGCGCGGCGTCGAAGTTTTTCGCCAGCGCCGGATCGCTTGTGGGGTCCCAAACGGCCGTGTCGATGCCGTTCAAGATGCCGCTCACCTGGGCCGCGCGCGCCCTAAGCAGCCCATCGAAGCCCATGCCGTTTTCGGTCTGCATGATTTCCATGGCGTAGGTCGGCGAGACGGTGGTGATCCGGTCGGCGAGTTGCAGCGCCGCCTTCAGGAAACCGATTGCGCCGTAATGCTCGACGCCGTCCATCGCGAAAGCGGCGGGCGGCAGGCCCAGCGGCATCACCAGCTCGGCCGGAAACTGGCCCTGGAAGGCCAAGTTGTGCACGGTAATGACCATGCCGGGCGCGGCCTTGCCGCTATAGTGCATATAGGCCGCGGTGAGGCCTGCCTGCCAGTCGTGCATGTGCACCACGTCGGGCTCGAAGGCCGGCAGCAAACCAAGCCCAATCTCGGCGGCGACTTTCGCCAGCGCGCCGAAGCGGTAGGCGTTGTCCGGCCAGTCGGTGCCGTCGGGCGCGGTGTAGGGGTTGCCGGGGCGGCCATAAAGGTAGGGCGCATCGAGGACGTAGAGGTTCAAGCCATGCGCCTTGCCTGCCAACAGCCGCGCGGTGCCGAACAGGCCGGGGAACGTCTGCAGCTCCTGCGCCTCCTCAAGCGCGCCGAGCACCGCCGGATAGCCTGGAATCAGCGTGCGCATGTCCACGCCTTCGGCCGCCAGCGCCTTCGGAAGCGCACCCGTCACATCGGCCAGGCCGCCCGTCTTGATGAGCGGATAAACCTCGGATGCGACCGAGAGTACCTTGAGCCTGGTCATGCCGCGGTCTCCCCCAAATTCCACGCGGGCGAAAAGGCCCCCTCACCGCCGGCCCTAGCTCTGACAGTAATTCGGGCGTCCCTTCTCCCCTTGCGGGAGAAGGACAGGATGAGGGGTAAGCCACAGGCAGTTCGCGCCAACAAATCGCCTCCCCGGCTTCTCCAGGCCGCCGGCGCAATCGGTTTCCTGCATGACAAAAGAGACGCCATCAGCTCAACCTGTCGATCATCGGTTGGGTAATCAGGCAAATGCCCTTTTCGGTTCTGCGAAATCTCGTGGCGTCCAATTCCGGGTCCTCGCCGACGACGAGCCCGTCGGGGATTTGCACCGCCGCGTCCACCACGACGTTCTTGAGCCGTGCCCCGCGCCCAACAACCACCTTGGGCAGGATCACCGCGTGCTCGATCAGCGCATAGGAGTTCACCCTGACGCCGGTCGACAAAAGCGTGTGGCGGATCAGCGAGCCCGACACCACGCAGGCGCCGGATACGAGCGAGGATATCGCCATGCCGCGGCGGCCGTCCTCGTCGTGCACGAACTTGGCCGGAGGAGTAATCTCGCTGAAGGTCCAGATCGGCCACTCGTCGTCGTAGATATCCAGCTCCGGAACCACTGCGGTCAGATCGATATTCGCGGCCCAATAGGCATCGATGGTTCCCACATCGCGCCAATAGGAGCCGGTCTCCGCCTCCGAGCGCACGCAGGAGCGCTGCAAGCTGTGCGCCACGGCGCGCCCGTTGCTGACGATGTAAGGGATGATGTCCTTGCCGAAATCGTGCGCCGACGAGGCGTCGGCGGCGTCGCGCCGGAGCTGATCGATCAGGAACTCCGTGTCGAACACGTAGATGCCCATGCTCGCGAGCGAGAAATCGGGTTTGCTGGGCATTCCGGGCGGATCGGCCGGCTTCTCTATGAAGCTGCGGATCACATCCTGATCGTCGATATCCATGACGCCGAAGGCGGTCGCGTCCTCGCGCGGGACTTCGAGACAGCCAACCGTGACGTCGGCGCCCTGCGCCACATGCTGCTGCAGCATGAGTTCGTAGTCCATCTTGTAGACGTGATCGCCGGCCAGCACCACGACATGCTTGGGGCCGTAGCTTTCGATGATGTCGATGTTCTGGTAGACGGCGTCGGCGGTGCCGAGATACCAGCAGTCCTCCGAAACGCGCTGGCTCGCAGGCAGAATGTCGAAGCTTTCGTTGCTGATGGGCCGCAGGAAGTTCCAGCCGCGGACGAGATGCCGGATCAGGCTGTGGGCCTTGTACTGCGTGGCGACGGCGATATGCCGGATGCCTGAGTTGAAGGCGTTCGATAGAGCGAAGTCGATGATGCGAGACTTGCCGCCGAAGTAAACCGCGGGCTTCGCGCGCCAGGCAGTCAGCTCCATGAGGCGGCTGCCCCGCCCGCCGGCCAGGACATAGGCCATCGCATGACGTGCCAGGGGAGCGGCTCTTTGTTGCTTCATTTTTTTTGCCTCCCTTTTGCCTTCCTTGGATTCTTGGAAATAGCATACCGCTATTTCAAAGGTGTGAAACTAGGCTGGATCGAACTCAAGAAAGACCGTTGCCAGCGGCGGGACCGTCACTTCCGCGGATGCCGGAAAACCGTGCGATGGGTGGTTTCCGGCCATGACGGCGCCGCTATTGCCCATGCCGGAGCCGCCATAGCCGACAGCGTCGGTGTTGAGGATTTCCCGCCACCGCCCGGCATAAGGCAGGCCGGTACGGTAAGCGTGCCGCGGCACCGGCGTGAAGTTCGAAATCACCGCAATAGGCCGCAACTCGGGCGGTCCCCAACGGAGCCACGCGAACACGGAGGCGGCCGTGTCGTCAACCGCAATCCACTGGAAACCGCCTGGCTCGCAATCGCGGGCATGGAGTGCGGGCTTCTCGCGGTGCAGCCGGTTCAGATCGCGCACCAGCGCTTGCAGGCCCTTGTGCGGCCCCCATTGCAGCAAATGCCAGTCGAGGCTCTTGTCGAAGTTCCACTCGTCGCGCTGGCCGAACTCCTGCCCCATGAACAGGAGCTTCTTGCCGGGATAGCCCCACATGAAGGCGTAATAGGCGCGGGTATTGGCGAATTTCTGCCAGTCGTCGCCCGGCATCTTGCTCACGATCGAGCCTTTGCCATGCACCACCTCGTCGTGGCTGAGCGGCAGGATGAAATTCTCGGAAAAGGCGTAGAGCAAGCCGAAGGTCAGCTTGTTGTGGTGGTAGCTGCGGTGGACCGGATCGAGCGACATGTAGGAGAGTGTGTCGTTCATCCAGCCCATGTTCCATTTGAAGCCGAAACCCAAGCCCCCGGCACTGACCGGCTGCGATACGCCGGGCCAGGAGGTGGACTCCTCGGCGATGGTCATTGTTCCGGGGAACGCGCCGTAGGCCAGCTCGTTGGTTCGCTGCAGGAAGCGCATCGCGTCGCGGTTTTCGTTGCCGCCTTCGGGGTTGGGCAGCCACTCGCCCGCCTTCCGCGAGTAGTCGAGATAGAGCATGGAGGCTACCGCGTCGCAGCGAAGCCCATCGATGTGGTAGCGGTCGAGCCAGTAAAGCGCGCTGGCGGTGAGGAAATTCGCGACCTCGCGGCGGCCGAAATCGTAGATGCCGGTGTTCCAGTCCGGGTGGAAGCCGCGGCGCGGATCGGGATGCTCGTAAAGGGCCGCGCCGTCGAAATTGGCAAGGCCGTGCTCGTCGGTCGGGAAATGCGCGGGCACCCAGTCGAGGATCACGCCGAGGCCCGCCATATGCGCGCCGTCGACGAAGCGCTGGAAACCCGCCGGGTCGCCGAACCGCCGCGTGGGCGCGAACATGCCGATGGGCTGGTAGCCCCAGGACGCGTCGAGCGGGTGCTCGGAAACAGGCAGCAGCTCGATATGGGTGAAGCCCAGATCCACCACATAGGGGATCAACTCGCTCGCAAGCTGGTCGTAGGAGAGAAAGCCCCACCCATCGTTGCGCCGCCAGGAGCCGAGGTGCACCTCGTAGATGCTCATCGGCCCGTGCCGTGCGCCCGCCCCTTGCCGCGCCGCCATGTGCGCCTCGTCGTGCCAGCCGAAGCTATCGGTCCTGGCGACAACCGAGGCCGTCGAGGGCCGCATCTCGCCGCCGAACCCCATCGGGTCGGCTTTCAGCGGCTGGAGATTGCCGTTAGGGCCGGCGATCTCGTATTTGTAGTTGGTGCCCTCGCCAACGCCCGGCGCGAACAGCTCCCATAGGCCGCTGTCGACGCGCTTGCGCATCTGGTGCAGGCGGCCATCCCACTTGTTGAAATCGCCCACCACGGAGACACGCGAGGCCTGCGGCGCCCAAACCGCGAACAGCACGCCATCCGTGCCCTCATGGGCGATGGGATGAGCGCCGATCCGGCCGTAGAGCTGGCGGTGGGTGCCTTCCACGATGAGATAGTCGTCCATTGGCCCAAGCACCGGGCCGAAACCGTAGGGGTCGGCGAATTCCCAACCGCCGCCCAGGTTCGATGCGCGCAGCCGGTAGGAGAAGCGGCTGGTCTCGCCTGGAAGGAAGCCTTCGAAGAAATCCCAGTTGCGCCGCTCAAGCGCGAGGCAGGCCCGGCCATCCTTCAGCACCTCCAGGTGCTCCGCCCCCGGCACGAAAGCGCGGATAACCGCTCCGCCCTCGATAAGATGCAAGCCGAGCACCGAGAATGGATCGCCATGCCTTGCGGCCGCGATCCGGGCCACATCCTCGTCTCGCGCGCGCCAATCAATCCCGGTCATGCTTTTCCCTTCACCCGGTTAGGTGCTGAAACGCATACTATTCAGCTTGCGCCAGCCTTAAGCCATGGCAGCGGAAGCGACTCTCAGGGAGACTCTATCACTCTTTGGTGGCAGGCAGGCACCAAATCTCGTCCGCGTATTGCTGGATCGCGCGATCCGACGAAAACCAGGCCACGTTCGCTGTGTTCAATATGGCCGACCGCCACCACGCCTTGCGGTCGCGCCACCGGTTCGCCACGGCCTGCTGGGCCGCGCAATACGCCTCGAAATCGGCCGTGACCATGAAATGATCGTGGTACGTTAAAATATCCACGAGTTGCGCATAGCGGCTGGTGTCGTCGGGAGAAAAAACGCCCGTCGCCACCTCGTCGAGCGCCTCGCGCAGCCTGGGCGAGGCGGCGATGGTCTCGCGTGCGTCGATGCCCTTGGCGCGCCGCTTCTGGACCTCGTCCGCGGTCAGGCCGAAGATGAAGATGTTGTCCTCGCCCACGTGCTCGCGGATTTCGACGTTGGCGCCGTCCAGCGTGCCGATGGTGAGCGCCCCGTTGAGCGCGAACTTCATGTTGCCGGTGCCGGAGGCTTCCATGCCCGCCGTCGAAATCTGCTCGGAGAGGTCGGAGGCCGGAATGATCGCCTCGCGCGAGGCTCACATTGTAGTTCGGCAGGAACACCACCTTCAGCAGGCCGCGCACCGCGGGATCGTTGTTCACCACCCGGCCGACATCGTGAACGAGCTTGATGATGAGCTTGGCCAGGTGGTAGCTGGCCGCGGCCTTGCCCGCGAAGATCTTGACGCGCGGCACGAAATCGCGCGTCGGGTTGGCGCGGATCTCGTTGTAGAGCGCGATCGTGTGCAGCACGTTCAGAAGCTGGCGCTTGTATTCGTGGATGCGCTTGATCTGGACGTCGAAAAGCGCCTGCGGGTCCACCTTGATCGAGAGCCGGTCGTTGATGAGATTGGCAAGCGCCTCCTTGTTCTGGGCGCGCATGCGGGCGTAGCGCTTCTGGAAACTCGCGTCGTTCGCGAATTTCGCAAGGCCGCCAAGCGCCTCCGTCCGGTCCATGAATTCCGGGCCGATCGCTTCGGTGATGAGATTGGTGAGCCCCGGATTGGCCTCGAAGAGCCAGCGCCGGAAGGTGATGCCGTTGGTCTTGTTGACGATGCGATCGGGATAGAGGGTATGGAAGTCGTGGAATAGCTGCTCCTTGATGAGGTCCGTGTGGAGCTGCGAGACGCCATTGACCTTGTTCGAGGCGAGAAACGCGAGATTTCCCATGCGCACCCGCCGGCCGTCGTATTCCGATATGAGCGAAACCCTGGAAAGGAGCTGCTCGCCGTGCCCCGCAGCGCGCAGCTTGTCGAGGTGAAGCGCGTTCATCATGTAGATGATCTGCATATGCCGCGGCAGGAGCCGCTCCAGGAGCGAAACCGGCCAGCTTTCCAGGGCTTCGGGCAGGAGCGTATGGTTTGTGTAGGAGAACGTGGCCTGGGTGATGGACCATGAGGTCTCCCATGGCAGGCCATAGACGTCGATGAGCAGCCGCATCAGCTCCGCGATGGCGATGGCGGGGTGCGTGTCGTTGAGCTGGATGGCCACCTTGTCGGCCAGCTTCGTTATGTCGCCGTGTTGCTTGTAGTGGCGGCGGACGAGATCCTGGAGCGAGGCCGAGGCGAAGAAATATTCCTGGCGCAGGCGAAGCTCCTGGCCCGCCGGCGTCGAGTCGCTCGGGTAGAGCACCTTTGAGATGGCGGCGGCCCGCGCCTGGTCGTTTTGCGCGCCGACATAGTCGCCCGCGTTGAACACGTCGAGCTGCAAGCGGTTGGCGGAATGGCTCCGCCACAGGCGCAGCGTATTCACCGAGTTGCCGCGCCAGCCCACAACGGGCGTGTCGTAGGCCACCGCCTCGACGATTTCGGAGGGGCTCCAGATTTGAGCCACCGCTCCCGGCATCACCGCCTCCACCTGGCCACCGAACCCTACCGGGTAGTTGATCTCGGGGCGCGGGAACTCCCACGGATTGCCGAATTCGAGCCACTCCTCCGGATATTCGTGCTGCCAGCCATCCCGGATGCCCTGGCGGAACAGGCCGAAATTGTAGCGGATGCCGTAGCCGTGCGCGGGTATCCCTAAAGTTGCCATGCTTTCCATGAAGCAGGCCGCGAGCCGTCCGAGGCCGCCGTTGCCAAGCGCTGCGTCGTGCTCAATCTCGCGCAGGGCGTCGAGATCGACATCGAGCATTGCCAGCGCCGCCCGCATCTCGCCGGCGATGCCCAGATTGTTGAGCGAATCCATGAGCAGCCGCCCGATGAGAAACTCCAGCGACATATAATAAACATGCCGCTGATTCTCGGTGTAGCCGGTATTCGGCGCAGCGATCCAACGGTCGACGATGCAGTCGCGGGCGGCGAATGCCGTTGCCAGAAACCAGTCCCGCTGGTTGGCCGCGCTCGGGTCCTTGCCGATGGTGTAGGTTCGCCGGCCAAGGACGGCCTCCATCAGCTTGACCGCAATCTCCTCGCTGGATTTTGCGTGAGGCATCTTTGCGTTCATGACCCGTTTTCCATCCTGCCGGTGATGCGCCGCTTGGCTGGCGGCAGCGTTTTGCGCTCCTTGCGGAGGCGTCTTCAGCGCCTCCCAGAAACGGAAAATGCCCTTTCGGTCATGCGCTACCATGTTATGCTCCCCGGACCAGCGAAACGCCACCCTGCAAGCCGATTGGCCAGGCAGGACGATCGCTTGCCCTATACTCCGGTGCGCAGGCGCGGGCGTCAACCGCAAGCTGGGGCCGCGATTACCGGCCGCCCCCAGGATGCACGCTTGCTCCGCCGCCGCCTGCGCTTGCCGGTCACATCCCATTCTTAGTGCAGAAGGGGTTACTTCTTTGGCCGGCACAATGTTGCAAATTAGCGTGAACCTTTAACCCGCTGTCCAAGACTTAGGCTTCAATACGAGACGCAATTTGCCCCGGGCCGCAGCAAAAGACGCAGGACGCCAGCTCTTCTTCTCCCGTAAGCGCTGGCGTTCTCAATGCCCGCCGCCGCGAACGGGCGGCACGGTTAACGTGCCGTAACTGCAGGACCGCCCGGCTTTGCTCACTGCGCGAACAGGGCCGCGGCGCGAGATCCTTGGTGAGACAAATCCGCACCTCCCTCAGCATGTCCCTTGAGCAAACGATCTGGATCGAATCGGCGCTGAGCTGCGCGTTGGCTTCGGCAAACGCCTTCTGCGCGTCCTCGGGCGTCATCTTCAGAGCCTCGGCCGGATGCTGGAATTGGCTGGGGATGTGTACGCTGCCGTAGGCGCGCCGGGCGGCTTCGAAATAATTTTGCGGGTCCAGCCCCGAGCATACGCCATGCTTCTTGTACTCCTGGATGACCAGATGGCGGCTGGGCATGATGTCCAGCATCCGGTCGATGGTCTCTCCGGGAACCCAAGGGCGGCTGCCTGTCTGGCACATTTCCGGCCAGCCGCTGCGCTCGTATTGCGGCCAGAGCCCGTGCAGCACGAAAGCGTAGGGCCTGATCCCGCTGCATTGCTCGCCGGAGTCCTGCCCGCCATATCCACGGCGGCCGCCGTAACCCCGGCCCTCGTTTCCGCCGCCACTGTAGCCGCCGCCGTAACCCCGGTCCTCGCCATAGGCGCCGTCATAGCCGCGGCCACCGCCATCGCCCCTGCCCTGCCCGCTGCAAAAGGTGGGCGACCAGCTAAGGGCCAGCACATAGTAATCGAAATCCCCGGGCGTGCCGCCCCGGTCGCCTTGGGCCATCGCCCCTCGCTGCGCCCCAGCGAACAGGACCAGCGCCGCTGCAAAAAGAACTGTAAAAGAAAAGCCGCTCAAGGAGCGGAAAACCGGCTTCTTACTCATTTTTCTGAAACTCGCAGATTAAACAAGAACGAAGCCAGAACGTAACGGCCCCAGCCGCGATGTCAAGCGCTGTGGCGAAGTTTTCCAGTGGCTTGGGACGCGGGGAGAGCGGAGAGGCGCCACTGGCGCTGGATGCCTTGGGCAAGGGGGGGTGAGTGGGGCGATCCAGCGCCAGTCTCTGCTTAGAGAGAGAACTTGCCTCCGATCCGGGGCAGCGGTGCGGAGGAAGCGTGGCGAATTGGTGGCTTGTTCAGCCTATTTCATTTCGGTTTGTATCAGTCGCCCCATTCGGAGTGGCCGCAGCACCAGTCAGGCCGCCATAGGCGGTGATAAGAGCCCCAGCGATAGTGGCTGTAATACCGGCTGTGGCCGCATCCACCGTAGCCGCACGGACGCTCGCGCCAATAGCCCCTGTCGTAATCGTCGCAACCGCGCCAGCAGTGCCGGCGGATATACACATGCTCTTCGCATTCTCCATAGTAGCAGCCGGCCTTGACAATAGGCGCTGCTGCTTGGCTGGCCAGCCCGCCACCCAGTAAGGCAGGGTGAGCGCTGGCGGTAAATGGAGCTGCGAAAAGAACGAGGGCGAAAAGCATCGCCAGTTTCGAACCGTGACTCATTTTTTGAGGCCTTCCAGATACCTATCCTCGGACCATGTAATTTAGCAGATTTTGATAGAAAATAAAACCAATCTTTGGAATAATTAGGGGCAATTGAACATAAGCGCGCCCGATAAGGCCGGCCCAGTGAAGAGCGGCCCAGGAAGGCCATCCAGACATTTTCGCCCAGGCCAAACTCCTGCATTCCCCATGCGAACGGGGAAGCCCAAGGGAAGCGGCCGGTTGGGCGGCTACGCACCGGAGGCTGCCGCACTCGATTTGCCCTCCCCGGTTTGCCGGACCGGGTCACGGGCGCCGCATCTCTATTTCACTGTTCAGTCAGCCGTTCCGCAAAGAGCACGATGGTCTTGCGATAGACCACGGCGCGGTTCCACTCGCGCATGACCTCGAAATTCGCCGTGCCTTCGCCGAAGGGGGCGCCGGCGCGCCAGCCGTTGGTCTTCAAGAGATTGGCCGTCGAGGCGAGCACATCCGGCACGCTGTGCCTGAGATCGACATGGCCGTTGCCGTCGTAATCGACCCCGTACTTGATATAGGAGGACGGCAGAAACTGCGTCTGGCCGATCTCGCCCGCATAGGCGCCAATCATGTCGCGCGACGGCAGATCGCCGCGCGCAAGGATTTTCAGCGCCGCCAGAAGCTCGGACTGAAATAGCTCGGTGCGGCGGCAATCGTGGGCCATTGTGGCAAGCGTGCGGATCACCGGCAGCTTGCCCATGTCCCCGCTGCCGTAGTCGGTTTCCAGGCCCCAGATCGCAACGATCAACCGCGCCGGCACCCCGAATTGCCGCTCGATGCGCGAAAACAGGGCGGCATGGCGCTGCAAGAGCTGTTTGCCGCGCTTGATGCGGCCGGCGGTAACGCGGGTCGCGGCGTAGTGCTCGAAGCTCATTCGAAACGTGCCGCGCTGGCGGCGGTCGAACGCAAGCACCGCTGGATCGGGTGAAACCTCACCCAGCGCGCCGCCGATGACGGCGGCCGGGATGCCGTCCGCCGCCGCCTCGTGCGAGATCGCGGAGACGAACGCGTGGAAGTCCCCGCCGCACTGCGCCGCGAGTGCGGACGCCACGGACAAAAGTGAAAGAACCAACGCCGCAAGTAGACGCTTGGTCATGTTGAGACCCTTTTTCCATAGCTGTTGCGAGAATCGCATGGGACTATAGCGGGCGGCCGGCTTGGCGCATCCCGAAATCGGCGATTATGCAGCGCCGCCGCGAAAGGGGGCCAATATGCGTCTCTTGCCGGTTATGATCATGCTGTTGCTGCTGGCACCGTCCGCCGTGGCGGACGAACGCTGGCAAACGCTGCCGCCAACGCCAGCGCCCATCGCCCCGGAGCACAGCGGCCACGCGAGCATTAACGCCATAAGCATCTACTATGCCGTCTACGGACAGGGTTCGCCGGTCATCCTGCTCCATGGCGGGCTCGCGAATTCCGATTACTGGGGCAACCAGATCCGGGCGCTCGCCCCACACCACACCGTCATCGTCATGGACAGCAGGGGCCACGGCCGCAGCACGCGGGACGCGAAGCCCTTCAGCTACGACCTGATGGCCGATGACGTCATCGCGCTTATGGACACCCTGCGGCTGCCGAAAGCGGATATCGTTGGCTGGAGCGACGGCGCCATCCTTGGCCTCGATCTGGCGATCCGGCACCCTGACAGGGTTGGCAAAATATTCGCCTTTGCAGCCAACACGGTGCCATCGGGCCTTAAGGAAGGGGTGGGGAGGAACCCGGTCTTCGCCGCCTTCATCCGCCGCGCGCGCCAGGAATACGCCAGGCTCTCGCCAACACCCAGGGACTACGATGGCTTCGTCAGGCAGATCCGGAAGATGTGGGCGACCCAGCCAAATTGGACGGACGCTCAGCTCAAATCGATCGCCGCCCCAGTCCTGATTGCCGATGGAGACCACGACGAGGCTATAAAGCGCCAGCATACAGACTATATCGCGGCAACAATTCCAGGTGCCCGGCTGCTAATCCTTCCCAACACGAGCCATTTCGCATTCATTCAGGACCCAGGCTCGTTCAACTCCGCGATCCTGCACTTCCTCGGAGACCAGTAATACCGGCGGCCACAAGTCTCGATCCCGCCCCATTATCGCCGGACCTTCACGCTTGGCCGGCCGGGGGGCCGTCCTCGCCGTCACGGTCGCTGCGGGGGAACCACCGCTCGAAAGCCTGCTCAACGGCCTTTCCAAAGCCGAGCACGATGGCGACGAGCACCGTGGAAGCCGCCACGATGGGCCATGCCCCCGCTCCGCAAGCCGCGCCGATGCAAGCGGTCAGCCAGATGGAGGCCGCCGTGGTCAGGCCATGGACCCTGCCGCCGCTAGGATGGCGCAAGATCACGCCGGCGCCCAGGAAACCTATGCCGGTGATGATCCCCTGCATGACGCGGCTGCTGGCGGCCAGGTCCGCCATATGCGCCGGATATTGGCTGGCGAGCACGATGGTGGCGGAGCCCAGCGAGACGATGCCCATGGTCCTGATCCCGGTGGGCTTGCCGCGCAGATCCCGGTCGAGGCCGATGGCGGCGCCGGTCAAGGTTGCGGCAAGCAGGCGCAATACCGCATCGGTCCAGTCGAGCATGATCCACCTCAAGTAGCGTCTCTGGCATCCCGCCTAGACGCTGGACGCTTACGCCGGGCTTACAGCTAGATAGAAGCTTGTAAAACTGCACAGCCTGCGGATGCAAACGTTCCATAACCTAGCACTTTACGGCGTCTTGTTAATGTGTAGGATGCATCGCCGGTAACACGGGGAGCAAACGTGTCTCAAGCAGGACTTCTGATGCAAGGCAAGCGCGGCCTGGTGATGGGCATCGCTAACAACCGGTCCATCGCGTGGGGAATTGCGAAGGCCGCGGCGGACCAAGGCGCGGAGATGGCCTTCACCTATCAGGGCGATGCCCTGAAGAAGCGCGTGGAGCCGCTGGCCGCGGAGATAGGCGTAAAGCATGTGCTGCCCTGCGACGTCAGCGACGCCGCCTCAATGGACGCCGTGTTCGCGGCCTTGAAGGAGAGCTGGGGCTCGCTCGATTTCGTCGTGCACGCCATCGCCTTCTCCAACAAGGACGAACTCGACGGGCGCTATGTCGATACCTCGCCCGGAAACTTCAACAGCACGCTGTTCATCTCCTGCTATTCCTTCACGGCGATCGCGCAGCGGGCCGAGAAGCTCATGACCAATGGCGGCTCGCTCTTGACGCTCACCTATTACGGCGCCGAGAAGGTGATGCCTCACTATAACGTCATGGGCGTGGCCAAGGCGGCGCTGGAGGCCAGCGTGCGCTACCTTGCCGAGGACCTTGGCCGAAGAAGATCCGCGTCAACGCGATCTCCGCGGGGCCGATCAAGACGCTTGCGGCCTCGGGCATCGCGGATTTCCGCTACATCCTCAAGTGGAACGAGCTGAATTCACCCTTGCGGCGGACGGTTTCCATAGAAGATGTCGGCGGCGCGGGGCTATACCTGCTTTCGGACTTGAGCAAGGGCGTCACGGGCGAGGTGCATCACGTCGACGCAGGCTACCATATCGTGGGCATGAAAGCCGAAGACGCCCCCGATATTGCCGTCGTTCAGCCATCGAATGGCTAAATTCCACGAAGATAGTTCGCGCTAGATTTTCCTGCATTGGGGGCTCCCAAATTCCATGGAACCGTTTAAGGCTCTTACCTTTCTTGCCGCTGTAGGTATCGTCTCGCTCGTTGGCGCCGGAGCTGGGGGCTTCTACGCTGGCTACTCCGCGGGACGTGGCAATCTGGACGAAATCAAGGCCCAGATCGCTGGCTTGCCAACCGGCGGCTCCGCTGGAGCGGAGGCAAGAGCGCTCGCGCTGAAGCCCGTGCAAGATGACCTCCGCTCGCTCGCCAAGCAGGTTGAAACGCTCGCAGCCGTAAAACCCGTAGTGGCAGATCCAAGCCAGGCCACCAAGCCCGTGCTGGACGAGATCAAGGCGCTGGGCCGTCAGGTTGAAGGCTGGAAAGCGCGGTCAGCAGACTCCGAGCAAGGCTCCAGCAACAGACCGGTGCTCGACGAGATCAAAGCCTTGTCGCGGCAGGTCGAGACCCTGAAAGCCCGGGCCGGCGAGCCGGACCCAGGCTCCAAGGCTCTGCTGGATGAGGTCAAGGTGCTCAGCCGCCAGGTCGAGACCCTGAAAGGCGGCCGCTCGCAAGCGGAGCCGGACCAAAGCTCCAAGCTCGTGCTTGCGGAGATCAAGGCGCTCACCAGTCAGGTTGAGGCTCTGAAAGCCGGCCGGCCCGCGGCTGAGACCAACGACAAAGTGCTGCTCGCAGAGATCAAGACGCTCACCAATCAGGTGGAGGCTCTCCGGGCAGCCGGCCGGTCCACGTCTGAGCCCGCTGATAACAAGCCGGTGCTCGAAGAGATCAAGGCCCTCTCGCGCCAGGTCGAGGCATTCCGGGGCGTCCAGCCGAACCGCGGCGCAGAAGGACTGTCGGCGGCCATCGTCCCCGACTACACCGAAACGCTGCACAGCATCCGCGAGCAGGTGACAGCGCTCAACGCGAAGCTTGAGAAGCAGGAGCCCAAGGCACCCAAGGCGCTGCTCGACGAGATCCGCTCGCTGAGCGCGTCGGTTCAGGCCCAGGAGCCCGTCGCACGGCGCGCCATTTCCGAGGAACTGCGCTCCGCCGTGGCCGCGCTGCAGAACAGCGAGACCAGGGTTCCCAAGGCGCTTGCCGAGGAAATTCACACCATAGCCGCCAACGTCCGGCCAGACACGCGGCCCCAACCTTCGTCCTCCGACCAGATCAAGGTGCTCGCCGCCTCCATCGAGTCTCTGAAGTCCAAGATCGGCGAGGACAGTGGACGCGGACGTGGCGATAGCGGCGGCAGCGTCGCGGGCGAGGTCGCTCAGCTCCGCCAGCTCGTGTCCGCAGCATCGGATCAGTTCGGCCGCTGCCAGACGCAACTCGCCTCGCTCTCATGTGCTGGCGCGGGCGCCGCTCCTCAGGCGCCGCAGCAAGCCTCCGCCGCGACCACTGTCGCCATGTCGCACCAGCCCTCCACGGTGGTGTTCTACGACAACGTCATGCTGAAAAAAGACCAGGAGAAGCAGTATGACGAGATCGGCGTGAAGCTGGCCCTGCAGTCGGTCGGGCCACGCCAGGTGAAGGTCGCGGTGAACCGGCAGGGCGTCGGCCTCTCCTTCGGCGAGCGCAAGGTGTTCCGCAGCCAGGACGTCGAGTGCGAGCTGAACCTGATGGAGACCAACCTCAACGAAGCTCAGGCCCGCGTCAGTATTTCCTGCAAGCGCTGAGCGCTTGGCCTTAACAGCAGCCGCTGAACGCTATTCCCCGCCCGCCCCGGACTCGATCCGCGGCGGGCGGTGCTGTGTTGAGGGGGAAGGCCGCACGCTCCCGCCCGCCGCCTCCTATCTACGTGCCCTTCGCCATAGGTCGCGGTAAGGCACGGGAGCGGCTGTATTGGGGAATAAGCTGAATCGTCCCTTGTCAGCCGATAAGCAGCAGTGCCAGGAACCTTCTGGCGATAATTGTACCGAAGCCCCCAAAGGGGAGTGCCGCCATGACCAAACCCCGGAATTTTAATTACATATATATGTCCCAGCAGCATGGATAATCGGATGGATAACAAGAGGAGCGGTACGGCGATAGGCAGCCGCCTGCCGCTGGAACTGCGCCTGGCACTCCGCGATCTCCGGGGCGGGCTTGGCGGCTTCACCATTTTCCTGATCTGCATCGCGCTGGGCACAGGGGCGATTGGCACGATCAACAGCCTCTCGGACGCCATTCAGGATTCCATCGTGCGGGAGGGCAAGGAGCTGCTCGGAGGCGATGCCGAGGCCACGCTCCTCCACCGGCAAGCAGGCGATGCGGAGCGGGCCTATCTGGCAACGCTTGGAGAGGTCGCCGAGGTTGGCACCATGCGCGCCATGGCCCGCAAGCCGGATGGCGGCGGGCAGGCGCTCGTGGACCTCAAGGCGGTGGATGGCGCCTATCCGCTCTACGGGGCCGTGAGTTTCGAGGAAGGCGGGGGCCTTGCCGCGATCCAGCGGGAGGATGGGCTGGCGGTTGACCGCAGCATTCTCGACCGGCTGGGCATAGGGCTTGGCGACCGCCTCACCCTCGGCCGCGCTTCGTTTCCGGTCGCGGCGGTCCTCTCGCACGAGCCCGACCGGCTCGCGGCAGGCCCGGCCTTCGGAGCGCGGATATTGCTCTCGCTCGATGCGCTGAAAAAGACCGGCCTCGTCGAGCCTGGCAGCCTTGTCCGCTGGAGCTACCGCATTAAGAGCGCCCGCGCCCCTGCCCGCCTCGTTCAAAGAGGATCTCGCCGGCAAATTCCCGGAGGCAGGCTTCCTGACGCGCGACAGCTCCGACCCGTCGCCGGGCGTGAAGAACATGCTGCAGCGGCTCACCGAATTCCTGACGCTCACCGGGCTTACGGCCATGCTGACCGGCGGCATCGGCGTGGCGAACGCGGTCTCGGGCTTCATAGACCGGCGGCGCAAGACCATTGCCACCTATAAATCGCTGGGCGCATCGCAAGCGATCATCTTCCGCGTTTTCCTGATCGAGATCGGCCTGCTGGCCCTGATCGGCATCGCTATCGGCTTTGCGCTCGCCGCAGCCGCGCCCTGGGCCTCGGTCAGCCTGATGCGCGGCGTGGTGCCCATCGATATTGAAACCGGACTGCAGGGCCGGGCGCTGGCGCTTGCGGCCCTGTTCGGGCTGCTTGCGGCGCTTCCCTTCATCCTATGGCCCATCGGACGGGCTGCCCAAGTGCGCGCGGCCGAGCTGTTCCGCGATAGCGGCGGCGAGCGCCCCGGGCTGCCGCCGTTTGGCTATAGGCTGGCCTCGCTCCTTGCCGCCGGAATGCTTGCCGCCGCGGCCATCGCCCTATCGCAGGAGCACAAGATCGCCGCCGTCACCTGCGCCGCGGTGCTCGGCGTTTTCGCGCTGTTCTGGGGAGCGGGCATCGCCATTCGCAAGGCGGCGCTGGCGGTCAAGCGCCCGAAGCAGCCCGAGTTGGCGCTGGCGCTGGCAAACATCGGCGGGCCAGGAAGCCTCGCGCGCACCGTCTCGCTGTCGCTGGGCACCGGTCTGACGCTGCTAACCGCGGTTTCGCTCGTCGATGCCTCGCTTACCCACGAGATCCAATCCCGGCTTCCGGAACAGGCGCCCTCCTACTTCTTCATAGGCATTCCGAAGCAGGACTTGCAGCCATTCGAGGAGTTGCTGACCAGGACCGCACCGGCCGCCAAGATCTCGACCGCGCCCATGCTGCGCGGCAGGATCGTGGCGATCAAGGACGTGCCGGTGGAGCAGTTGAAGGTGCCGTCCTCAGCCGAATGGGTGCTGAACGGCGACCGGGGCATCACCTATGCCGATGCGCTGCCGCCCGGCTCGCAGACCACTGAGGGCCAATGGTGGGCGCCCGATTACGAGGGCGAGCCGCTGGTTTCCTTCGAGGCGGACATCGCCAAGGCGCTCGGCCTCGCCATTGGCGATACCGTCACCGTGAACGTCATCGGCCGGAACCTGACCGCGAAAATCGCCAATCTGCGCAAGGTCCAATGGGGCTCGATGGACATCAATTTCGTGATGATCTTCTCGAAAAATGCGCTCAAGAAAGCACCCTTCAACTTCCTGGCGACCCTGAGCTGGCCCGAGGGGCAAACCCCGGATCGTAAGGCCGAATTCTGCTATCTTGAAAGCCGCTGCGGCTACCTATCCGACCGTGTCGGCGATCAACGTCAAGGATGCGCTGGGCGCCATCAACGGCGTGTTCGAGAAGGTGATGCGGGCGGTCAGGATCGCGGGCAGCGTGACGCTCATCATGGGCGCGCTGGTCGTGGCGGGCGCGCTCATGGCGGCGCAGCGGCGGCGCATCTACGAAGCCGTCATCCTGCGCACGCTGGGGGCCGCCAAGCGCCGGATCGTCACGGCCCACCTCCTGGAGTATCTGGGGCTGGCGCTCTGCCTCTCGGGCGTCGCGGCAACGCTCGGCCTGATCGCCGCCTATGTGGTGGTTACCGAGGTCATGAAGCTGAGCTTCAGTCTGTCCATTATATCGCTATTGCAGCCGTCGGTCCTTGAAACCATATTCGTCGTGGTGCTGGGCGCGGCCGGGACTTTAAGGGTTCTGTCAGCCAAACCAGCGCATTATCTGCGTTCCGAGTGAACGTGCCTGGAACGGGAGCGGAAGCCGCACGGCGAAAGAAGGCTTTGCTCCGGGCTGTTCAGAGCTTAAACGTGCACCACCTATTGCGCAGACCTTAAGAGATTCGAAGAGTCAGGAACCTAGACACATGGCAGACTTTGACAGATCAAGGGCTTACGGCCTGAACGCCCGCACCGGCGCGGATACCGTCGCGTATGACGAAGGCCTGCGCGCTTACATGGTGAGCGTGTACAACTACATGGGCATCGGGCTCGTTGTAACGGGCGTGGTGGCCTACCTGTTCTATTCGATGGCCGTAACGCAGAATCCCGCCGAAGCCGCTGTTAGGCTATCGAACGGCATGATGCTTACCGCTCTTGGCAAAACCATCTACATAAGCTGGCTCAGGTGGGTGATCGCCCTCTCGCCGCTGGCAATCGTGTTCCTGTTCGCCGCGCGCATCAACCAGATGAGCACGTCGACGGCCCAGAGCGTGTTTTGGGCGTTCGCGGCGCTGATGGGCCTTTCGCTGTCGAGCATTTTCGTGATCTACACGGGCACCTCGATCACGCGCATCTTCTTCATCACAGCCGCAACCTTCGGCACAGTCAGCCTCTGGGGCTACACCACGAAGCGCGACCTGACGCAGATGGGCTCGTTCCTGATGATGGGCCTCATCGGCATCGTCATCGCGAGCGTGGTGAACATCTTCCTGCATTCGACGCAGATGCAATTCGTCATCTCGGTACTTGCCGTTGTGATCTTCACCGGCCTTACCGCCTACGACACGCAGACGCTCAAGGATAACTACAGCACCTATGCGAGCGGCGGCGAGCAAACTCTCGGCCGCAGCGCAATCATGGGCGCCTTGAACCTCTATCTTGACTTCATCAACATCTTCATCGCCCTCCTGCAGCTCTTCGGCGACCGCCGCTAGCTGCCGCTGTAGTCTCGAATTTCTGGAAACCCCGCCGGATTGGCGGGGTTTTTCATTTTGCGCTCCGCCTCCGCTCCTGGCCCGTAGCGCTTGGCGGTTTCAAGATCATCTCCATCAGCGCCTCGGCGGTTCGCGCGCGGTAGCCTCCGATCTGCCGCAAGGCGTGGAACTGCCGCTCCGGAAGCGGAAATTGCGCCCGGTACAAAAGACCCGCTTCGAGGCCTGGCGCGGCAACCGAGGCCGAGATGGCCGTAGCGCCTAGCCCCGCCTCCACCGCGGCCCGTACCGCCTCATTGGAGGGTAGCTCCAGCCGCACACGCAATGCGGAAAGCTGAATTCCGTGGCTCACCAGGGCCTCCTCGAAGGCCGACCTGGTGCCCGATCCGGGTTCGCGCAGCACCCACTCCCCCGCGGCGAGGTCCGCCGGGCTCAGGGGGCGCCCGCTGGCCCAGGCATGCTCCGGCCCCGCCACGATGAAGAGCTGGTCCCGCGCCACCGGCTCGCAGACCAGATGGCCCGTCTCCACCGCACCCTCGACGAAGCCAAGCTCCGCCGTGCCGTTCGCGACCGCCGCCGCGACCTGCGCGGTGTTGCCGATGGTCAGCCGGATCTGGATTTGCGGATAGGCTTTCTTGAAGGAAACCAGGTGGCGCGGCAGCCAGTAACCGGCGATGGTTTGGCTGGCCTGCACCGACAGGGTGCCGCGCTTGAGGCCGCCGAACTCGCTGAGCGCCAATTCTGCCGCCTCGACGCGCGCCAACACCGCGCGGGCCTCCTCCAGGAACATCTGCCCCGCTTCGGTCAGTTCGATGCGCCGGCCTACCCGCCGGAAGAGCTTGGCCTGATGGCGCGCCTCAAGCGCCGCGATGGCGTGGCTCGCGGCCGATTGCGCGAGGTTCAGGGCACGCGCGGCCTGCGTGACATGCTGGCGCTCGGCGACCGCAACGAAGATCCGCAACTGGTCCAGGGTCATATCAAATCCGATTTGGCCGGTTCGCTGAGTGCCGCCGTCCCGGAAATGCCGCGGGCACTATCCGGGACCGCAGCAAGCGCTGGCATTTGTAACGATCCCGGATAGGGCGCTTTGCGCTTTTCCGGGATGACGCCCGGTGAACTGCCTGCTCCGCCCGGCCCGGCCCGGAAACCAATCTATTCTCTGCATGAGATAATGCAAAACATCTATTGGAAAGATCGATTACGCGCGCGCAACTTGGGGCTAACCCGAACGCGCGCCTTCGCGCCCTTGCCCGAAGCCAAAGGAAATCAATTAGATGAGTGACACCCTTGCGATTCAGCAAATGGCGCCGCGCGCGCCGTGCCCGGCAAGCGGCCTGCCCAGGGCGATCTGCCAATTTACGCCGAACTGGTTCACTGTCACCATGGGCACGGGCGTCCTGGCACTGGCTCTGAACCAGTTCCCCGTTCCGTTCCCGGACATGCACCAGGGGCTGCATCAGGCGGGCCGGGCGCTTTGGATGGTCAACATCGGCCTGTTCACGCTGTTCAGCCTGCTCTACGCGGCGCGCTGGGTGTTCTTCTTCAGCGGCGCGCAGCGTGTGTTCCAGCATTCGGTGGCGTCGATGTTCTTCGGCGCGATCCCCATGGGCCTTGCCACCATCGTCAACGGCCTCCTGGCCTTCGGGGTGCCGCTTTGGGGCGATGCGGCCGTCAGCGCAGCGCTGCCGCTTTGGTGGGTGGACGTGGCCCTGTCGCTCGCCAGCGGCCTCTTGGTCCCCTTCCTCATGTTCACGCAGCAGGACCACAGCATGGAGAACATGACCGGGGTCTGGCTGATTCCGATCGTTGCGGCGGAGGTGGCCGCGGCCAGCGGCGGCGTGCTGATCCCGCATCTGCCCGCTAGCGATGCCTTCGGCGTGCTCATCATCAGCTATACGCTTTGGGCCTTCTCCGTTCCGCTGGCGATGAGCGTCCTGGTGATCCTGCTCCTGCGCCTGTTCCTGCATAAGCTGCCGGAGCGCAATATGGCCGCGTCGGGCTGGCTGGCGCTCGGCCCCATCGGCACTGGCTCGCTGGGCCTCCTGCTGCTCGGCGGCAACGCACCTGCAACCTTCGCCGCGGCGGGCATTCAGGGTGTGGGCGACGTGGCGTTGGGCATTGGCGTCATTGGCGGCACGATCCTGTGGGGCTACGGCGCGTGGTGGCTGATGCTGGCTGTGCTCAAGACGGCCCAGTATGCCCGCGAAGGCATGCCCTTCAACCTCGGCTGGTGGGCGTTCACCTTCCCCCTCGGCGTCTATACGCTGGCAACCCTGGCGCTGGCGCGCGTCACGCATCTCGAATTCTTCTCCGTCATAGGCGGCATGCTGGCGATCTGCCTCGCGGGCTTCTGGCTCCTGGTCGCGACGAGGACCTTGCACGGCGTGTGGTTCGGCTACCTGTTCGTGGCGCCCTGCCTTACGGCGCCGCGGCCCCAAGGGTAAGCTCCTGGGCCATCGAATCCAGCCTCGGCATTCATCGCGCCTTAACCTTATCCGGCCGGCGGAACCCGCAAAGTTTCGCCGGCCGGGTCCAATCCTTATGAAACGCCATTATCCGCAATGCGCTTTTCGGAAGCGTTAACGCGGATAAGACGCTGATTTTGCTTAGTGTTTTTGCTGGATAGCTCGCGACCTGCCGGAACGGATGCGCGGTTTTATGGTTAATTTCACAGTTTCATTTATATTTAAAGGGATTCTAGAGATACAGAATTCGGCCCGAAAACGCGAAAAAATCGCACAAATGCGCGCAAAAAACACATCGCGGCCATGCGTTTACCACGTCCGGGTTAACCATGACTGGCCATAGTACCGGCTTCACTCATTATTAACCCAGCACCCGGCCGAATTGTTGACGGCCGCTACGAGAAGAGACGTTCAAGATTTGCGAGCGAAATGCCTCTTTACCTCAATAAGCAGAAATCGGCTTCCCGCTTTTCGAGTGCTGGGCTCCCAATGGCACCTTGTCCAGATAGAGCCAAAGGCAAGCCCGGCTTCCGCTTCAGGTTGCGCATGCCGCGACCGGTCGCTGCTCCCACTTCCTCCTTGATCTTCGCGGCCCAGCTCAAATTGTCCCGTTGACGGGACAACGCCTATTCTGAGAATGGGCAGCTATCAGAGGGGCGGGGGGATAAATGAACATATTGCGTTGGTTTTTCTCATTCCATGGACGGGTCGGAAGGCGCGTGTTTATCTTCGGATACGTTATTGATGCGGCACTATTTTTTGCGATTGCTTGGCCGCTAATGTCCATTATAACAGGCGTACAAACGCTATATATAACCGGCACACACACAATATATTTAATGTACACACTGTACATACTAAGTTTTATTGCCAACTTCTCATTGGCTAGCCTTGTGGTAAAAAGGCTTCATGATATGGGACTTTCGGGATTTTGGGCGTTGGGCGTAATATCCGCAAATGCTCTGTGCGCATATATCGTTGGGAAGATTCCAGTCATTTTGGTATTACTTGCGGTGCTTTGGACTATCATCCTCTCTATTTGCTTTTTGATGCTGGTTCTGTATCCCGGCGAACAAAAAGACAATGCCTACGGTCCAGCGCACGCAAAGTAAATTGCGTCGAGGTGCGCAGCGAACATTGGACGAAGATGACCTTAACCGCTGCAAGTATTCGTTCAACTAGCCCGGCATGGGCTGGAAAGCCCGCAAATCTTGGACTGAGGCTTCTGCCGAAATTGAGAGAACAAGCAACACCACAGGCGCGGATGGTATCCACTTTGAAAGCATACGCTGTCTCCATAACTTTTTTGAGGGTGAAGTGCTGCTTCACCCTCAACACCGGGCTACGGTATTTAACTACTAAAGTTAGGCTCTCAGCCTAGAAGATCTTGGCGAGACTACGCTGGCGTTGCTGTTCCATCGGATAGCTCTCACGGCCACGCCCCGCGCGCAACGGCCGGATCGGGCATGCAGGAGAGAGCCTGCCACACAGTCCAGCCGAGGCGTTTTTGTAATGTTTCAAGCGCAGGCATCCGCGCACGCCCGCCTTTGGCCGAATCCGCATTTTCCTTCAGGGACGCGATGCCACTGCTTCGCAACGCCGATGCTCCGCGTGCCCCCCATGACCAAAGACAATGGCGCGGGTTTCGACATGCGCTACGCTGGCGAACTTTTCGGTGCGTTCCATCGCCTCCATTCAGCCGGGGAGTTCGAGGGCACTGGCATAGGTCTGGCCATCGTGAAGCGCATCGTGGAACGTCATGGCGGCCGTGTCTGGGCCGAGGGCAAGGTGGACGAAGGGGCGGCGGTGCATTTCACCCTTCCCCGCCAGCAAGAGGATGCGATGCCTGGAAGCGCGAATGGCAGCGCCGGGCAGGCCGCAAAGTAACCTTGCAATCTGGCTTTCCCAGCCGTCCCGCGGTGGGCCACATGACACGGCGTAGTTTCGGCCGAATCCGCGTGGCCCGTCGGAGGCGCAGTCCTACTGCTTCGGGACGGCGATGCTCCGCGTGCCGCCCATGACCGGCTTAACGCTGCGCGTGCCGCCCTCGACATCGGTGCTGTTCTGGCCGCATTTGCCCCGGACCTTTTCCATCCAGCCGCAAGCCGGCTGGTAGGCGTCGAGCGTGCCCTTGTAAGGGCCGGCGATATCGTGCGTGCTGTTCGCGGGAGTCTTCAGGAACTTGATCTTCTGGCCGGCAGCCACGTCGAAAACGGCTCCATCCGGAAAAACCGCGTCCGCGGCGATGCTAGGCACCGTCGATTCCACCACCCGGAGTTCGGCGAGCGCTCCGCCGGCCGTGGCTCCCAGCCAAACCGCCGCAGCGGCGCCCGCGATCCAAACTAGCTGGCCTTTGCGCATGATCTCATCCTCCGGATGCCAATTTTGCATGATTATCGGGTACGTCTTGAGCCTTTGCGCCCGGGGCGCCTGCCAGTTGCCGGCAAACAGCCCAAAAGCCCAGGCCAGGAAGAGTGTCGCCGAGGGCAGCGTGATGTGCGTTGTCCAGAACAGCAGGCTGCCGGCCGTCACGATTGCCAGGAACGCGATCACGGTCGAAAGCACGCCGCTGCCACTCAGCGTCCAATGAATTCGCGGCGTAAATGCCAAGGCCCGCGACGCCCGCAGCGATCAGGAACTCAACCCACCAGGGCATTTCGTGGATGGTGCGCCCATCGCGCAGTTGCGCCAGGATTTGGGCGTGAATTCCAACACCGTGGATCGGCTCGCGCGAGGCCACGGTAAGCGGCGTCAAATGCAGGTCGCGGTCCCTGAAGCCGCCGCCGATGAGCACGATCTTGCCCGCGAGCGCCCCGCGCCAGGAATCCGGCAAGACGGAGCCCTTCGGGTTGCCGGCGCTGTCGCGGTGAGGCGGCACGGTGAACGCCGTGAACAGGTCCGCGCCGCCGCTTGCCGGAGGCCGCCGCCAGAAAATCAGCGGCGAGGCTGGCTCCGGCTTCCTGCCGTCGAGATCCGCGAGCAGCCGCGCGAAGGCTGGCCGGTGCGGCGGCTCCTCCGACTTTGGCAGCATGAAGCGCACGGCCTGATCGCCCAGCGTCAGATCGTCGCGCTCGGCCGCGAAGAAGATGTGTCCCGCCTGACGCCCGGTCTTGGCGATGAAATCCTCCTGATATGCCATGCCCTCCGCCGATTCGCCGGCCCGTGCATCGACCGCGCCCAAAATGACGGGCGCGTGCGCCTGACGGATCGCATCGGCAAGCGCCGCGTCCTTTTGCGGCTCGGTCGGCCGGTCCACGACCACATCGAGGCCGATGGCCTTGGCGCCCGCCTCGTCCACGCGCTTTACGATCTCGGCGATCAGCCCGCGGTCGATGGGCGAGACGTAATTGTAGCCCGTGAGGCTGCGCTCATCGATCCGGACGATGGCGATGTCGTCGCGGGGGTGCGGAGCCTGCTCCGCCAGAAGATAGGTGCGCCAGTCGTAGGTGAACTTGTCGGGTGCCGCGGGCAGCAGCTTCGCGCGCGAGGCCACGACCAGCACCAGGGCCGCCAAGACCGAGAACAAGAGTCCCGCGATTATCCTTTTGCCAAGCTGTTCGCCGTCCAAGGGAGTCCCCTCCGCTTCGGGTTTAGCGCCAGCCGCTCCTATGCCCCCCGGCAGGCTCGCAGCATCTAACAACATTACTGGCGGGGCTTGTGTCAAGCCTTGGACAAGCTTCAGGGATTTTCCGGCCGCCGATATTCAGCGGGAATGGCAAGGACTTAGTCCTGCGGATTGAAACAGCGGGCGGACGGTTTACTTCCGCCGTCACAGTCCTGCTCCGCAGCGCGGTGCGGCTCTCACGAACTCACGATCCGCAGCCGCCGTTCGAGCACCCGGAGCACCTTGGAGAGGTCGTGGCCCCGTTTCAAGATAAGTCCGGTCATGGCGACGACGCTATAGGCGCCCTGCCGCTTGTTGAGCTTGGGGTCTTTCTCGATCCGGTAGAGCGGCCGCTCGGAGGCGCGCCGGAAGACCGAAAACACTGCCCTGTCTTTCAGGAAGTCGATCGAGTAATCGCGCCACTCGCCTTCGGCAACCTTGGCGCCGTAAACCGAGAAAATCGCGCTAAGTTCGTGTCTTGAGAAGCTGGTATAGGGAAGCCCGGCAGGCGGCTGAGCGAACTTTGCGGCCTGGCCCGCCGGGCCGAATGCGCTGGGCAAGATTTCGTCCATGAACTCTCCTCTGCCAGAGTACAATCGTTAAAGATTGTACCCGCAGGAACGGTGGCGCAAGGACAAAATCCGGGACGGATCGCCGCAAAATCGCAATACGCCTGCAACAAGACTTTGCTGTCGTGGCCGGCATGGAGGGCCAGTGCGCCAGCCCGGCGGAACAGACAGAATCGCCGCATTGTTGACCGCAAGGCAGCTCCAATATTCGAACGGGGAACGCGCCCATGCCACGAAACGAGACAGCCGGCGCTCCCGGCCCCAAGCCGGCGGCCATACCGCTCGCAGTTTTTCTTGCGCTCGACTTGGATGACGCGGCGGAGCCCGAAGCCGCCCCCGCGGAAATCCCCGCCGCGCCCGCGGAACAAGCGGCCGCAATATTTCCAACCGGCGAAAGCTTCTTCGTCCTTCTGTCTTACGCCGCCGAGACGGCATTCGATTCTGGAAACCGTGTGCGATGCCCCCGACTGGCCCGGCGGCGAGGACTGATTCGCGAAATGCACAGTAATATTGCTGCGCCGGACGCCTGCGCCAGACCGGCATTATCTTGTTCGCGAAACCGGTTCTGCTGCAACTGATGCGTCCGTGCCGCTTGCGCGGCCTTCAGCGCTCCCCTATATCATCAAAAATTCGAGATAAGCATCTCGGCGCGGGACGGACGTCACTAAGTCGAAATACGGGGGCCGCTGGCTGCCAGAAACGTCTCGCAGCTAGAAGGTGAGCAGCAGCACGAGGTTCTGAACGATGTCGAAAGTGATTGGCATTGACCTAGGCACGACCAACTCCTGCGTGGCCGTGATGGAAGGTAGCCATCCAAAAGTGATAGAAAACGCCGAAGGCATGCGCACGACACCATCCATGGTGGCGTTCACCGCCGATGGCGAGCGTTTGATCGGACTGCCGGCGAAGCGCCAGGCGGTCACCAATCCCGAGTTTACATTTTTTGCCATCAAGCGCCTGGTCGGACGCCGCTTCGACGACGATCTCGTGAAAAAGGACCAGCACCTGGTCCCGTACAAGATCGTCCGCGGCGACAATGGCGACGCCTGGGTCGAGAGCCACGGCAAGAAATACTCGCCTTCGCAAATTTCCGCCTTCATCCTGCAGAAGATGAAGGAAACGGCCGAGGCGTATCTAGGCGAGAAGGTGGAAAAAGCGGTCATCACCGTGCCCGCCTACTTCAACGACGCGCAGCGCCAGGCGACCAAGGACGCGGGCAGAATTGCGGGCCTTGAGGTCTTGCGCATCATCAACGAGCCCACGGCCGCGGCCCTTTCCTACGGCCTCGACAAGAAGAAAGATCGAAGACCATCGCGGTCTACGACCTTGGTGGCGGCACGTTCGATATTTCGGTCCTGGAGATCGGCGACGGCGTCTTCGAGGTGAAGTCCACCAACGGCGACACGTTCCTGGGCGGCGAAGACTTCGACATGCGGCTGGTCGATTACCTTGCGAGCGAGTTCCGCCGCGAGAACGGCATCGACCTGCGCAAGGACAAGCTCGCGCTGCAGCGCCTGAAGGAAGCCTCCGAAAAGGCGAAGATCGAGCTTTCGAGCGCGCAGCAGACCGAAATCAACCTGCCCTTCATCACCGCCGACCAGAGCGGCCCCAAGCATCTCACCATGAAGCTCACGCGCGCCAAGCTTGAGAGCCTCGTGGACGATCTCCTGCAAAGGACCATCGGGCCGTGCGAGGCAGCGCTGCGCGACGCATCGCTGAAGGCCGCCGAGATCGACGAGGTCGTGCTCGTCGGCGGCATGACCCGCATGCCGAAGGTCGTGCAGATGGTGAAGAACTTCTTCGGGAAAGAGCCCCACAAGGGCGTCAACCCCGACGAAGTGGTTGCGATGGGCGCCGCCATCCAGGCGGGCGTGCTGCAGGGCGACGTGAAAGACGTGCTGCTTCTGGACGTGACCCCGCTGTCGCTCGGCATCGAGACGCTGGGCGGTGTGTTCACGCGCCTCATCGACCGCAACACCACCATCCCGACCAAGAAGAGCCAGGTTTTCTCGACAGCCGAGGATAACCAGAACGCCGTCACCATTCGCGTCTTCCAAGGCGAGCGCGAGATGGCGGCGGACAACAAGATGCTCGGCCAATTCGACCTTGTGGGCATACCGCCAGCGCCGCGCGGCGTGCCGCAGATCGAGGTGACCTTCGATATCGACGCCAACGGCATCGTGAATGTCTCCGCGCTCGACAAGGCGACGAACAAGGCCCAGTCGATCCGGATTCAAGCCTCGGGCGGCTTGAGCGACAACGAGATCGACCGCATGGTGAAGGAAGCCGAGACGCACGCCGCGACCGACAAGCAGAAGCGTGAGCTGGTCGAGGCGAAGAATCAGGCTGAGGCGCTCATCCACTCGACCGAGAAGACGCTGGTGGATTTGGGCGACAAGGTCTCCGATGCCGACCGCAAGGCCATCGAAGCCGCCATGTTCGAGCTGAAGACCGCGTCGGGCACCGAGGATGCGCCCAGGATCGTGGCCAAGGCCGACGAGCTTGCGAAGGCTGCCATGAAGCTTGGCGAGGCGCTTTACCGTCAGTCCGGCGGAGCCGAGGCCGCTCAGTCCGCGGGCAGTGGTGCTGCAGGCGGGCAAAGCACCGGAGCTTCGGCATCGAGCGATGGCGTCGTCGATGCCGAGTTCGAAGAAGTCAAAGACGACGAAGGCAAGAAGAAATCCGCCTAATACGCTTAAAAGGGAGAGCGATTGTGCTCTCCCTTTTTTCGCGCGCGGGTTGGACAACGGCTCTGCGCGCATTATTTATGCGTCAGAAGCCTAAGCTAATCTTCTGGGCTGGCAACCCCGCATGGCGAAGGACCTCAAGAACAGACCATGAAGCGCGATTACTATGAAGTGCTCGGCCTGAAAAAGGGCGCAGCCGATCACGAAATCAAAAGCGCTTACCGGCGGCTCGCGAAAGAGTTTCATCCCGACCGGAATCCTGGCGACACAACCGCCGAGGTCAATTTTAAAGAGGTCAGCGAAGCCTACGAGGCGCTGAAGGACCCGCAGAAGCGCGCGGCCTACGACCAGTTTGGCCACGCCGCATTCGACGGATCGATGGGGCCGGGCGGCGCCGCCTACGGCTTCGGCAACGATTTCTCCGCCTCCATGTCGGAGATTTTCGACGATCTGTTCGGCGAGTTCATGGGAGGCCGCCGCAGCCGCGCGCGCGGCAGCAAGGAACGCGGCTCCGATCTCAAGTACAATATGGAGATTTCGCTGGTCGAGGCCTTCACCGGCAAGGCCGCGCAGATCCGCGTCCCCGCTTCGGTGACGTGCGAGGACTGCGGGGGTGCCGGCGCCGAGGCGGGCTCCAGCCCGATAACTTGCCCGTCCTGCCAAGGCTTTGGCAAGGTGCGCGCGAGCCAGGGTTTTTTCACCATCGAGCGCACCTGCACGAGCTGCCAGGGGCGTGGCGAGATCATACAGAAGCCCTGCCATAGCTGCACCGGCAGCGGCCGGGTTACGCGCGAGCGCATCCTATCGGTGAATATCCCCGCAGGCGTTGAGGATTCGACGCGCATCCGCCTGGCCGGCGAAGGTGAGGCTGGCGTCCGGGGCGGACCTGCGGGCGATCTTTACATCTTCCTGTCGATCCTGCCCGACGGCATTTTCCAGCGCGACGGCGCGGACCTGTTCTGCCGCGTGCCCATCACCATGACCACCGCGGCCCTGGGCGGGCAGATCGAGGTTCCCACCATCGACGGCGGGCGGGCGCGGGTGAAAGTGCCCGAGGGTACCGAGACCGGCAAGCAATTCCGGCTGCGCGGCAAGGGCATGCCCGTGCTGCGCTCGAAGCTCACCGGCGACCTTTACGTTCAGGTCGAGGTCGAGACGCCGCAGAACCTCTCGCGCCGCCAGAAAGACCTGCTCAAGGAGTTCGAGAAGGCTTCCACCAACTCGAACCCACCCCGAAACCGCCGGTTTTGTCTGCAAGATCAAGGCCTTCTGGGATAACGTGGGCAAGACTTAAGCCGCCCCGCCGTCACCGGCTGGCGCCAAGATTTAGCGGTGGCGCTTGTGCCCGCCTTGAGTGCTTCACGAGGGAATCTTCCCTCACCCTGTCCTTCTCCCCCTGGGAGAAGGGACGGCCTCACAACGGGCACGCCCCCCAAACTCCCTCTCCCATGGGGAGAGGGCTGGGGTGAGGGGAGAGTCCCTCGATTATGTCCCCGTCCATTCAGCCTATCAAAACCGTGGCGTCTTGCCCAGCGCGGCGTAGATATACCGGCCCGCTTCGATGACCTTGGCCCGGTCCACGCCCGTCTCGAAGCCCAGCCCATCGAGCAGATACACCACATCCTCCGTCGCCACATTGCCGGAAGCGCCCTTCGCGTAAGGGCAGCCGCCCAAGCCCCCGGCCGAGCTGTCGGCCACGCGCACACCCTCCTCCACGCAAGCATAGATATTGGCGACGGCCTGCCCGTAAGTGTCGTGGAAGTGCACCGCCAGCCTCGAAAGCGGCACGTGCCCGGCCACCGCCTTGAGCATCTCCCGCGCAGCACGCGGCGTACCCGCGCCGATCGTGTCGCCGAGCGATATCTCGTAGCAGCCTAGCCCGGCCAGCCGCGCCGCCACGTCCGCCACCTTGTCCACAGGCACGCGCCCCTCATAGGGGCAGCCCAGCACGCAGGAGACATAGCCGCGCACTTTCATGCCCGCCGCCAGCGCGCGCTCCGCCACCGGTTTGAACCGCGCCAGCGATTCGCCAATCGAGCAGTTGATGTTCCGCTGCGAGAACGTCTCGGAGGCCGCGCCGAAAATCGCGATCTCGCGCGCACCCGCCGCCAGCGCGGCGTCCAGCCCTTTCTCGTTGGGCACCAGCACGGGAAAAGAGACGCCGGCGCGGCCCCGCAAACGCTTGCAGAACCGCTGCCGTGTCCGCCATTTGCGGCACCCATTTGGCCGGGACGAAGCTGCCCGCCTCGATGGAGGTGAGCCCCGCCGCGATGAGCTTCTCGATGAAGGCGATGCGCACCGCGGCCGGGACCGCCGCCGCCTCATTCTGCAGGCCGTCGCGCGCCCCCACTTCGACGATGTGGAAAGCCTCGCCCATGCTCAAGCCTCTCCACCGGCTTCGAACTCGGCCAGGGCCGCGCCCTCGGCCACGAAGTCGCCCACCGCGCAGAGATAGCGCACCACTCGCCCGCGCGCGGGCAGGCGCAGCGTGTGCTCCATTTTCATGGCCTCAAGAATGAGCATCGGCGTGCCCGCTTCCAAGGTTTCTCCTGGCTTGGCCAAGAGCGCCAAAACCGTGCCGGGCATGGGCGCCACGGTGCCAAGCTCCGGCTCGACGCCGATTGCATCGGCGGCGTAAGGCTCGATCAGCGTGAGCTTGATCGCTTCCGGCCCGTCGAAGACGGTGACGGTATCGCCCGCGACCAGCGCGGCCGTTGTCCGGCTTACGCCTCCAAAGGTAACGTTGAAACGCCGCTCCTCCACGGCGGCGAAGCTGAAACCCTGGCGGGTTCCATCAATGGCAAGCGCCGTGCCGCCGCGCGTTTGAATCAGCACCGCCTCGTGCACGGCGCCCTCCTTGTCCCGGAATTGAAACCGCCGCTTGCGCTCCGCGGATAGCGTCCAGCCGGTGGTCTGCGCCCAGGGTGAATGCGGGTCCGCGGCGTCCCGGCGGGCGCTGGCAGCCTCGGCGCCAAGCATCGCCGCGCAGGCTGCCGCCAAGACATGGGCGGCGACGCCCGCGGCCTTGCCGCTCAAGCCGGCCCGCTCGCGCTCGATATATCCCGTATCGACCGCGTTTTTTAGCACAGCCGCCTCGCCAAGCAGGCGCCAGAGGAAGGCCGCGTTGGTGGTAACGCCCGCAATCTCGACGCCGGCCAGCGCTCCCTTAAGCCTGCCCAGCGCCGACTTTGCGCGTTGGCGCATGAGCGATGACCTTCGCGAGCATTGGATCGTAATAGTGCGAAACCTTGCCGCCTTGCGCGAAGCCCGTATCGATGCGCAGGCTGTGCCCTTCCTTGGGCATGCGCCAATGCGTCAACTCGCCGATGGACGGCAAAAATCCCGCCGCCGGATCCTCGGCGTAGAGCCGCGCCTCGATGGCATGCCCGCGCCGCTTAATCTCCTCCTGGCGCAGCGGCAACCGCTCGCCCATCGCCACGCGCAACTGCCACTCAACAAGATCGAGGCCCGTAATCGTTTCCGTCACCGGATGCTCGACCTGCAGCCGCGTATTCATCTCGATGAAATAGGCGTGCCCGCCGCCGGCGACGAATTCCACCGTGCCAGCGCCCACATAGCCGATAGCCGCAGCGGCCTTGCGCGCGGCTTCGTACAGGGCCTCGCGCCGCTCATCGTCAAGCGCTGCCGAGGGGGCCTCCTCGATCACCTTCTGGTGGCGGCGCTGCAGCGTGCATTCGCGCTCGAACAGCGAGACGATGCCGCCATGGCTGTCGCCAAAGATTTGCACCTCGATATGGCGCGGGCGCTCGACGAACTTTTCGAGCAAAAGCCTATCGTCGCCGAAGGCCGAGGCGGCCTCGCGCTTCGCTCCAGATGCTGCGGCCTCAAGCTCGCCGCCGCTTCGCACCACGCGCATGCCCTTGCCGCCGCCGCCCGCAACCGCCTTGAGCAGCACCGGAAAGCCGATCCGCTCCGCCTCGCGCGCGAAGGTCTCGATGTCCTGCGCCTCGCCATGGTAGCCCGGCACCACGGCCACGCCGGCCTTTTCCATCAATGCCTTGGCGGCGGCCTTCGAGCCCATGGCGCGGATCGCCGGGCAGGCGGGCCTACGAAAATCAGCCCGGCCTCCTCGCAAGCGTCCGCGAAATCGGCGTTCTCCGAAAGGAAACCGTAGCCGGGATGGACGGCTTCCGCGCCGCTGGCCTTCGCGGCGGCGACAATGCGCGCGATGTTGAGGTAGCTTTCGCGCGGGGGCGCGGCGCCCAGGAGATGCGCCTCGTCCGCCATTTGCACATGCCGCGCCTGCGCATCGGCTTCAGAATACACCGCGATCGCGCGCAGGCCCATGCGCTTGGCGGTGCGCGCGACCCGGCAGGCGATCTCGCCGCGATTGGCGATCAGGAGAGAGGCGAAGGGGCGGTGCGTCATCGGCGGCTCACATCCTGAACACGCCGAATGGCCGGCGCTCAGGCGGCGCATTCAGCCCGGCGGAAATGGCCAGCCCCAGCACCATGCGCGTATCGGCGGGGTCAATAATGCCGTCATCCCAGAGCCGCGCGGTCGCGTAGTAGGGGTCTGCCTGGGCATCGAACTGCGCGCGGACGGGCGCCTTGAACGCTTCCTCCTCCTCCTTGCTCCAGCTTCCGCCCTTGGCCTCCAGCGCCTCGCGCCGCACAATGGCAAGCACGGTCGCCGCCTGCTCGCCGCCCATCACCGCGATCTTGGCGTTGGGCCACATCCAGAGGAAGCGCGGGGAGTAGCCGCGCCCGCACATGCCGTAATTGCCCGCGCCGTAAGAGCCGCCGATGACAACGGTGTATTTGGGCACGGAGGCCGTGGCGACGGCGGTCACGAGCTTCGCGCCATCCTTGGCGATGCCGCCCGCCTCGTATTTCTTGCCGACCATGAAGCCCGTGACGTTTTGAAGGAAGATGAGCGGGATGCCGCGCTGGTTCATCAGCTCGATGAAATGCGCGCCCTTGACAGCACTTTCGGAGAACAGAATTCCATTGTTGGCGAGGATGCCTACTGGATAGCCCCAGATCCGCGCCGTGCCGCAGACAAGCGTCTGGCCGTAGAGCTTCTTGAACTCGTCGAACTCCGAGCCGTCGGCAAGCCGCGCAATCACCTCGCGCACGTCGTAGGGTTTGCGCACGTCGGCCTGCACGATGCCGTAGAGGTCGTCCGCCGGGTAGAGCGGGTCGCGCGGCGCGGCCACGTCGAGCGACCGCGGCTTGGTGCGGTTCAGATCGGCCACGATGCGCCGCGCGATGCCGATGGCGTGCGCGTCGCTCTGCGCATAATGGTCGGTAACGCCGGATTGGCGCGTGTGGACTTCGGCCCCGCCAAGCTCCTCCGCCGTGACCGAATCGCCGGTCGCCGCCTTCACCAAAGGCGGGCCGCCCAGGAAAATCGTGCCGTTGCCCTTCACGATGATGCTCTCGTCGCTCATCGCGGGAACGTAGGCGCCGCCCGCCGTGCAAGGTCCCATCACGGCCGCGATCTGCGGGATGCCCAGCGCCGACATTTGCGCCTGATTGTAAAAAATGCGCCCGAAATGCCGTTCATCGGGAAAGACCTCGTCCTGCTGGGGCAGGAAGGCGCCGCCCGAGTCGACGAGGTAGAGGCAGGGCAAGCGATTATCCCGCGCGATATCCTGGGCGCGCAGGTGCTTTTTCACCGTCATGGGGTAATAGGTGCCGCCTTTGACTGTCGCGTCGTTGGCGGCGATCATGCACTCGCGCCCCGAGACGCGGCCCACGCCGGCTACAATTCCGGCCGCATGCGCATCGCCCCCATAGAGCCCGTTCGCGGCCAGCGCGCCGATTTCGAGGAACGGCGAACCGGGATCGAGCAGCAAATCGATGCGGTCGCGCACGAACAGCTTGCCGCGCGCCTCGTGGCGCTGCCTCGATGCAGCACCCCCACCCTGCGCCGCCGCTTCGAGTTTGGCAGCCAGCACCGCAAGGTGCGCCCGCATCGCGCTCGCATTCGCCTCGAATTCGGGGGAGCGGCGGTCGATTGCGCTCTTCAGATGAGCCATCTTTTGCGTTTCATCCCGTGGCGTTGTTAGAAGCCGGCGCACTTTAGCATAGGGCTTCCGGCAAAGCTTAGCGCAAGAGTTGGACTTCAATCGAAAGATTGAGATCCTTCCACGCCCTATCGGCGGTCAGCACGGGAAGCGCCGAACGCGCAGCAAGCGCCAGGCAGGCCCGGTCGCCCAGCGACAGCCCGAACGCTTTCGTTTGCGGCCTGAGCGCGCCCGTCCGCTCCGCCAGCTCCTCGTCGAAGGCGGCCACCTGCAGGCCGTAGCGCGAGAGCGCCGCACGCACAAGGCCGAGGCTCGCGCCGCGTTCCATGAGCTTGGCCACGACCTCGGAAAGGTTCACCGCGCAAATCAGCGCATCCCCGAAAAACGCCGCGGCGCGCTCCGAGCCCGGCTCCCCATTGATGTGCGCAAGAATCACGGAAGCGTCGAGGACGATGCTAGCCACGGGATTCGGCCTCCGCTTCGCGCCGCCGCTCCGCGATCAGTTCGGCGGCCAGGCTCACGCCATCGGGCACCAGCCCCTTTAGCATAGCCTGCGCCTGCCGGGCGCCCACGCGCGGGCTCAAGAGATGCAGCTCGCCCTCCTCCACCCAGGCGAGGATGGCATCGCCCTCCTCCACCTCCATGGCCTCGCGCAGCGCGGCCGGGATAACCACGCGCCCGCCTGGGCCAAGCGTCAGCCTGACCCGGTTCAACACGCCGAAGCCGGGCTTCCGCCCGGTGTCTGCGACAAAGGCGGCCTGGGGCGCTTCCGCGAAGCCCTGTGCCGGCGCTACTGTGGATTTGCGTGCCATTTTCCTGCCCGTTCCTGGCTGGTTGCTCTTGAACCAATTTTGCACATTTCCAATATTTGTCAAGGCATGCAGAAATGGCAAACAGGAAGAAACTGGCAATTACGCACTCTTTTCGAACAGCTCGCGCCCGATCAGCATCCGCCGGATCTCGCTGGTCCCCGCACCGATCTCGTACAGCTTGGCATCGCGCAACAGCCGCCCGGCTGGGTAATCGTTGATATAGCCGTTGCCGCCGAGGATCTGGATCGCCTCCAGCGCCATCCGGGTGGCAGCCTCGCTCGCAAACAAAATCGCGCCGGCCGCATCCTCGCGCGCGGTCTCGCCGCGGTCGCAAGCGCGGGCCACGGTATAAACATAGGCGCGCGCGGCATTCAGCGTCACATACATATCGGCGATTTTGCCCTGCATGAGCTGGAAGGTGCCGATGGGCTTGCCGAACTGCTTGCGCTCATGCACGTAAGGCAGCACGAGGTCGAGCGCTGCCTGCATGATGCCGAGCGGACCCGCCGCCAGCACCGCGCGCTCGTAGTCGAGGCCCGACATAAGCACGGCCACCCCGCCATTCACAGCACCCAGCACGTTCTCTTCTGGAACCTCGCAATCCTCGAACACAAGCTCGGCGGTGTCGGAACCGCGCATGCCGAGCTTGTCGAGCTTGGGCGATACCGAGTAGCCCTTCATACCCTTCTCTATGAGGAAAGCGGTGATGCCACGCGCGCCCGCCGCCGGATCGGTTCTGGCATAAACCACCAGCGTGTCCGCATGAGGCGCGTTCGTGATCCACATCTTGGTTCCGTTCAGAACGTAGCTGGTGCCGCGCTTCTCCGCCCTCGTGGCCATGGACACCACGTCCGAGCCCGCGCCCGTTTCCGACATCGCCAGCGAGCCTACATGCTCGCCAGAGACGAGCTTCGGCAGATAGCGGCGCTTCTGCTCCGGCGAGCCATTGCGGCGGATCTGATTCACGCAGAGATTGGAATGAGCGCCGTAGGAGAGGCCTACACTGGCGCTTGCGCGGCTCACCTCCTCCATGGCGATGCAGTGCTCAAGGTAGCCGAGACCTGCGCCGCCCCACTCCTCCTCGACTGTGATGCCATGCAGGCCCAGCGCGCCCATCGGCATCCAAAGATCGCGCGGGAAGGTGTTGCCGCGGTCGATTTCATCGGCGCGCGGGGCGATTTCGGCGGCGGAGAAGCTGCGCACGGTGTCGCGCAGCATTTCCGCTTCCTGCCCCAGGCCGAAATCGAGTCCCCGGTAAGCGTTCTTTATCATGGTTCCTCCCCTGGCGGCCTGGCGTGGCTTAGCCTGAATTTTACCCCGTAGTTTAAGAGATTTTCCCGGGGCGCGTAACGGAAAGGATCTTGGTAAAAGGCACAAGCCGCAGGATATGGCTCTAAACCTGGGAGCAACCGGCGGCAGGTCCAATTTTCGCCCCAGCGCGCGGCTACGGCATCGCCGAGCCCTAGGCAGGCATCCCTTGGCAGCCCAACGAATGCCCGCTTAGAGTCCTTTGTTTTCGCAGAGTGAGCGCTTGCCGGTCACGATAAACGTTCGCGTGTTTTTTGAGGCCGCTCACGATAAACGTTCGCATGGTTCTTGCGGCCGGTCACGATAAACGTTCGCATGGTTCTTGCGGCCGGTCACGATAAACGTTCGCATGGTTCTTGCGGCCGGTCACGATAAACGTTCGCATGGTTCTTGCGGTCGCTCACGATAAACGTTCGCTCCGTGTTTTGCCGCAAAACCGGGAAGGCCACTTTTGCGAACTCTGCTTAGAGGAGAAGAAATCATGAAGGCCATGGCCGCGCTGTTGCTGGCGCTTGCATTCTTTGCATCTGGAGCGGAAGCCCAGACCCGCTTTGGCATCGGTGACGTTTGCAAATTCGACATCGAGCAATATTGCAAGGAAATCAGCAGATCCCGCATCAAGGCTCTAAGGGAGTGCCTGGCCAAGCACGAGAAGCAGTTGTTCCCGCGCTGCCAGGACCACTACAGGGAAGCGAAATAGCGCGCTGCCCTCTATTCTTCCTCGTTGAAACGCGCTTCCACCAGCGCGGTCAGGGCCTCCAGGGCCTCCTCCGCCTCGGGACCCTCGGTTTCGATGAGGATCACGCTGCCGGGGCTCGCCCCCAGCATAAGCAGGCCCATGATGGAACTGCCGCTAACCGCCTGACCGTCTTTCGTGACCGACACTTCCGCGTCGAATTGCTCGGCCAGCTTCACGAAGGCCGCGGAGGCGCGCGCGTGCAGGCCCCGCTTGTTCACGATCGTGACCTCCGCCAGGCATTGGTAGATGCCGCTGGCGGCGCTGCCCCCCCGGCTGGAGGCAATCTTCTGTCCTTCCCCGCGCGTCTCTTTAGTGGGCATTCAGTACCAAGCTTGCCACGTGTATGTATTTCCTCCCAGCATCCTGGGCCAGTTTCAAGGCGTCCTGCAGCGGAAGCTCTTCGCGGATGCGGGCGAGCTTCACCAGCATGGGCAGGTTTACTCCGGCGATGACCTCGACCGATCCGGCATCCATAACCGATATCGACAAATTGGAAGGCGTGCCGCCGAACATATCGGTCAATATTATCACGCCATCGCCGCTGCCCACGGATGCCGCCGCCTCGACTATGGCGTTGCGCCGTTCTTCCATATCGTCGTTCGGGAATATCGATATGGCTTTGATCTGCTGCTGAGGTCCGACCACGTGCTCAAGCGCGGAGACAAACTCCTTCGCCAAATTGCCGTGAGTTACAACGATGAGGCCGATCATGGTTCTTCCGGAAACCTGCCGCAATTAGTCCTTGGGAGGAATGCCCAGCCTGACACCTGCAATAGTGGGCCGCATCCCCTCCGGGTTCAAGCTCTATATAAACTACCCATGGAATACAGCTAGTTAATCCGCAGGATCTTCCAACAGGTTTTGCAAGGCAAGGGCCAGCTTGACCGGTGCCGACAATTCGAAAGGGTCCAGTACGATCCGGCGGACCGGCAGGCCCAAAACGGTCTCCCATTGCCAGCTTTGCGGAAACCGGGGCTGATCGCCGGTACGGTCCAAATCGGCGATGAGGAATAGGCGCGCCTCGCCGGCTAGCGCATTTATCCGGGCGATCCCTACGCCGCGCACCTCGATTTTGCCTGCGAGCGGTGCTGGGCAAGAGGCCACGACATAGCCATCCTCACGGCGCAGGCGAACCTGATCGTCGGCGACGAGGGACGGCCGCGCCGCTAGTACGCCCCGTGGGAAAACCTGACCCATTTGCGGCTGGCGCCAACTGGATTTCCCGCGGATAAAGCGCACTAGCAGAGGCAAGTTCGCCCGGCGATGTGCGGCTAGCGGGTGCGTGCTTGCCTCCGGCTGTACTAGCGCCTCTGCCGGCAAGAACAGGAAGCGCAAGGCGAGATCGGATTTGCCCGCCCCCGGCCTTCCGCGAAGGAGGGCGCACGAGCCGCCGAGTGCGACGCAAGTGCCATGGACCAATGTTTCCATCGAATCAGGATAGCGCAGCTAACCGGCCGCGCAAGCAGGCAGCCGGATTACGAAGCGCGCTCCATAGGAATAGCGCTCCATGACCCCGCAGGCGAAGGCCTCTTCCTTGCCGCATACAGGGGGCAGGCATGGCCGGACAGCGGCCCCTTTCTGCTTCTTCAGCCTGCGCGGCCTTTGCACGGGAGGCCCAGGGCACTGCCTGTTCTCCGCCCAGATCGCTCCCTTATGCGCCTTGATGATCTGCTGAGTGATGTTGAGGCCAAGCCCCGAATTGTTGCCAAACGATTCGGGCCTGTCCGTATAGAAGCGCTTGAATATCTTTTCGAGGTTTTCGTCCCTGATTCCAGGACCCTCGTCCTCAATGCTGATTTCGATCTGGTTGTTCTCCCGCAGCTTCTTTGCGGATACGTAGATCGATCCGCCCTTCGGAGAGAACGATATCGCATTCTCGATCAGGTTCACGACGACTTGGCCCAGCCGGCTGTCGTGACCGCTGACGACATAGTCCTTAGTGCTCGCATACTGCTCTGGGGTCGAGTAGCCCTGCACCGACAGCACGATGTTCAGTCCCGCCGCGATCCGGTTTTCGCGCATGATCTCGCAGAGAGTTCCGAGCAGGCTTGCCATGTTAACGGGCCTGGCTGTTTCGCGCGCAAGCTCCGCGTCGAGCCTTGAAGCGTCTGAAATGTCGGAGATCAGCCGGTCCAGGCGGCGCACGTCGTGGTTGATGATATCGACCAGCTTTTTCCGGTCCTCGTCCGCCTTGATCGACGGCAGCAGGCTTGCGGCGTTACGCAGCGACGTGAGCGGATTTTTCAATTCGTGCGAAACGTCCGCTGCGAAGCTTTCGATCGCATCGAGCCGCGAATAGAGCGCGCTGGTCATGTCCCGGAAGGCGCGCGAAAGATTGCCGATTTCGTCCGGCCGGTCGCTGAAGTCGGGAATTTGCTCGCGGTTTTTGATGTTTTTGCGAACCCGGTCGGCTGCCACGGCGAGGCGGCGCATCGGCTCGGCTATGGTGCCCGCCAGGTACAGCGAAAGCAGCGCCGTCACCGCCACGACCAGCCCTGCGATAGCCAAGATTTGAAGGCGCTCTTGCACAATGAGGTCGTCTATATCGCTACCTTGCGCCGTCATTAGCAGGGCACCAAGCGTAGCCTGCTCGCGCCTGATTGGCAGGGCGATCGAGATCACCGTCTCGCCAGTTTCTTTTACCCGGATGAGCGGCACGATGCCGCCGTTCAGCGCCACCCGGACTTCCTCATAAGCCTTGCCGTCCGACCCCATATCTTTGTAAATCGGCAAGTCGGGCGTCCAAAAGCCGTTTCTGAGGTAAGCCCAGATGTCGCTCAGAATATCGCTTTCGCTTTCTGCCGCGGCCTCGGTGCGCCCGCTTGGATTGCGCGCGTAAAGCTGCCGGCTATCCGAGATCAGCGCGCCTTCCGTGTCGAAAACGCGGGCTCTGGTTTTCGTGGGGCCAACGAGATCCCGCAGCATCGGCGAGACAATCTCGGGGTCGATCCTGAAAGAAAACTCGGGGTTAGACAAGCCATGCGGCACCACGATCTTGTTCTCGTCGTCGGTTGGCACGCCCTCCGGTAGTTGATCCGCGGTATTCTTGCTGGTCTGCCCGATTGCACTCGCAATAATCTGGGCTTGAGTCGTTAGGCTTTCGACGCGCGTCTCGATAAACTTGACCCGGTATTGATTAAGGTAGAAAATTCCCGACACAAGGATAACAACGCCAGCGAGATTTAAAACAATAATTCGCCGCGTGATACTATTAAATCTCAGATAATTTGAGAATTTCCGGGTAAATTTATAGAAACGCACCCGGATTGCGCGCGTGGCACGCCATGAGGCAGCCTCACGCCATCCGGGTATATCGAGCGCCATGCGATTAACTTCCTGGGGCCGCCATTCCTGGAACCGCTATTCTTTGAAGCGGTAGCCGACGCCGTAAAGGGTTTCGATCACGTCGAAATTATTATCGACCAGTTTAAACTTTTTCCTAAGCCTCTTGATGTGGCTGTCGATGGTTCTATCGTCGACATAGACCTGATCGTCATAGGCCGCGTCCATCAGCGCGTCGCGGCTCTTGACCACACCCGGCCGCGCCGCAAGCGCTTGCAGAATCAGAAACTCCGTCACCGTGAGCGTGACCTGCTTACTGTCCCAAATGCAGGTATGGCGCTCAGGATCGAGCTTCAGCTTGCCCCGCTCGATGATCTTCGCGTCTTCTTGAGGCGCGGAAGCCTCGCGCGGCTGGCTCCGGCGCAGGATCGCCCGCACCCGCTCCACCACGAGCCTCTGGCTGAATGGCTTCCTGATGAAATCGTCCGCGCCCATCTTGAGGCCGAACAGCTCATCGATCTCGTCGTCCTTGGAGGTCAGGAAGATCACCGGCATCTCGCTCTTCTGGCGAAGGCGCCGCAATAGCTCCATCCCATCCATGCGCGGCATCTTGATGTCGAGAATGGCGAGGTCCGGCGGGTCGGCGGTAATGCCGTCGTAAGCAGAAACACCATCGGTGTAAGCAAGGATTTTGTATCCTTCCGCCTCCAGCAGCATACGCAGAGACGTGAGAATGTTACGGTCATCGTCGACGAGCGCGATAGTTGGCATCAGAGATCCAGCTTGTTTCAGGTTCAGCGCAGCAGTTCTGTTGCAGAATTACCTCTACGCAGAAAAAACCAGAACAGCAAGCCGCGGATGGCATAAAACTTTGGAGAAATAGGCTTCGCCATTGCAATAACTTGGGAAAATAAGCGGGTAACGCGGGGTGCGAGGGTGGGGCGCGGCATTTTGCAGCGGGGCACGCAAGGTGTGCAATTTCTGTTTTTCACCGCAATGACCTCTTCTAAACAGGCTCGGGCCGCGATACAGTCCGGGCATGTCGCGGGGCGTCAGCCAGGGTTCCGCCATTGCCACGCATGGTGCCGGCAAACGCGCCTGGAGCGCATATAACAAAACTCAGCCAGAATCGTACAGTTTTATGATAGTTCATGCTGAACTTGGCGCCGGGCTCTCGCTTGCGGGGCGGCCTCTCCCCCCATAAAGTGCCAGCAATGCCAACGATTTAGATAGGAAGCTTCCGGCCATGGCCTGCCTCAAGATCGTGGCCCGGTTTTTTATATGGCAGGGCACCGCGCCCGATTCGTAGAGGGAACAGACATGACAAGCCCCACAAATAACGCCAAGCTCGCCGCCTGGGTCGAGGAAATGACCGCGCTCTGCAAACCGGCCAATGTCCATTGGGTGAACGGTTCGCAGGAGGAATACGACCAGCTCTGCCAGATGATGGTCGATTCGGGTACGTTCGTCCGGCTCAACCCGGAAAAGCGGCCGAACTCCTACCTCGCCTGCTCTCACCCGTCCGACGTGGGCCGCGTCGAGGATCGCACCTTCATCTGCTCCGTCAACAAGGACGAGGCCGGCCCCACCAACAACTGGGCGCCGCCCGCCCAGATGCGCGAAACGCTCCACGGCTGCTTCAACGGCTGCATGGCCGGCCGCACGCTCTACGTCATACCCTTCTCCATGGGTCCCATCGGCTCGCCCATCGCCAAGATCGGCATGCAGATCACCGACAGCCCCTACGTCGTCGCCAACATGCGAATCATGACGCGCATGGGCAGCGCCGTGATCGACGCGCTCGGCCCCGACGGCTCCTTCATCCCCTGCATGCACTCCATCGGCGCGCCCCTCGCCCCCGGCCAGGCGGACGTGCCGTGGCCCTGCGAGCCCGATATCCAGCGCAAGTACATCGTCCACTTCCCCGAAACCTACGAAATCTGGTCCTACGGCTCGGGCTACGGCGGCAACGCGCTGCTCGGCAAGAAGTGCCTGGCACTCCGCATCGCCTCGGTGATGGCCCGCGACGAGGGCTGGCTCGCCGAGCACATGCTCATCATGGGCATTGAGGCGCCAACCGGCGAAAAGACCTATATCGGCGCCGCTTTCCCAAGCGCTTGCGGCAAGACCAACCTCTCCATGATGGTGCCGCCCAAGGGCTTCGACGGCTGGAAGGTCCACACCGTCGGCGACGACATCGCCTGGATCAAGAAGGCACCGGACGGCTCCTTGCGCGCGATCAACCCGGAAGCCGGCTTCTTCGGCGTGGCGCCGGGCACCAACCGCAAGTCCAACCCGAACGCGATGGACACCATCCGCGAGAACTGCATTTTCACCAACTGCGCGCTGACCGATGACGGCGACATCTGGTGGGAAGGCATGGACGGCGAAACGCCCGCGCACCTCATCGACTGGAAAGGCGAGGACTGGACCCCCGCCTGCGGCCACCCCGCCGCGCACCCGAACGCGCGCTTCACCGCGCCCGCCCGCCAATGCCCGTCCATAGACCCCGATTGGGAGAACCCGGCCGGCGTGCAGATGCGCGCCTTCGTGTTCGGCGGCCGCATGAGCAAGGACGCGCCGCTCGTCTACCAGGCCTTCAACTGGAGCCACGGCGTCTATCTGGGCGCCACCATGGGCTCGGAAGCCACCGCCGCGGCCATCGGCGTCACCAACATGCGCCGCGACCCCATGGCGATGCTGCCCTTCTGCGGCTACAACATGGCCGAGTATTGGGGCCACTGGCTGAACGTCGGCCGCCGCCTCTCCAACCCGCCGCTGATCTTCCGGGTAAACTGGTTCCGCAAGGACGCCAACGGCAAGTTCATGTGGCCGGGCTTCGGCGACAACCTGCGCGTGCTCAAATGGATCGTCGACCGCGTGCGCGGCAAGGCGGCTGGCGTCGAGAGCCCCATCGGTTGGATGCCGCGCTACGAGGACCTCGAATGGAAGGGCCTGGATTTCCCGGCCGAGACGTTCCACGAGCTGATGACGGTGGGCCGCGATGCCGGCCACGCCGAGGCGCGCGCGCATGAGGAGGAGTTCGACAAGTTCTTCGACCGCCTGCCGAAGGAGTTCATCTACGAGCGCGAGCTGCTGCGCTCCAGGCTGTGGCGCTCGCCGAGCCACTGGCACATGGAGCCGTCGGACGTGGTCCGGCCGCAGAGCTGAGCCGCCGCGACCGTCATCCCGGAACGGCGCCCCGCGCCGTATCCGGGATCTCAGGGGGCCGGCGCTGAAACCGCCATCGCGAGCCGCCTTGGCGGCCGAGGGCGTTCAGAGCGAAGGAGGTCCCCCTGCCTCTGGGTTGTTTCGCGGAGATTACCCCCGGCCTCCGGGCCGGGGGCTCGCAAATATGGGGTGGCCGGAATTTACTTGGTTTACGAACCGTTACGCAAACCTTTATTCGCCCCGATTTTTATATTTAAGGGGATTTTTGAAATACAGATTCGGGGGTAAAAACGCCAAAATTTCGCGGATTTCCGCGTGATTCGAACATGATCCCACGCCATTAATCATACGAAAGTTAACAAGACCGGCCCTACGAATGCCTCGAAGCGCCTGCTTTCCCTATGGAGACTTTGTTAGGCATATTTCTATTTTAGAATCTGTTAGTGCTGCCCATATTTTTGTAACTTGACGCGATTTCCGGCCGGCAATTTTTGCACCGTCCTGAAGGACACCGGCTCCGCCGGCTTGGCGATTCTCCTGTTAGCGTAATTCCGTCAATAGCGCTTAACCGTGACCGGCTTTTGTTTGGAACCTTTGTTCGAGACCTTACTTACCTTGGTTGCTGCCAGGTAGAGGCCAACGAATGAGATTAACAAACACCTTGGCCATACTCGGCATGGCAGGTTTCATCGCCGGAGTTACGAATGGGGTCTCCCCCGCAAATGCGAGGCTGCACGGGAGCTGAGCGGGACGCTCAGTCCCGTGCCGCCGGTACGCCCCGCTTGGCCGTCATAGCGCTGGCACAGCAGCGCGTTTCGATCTACGACGCCTCAGGTAAGATTTTGGGGGCGCCGGTTTCGACGGGCGCCACGGGCCACGAGACACCGGCCGGGATCTACACCATCGTGCAGAAGGAGGAGGAGCACCACTCCAATCTCTACGATGACGCGTCCATGCCGTACATGCAGCGCTTAACCTGGACAGGCATTTCCATGCATGCAGGGGCATTGCCGGGCTATCCCGCCTCGCATGGCTGCACGCGCCTGCCTTATAACTTTGCGCAACAGCTTTACAAGCTGACCGAACCGGGCATGCGCGTTGTCATTGTTCGCGAGGATATTGCTCCCGTTGAAATTCGACAACCCGCGATGTTTACCCGGCCGCATACCTCCATACTGGAAATAACCGGCCAGCCAACCGGAGCGGAGATACGCGCGCGGCTCAGTTCCATTGCGGAGGCAAAAACAGCGGAGGCGCAAACCGCAATGAAGCGCCAATTGGAAGCACGGTCTGTTGCTGCGAATAAAACTGCCGAGGCTAAACTTGCGGTCAGCGGAGTCGAGGCGGCCAAAGTCTATCTCGCTCAGGCGGAAGCGAAATTGAAAGCCGCTAAGTCTGTGCTGGAGACAGCGGATTCGCCCGGACGCAAGGAAGGGGGCAAAGCCGCCAAGGCTCGGGCCGCAGCAAACATTGAAGCCGCGCGAGCGCAGCTGGAGGCGGCAAAGACTCGGGCGCAGGCGAATATGGACGCTGCCGCGCTAGCCCAGGAAGAGGCGAAGGCCGCCATCGCCGCTATGAACAGCGCAGCCGATGTGGCAGAGACGGCTAAGCAGAACACCTCGCCCGTGTCGGTCTTTATCAGCCGCAAGACGCGGCGCCTTTATATTCGTAAAGGCAATGCTCCGGTGTTCGAAAGCCCCGTCACTATTCGCGATTCCGGCAGACTGATCGGCACTTTTGTTTTCACGGCTCTGAATTACACGGAAGCTCACGGCCGCATGCGCTGGAATGTCGTGTCGATGTACAAGAATGCGACCAATATCGAGCCTTATTCCGAGGTGAAGCGCGAATCGAAGAAACATCGTCAGACGAAGCCGGCGGATGTTGCGGGAGCCCAATTGGCGCTTGACCGGCTGGTCATCCCGCAGGAAGCGCTCGACCGCATCTCCGAAGTGGTGCTGCCCGGCTCCTCGCTGATCGTCTCCGATGAAGGACCGGGCAACGAGACCGGCAAGGATACCGATTTTATCGTATTCATGAGCGGTGAGCCGCAGGGCGGCATCGCCTCCCGCAGCACGGTCATGGCCCAGGCGAATGCGCCTGGCGACAGGGAGCCGTCACGTAGACAAAAATGGAAAACAAGTTCGTCTGCCTCCCGGTCCAGAGCCCATGCCGCCGCCGCGATGTGGAGAAGCCGGGGATATGCTCCTTTCCCGTCATTCTTGGGCTTTTGAATCCAATCTCGCATCTCGCCGTTGAGCGGCGCCGCGAGGTTCAATTTTGCTTGGCATGACGCCCAGCAACGGAAATGACGGCCATGTGGTCAAAGGCTGCCATCGGGGCAGCACCCGATACTATGCAGACATTCGTTGGCTGCCCAACGAATGTCTGCATAGAGCTCTTTGTTTTCGCGGAGTTTTTCCAACATGTCTAAGCATGGCGAGGGCAGCCAGCACGCGCCAGGCGGAAGGGTTTGCTCGTCCTTCCTCACGCCGCAAATACGACGCAGCCGCTAAGCATCAGTCTTGCCGGAGAAAACTTCGACGGCAAGCGGTTCGGCGAAGGGGATGCTGACGCTGAAATAGGTGAGCAGCGGCTCGCCCGCGATGAGCGCGCGGATGACACGGATCGGCCCGGCGTGGGTGACGGCGAGCACGGGCGGGCCGCCGGGTTCGAGCGAGGCGAGCCAGGCGGCGCAGCGGGCTGCCATGGCGGAGAGGCTTTCGCCGCCGGGAGGCGCCGCATCCGGCAGCGCGCTCTGCCACGCCTCCACCGTCTCGCGGCCGAGATCCGCCCAGCGGCGGCCTTCCCAATCGCCGAAATCGAGTTCCTGCAGCCGCGGCTCTATCGCGGCATCTGCGCCGAGCCGCTGGCCCAGATCGCTCGCGCGCCGGGCGGGGCTCGTCACGATGCGGCAGCCCTCAGCCAGCCCCGCCAGGCGCAAGGCGGCGATGTCGAGTGCATCGGGCATGCATTCCAGGTCGAGCCGGCCGTAGCACAGCCCCGGCTCGCACAGGGGCTTGGGGTGCCGCACCAGGATCAGACGCATGCGGCGAGCGCCAGCAGGAAGGAAATCTCGTAGATTTGCTCGACCGCGCCCAGCACGTCGCCGGTATAGCCGCCGAGCAGCTTGCGGGCGCTGCGGGCCGTGACCAGCGCGGCGATGGCGGCGGCGGCGACGGCCGTGAACGCGAACCGGCCCGGCAGGAACAGCGCCGGCAGCAGGCCGAAAGCGATGGCGATAGCGAGGTCGGCCCTGGTGACGCCACGGCCGAGCGGCTTGATTTTCGCGGCCGAAAGCCCGCCGGCGTAAGGCAGGAGCGAGATGACCGCGACCGCCGCGAGCCGCCCGCCCGCGTGCGCCGCGACTAGGCCCACCGCCGCGATCCAAAGCGGCATGCTAGCCAGCGCAAAAATCTTGGTGGCGACGCCGGCACCCAGCGCCAGTGCGCCGTAAGTGCCGATGCGGCTGTCTTTCATGATCGCAAGCCGCGCCTCGCGCGTGGCCCCGCCCATCGAGTCGAAGTAGTCGGCGAAACCGTCCTCGTGCAGCCCGCCTGTAATCAGGATACCCGCCGCGACGGTGAGCAGCGCCGGCAGCAGGCCGTGCCAGAGATACGAGGTTGCCAGCAGGACCAGCGCGCAGGCCACGCCGACAATCGCGCCGGTCAGCGGGAAATATTTGACCCCGCGCTCCATCCACCGGTCGGCAAAGCCCTGCATGCGCGGCACCGGCAGGCGGGTCAGCACCTGCACCGCGACGAGGAAGTAGATGAACTCTCTGCGTATGCGCCGCATCAGCTTGGATGGTCTCCGGGCAAATCGGCCATGGTTCTAAGCAGTTCCTGTGCCATACGCACGAGCGGGATGGCAAGTGCCGCGCCCGTGCCTTCGCCCAGCCGGAGCCCAAGATCGAGCAGCGGCCTTGCGCCAAGCCATTCGAGCAGATGCGTGTGGCCTGCCTCGGGCGAGCGGTGGGCGAAGAGGAGGTAGTCGCGCAAGTGCGGTTCCATCGAGATGGCGGCGCAAGCGGCGGCCGTGGCGATGAAGCCGTCCACGAGCACCACCTGGCGGAGCCGCGCGGCGCCTAGCATCGCGCCCGCCATCATGGCCATCTCGTAGCCGCCGAATTCGATGAGCGCCTCGCGGCCGGCGCGGACCGGCGCGCGGGCATAGGCGCGGGCCAGCACATCGCGCTTGTGCCCGAGGCCGCCCGGAGGCGCGCCTGCCCCGTTACCCACGAGGCTTTCGAGCGGCAGGCCGGTTACGGCATGCGCAACGACCGCCGCCGCGCTGGTGTTGCCGATGCCAATCTCGCCCAGCGCTAGGATGCCGTAGCCGGCCTCTTTGAGCAGCGCCGCCACCTTGACGCCGGTGGCCAGTGTCTTCCCGAGCATCGTCTCCGTCATGGCCGGCTCGCGGAGAAAATTGCGCGTGCCCCCGCGCCGCATGCACAAATCCGCCAGCAAGCGCTGTACGGCCGCCGGATTTTGCTTCAGGCCCGCCGGCTCCGCGCCCGCATCGCCCGCTCGCGCCGGGAGCGGCGCCTTGACGCCGGCCAGAATCGCGTTTACCTCACCGCCCTGCGCAAGCGGCGCCTTGAGCCCCGCGTCGATGACGAACGCATCCGCGCCAACGGCCCGCGCGGCGATATTCGCCCCCGCCTGCCCGCCCTGCACCATTTGCGCGATCAGCCCCGAGACCTCGGACGGGTATGCGGTGACGCCCTCCGCCACGATGCCATGATCGCCGGCGAAGACCGTGATCGCGGCACCCCCTAAATTGGGCTTGAGCGAGCCGGTCACGAGGCCGATATGGATGGCAAGCTCCTCGATGCGGCCGAGCGCGCCCACGGGCTTCGCCTTGGCGTCCACGGCGGCCCGCAGCGCCGGCTCCAGCTCGCGGTTGAGCGGGGGCACGCCGCCATCGAGATCGATATCCATTGGAGCAGGCAAACGGGAGGAATTCATGAGCGGACAAGACCACAGCGGCGCAGGGCCGGTCAATGCGCGAATTTTCCCTATCCCCCCTGTCGTGGCGGGGCTGTTCATTGGGGCGGGCTTCGCGCTGAATTGGCTCCTGCCGCTTACGGTTCGCGCGCCCGTCCCGTTCGAAACGCGGATCGGCGGCGGCCTCATCATGGCGTTGCGCGCTTGCCATCGCCGGGCTCGCCTTCCTCGAAATGCGCCGCCACCGGACCACCATCCATCCGGGCCATAACGCCAACGCGCTCGTATCCGGCGGCGTATACCAGCGCACGCGCAACCCGATGTATCTGAGCCTCACGCTCCTGACGCTCGGCCTCGGCATCGCCACCGCCAACCCGTGGCTCGTGCTCCTCGCCCCTGCCATGCTCCTCTACCTGCAGGAGCGCGTGGTGAAGCGCGAGGAGGCCTACCTTACCGCGCGCTTCGGGTCCCAGTACATCGCCTACCGGCGAAAGGTCCGCCGCTGGATCTAGCTAAACGTTCGCGGGGTTTTTGAGGCCGCTCACGATAAACGTTCGCATGGTTCTTGCGGTCGCTCACGATAAACGTTCGCTGGGTTCTTGAGGTCGCTCACGATAAACGTTCGCTGGGTTCTTGAGGTCGCTCACGATAAACGTTCGCTCCGCGTTTTGTCGCAAAACCGGGAAGGCCGCTTTTGCGAACTCTGCTTAGCGTGGGATTTTAAGCGCCGGCCTATTTCGAAGGAGGCATTCCAGCAAGCGCGCTAAGCATGGCAGACAGCATCTGGTTCAGGATCGTATCGAGATCTCCCATTTCAGCCGCAACAACCTCCGTAGCAGCCTCGAAGGCACCGTCTAGGGCGAGGTGCGCAAAACCGTGGACCATCGACCACGCCGCCAAAATCATTCCCAAGGTGCGCGGGTCGCGCGCCTCTTCCGGCGCCACCCCGCAGAACGCCCGCACGGCTTTTTCCAGAAACGCGAAAGCTTCGCCCGCCGCCTGCTTTAATCGTGCGGATTGCGGGTCGCACATATCGCGCCGGAACATAAGCCTGACCCGCTCCGGATGTCTCAACGCAAAGGCGACGTAAGCCGTGCCCAGCTCCTTAAGCCGGGCGGCAGGGTCCGCTCCGCCGCGTTCATCGGCTTCGCGCAAATTTCTCGCAAGTTCCTCGAACCCCCGGGCGGCTACCTCGGTAAGAAGCCCGGCCGCATCGCCGAAATGATATGCCGGGGCCGACGGCGAGACGCCAGCACGGCGGGCCGCGGCGCGCAAGGTGAAGCCCGCGATGCCGCTCTCCAGCAGGATCGCCTCGGTCGCTGCGACGAGGGCATCCTTGAGCGCGCCATGATGGTAACGCTGCCGCGCCGCCGCACCCTTCCGCTCATCCACCGGCCTCGCTGGAGCGCCGTGTCCCTTACCCATCTTGACACCGTTCAGATTCGCTGCCACTGTGCATCTTAACATCGTTCAGATACAAAGCCCAGAAGGGATCGCTGCATGGGATTCCAGGAAGCCCCCAAACAAACGGGGAAGCCCGCGATGCGGCGCTTTGGAGGTAAGCCTAAGCAGTAATCGTAGGGCCAGCGATAGCCTATAGCAGTGGTGTGAAAGGGGGCTCTACCTTGTCTTCTTTAGAAGCCACCGGCTGCGGTGGGGCACAGTTCCAGCGCATCCCCACGGCGTCTCCTTGGCAGCCCCGCCTTACCTATCTCATCGCCTGGCGCAACCTGGTGCATGACCGCATGCGCTTTGCGGTCACGCTTACCGGCATCGCGTTCTCGACGCTGCTCATGGGCATCCAGCTAGGGATGCTTTTGAACTTCCTGCACACCACTTCAATTTTGGTCGACCATGCCGGCGCGGACCTCTGGATCACGGCCCACGGTATCAGGACCGTCGATCTCGCCACCCCCCTTGAGGAACGCCGCCGCTTCCAGGCGCTCAAGGTGGAGGGCGTGGAGGCCGCGGAACCTTACTTGCTAGGCTTCGGCTTCTGGAAACGCACGGACGGCGTCCGCGAAACCGTGATCGTCATTGGCATCAATCCGGACGCGACGATGGGCATGCCGTGGGACCTCCAGGATGGCGTGAACGCCCGCGAGGCGCTCTTAAGCCCGGACGGCGCCATTGTCGACCGCCTGTATGCGGAAAAGCTTAGCGTCACTGGCGTTGGCCAGCTTTTCGAGATCAACGACCATCGCGTGCGCGTTGCGGGTTTTACATCGGGCATCCGGACCTTCACGCAGTCCCCCTACATTTTCATGTCGCTACGCCACGCGAGAGCCCTGGTTTTCGCGCAGGGCACCGATCCCCTCACTTATGTGCTAGTCCGCGTCGCCGATGGGTACTCGCCGGAAGCCGTAGCCAAGGAGCTGTCGGAGAACCTGCCGGGTGCGGATGTCCTGAGCGCGCAGGAGTTCTCGCAACGCAGCCGGAACTATTGGCTGTACTCGACCGGGGCCGGCATCACGGTCATCAGCTCGTCGGTGCTGGCGCTTTTCGTGGGCGTGGTCATCGCCGCGCAAACGCTTTACGCGAGCACAATGGACCGCCTGCCGGAATATGCCACGCTCCGGGCAATGGGCGGCCCGCGCTCGTACCTGTACGCGATCGTCATCAAGCAGGCGCTCATCGGAGGGTTATTGGGCTACCTCCTGGGCATCTCAATCGTCTTCGTTATCGTCTACCTCAGCCGCGACAGCAGCGCTCCGCCCGAAATGACCTGGTGGCTGGCCCTGGGCATCGGCGCGGTCACGGAACTGATGTGCGTGGCGGCCTCAATGCTATCGCTCCGCAAAATCACGGAGATCGACCCGGTCAAGGTGTTTCGCTGATGGAACCGGTTATCGCCGCCTCGGGCATCTCTCACACCTTTGGCTCCGGACCGGCCGCGTTCACGGCGCTGCGGTCGGTCGACTTTGAAATCCGGCGCGGGGAACTGCTGCTGCTCATGGGGCCGTCCGGCAGCGGCAAGACCACCTTGCTCCAAATTCTGGGTTGCCTCCTGCGCCCATCGAGTGGCGTTGTCCTCTTGCACGGCCGGCCCACGCACACGCTGACCGAGGATCAGCTCGGTGCGCTCAGGCTTCGGCACTTTGGATTTGTATTCCAGGCCTACAATCTGTTCCCGATGCTGACGGCGACGGAGAACGTTCTGGTCGCTTTCGATCTGGCGCACGGCGAGTTGGGCGCGGGCCGGAGCCGGGCGCGTGAGCTTTTGACTCTTGTGGGTCTGGAGAAGCGCCTCGATGCCTACCCAGGCGAACTCAGCGGCGGGGAGAAGCAGCGCGTGGCTATTGCGCGGGCCTTAGCTGGCGACCCTGAAATCATTATGGCCGACGAGCCGACCGCGGCCCTCGATGCCGAAAACGGCCTCAAAGCGATGGAGTTGTTCCGCATGCTCGCGCATAAGCAGCGTCGCGCCATCGCCATTGTTACGCACGATCCGAGGATCGTGCAGTTCGCGGACAAGATTGTTCACATCGAAGACGGCCGGATTGTCACGGCGCCTGGCATCGCCACCGGCCAAAACCTCGCAGCCGGAGATTCGTCATGATGGCCTCCCCCAGCCGCCCGGCCTGGATCGCCGCCCTTATCCTCGCCGCCGCGGGCGCCCTGGCGGCCCCGGCTGGATTGGCCCAGCAGGCTGGCAAGACGGAAGCTACCGGCAGCCCGCCGGCCGGCCGCTATGCGGTCGCTGCTCCCGGTCTCGTCGAGCCCGCCGGCGAGGAGCGGCTTGTCGCCTCCCAGGTGATCGGCGTGATCAAGGAGATGCGCGTCGAGGAGAACGGCGCCGTCGAGGCTGGGCAGGTTATCGCCGTGGTCGAGAATAGCGAGCAGGTGGCCCGGCTGGCGTCTGCGCGAGCCGGACTTGCCCTGCGGAAGGCTGAGCTAGACAAGGCGATCAACGGTGCGCGCCCCGAGGAACTGCGGGCCGCTCGCGCGTTTGTGGCGGAAATGGAGGCCAACCTCGATATCGCCCGTCGCGACTACGACCGGAAGGTTCCGCTCGCCAAGACCGGCACCGCATCCGAAGCGGCGCTCGACCTGGCGCGGTCGGCGCTCAACGCCTGCGAGGCTCGCAAGACCACCGCAGTAGAAAGGCTCGCGGTTCTGGAGGCCGGCACGCGAGCGGAGGATGTCGCAGCGGCACGCGCCCAAGTAGCATATGCCGAGGCTGAAGTCGCCCTGGCGGAATCGCTGCTCGGCAAGACCGTCATCCGTTCGCCAATTACAGGAACCGTATTGCGGCGCATGCGTGTCGCGGGCGAGGCGGTCACGAATGTCGATCCGACGCCCATAGCGATCGTTGGCGACCTTCGGGGCCTGAGAGTCCGCGCGGAGGTAGACGAGACCGATGTCGGCCGCGTTGAGGCCGGCCAGCGCGTGGAGGTCACGGCCGACGCTTTTCCTAATCGCCGCTTTGGCGGGATAGTTTTCCGCGTCTCGCAACGCCTCGGCGCCAAAGCGGTTCAGACCGGGAGGCCAGCCGAAAAGGTGGACATGAAAGTGCTCCAGATGCTGATCGACCTTGACCCAGGCGTCAAGTTGCCGGCCGGCTTGAGGGTGGACGCGTATGTGCTAGGCGCTGCCGCCTTACCTCAGTTGGCCCAGGATCGTTGAACCCAGAAGCGGCGGTTGAGCCCGCGCCGGCTGCGCCGGTTCGGGTCGTGAGTGGGCCTCGGCAGGTTCGGCCCAGTTCCGAAGGCGAGCCCATTTTCGCGCGTCGAAGGCAATTTCCGTGTTCGGAGGCGGTGCGGCCGCACCGGCTTGCCGCCCGGTCTCCGGTTCCAATACCCCCTCCTCGCTACGCGCGCGCCGGGCTCTCCTTTACGGTCCACCGCCCGATGTCCTCATCCTCGCCGATGAGCGCGAGCCCGTAGGCGATGGAGACGAACTCGTCGCCGGAATTGACCTTCGCCGCGCCGAACCGGTCCACGAACAGCTTCCTGACCGCGGGCACGAAGGATGTGCCGCCCGTGAGGAACACCCGGTCTATCGCCTGCGGCTCAAGCGCTGCCTTATGCAAAGCGTCGTCGATGCACGAATTTATACTCTCCAGATCCTTCGCGATCCACCGCTCGAAGGCCGCGCGGGTAATCGCCGCATCGACCTCGACTCCCGCGGCGGAGAACACAAGTCTCGCCGTATCCTCATGCGACAGCCGCGTTTTCGCCTCGGAGACCGCCTTGTAGAGCGTGTAGGCGGCGTTGCCCTCTATGAGCGCGATGAATTTCTCGATCTTCTCCGCTTCGAGGCTCGCCCCGGCCAGGCGCTTCAATTCCGCCACCGCTCCAGAAGAGCGCATGAGACACAAGTCGCTCCAGCGTGCGAAATTGTGGTAGTAGCTGGCCGGCATATCGAGAAGCTTTTCGAAGCTCTTGTATTTCGAGCCCTTGCCAAGAATTGGCGCAATAACCCGGTCGATAATCCGGTAATCGAACGTATCGCCGGCGATGCCAACGCCGGAATAGCTGATAGGAAAGGCATGGACGCCGCGGGGGCCGGGCTCGAAGCGCACGATGGAAAAGTCGCTCGTGCCGCCGCCAAAGTCGCCCACCAGCACGGTCGAGGCGGCCTTCTGCTTGTGCGCATAGAAATAGGCGGCGGCGACCGGCTCCATGACGTGATGGATCTCGTCGAAGCCGAAGCGGCGGAACGCGGCCTCGTAGCGCTGCTGGGCCAGTCCTGCATCGGGGTTCGGCCCGGCGAATTTGACCGGCCGCCCGAGGACAAGACGGCGCGGCAGACGCTCAAGACCCGGCCCGCCGCGCGCGCTGACGCGCTCGAAGAACGCGGCCAGTATATCCTCGAAGGAATGGCGCTTTCCGTAAACCGAGGTGTGCTGGAAGGAAGCGTTCGCGGCGTAAGTCTTGAACGACTGGAAGAACCGCGTGTCCATGGGATATTCGACAAAGGCGTCGATGGCCCAGGGGCCAGCCTCACAGAGCGTTTCCTGTGCCCATTCGCCCTCCTCCTGCCAGAAGCTCAAGACGGAGCGGAAGGCCGATAAGTCCGCGGTCCCGTGCCGGAAACTCACAGGCTGCATGCTGCCGTCCGGCTGAGGCAAGGCCAGCACCGTGTTGGTCGTGCCAAAGTCGATGCCGATGGAAGAACTCATGGTTTCGCTCGCGGTTCGAAGGGCTTCCGGGCAAAGCCGCCGCTGGCGCGAGGGAACCCCGCCGCGCTCCAGCACCGCCCTGATGGAAGGCCCGCACGATGCCGCATGCCGTGCCGCAGGTCTACACCCTATCTGCCGTCTTCAGTCTCATCGCGTAGCGGACGCTGCGTCTGCCCACCCGATGGAGGCGGCAGTTTCGCTTCCGCCGGAAACCGGCCGGCCGCGGCAGCAAGTGAAAGCTGGCTGAACCCGGCACGCAGACGGCCACCCCCCTGGCCGCCTGCGTGCCGATGCTGCTCGCGGGGTTGCAGCACCCCAACAGAACGGGCGGGCGGCAAGAACCATCCCACCAGGCGGAATTTATTTGCGAGCGCGCCGCTATTTGCAAACAGTTTTAGAAAAATCGTTCGCAACTAATGCCCGCACCGCCTTTGAACCTTTTCGCCTGGGGCTGCCCCGCTTCCGGTCAAACCACCGCCTCGGGCTCCTCCGCCTGGACACTTTCCGCGCCCGAGAGCTGCCGCCGCATCTCCTCCATGTCGAGCGCGCCCTCCAGCTTCGACACCACCACCGTCGCCACGCCGTTGCCGATCAGGTTTGTGAGCGCGCGCGCTTCGGACATGAAGCGGTCGACGCCAAGAATCAGCGCGATGGAGGCCACCGGAATGGTGCCCACCGAGGACAGCGTCGCCGCCAGCACCACGAAGCCCGAGCCGGTCACGCCGGCCGCACCCTTCGAGGTGAGCAGCAGGATGGCGAGGATGCCGAGCTGCTGCATAAGCGTCAGGTCGGTGTTCGTCGCCTGCGCCAGGAACAGCGCCGCCATGGTGAGATAGATGCAGGTGCCATCGAGGTTGAACGAATAGCCGGCCGGGATCACGAGGCCCACTACCGACTCCTCGCAGCCCAGCACCTTCATCTTGGCGATCATGCGCGGCAGCACCGATTCCGAGGACGAGGTGCCGAGCACGATCAGCAGCTCCTCCTTGATGTACGCGATGAACTTCAAGATGTTGAAGCCGGTCGCCCACGCTATGGTGCCGAGCACCAGGAAAATGAAGACGAGGCAGGTCGCGTAGAAGCACAGCATCAGCTTGCCGAGCGAGAGCAAGGTGCCCAGGCCGTATTTGCCGATGGTGAAGGCCATCGCGCCGAAAGCGCCAATCGGCGCCACCTTCATGACGATCCCGACGATGCCAAAAAAGGCGTGCGCGATCACGTCGATGAGAGCCACGAGCGGCCGGCCGCGGTCGCCCAGCGCGAACAGCGCGAAGCCGAACAGGATCGCCAGGAACAAGACCTGCACGATCTCGCCCTCCGAGAACGCGCCGACCACGGTGTTGGGGATGATGTGCATGAAGTAGTCGACGACGCCCTGCTCCTTGGCCTTTGCCACATAGGAGGCTACCGCGCCCGTATTGAGCGTGGCCAGGTCGACGTTCATGCCGGCGCCGGGCCGGAAGGAGTTGGAGATGACGACGCCAATGGCAAGCGCGGCGGTCGTCACCACTTCGAAATAGATGAGCGCCTTAAGCCCGACGCTGCCAACTTTGCGCATGTTCTTCATGCTGGCGATGCCGTGCACCACCGTGCAGAAGATGATGGGCGCGATCAGCATCTTGATGAGCTTGATGAAGGCTTCGCCGAAGGGCTTCATCGCCTCGCCCCAGCCGGGGGGCAAGAGCAGGAAGGGCTGCTGCCAGGCGGGCACCTTCGCAGGGTCCGACGGCGAGAGGATGCCCAGCACCACGCCGATGAAGATCGCGGCCAGGACTTTTACGTAGAGATGCTTGTAAAATGGCGGGCGGGGCATTGGCCCCGTGTAAGCGAACGCTTCCGTTGGTTTCATTGCTCCCCCCGAGCGGTCAGGCCCCTTCTTGCGACGCCATCTTCGCAGCCACAAGCTTGGCTTGCAAGGGACGGAATGCCCCGACGCCTTATACTTTCTGTAACGCCAGGGGAGCGGCGGCATCAGCGCTTGGTCCATTCAATCCGACCGCTTCGGCAGCGCGTCATGCTCATCCGCTTCGCACGCAGGGCAGCGGATGCGCCCTTCTCCCCGCCCGCATCGGCCCGTTGGGCGTTGCGGCATAACTGCGACGCTTTCGCAACTTTTCATTGTGGGAGTCGAGACTGGCCTCGCCTTGGGGTTGACGTTGTCTTTCTTTTTTGTTTTTTCATGTAAAAGGTCTTTTTCCTGGGGCGCACATTATGGCCGATGTTTTTTTGTCTTACTCGCACGATAGCCGGGAACTCACGCAATCGCTGGCGGAAGAGCTTCAAAAGCTTGGCCCTTCAGTATGGTGGGATAGCAGCCTGCTCTCAGGCGACACCTTCCGCGATGCTATCTATCGAGAACTCGATGCGGCTAAGGCTGCGATTGTAATTTGGTCCCCGAGTTCAATTAAGTCCGATTGGGTGATCTCCGAAGCCACTCGCGCCAGGGCACAAGGAAAACTCATACCGCTCCGCTCACCAGAAGTTGGCCTTTCCGACATTCCACCGCCGTTTGGGGTGCTGCACACCGATAAACTAGAAGACAGAGACAGGATTTATGCGGCACTGCGGAAGTTCGGACTTATTGCTAAACAACCTGGGAAGCCAGCGCGCGCGCGCCCGGCCCCGCCTGCCACAAGCAAGCCCCTGGCCTCAGAGACGACGCCTCCGGCCACTTCCGGTATCGCCCCGTCCCCCACCCCTATGCTCCAAGTCGCCACCGTCACGGCGCCAACCACTACCGTCACGGCCCCTCCCGCCACTGCCTCGCCGCCAGCCGCCGCTGCGGCCCCCGCCTCAAGCCGCATTCCCGAAACTTCAAAACGCCATATCCCCTGGAAGTGGTTTGGTGCCGCCTCCGGAGTGCTGGTTATCGCCGCGGCGACCGCCGTTTTCGTGCAAAAGCGCGCTGCGTGCTCATCCGGCGCCTGGAAGGCCGTTCTGGCAGTCCCCGGGCTTAATCCTCTGCTGGATTTCAAAGCCCAATGCGGAGACGATTACGGCTTCATCGCCTCAGAACTCGAGCCGCGCGATGGCGACGAGTTCAGCAGCGGCGAGGCCGATACAATCGCTTCGCTTGAGGCGTACCTCAACGCATTGCCAAGAGGGCTCCATGCGGATGAGGCCAGGAAAGCCATCGAGAGGAAGACGCCGCGAAGAGGCCGAGCAAGCAACCAGGGATTTTGCCAACGCCAAACGCATAGGCTCGATTGCGTCATACCAGCGCTATCTGGATACGTGGCCCGGGGATTCTCAGGTACATGCGGAAGAAGCCAGAAACGCCATTCACAGGCTGCAAGACGAAGAAAGAAACGCGGATGACAAAGCATGGGAAATGGCAAAAAAGGCCAATAATATTAGAGCCTGGACTACTTATTTGGAAGGTTTCCCGAGAGGCGCACATCGCGAACAAGCCGAGGAGCGAAAGAAAAAGGGGCGAAGCACCCGGTGCTGCCACCACGACGGCTTTGTAACTTCCGTAGCTTTTTTGCCGGATGGTAAGCGAGTGCTATCCGCAAGCGCGGATAAGACAATAAAATTATGGAACACGAACGGCACGCTTTTAAAAACGTTTAGCGGCCATAGGGCAAAAATTAATTCGATTGCCATCTCACCTGACGGTCAGAAAATTCTTTCCGGCGGCGCCGACCAGACTATCAGGCTTTGGGATCTGGAGCAGGGCGCAGAACAAAAGAAGTTCCCTATGCAGGACAAGGAGATAAATTCGGTAGCCTTCTCTCCGGACGGTCAGTGGATCTGTCGGGCGATAGCTCGGGAATAGCGAAATTGTGGTCCGTCTCGGGGGATGAAACCTACCAATACCCCAAATTGGATGGCGGCGTAACGGGTGTCGCATTCTCTCATGACAGCAGCTTTGTCTTCGTAGCTGGCTGCAAGCCCTCCGTTAACACCGGTTCCGGCAGCCAATCATCCGAGGATGGCTGTGACGGCGCTATGATAAAGCTCTGGAAAAGATCGGACGGCACTCCCATCCGGCAGTTTGTTGTCGATGGTGCCCATAAGAACGGTGCCATTTCCGGTTACATCCCAACAGCAATCGCTGTGTCCAAGGAAAGCGAGTACCTGTTAACTGGAACCTGCACCGAAGCTGGCGAGCAGGCGGGTTGCAAGAAGGCTTCCGTTGTTTTATTCGCAGCTGGTCAAGGTGCGATCCTCAGAACCATTTCAATAGAGAGTGCCAGCAATCCAACGACAGTCGCCTTCTCGCCGGATGGGCGCTATTTTCTTGCGGGCGCTTGCATTAAATTCAACGGCACTCAATGCGTCAAAGGAACAATCCACGCCTGGCCAATGGAAGGAGAGCAGTACATAAAGCCGATGAATGGCATAGTTGGCGGGGTCAACTCAGTAGCATTTTCTCCTGACGGCCTGTTCGCGGTTTCGGGCGGGGACGATGCAGAGGGTAGGCTGTGGGACCTGACAGAACTCGAATAGGCCTGTCATCTACCGGTCCAGCCACTTCGCCAACGCGCCCAACTCATCCGCCTCGCGCGCGGGCTTGTCCCACCGTATGCGGTTAATGCGCGGAAACCGCAGCGCCACCCCGGACTTATGCCGCGCCGACCGATGCACCGCGTCGAACGCCACCTCGAACACCAGCGCCTTCTCCACCTCGACAACCGGCCCGAACCGCGCCACCGCATGGTTGCGCACCCATTTGTCGAGTTCCTTCAGCTCCTCGTCCGTGAAGCCGAAATAGGCCTTGCCGATGGGCGACAGCGCGCCCTCGTGCCAGAGCCCGAAGGTGTAGTCGGAGTAGTACGACGAGCGCTTGCCCGTGCCGCGCTGCGCGTACATCAGCACAGCGTCCACGAGCTTCGGATCGCGCTTCCATTTGTACCACAGGCCACGGGCCGGCCGGCGACATAGGGGCTGTCGAGGCGCTTCAGCATCAGCCCTTCGATATGCGGCGAGGCGAGCGTCGCGGCCTCGGCCCGCAGCGCCTGCAGATCGCCGGGATTGCGGAAGGTCAGCGCCCCGGCAAGCTCGGCGCCCTCCGGCCGCGTGGCCTCGAACCAGCGTGCGAGTTCCGCCTTGCGCTCCGTCAGCGGCAGCGGGCGCAGGTCGCGCCCTTCAATCGCCAGCGCGTCGTACAGAACGATGTGGCCAGGATAGGCCGCGATAAGCTTCGCGTCTGGCGATTTGCGATTGAGCCGCTGCTGCAGGTGGTTGAAACTCGCGATCTCGCCGCCGGCCTTCACGATCAGCTCGCCGTCGAGCACGGCCTCAAAGTCCACCCGCGCCAGCACCTCGGGAAACGCAGCCCCAATGTTGTCGCCCGTGCGCGAGAACAGTCCCCTACCGGCCGGCGTCGAGACCACCTGCACGCGGATACCGTCATATTTCCACTCGACCATGAATTCGGCGGGCGTGATCGTCTCCACCTCCGCTTCTTCGATGGCGTGCGCGAGCATGACGGGATGGAACGTCACCGCGTCCTTGCAATCGGGTTTCGGCCCCGCGGCCTTCGAGCCAGGCGAACAGGTCGAGATAAGGCGGCTCCTGCGCGTGCCAAACCTCCTCGATTTCGCCCACGCTCACGCCGCCGAACCCGGCCAGCACATGCTTCACCGAGCGCGCCGACATGCCGATACGGAGCGTCTGCATGCCAAGCTTAAGCAGCGCCCACCGCTCGGGCGGCGTCATGTTGTCGAGCAGCAGCGCCAAATATTCGCGGATGCCGGGCTTGTCCCGCGTCTGGAACTCGTGGATGACCTCGTGCAACGGCGGAATACGGTTCAGGATCGCACCGCGCGGATTTCGCGGCCAGATATGCGCGACCGTCTCGGACATCTCGCCCACATAATCGTAGGAAAGTGCCAGCAGCACCGGGTCCACCCGCTCCGCCACCAGGTCGCGGACCAGCGCCCGCTTGAACAGCTCGAAGCTGAGCGTGCCCGCGATCACGCCCACGGTGTAGCCCCGGTCAGGGTCTGGCGTGCGGCGCAGATAATTGGCCAGAATCGCCGCCTTGGCGCTGGTGGCGTTTGTGTAGTAGAGCCGGTCGAGCAGGGCGGCGAAGGCTTGCATGCGGGGAATGTAATCCGCAACCGGCCCCGGAAGAAGCCCGTCGCGCGGGCGAGCCACAATGCCGCAACAGTTTCCGTCCACGGATGGGGCATGAAATACGCGAAATTTGCGCTGGCATTCGGCATGTGCCTGCTGTGCGGGCTCGCCGTTGTTTGGGTGGTGCAGTCCGGCTTTCCGGCCGCCGTCAGCACCAACGTACGCAGGACCGTCTGCCCCTATATCGGCGGCAGATTTGGAGACGCAGCGGACCGCTGCTTTACCCGCTCCTGCTACGCCCGGCACGATTGCGGGCATTGGGGGGATGCCAACCGCCGCTGTGGTGAGTTGAAAGCCGGCGATCCGGTTGGCGAGGTCTACTTCCAGCTCGGAGAGCCGGATGGCCAGGATGGCAACCAATACTGGTGGTGGGCTTGGAAAGCGGATGCGGGGAAAGTTGCCGCGGAATTCGAAGACGGCAAGCTCAAGACGCTGAACTGCCCGCCGATGCCGGCAACTCAGCGCCGGCCGTGAAAGTACGGCAGTGCACGCTTTGAGAAACGGCCGGCTTCGCAAAAATGGCGCACTGCTCGCGGCCATTTTCGCAGGAGTTTTCCTCAGATGCTTCCATGTGCAGAGCCGCGAGCTGCAATACGACGAAGCGGCGACAGGTTATTTTGCGGGCCTTCCCTGGGCGGATCTCTGGGGCAGCCCTGCCCTGTTGGAGCCCAATCCGCCGTTGTTCTATAGCCTCGCGTGGCTCGTAACCCACGCCGGTGGCAGCACTGAGCACATACGCTACATCTCCGTGGCGGCTGGCGTGCTCAGCATCCCGCTGGCTTGGCTTATCGCGCGGCAAATCGCGGGCGGGTTTGCCGCAGCAGGTGCTGCTCTGCTGGTAGCCACGTCGCCGCAGCATATCGCCATCAGCCAGTACGCACGCGCCTATGCCGTCCTCATACTTTGCCTCATGCTCGCGGTCTTCTGCCTTATGCGCGCGACGCATTCCGCGCTCGCGCAACCGCCGGCTCTGGGCGCAAGGCTTCCATGGTGGCTGGGCTACGCGACTGCGGGCGCCGTGGCGCTCTACACGCACCATATCGCCGCTATCGTTCTTGCCGCCTTGAGCCTCACAGCGCTGCCGCGCTCGCTGCGTGGCGGTGGCAGGCGCTTCCTGGTGGAGCTGTTGGGCGCAAACCTCTTGATCTGCGCACTCTACGCGCCGTGGTTTCCGGTGATCGCCGCCCAAGTGCTTCCCGCCGGCCCGCCTTCCCCCGCGAAAACCGTTCCTGTCGTAAACCTCCTTCCCCGTCTCTGGAACGCGATCCAAAGCCCGTTTCCCTTCAGGGGGCTGCCCTGGATCGAGGTCTGGCTGCTGCCGCTTGCCGCAATGGCCGCGTGGCGCTTCCGGTGCTCGAAAGAACTGCGCTTCCTTGGCGCCTTCGTGCTGTCCGGCCTCATTCTGATGTTCCTGGCAAGCCAGATCCATCCGCTGCTCGACGGCAAAACCCTGGCCTGGGCCGGGCTGTTCGCCGCGATCATGGCAGGGATAGGCTGCGCTGCGTTCGGCCCTATTCGCTGGCCGCTGCTTGCCCTCTTGCTCTTTCTGCAGCTTCGCTCCGTGCCCGCGGCGCTCGATCCGCCTCCCGAAGGATGGCGCGAAGCGGCGGGAACACTTCGGGAAATGGCGCGCCCGCAGGACACCCTCTACACCAATTTTGCAGCAGCGCTCCTGCCCCTTCGCGATTACGGCTGGCGTGAGAATGGCGTGACCCTGAGAGTCTTCGCGAAGGGAAACGAGGAGCCGTGGTTCCGCGATTAGGCAGGCGAAATCGTGCCTCCCCAGGAGGTTGCCCGGCCAAGCCGTGCAGCCCGGCCGGGTTTGGCTGCTGGTGTATGGAGGAACGCCCCAATCCGCCTGGATCGTGAAGGAGATCGAAGCGAAATCCGTCCGCAAGCTCCACAGGCGAACGTCAAAGCTGGACCTGTATCTATGGGAGTTCGATCGGCCTCAAGCCTTGCCGCAACCAAGCCGGTAGCATGCCCAGCAGCACGCCAGCAGGCGCCGCGCCGGTCAGGCCCGTGACGGCGCGAGGCGGAATTCCGTCACCTCCCCCGCGCCTGCCAGTTCGCCTGCCAGGGCGTGCGGCTTGCAGCGCCCGGAGGCCTGCAGCACCAGGTCGTACTGGAACTGCCGCTTGTCCTCGCAATAGCGGAACGACCAGTCGATTACCTCGAAGCCGTGGCCGCGCATGCGCTCGCGCACGCCGTCCGTGGAGGGTGTCCTGTCGCAAGGATAGACCAGCATGAGATGCAGCGTGGTCTGATGCGGCAGGATCTTCTCCAGCCGTCCCAGCGCCGTCATCGCGATCAGCGCGACCCCCGTGGCGCTGATCGCCGCGCCATAGAAACCCCACGCCGATGATGACGCCGATCCCCGCCGTGGTCCAGATCGACGCGGCCGACGACAGGCCCCGGATCGTAAACCCGTCCTTCATGATGACGCCCGCGCCCAGGAAGCCAATGCCGGTCATGATCCCCTGGATGACGCGGGTTGGATCCCCGCCCCCACGGGCGACACGCCAGACAGCCCGCCATACCAGTGGTGGGGATAGCCGTTGATGACGGTCAGCATGGTCGAGGTAAGGCAAACCAGGGCATAGGTCCGCATGCCCGCCGCGCGGCCGTGGTAGGAGCGCTCGTAGCCGAGCAGCAGCCCGACCGCCGTTGCCCCGATCAAATGGAGCAGCAGGATCGCGTTGGTGAACAGCAATGCCGGCGACCAATAGGAGGATAGCGCTTCGCTCATGATGTAACACCGCCCCGGCAGCCTTCGGCCCGCGATTGGCCAACGCCCGTTATAGCTTCGCTTGCGTTTAGAAATCGGGAACGGATTCAGTACATTGCCAGCCTCCTTGGATCGCCACGGCGCTAAAGCGCCTCGCGATGACGGCGCTGCCGGTCACGGCTTTACATAACTTTACAAACGGCAGCGCAGGCGGAAACACGGCCGCGCCACCTTATGCTCATTGCAGCAACGGCAAAAGCCGAACAAGGAGCATAAAACGATGTCCGAACCATCACCCAACGAAGGCACCCAGTCCGGTCCCTATCGCGCGCCGCGCCGGCGCCGGTGGCTAGCCGCCGTCATGATCGGCATGGCAGGCCTGTTTGGCTTCGCGGCCGGCAAAGTCCACAGCTCGCCCTGGTTCCACTGGGCGCATCATCCTTTCGACGCCGAGGAGATCACCTTCTTCGTTCAGCACCGCATCGGGCATGCCCTGTCGAGGGTGGATGCCACTCAGGAGCAGCGCGACAAGATCAATGCCATCGCCAAGGCCGCCATCGGCGACGTCCTGGCGATGCACAAGGACCAGGCCGCCCGGCGCGAGAAGGCGCTGGCGATCTTTAAGGCCGATACCATAGACAGGGCCGAGCTGGAGGCCATGAGAGCGGAACGGCTAAGCGCCGGCGATGCGGCCTCGAAGCGTATCGTGCAGGCTGTAGCAGACGCAGCGGAAGTGTTGACGCCCGCGCAGCGCCGCCAGCTTGCGGGAGACGCAGAGCGGTGGCATATGCTGCCATGACCACTTGAGCAACGCTTTGGATGGCTGGGCCGAAGACCCCCTCACTCTGTCTCTCTCCCCAAGGGGAGAGAGGACGCTTGCTCTACCCTCGGCGGGAAGACCGCGGCCTCTCCTCCCCATAGATGAGGAGGGCCGCAGCCTACTCCCTGTCCCCCTGGTAAAGGGGCCGCAGCCTCCCCCTCTCCCCTTGGGGAGAGGGCTGGGGTGAGGGGGTCTTTCCGCAGCAGCGCAAACGATTTTGGTACATCTCCCCATGCCCCTCATATTGCTGATCGAAGACGATGTCCGCCTCGCGAGGATGGTCGCGGACTATCTCCGGCAGAACCAATTCGAGGTTCAGCATGCGGCGGACGGCGCTTCCGGATTAGCGGCGCTCCGGCGCCGGCAAGCCGATCTCGTCATCCTCGACCTGATGCTCCCCGATGCGAACGGCCTGGACCTCTTTCGCGAGATCCGGGCCTTGTCCCCTTCCGCGGCCGTGCCCGTCATCATGCTGACCGCGCGCGGCGATCCGGTGGACCGCGTGGTGGGCCTTGAGATGGGTGCCGAGGACTACATCCCGAAGCCCTTCGAGCCGCGCGAGCTTCTGGCGCGCATCCGCGTGGTGCTGCGCCGGGCGCGCTCTCCGCAAGGCGCCGATATCCTGCGTTTCGGCCTCCTGGAGATCGACCGCGGCGCCCGCCAGGTCCGCGTGAACGGCGAGGAGAAAGCGCTCACGAGCTACCAGTTCGACCTCCTGGCCGCCATGGCGGAGCGCGCGGGGCGCGTGCTGTCGCGCGAGCAGCTTGCGGACCTCGCCGGCCGCCACGATCAGCCTTACGATCCAAGCCTCGACCGCTCGGTCGACGTACATATCGCCCGTATCCGCGCGGTCATAGAGGAGGACGCCAAGCATCCGCGGCATATCGTTACTGTGCGGGGCGCCGGCTACGTTTTCGCAAAGGGACAAGGCTGATGCGGCGGCTCTATTTTCGCATTTACCTCGCGGTGCTGGGCAGCCTTGCGCTGTTCGCCGTGCTCGTGGGCCTGAGCGGCTGGGTCTTCCATGAGCTGCGGGAGCCGGACAATACCGGGCCGCAATCGCCCTTCATCTCCGATGCCATAGAGCATCTCCTGCCGGCGGCTGCGAGCCCCGCCGCGCTCGGCCGGGAGCTTGAGTTCTGGCACAACCGGACGAAGTTCGATCTGGCCCTGCTTTCGGCCGGAGGCGAGGTTGTCGCGCGCGCCGGCACCATCCCGGAACGCACGCTCGCGCGGTTCGCCGGCGCCGCTGGAAAAAGGGGCGTGCACTGGAATCCGCATGGCGCCTTCGCAATCCAGCTCGACGGCGGGCGTCAGCTTATTGCCAGCCCGCCCCCGCAAAATTTCCGCATCCCGATCCCCTTGCGCTGGCTGGGCCTGGTCTTCGCCATAGGCCTCGCAGTCGCGATCGCCACATATCCTCTTGTCCGGCGGCTGACGAGAAACCTCGAACGATTACAGAAGGGCGTGGCCGCCTTCGGCCAGGGCAATTTGCAGACGCGCGTCGCCGTGCGCGGCCGCGACGAGGTTGGCAAGCTCGCGGAGACCTTCAATGCGTCCGCGGATCGCATCGAGGCGCTGGTGAACGCGCAAAAGCGGCTGCTCGCCAACGCCTCCCATGAGTTGCGCTCTCCGCTGGCGCGCCTGCGCATGGCGGCCGAGGCGATTGGCGAGGCAGCACCCCAGCAGCACCGCGAGGAAATTGCCCGCGATATCGCCGAGTTGGACGGGCTCGTGGGCGAGATTTTGCTGGCCAGCCGGCTCGACGCCGGGGCGGCCGGGACCAGCGCGCACCAGCGGATCGACCTCATCGGCCTGCTCGCCGAGGAGTGCGCTCCCTTCGACGCGGACCTCGCTATTGTTCCGGGCCAGTCCGTATTCGTCGAAGGCGATGCCCGGCTCTTGCACCGGCTGTTCCGCAATCTACTCGAAAACGCGCGGCGTCACGGCGGCGACGGGCCTATCGAGGTTTCGGCGGCATGGCGCGGCAGCCAAGCCGTGGTCATGGTTTGCGACCGTGGCCCGGGCATCCCAGAGGCCTCACGCGCCCGCGTTTTCGAGCCCTTCTACCGCCTGCCCGGCCACGGTGAGCATGCCGGCGGCACAGGGCTAGGTCTCTCGCTCGTGCGGCAGATCGCCGCCAGGCACGGAGGAAAGGTCGAGTGCCTGCCCCGGGACGGCGGCGGCGCTTGTTTCGAGGTGACGCTGCCGCCCAGCCTCCCCGCAGGGCCTTAGACCAGTTCAGCCGCCCAAGCTGCGTGCCGCCTCGCTGCCAGCAAGCGGACCTGGCTGCCTCTCACGGCCGCCTTTGCCGGGTTTCGATAACCGGCAAATCTCCGCCCGTCCGGGCGCAAGCTGAGCCATTAATTGACTTGCATTAAGGTAACTGGTAAAAATTACCTAAATTTTCTCCACCACAGAAATGGGAAGGCCGGAATGCGGGGGACATGTCTGCGCGTCACAGGCGCTTTATTTGCGTTGGCTCTTTTGGGCATACTGCCCGCGGACGCACAAACCGATGGAAGCACTTCACCCAATGGCACACAAGCCGGCGGAAGCACTTCATCTCCTGGCACAGAAACCGGTGGAAATAGCTCATCCACGGGCGCTCAGGCCGGCGGAAGTACCTCACCCGCAAGCACTCAGGACACTGGAAAAACAGTGGCGGAGCTTTTGCAGGACATAGCGAGCCAGCGAAAAGAGGTCGCGCAAGACATAAGGCAGCTTCTGCAAGACATAAGGGGCAATGAAAAACTCGATGTGCACGAGATAAGGCAGCTATTGCTGGACATAAAGAATGGCAAGAACGATTTAACGCCTGACGAATTGGCGCTCGCGCAGAAGATTAAGGACGCGCGAAGCCAGATTGCGCAGGACGAAAAGCAGCTCGGAGACAAAACAAAGATATTCTGGACTAATTTCCTGCAACATAAGGCCATTGTGCCATTCTGGACGAATTTCCTGCATCATGGGGAGCCCTTCAAGCTGGTTACGGGGCCGATCTTAGCGGCACCGAACGATCCGCAGAAGCCGGTGGTGTATCTGGGCCTAAAAGACCCGCAGAAGCCGGTGAACTCGCCGGACGTGGCAGCACCGGGCGACACATCGAAACCCGCGAACTCGCCGGACGTGGCAACGCCGAACGATAAACAGAAGCCGTTGAACTTGCCCGTGGTGGCATTGCCAAGCGATGCACAGAAGCCAACGAACTTGCCAGCGGTGGCGTCGCCGGGCAATACGTTCAAGCCGATGACCTTGCCGGCCGTCGGATTACCGAACGATCCATCGAAACCGGTGAACTGGCCGGCCGTGGGCTCACCGAACGATGCATCGAAACCGATGATCCTTCCGCGCTTGGAGCTACCGAAAGATACCTTCAAGCTGCCGGCGCTCGGGCAGTCAGGCCCCATCCTGGTTTTGCCAAACCAAGCTGCACCAAAACTGCCGTCAGGGCTGCCAAAGCCGGGGCTGGATTTTTCAACCAACCAGCAGCCTGCCGCCGGCAAGCGTTGAAACACCGGAAACAGCATGCGTTCTGAGATTGAGAGCCCTCCTCTTCGGAGGGCTTTTTTACTTGCCTAAAGAACTCCGTGCCTCACACCCCGGGCCGGAAAGCGAAGCGGGTACCAGGTGCCGGCCTGTCACCGCTAGAACCCGAACATATGGTCGAGGCTGAACGACGCATCGCCACGGACGAGCCCGTGATAGCCGAACAGCCGGCAGGTGGTGTCGCGGACGATGACGTAGGCGCCCTCCCCCGCCGCTTCGAGCGCCTTGGCCTCGAAGGTCTCGCTCACCCGCCAGTGATGGGAGCCGTTGCAGGGGATTGCGGCATGCGCCCGCGCGATTTCCTCGCCCCGGTTCGAGGTGAGGATCAACGCCGTGTCCGATGCCGCATGCCAAGGCGTGGACGCCGGATAGATCAGGTGGCACAGCGTATCGTAGGGCTTTTGCCCGATCCGCAGGAACAGCCGCGTGGTCAGCCCCGGCGCCCGGCCCGAATAGCTTTGCGGCTCGTTCTTGTAGACGAGCACGGAGTTGAAGATGTGGCTGCCGAAGGAGCTTTCGGCGGCGTGGCCGCTTACCCGGTCGCGGTAGCGGAACAGCGCGTGCATCCAGCCGTCCGCGTCGTGCCCCGCCTCGAAATCGTAGGTCAGCTCGACGTGGCCGGAACCGGAGGGCAGCGCCCTGCCCTTCTCCGCCAGCAGGGCGCTGACATCGAGCAGGCTCGCGTGATCGCGTGGCAGGTTGCCGAAGCGATGCTCGGCGGCCGCCTCCCCGCCCGCATCGTAGATCGTCGCCGTCAGCGGGAAGTGCGCGATGCCGCGCGCCATCGGCGTGGGCAGGATAAGGGAATCGAACCGGGCAAGCGGCAGCACCGGCGCGGGCAGGATGTGCCCCTTGCCCATCGCGGCCCCGAGCCCGGCAAGCTTCGGATCGGGCGCAAGATCGGTCCGCTCGACATTCACATGGGCGATGCGCTGGCGGCCGTCCTTCGCGAACACCTCGTAGCGCGGGCGGACCATATATTTCCCCGCCGCGATCTCCACCTGCTGCGGCCAGCGCGCATCCGGCAGAAGCTCCGCGATACGCTCAGGCGCCGGGTGGCGAAGGGAGCAACCGCCTCTTGAAGCGGAACCGTATCGGCGCCGCCCATGACGTTCAGCCCGATCTCGCCCGCCGGTATCTCGAAGGGCTGGCTGTTTTGCAGCCAGAGCACCACCTCCTCGCCCTCTGCGGGCGCGGGCAGGCCGGCATAGAAATCCGCGGGCCAGGAATTGGCGTCGTGCGTGCAGGAGAGCGCGCCTTCGCCATCGCCATAGGTGTCGAGCGCGTATTTCACCACATCGTGGCCGGCGATGCCGGTGGCGTGGACGAAAAGCTGCCCAGCGAACTCGGGCAGCTTGAACCGTGCCCGTATCCGCGCGCTGTCGAGCACGATCGCGCTGTTCGCGGGGCCGGCGGGCTCCTCCCATTGCGCAAGCCGCTTGCCGGCGCCATCGAAAAGCCTGCACCAGAAACGGACGTTCTTGGCGCCATACGCGCCCCAGTAATTCGCGGTGACGAGCCGCGTGTGATGGCCGCCGCCGTCGCGGAAGAACACGAAATTGGTCGCGAAATTCAGCGGCGAGAGGTAGCGCGCGCGGTCGCTTTGCATCGCGTCCGGCAGGCGTAGCGCGTCGAGGCTATGCACCTCCATGCCGGGCGGCAGCAGGTGCTTGATTTGCGCGGCGAGACGCGGGGCGTCGAACGCGGTTATCAGCAACGCCCCGGCCTTGCACTCCGGCAGGGCGGTGACGAGCTGCGCCGCATGGCCTGCGAAAACGCGGCCCTCGCGTTCCACGTCCTGCACATAATAGCCCGCGAGCGGCAGCCCCGCGATCCCCAAGGCCTGGGCCGCCACATCGCAAACGTTCAGCGGATCGTAGATCGCAACCGGACCTTCCGCGGCAAGCGAGCGAAGCAGCCGCCGCGCCTTCTCCGCCGCGAGCGGGTGCGTGAGCGCTTTGAAAAAGGCGTTGCCGCCCGATACGTTGCTGAATGTCTCGATCTTAAGCGGCATATGTTACGCAAACCCTTGTTACCCATGCGCCGTCATTGCGAGCGGAGCGAAGCAATCCAGGAGTTGCGGATGCGCCTTCTGGATCGCCACGGCGGCGTTGCCGCCTCGCGATGACGGCCAGCCCCTAGCCGTTCAACGTCTTCACCATCGCGGAAAGGCTGTGACGCGCCTTTTCGCGCCAGACCACCCACGGCCCGCGCACCCAGTTGAGCTGAATCACGCGCCGCTCGCCCTCGAAGGGCTTGTGCCCGTGCCAGGCATTCCCGGTGTTGAGGAATGCGAGCAGCGTTCCGCGCGCGGGCGGTACCTCCATCGCCATATCGTCGAGATTGTTGGGCGATTTGAGCAGCCGCAACCGGCCGCCATCGGCCTCCCACTTGCCGTTCATATAGATCAGCACGGTCACGAGCTTGCTCTTGCTGTCGAGATGGATTTGCCCGTCCCGCTCGCGCGCGCGCCCCCGCACCGTGATGGTGGCCGGGCGCCTGCTCAGGTCGATGCCGAGCTTCTTCCCCACGATGTCGCGGAATACGGGCCGGCGAAGCTCCGCCATGAAGCTTGCAAAGCCTGGTCCGAAGCGCAGTGTTTCCAAAGGAAAGCTGCCCGGCTTCGACACGGCCGGATAGTCTTTCTCGATCAACTCCAGCGCATTGCCGTCGATGAAATTGGGGACGGCGAGGAAAGGAAACGGATTTACATGGACAGATGCCTGTTCCAATGCCGCCAAATTCAGCATGTTTCCTCCGCGCTGCATTGCCCGCGCCGCTTGTTGCTTGGGCGCCGTTAATACTGCAGCGGCCTGCGCTTCGCAATCAGCTCACGCAGAAGTTAGAGCCTATCCGCTTTTGATGGAATCAAAAACGGGCTCTAAGTTTTTTGTTTTATCGTGCGTCTTTATCCGAAAACCGCTTCGCACTTTTCCGGACGCACTCTAGCGGAAGGGGGAATCCAGGAGGCCTCTGGGGAAGGGGGGGCCAAAGACACTCCTGGACTCAAGGCTGCGCTCGCGAGCGGGCTACTCGAGGGGTGAGCGCAGGTCGTTCAAATAGAAGTTCAGGCCAAGCCTGAACGTATTGGCGGTGATATTGTCGTCCACCTTTCCGGAAGACGACGATAGGCAGCAGCTAAAATTTGAGTTGTCTAAATCGAAATATAGATATTCCGCCTTCATCGTCAGCGTGCGCGTGAGCTTGTATTCGAGGCCGCCGCCAACGGTCCAGCCGGTGAAGACGCCGCTGTTCTGAAAGATGCCGTCAAAAGCGTCGGTTACCTGTACATTGCCGGTGAAGTACGCGAAGCCTCCCTTCGCGTAGAGCATCGCGGGGCCGACGGTGAGGCCCGCGCGGCCCGTGACGTCGCCATAGAAGCCGCCACTGCTCTTTACGGTGACGACCCTAGCGGGGGTCTAAGGGGTCCACCTTGGTGCCGGTTCCCGACGTATCCAGCCCGCCGAAATCGAGTTCGATGCCATAGACGAAATTGCCGGCCTGCATATTGTAGCCGAGCTGAGCGCCGCCGATCATCCCGCTGGTGCCCGGGCTCGAAAAGGGCACGCTGCCGTTGTTGCCGATGACGATGGTGTTGTTGCCGACGTTTATGGAGGACCAGGACCAGCCGAAGGACGGCCCGAGATAGAACCCCGCCCAGTTGGGGACATACACCGCCACAGGGGGGTCCTTATAGCCGCCTCCGGGGTTGCCGCCGTAGGGGTCGGCGGCCAAAGCCGGACTTGCGGCGATCATGACGCCGAACGCGGCGGCGCATGAATGGACTCTGTTACTGACTAACATAAAATCCCCGCTCACTATCGACTAACACGCCCAAGGGAAACGCGAGTCCCTGAGTTTGTGCAACCTATGCGTGTTCTTGGTGTTATTTAGCGCGCGGATGGTTAAAAAAGCGTTAACGGCCCAGTGCCAGGAACTGGCCTGCGAATAAAAATGCCCTGTTCCGGAAAGCGGGGCCGCCGCGGGCGCCTTTGCCGGAATTGGCGTGCCATCCAGGCCGGACTGCCGCCGGACCTGGATGGCGCCCCCCGCATGACCGCATTCGAGGCTGCGCTCATGTATTATTGTGGCCCGTGGCGCACAACGCCGTCATCGCGAGGCCGCCTTGGCGGCCGTGGCGATCCAGATACCGGCGCTGTGATTCCGGCTTCTCGATTGCTTCGCTTCGCTCGCAATGACGGGTTTCCGGCAGAATGTACTAGAACAGCGGCGCAGGGATCGCATGTACGAACCAGTTGAACCCGATCTTCACCGCGTTAGCTGTGATTGTATTGTTGACGCTAGCATTTGCACCGCCTAGGCAGCAGCCGGAATTGCTGTTTACCAGGTCGAAATACTGGTACTCGGCCTTCACCGTCCAATTTGGCGCGAGCGGATATTCGACGCCTGCGCCAACCGTCCACCCCGTGAACGTGCCGCTATCCTGAAGTACCCCGCCTTGGCCATCGGACAGGCGGACATCGCCCGCGAAAAACGCGAAACCGGCTTTGGCGTAGAACAGCGTATTCCAGCTCAGGATGCCCGCCCGGCCGGCGAAATCGCCGAAAAAGCCGCCGGAGCTTTTGATTTGCAGGAGCCCAGCCAGGGAGCGGTTGGTGAAGGTCAAGCTGACGCCATCGTCGAGCCCGCCAAGCTCAGCCTCGACGCCGTACACGAACCTGCCATACTGAAGATTGTAGCCAAGCTGCACGCCGCCCATCAGCCCGGTGCTGCTCAAGGGGCCAACCGGAACGATGCCTGAGCTTGTAAGGACTATGACATTGTCCGCCGCCTGGATGGAGGACCAGGCCACGCCGCCGAAGCCGCCCGCATAGACCCCCTGCCAGAGGAAGAACGGCGGAGCAGCGCACGCTCCCGCGTCCTTGTAGCCGCATCCCCCACTGTAACCGCCATAGCCGCCGTTGTAGAAATCCGCTGCCTGAGCCGCGCATACCGTGATCGCAACGCCGGCCGCAGCGGCGCACGCACGAAAATACTTCCCAACTAACATGACAATCCCGCTTTGGTTGCACCATCATCGTTTTACGCGGTACACGAGAACTTCGAATGCCATCCCTGGCCCGGCCAAGCAAGCGTATGCTCGGCCGCGTTTTGGGGGCATCCGGTGCATAGGCTGTTGATGCAATCTTGCGGGCAAGCTCCGCTGAAGCTGGCACTGCCTTGATCTGGCTAACGGATTTTCGCGCTGTCACCCGGCAGGCACAGACGCGGGCGATTCCCTCGCTAACGCCCTGCTTTGACGCGGAACGCTGGCGGGGGCGCGGGAGATGGCGCGTGATGCGATGGAAGGGCTCGTCGCGCTAACGCTCGAAAAGGAAGGCCGCGTCCCGGAAAGCATGTCATCGCAGGATGAATTGCAGTTTAACGATAGAATGACTATTATGACTAGCGTGAGCGCTATAGGATCGAATGGCATGACCGCGGACATTTGGACAATCGCCGAAGCGAAAGCAAAATTTAGCGAAGTCATCGACTTAGCCGTTTCCTCCGGCCCGCAGACCATTACCCGGAACGGCCGCACGACGGCTGTCATCATATCGGCGGAGAAATGGTCGCGCCGGGCCAAGCGCACAGGCACACTCGCGGAGTTTTTCGCGGCTTCGCCTTTGCGCGAGTCAGGCCTTCAGATCGAACCCTTGGACGGCTAGACGATAAAGGGCGGGGACGCATCCCCGGCGTATATAACCCGCCCACCTTCGAGCCGGGCGGCGCCGGTTGCCACCAGCCGCAGCGCCAGCGGGAACAACCGGTGCTCCATGGCCAATATACGCGCGGATAGCGCGTCCTCGTCGTCGCCAGGCAGCACGGGCACAGCCCCTTGCGCGACAATCGGCCCCGCATCCATGTCCTCGCTCACGAAATGCACAGTCGCCCCCGCCACGCGGACGCCTGCTTCGAGCGCCTGTGCATGCGGATGAAGCCCCCGGAACGCTGGCAGCAGCGAAGGATGGATGTTGAGCTGGCGGCCGGACCATTCGCGCACGAACGCCGCCGAATGCAGCCGCATGAAGCCCGCATTGCAGACGATATCCACACGCGCATCCTTGAGCGCCGCGGTCACGGCCGCATCGAACGCCTCGCGGCCCTTGTAAGCCTTGTGATCGATGACCGCCGTCGCGATCCCGGCCGCCTCGGCGCGCTTGAGCCCCAGCGCATCCGCCTTGTTCGAGACGGCGAGCACGATCTCCGCCGGGAAATCCGCCTCCTTGGCCGCCTCGATCAGCGAAGCGAGATTGCTGCCGCGCCCGGAGATCAGCACGCCCACGCGCTTGCGCCCGCTCATTGGCACGCCCCGAGCTTGCCGGTATATCGAACCAAAGGCTCGCCGGACCCGCGCTTTTTCACGACGCCGATGGGAAACGCGCGCTCGCCATGGGCCTGGAAGAACTGGTCGATGGCCGTGGCATCGTGTGGGGCAACGATGGCCACGAAGCCCACGCCGCAATTGAATGTGCGCAGCATCTCCGCCTCTTCGACCTTGCCTGCCTTCGCCAGCCAATGGAACACGGGCGGGCAATGTATCGCGCCAAGGTCGATGTCGAGCCCGAAGCCTTCCGGCAGCACGCGCGGCACGTTGCCCGGCAGGCCGCCGCCCGTGATGTGGGCGAACGCCTTCGCGCAGCCCCCCGCGTGGGCCGCAAGCGCCGGCTTCACATAGATGCGGGTGGGCTCGATCAGCGCGCGGCCCAGGCTCACCGATGGGTCGAACGGCGCAGCGTCTTGCCATGACAGCCCCGCGTCGCGAACGATCTTGCGCACCAGCGAGAAGCCGTTCGAATGCACGCCGGAAGACGCGACACCGATCAGCAGGTCGCCCTCCGCCACATCTTCGCGCGGCAAGAGCCTGCCCCGCTCGGCCGCGCCGACGCAGAAGCCCGCGAGATCGTAGTCGCCCTGCGCATACATGCCGGGCATTTCCGCCGTCTCGCCGCCGATCAGGGCCGCACCCGCCTGCCTGCAGCCTTCGGCAATGCCCGCGACCACGCGCGCCGCCACCTCCGTATCGAGCTTGCCGCTGGCGAAATAGTCGAGGAAGAACAGCGGCTCGGCCCCCTGCACCACTACGTCGTTCACGCACATCGCCACAAGGTCGATGCCGATCGTATCGTGCAGGCCGGTTTCGGCCGCGATCTTGACCTTGGTGCCAACGCCATCGTTCGAGGCGACCAGGATGGGATCGGTAAATCCCGCCGCTTTCAAATCGAAGAGCCCGCCGAAGCCGCCAAGCGCCGCTGTCGTGCCGGGCCTGGCGCTCGCCTTGGCGAACGGCTTTATTCTCTCCACAAGCGCGTCGCCGGCATCGATGTCGACGCCCGCCTCCGCATAGGAGCCCGCTGGTTTTCCTGTTGTGCTGTTGGACATGGGGATGTTCACGGCTGTCTGTTAGGGCGTCGTCCAATGCGCGCCTTGCGCAAGAAAGGACGCCTGGCTTTTTCGTCATCCCGGAACGGCGCCCGCGCCGTATCCGGGATCTTAAAGGGCGCCGGCATCTGCAACGATCCCGTGTCCGCACAGCAGCATTGCATGCTGCAATGCGCACTGGATGACGGTAACGGCAAAGGCTTGCAGCACCTTGGCACACCGATTAAAGAGGGGGTAACACGGCGCGCGCAGTCTACACAAGCGCCACCGGCCTGACGAGCGGGGAGTTCCTTTCATGGCGTGGACGGTTGCAGCCAAGTTCTTGGTGCGGACATTGCCGGCGCTGCTGCTTTGCACCGCGCCCGCCCTGGCACAGAAGGGCCAGAGCCCGTTTACGGTCGCCAATTTGACCGTCGAAGCGGAAGCTGCCGACTCGGTCGAGGCCAAGAAGCTCGCGACGCGGAACGCCGAAGCGCGCGCATTCCGCGTGCTGGTTTCGCGTCTGACCGATTTCAGGGCGGCGCCCCGCATTCCGGACATACCACCCGAGGAAGTGGAGCGGCTCGTCTCCGACCTCCAGATCAGGGGCGAAGGCGTTACTGGCACCAGCTACGTCGCCACGTTTGGCGTGACCTTCTCCGAGCGGGCCATAAACGCGCTCTTTTCCCGAAGCGGGGTCATCCCGATCCTGGACCGCGGCCCCGAAATCCTGATCGTACCCGTCTTGATAGAGGACGGCACGGCCCGCACCGGCGACCGCAATCCCTGGCGCAGCGCGCTGCTTGAACTCGATCTGGGCCACGCCCTGGTTCCGGCCAAGGTGGCCCCCATCCGTGGCGACATAACCGCCGCCATGGCCAATTCTTACGCCACCAACGCATCGGCGGGCGTGGAGTTCCTTGAAAGCGCAGTACCATACCTCGCAATTGGTGCTCGCGGTGGCCAGCACCGGCGGCGGCAGTAACGTCCTGACCTTGAGGCTCGCCGGGACCGACGCTACGGGGCTCTTCTCGCTGCAGCGCAAGGTGACGCCGCAGGACGCCGCGGACGAGTCTCCGATGCGGGCGGCGGCGCGGCTTGCCTTCGATACGGTGCAGGAGCGCTGGAAACTGACGCGCAATTCGTTCGTGCAGTCCGAGTCCGCAGCCGGCGGGACGGAGGCGCCCGCCAGCACTGGATATATGACCGGAGAGGTCAGTTCCGTCCTGATTACCGCGCAATTCTCGGGTCTCAAGGAATGGCAGGCGATCCGGACACGGCTTCAGCATCTGCCTGGGGTGCAGAACTGGGATCTGAAGTCCGTCAATCCGAGGAACGCCACCATCTCCTTCGATTTCCCGGGCGGCGCAGGGCGGCTCACGGCGATGGCAAGCGCACAGGGGCTTGCCATCGAGAACAGTCCCGACGGCCTGATCGTAAAGACGCGATAACTCTTGCAGTCCCGAAGCAGCGTCAGCCTGAGGCCGCGTGCATCCACCATGGCGCTAGCGGTGGACCGGGACACCAATTGTCAAAAGTCCTGATCGTTCCGCGGCAACGCGCGTTATCGCGAGGCTGCCTTTTCGACCGTAGCGATAAATGACAAAAATCGCGCGGCGCGTTGCTCTGGATTGCTTCGGGGCTGTAGCCCTAAAGAAACCCGTGTCGCAAGACCCCCTCACCCTGTCCCTCTCCCCGTTGGGGCGAGGGAACCCTGGAATTGCCCTCCCGCCTTAATGGAAGGGCCGCAGCCAACTCCCTCTCCCCCATTGGGGAGAGAGCTGGCGTGAAAGGGTTTCCGCAGTTTCGTCCGGAAGGGCCGGCCGCCCCGGCCGGTGCGAAACTCGCAACGACGGAGAACTTCGGCAAGCTACGGCGGCCAGTATTATTGCCCTGGCACCTTCTCGCTGTTGCCGATGCCCGGGATCGACGGCCCCATGCCGATATCGCGGAACAGCTCCTTGAGAATGCCCTGGTCGCGGCTGTAGCCCGGCGTTTCGCGCTTGACGAAATCGAACACCTTGCCGTCTTTCATGCCGTAATTGGCGATCTGCTCGACCCGGTCCTTCTTGTCGAAGTAGACGGCGACGATTCGCCGGTCTGTCACCTCGGGCTTTCATGAACGGCATCGGCTGGTTCGCGGTCTGCGAGATGTAGTAATACGAACCGCCACCTGAGGTGGACTGAGTATCGGGTGTGCCCAGCGCGAGAACAACCTGATCCTTGCCCATTCCGGGCTTGATCTGCGCAACATCCTCCTCGTGGAACAGGTGGCCCTGCCGGATGACCGTATTGCCGCACCCTGCCAAAAGCAGGCCGCTCGCCAGTACAGCGCCCCAGGCCGCTCCCCTGAGGCCGCGCCGGAATGAAATTATGCACTTCCTTTGACCCGGACTGCAGGATTGATTTGACATTCGGCCCTCAAAATTGCTGTCTGGCTATGTCAGCGCTTGCCCTTGACGTAACTTTGCCGCAAGGTGATTGCAACCTTTTCTGATGCGATTAAGGCATTATAAGGTACAGTGGTGGGGTAGCGCACAACTGGAGTCTAGGCCGAAGCATGTTCCGCTGGTTCGCAGAACGTTCAGCCCGCCGTGAGGCTGCTGAGAAAATATACGATTCGATTGTGGCGCAGTCGCGCAATCCTGTCTTTTATGTGAGATGCGGTGTACCGGACACGCTGTCTGGGCGTTTCGATATGCTCGTCATTCACATGTTCGTCGTGATGCAGAACTTGAAGCTCGGCGCCAATGAAGGAAAGCTTCTTGGCAAGGAGATCATCGAGGCTTTCGTGCGCGAAATGGATAGCATGGTGCGCGACCTCGGCATCGCCGACGTTTATGTGGGCCAGGAAGTCCGCAAGATCGCGGATCTCGTTCTACCGGCAGCTCATCGTGTACACGAATTCGGTGGAGCGGAGAAACAGGAGCGCGCTCGCCGACGCGATCTGGAAGAGCTTCCAGTCCGGCGACGAGAACGCCAATGTCGCGGCGGACGAGCTGGCTGCCTATATCTTCCAGTCGATCCGGAATATTGGGGAGATGCCGCTCAATCTGTTGCTGCAAGGACATCTCAATTTCCCTGAGCTTTACGGATTGAAGCAGGCCGTCTGACGGCTGTCAGAGGCGCCTATGGATGGACCCCACCGCTCCATTGGAGCGTCGATACTCACTTCGGCCGCGCATTCGCCGTGGATTTGTCCTATGAGGCGAATGCCAGGGAACTCGACGCCCTCAAACGCTATGCCGGGATCGAGGCCGTGACGGACTTCACGGCACGGCTTAGAACTCTCTCCGCTTGCCGGGGGGAGATACCGCGTGTCGGGATCGCTCCAGGCGAGCGTGGTGCAGGCAAGCAGTGTCAATCTTGAGCCGGTCCACTCCTCCATCCAAGAGAGCTTCTCGGTCGAGTATTGGCCCGCCGAGGCAATCGGCGAGAGCGCTAGAGGACGCCCCGTTCGATGCCGACGTGCCCGAGCCGATCGTGGCTGGCCGCATACCGGCCGGTGCGCTGCTGTCCGAGCTTTTCACGCTGGCGCTCGATCCGTATCCGCGCAATCCGGATGACAAGTTCGATTGGACCCCGCCTCAAGCCGAACCGGAGCCGGGCCCATTCGCAAAGCTCGTGCTATTGAAACCGGACGCTCCTCCGGAGAGCAAGTAGCGTCGCCGCACATTCGCTGCCGCGACACAATATTTTGGTTGTCACCTGAGGCTAATACAGTATGTTCAGCCGCCTGGGCTCCTGGCTGAGCCCTTATGTCGCGGCGCGGGGTTTGGATTTTTGCAAGATGGGGTCGCCTGTAACAATTGCGCTTGACGCGATGGGTGGAGATTTTGGCCCGTCCGTAGTGATCCCAGCCGCGGCGCTCTCGCTGATCAGGCATCCCGATACGCATTACATTTTTTTCGGCCGCGAGTCTGAAATTCGCGAGCAGATGACCGATGGTTCTCCGCTCGCAAGCGTCAGCCGGATCGTTCACACCGACCTTGCCGTGTCGATGGACGAGAAGCCGAGCCAAGCTCTTCGCCGTGGGCGCGGGAAGAGCAGCATGTGGCTAGCCCTCCAGGCTGTCAAGAACGGCGAGGCCCAAGCCGCGGTCTCCGCGGGCAACACCGGGGCCTTGATGGCGATGTCCAGATTCTGCCTGCGCATGCTGCCGGGAATCGAACGCCCCGCGATGGCGGCGCTGTGGCCGACGCTGACAAGCGAGAGTGTCGTGCTCGATGTGGGCGCCAATGTCGGGGCCAGCGCACGCACGCTCGTGGACAACGCCGGCATGGGCGCGGCACTTGCCCGCGCCTTGTTCTCGGTCGAAAGGCCCAGCGTCGGCCTGCTTAATATCGGCGTTGAGGAGATAAAGGGCCTCGACGAGGTAAAGGCGGCCTCCGCCGCACTTCGCGCTCCCGGCCTTCCCATTGAGTATAAGGGTTTTATCGAGGGCGACGCCCTGGGCAAAGGCCTCGTGGACGTCGTTGTGACCGAAGGCTTTACCGGCAATATCGCGCTCAAGACGGCCGAGGGCACGGCAAAGCAGATCAGCGGCTATCTCAAGGCCGCGATGAATCGCTCGCTCATGGCCCGTGTCGGCGCCGTTCTAGCGCAAGGCGCCTTCCAGGCTTTAAGAGCAAAGATGGACGTAAGAAAAATGAATGGGGCGATGTTTCTCGGTTTGAACGGTCTTGTAATAAAAAGTCATGGCGGCGCCGATGCCGTGGGCTTTGCAAGCGCTATCGATCTGGGCTACGACATGGCGGCAAGCGAGCTTGTGGCCAGCATAGCGCGGGATGTCGAGCGCTTCCACAATGCCCTTCAAACAAAAACGGAAACAGCCCTAAAGGCAATTGCTCAGTGACAGAAACCAGATCCGTAGTAGTTGGCTGTGGTTCGTATCTTCCCAGCAAAATCCTGACGAATGCCGACCTCGCCCGCATGGTGGACACCAACGACGAGTGGATCACCGAGCGGACCGGCATCAAGGCGCGCCACATTGCGGCGGAGGGCGAAAAGACCTCGGATCTCGCCCTTGCCGCGGCGCGCGATGCCTTGAACGACGCGGGCCTCGATCCCCGCGATATCGATTTCATCGTGCTCGCAACCTCCACGCCAGACCTTACGTTCCCGGCGACAGCAACCGCCGTTCAGGCGGCGCTTGGCATGACCCAGGGTTTTGCCTTCGACCTGCAAGCGGTGTGTTCGGGCTTCGCTTACGCGCTCGCGACGGCGGACAATTTCTTGCGCGCGGGGCACGGCAAGCGTGCGCTCGTCATCGGCGCCGAAACGTTCTCGCGCATCCTCGATTGGGAGGACCGCACCACTTGCGTGCTCTTCGGCGACGGCGCCGGCGCAGTCATCCTCGAAGTCCTGCCTGGTCAAGGACCCGATGCGCGAGCGCTGCGTGATCGGGTCTCTGCTGCGCTCGGACGGCCGCCACCGGGACAAATTGTATGTGGACGGAGGTCCGTCCGCGACGCAAACGGTCGGACGTTTGCGCATGCACGGCAAGGAGGTCTTCCGCTTTGCGGTGAATGCCATCGCCGAGGTCGTCGAGGAGACGCTCGCCAAATATAAACTGACGCCCAGCGACATTGACTGGTTCGTGCCACACCAGGCCAACAAGCGCATTCTCGACGGAACCGCCAAGAAGGTTGGCATCGCCCCTGAGAAAGTGGTCGTGACCCTGGACCGGCACGGAAACACCTCCGCCGCCTCGATTCCGCTGGCGCTGGTGACAGCCGTTCGGGATGGCCGTATCAAGCGGGGAGACCTCGTGCTCTTCGAGGCCATGGGCGGCGGTTTCACTTGGGGCGCCAATCTCGTCCGGTGGTAAAGTCCAATTGTATACATTTCTCCGGGAATGTCCGCCGCCACACCGCGGCGGGCAAAAAAATGTTGACTTACAACGAGAATTTCAGAGCTTAGTATTTGCTATAAATTCGTTTACGCATTAGTATTTACCTATCGCTTTTGCTCTGCGGGGAGGGATAGCGCACCATGGCGCTCAATGGAAAAACGCTAACGCGGGCTGATTTGGCGGAAGCGGTCTTCGAAAAAGTCGGTTTGCCTCGAAACGAGGCTGCTGAACTTGGTCGAGTTCGTGCTGAAGCAGATAGTTTACGCTCTTGAACGTGGGGAAGCCATCAAGCTTTCGTCTTTCGGCTCCTTCGGCCTGCGCCAGAAATCGGAGCGGGTGGGCAGGAATCCCAAGACAGGGGAGGTCGTGCCGATCACGCCGCGGCAGGTCATCGTCTTCAAGGCGAGCAATATTATGAAAGACCGCATCAACGCGACGCTTTCAAAGCCCGTCAAGCCGGCGGAGGCAGAAAAACCCGCCGCCGGGGGCAAATCTGCCAAATCCCCCAAGGCGGACAAATCCGCCAAGGCCAGCAAGGTGGAAAAGTCCAGCAAGGTGGAAAGCCGGCCAAACCGGCCAAGGCCACAAAAACAGGCAACTCCGCCAAGCCGCCGAAATCCAATTCGGAAAAAAAACCTGCCCCTTCGTCACGCCGGGACGCGTGACGCCACTTGACGGACTCCTCAATAGTCATCAGAGTGCCGGATAACGGAGCGTAGCGCAGCCCGGTTAGCGCATCGGTCTGGGGGACCGAGGGTCGGAGGTTCAAATCCTCTCGCTCCGACCATTTACCTCGATAATACCAAATCCGGATGAAGAGTTCCGCGCCCCTCATCGCGGAAGCCGCTTGCGGCTGTCCGGGATCGCAACAGGCGTCGGCGTTTGTAACGATCCCTGATAGTGCCTCCGGCATTTGCGGGATGACGGCTCCCCATCCTACTCCGTGCGGGGGAGCCCTTCATGCAGGGCTTGTCCTCCTGCCGGCGGCCGGGCAAATTCGTGCGGCGACACCATCGCAAAGAGCCGGCGCAGGTCGGCGCCAATATTCAGGATATGCAGCTGCAGCAGACGGTCGGCCTCCTCCGCGAGGCCCTGCGCTATGGCCTGCGCGATGCGCTCATGGTCCGCGACGGAGACATCCAGCCTCTTCGCATGCTCAAGCTGCACCCGCCGGTAGGTAGCGACGCGCTTGCGGGTGCCGAGGGTCAGAGCTGATGAGACAGCTATTGCGGCTCGCCCGGTAAATCGTCTCGTGGAAGGTTTCATTGGCGGCCTTGTAGCCTTGAATGTCGTTCGCCGAAGCGTGGTTCCGGCAAAGAGCCAGCGCGTTCTCGATCTCTTCCAAATCGCTCTTGAAGCTGGCCTTCGCGGCAAGCCGTCCGCACGCTCCTTCAAGCTCGGCCATGACTTCCAGCACGTCGATAAGCTCGCGTATCCCGAGCTTGGCGACCACGGCGCCTCTGTGCGGCCGAAGCTCGATCAACCCGTTCGCGGAAAGCTGGCGGAGCGCTTCCCGGACCGGCGTCCGCGAGGTGCCATACCTTTGGGCAAGGCGCACCTCATCGAGCCTATCGCCAGGCTTGAGCCTGAGGGAGAGGATTTCCTCCTCGATGACCGCAGTAAGCCTCTCGGCCTGGGACGCATTCATGGCTCGCTCCTGCAATCGGGGAATAACGGCACTATCTTAACCGGTGAAGATCGCTTTTTTCTAACAGCCGAACGCCGCAAGGGTTGCTCCACTTCCCTGTATCATCCTTGGACGGGTGAGGCCGTGCTATCGTCGACGCCTTGCGCGGAAATGGAACGTCAGACGAGCGGAAGCTAACAATGGATGTCTCATTTTTCCAGGAAATCCTCGCCAAGATTTCGGAGCGGGGCCGGCAGATCCTCGATCTGCCCTCGCTGATTGCCGCGAGCGGGGAGGAAAGTTTCGAAAGCCTGTGCGAGGGGCTGGCGTCGAGCCGGGGCGAGGCCTCGGGCGTGGCGCTGGCCAGGCGCATCCTGGATCGCTACGAGGAAGCGGACCCGGCGGGCAGGGACGCCATCTTCGCGTTCCTGGCGAGCCGGTTCGTGCCCAGCGCGGGCGAGGCCACGAAGGCCGCCGAAGCCTACCTGAAAGAGCCCGGTCCCGAGACGCTGGAGCGGCTGGCGATGGCCGTCGAGTTGCCCCGGCAGGAGCTTCTGCGCCGGCTCAATCTGGCGCCCGGCGGAACGGCGGCCTTGGTCCGCATGCGCGAGGACCTGCTGCAGCGCATGAATACCAGCCTTACAGGCGTGGACCGCGACTTCGTGCATCTGTTCAGCTCCTGGTTCAACCGGGGCTTCCTCGTGCTCTCGCGCATGTCCTGGTCGAGCCCGGCCTCCATCCTCGAAAAGATCATCGCCTACGAAGCGGTGCACGAGATCAAGGGCTGGGACGATCTCCGCCGCCGGCTCGACCCGCACGACCGCCGCTGCTTCGCGTTTTTCCATCCCGCCCTGGTCGACGAGCCGCTGATCTTCGTCGAGGTGGCGCTCTGCGGCGATATCCCGCGCTCGATCCACACGCTGCTGGAATCGGAAGGCGGGCGCCGAGGACGCCGACCCGGAGCCCTCGGTCGCGGTGTTCTATTCGATCTCGAACTGCCAGGAAGGCTTGCGCGGCATCTCCTTCGGCAATTTCCTGATCAAACAGGTGGTCGAGGAACTGACCAGGGAGATTCCCTCGCTCAAGACCTTTGTGACGCTGTCGCCAGCCCCCTCGTTCCGCTCCTGGCTGTTCCGCGCGCTTGCCGACGGCCAGCTCGCCTATCTCGGCGAGGCGGGCGGTCGCTGCTGCAAAAAGTCCGCGAGCAAGGCTGGAGCGAGGAGGAGGCGGAGCAGGACGCGCTTCGCCCCGCCGTTCTTGCCGCGGCCGCGCATTACTACCTGCTGGCGAAAGACCGCTCCGGCCGGCCGCTCGATCCGGTCGCGCGCTTCCATCTCGGCAACGGCGCGCGGCTCGAACGGCTCAATTGGCTCGGGGATACCTCCGAAAAAGGTGTACGGCAGGGCTTGAGCTTGATGGTCAATTACCGCTATGACCTACGCGATATCGAGCGCAACCACGAGGCTTATGTCAATCAAGGCTCTGTCGCTGCATCCAAATCCGTCCGGGCGCTGCTCATCGCGCCGGAGAAATCGCGGGCGCTCGTTCCGGCGCAAGAGTGAGGATTTCAATGAGATGGCAAGGCCGCCCCGAAAGCGACAACGTCGAGGACCGCCGCTACGACGCAGGGCGGCTATAACGATGGGCCAGGCGGCGGCTTCGGCATGCCGTTTCCGGGCGGCGGCGGCTTCCAGATCCCGATGGGGCAAGGCGGCTTAGGCGGCGGCGGCATTATCGGCATTCTGGTGATCGTCGTCATCGCGCTGCTGCTGGGCGTCGACCCGCGCGTGATCCTGGGCGGCGGCGGCGGCGGCATGGAGATGCCCGGCGGCGGACGCCAGATCCAGATGCCGCACAGCGCTCCGCCACAGGCCGCCAGCGCCGGCGACGACAGCCATGAAGCACTTCGTCTCGGTCGTGCTGCGCGACACCGAGGAGATATGGACCAAGGCTTTCCGCGACATGGGCCGCAGCTACACCCCGCCGAAGCTCGTGCTGTTCCGTGGCGGCATCCAATCCGGCTGCGGGCTCGCGAGCGCGCAAACGGGGCCGTTCTACTGCCCAACCAACCGCAAGATTTACATCGACCTTTCCTTCTACGACCAGCTAAAGCGCCGCTTCCACGCGCCCGGCGAATTCGCGCAAGCCTATGTGATCGCGCATGAGGTGGGCCACCATATCCAGAACTCGCTCGGCACGCTGGGCAAGGTGCAGCAGATGCAGGCGGCGGCGGGCGGCACGGAACGTAACGCGCTGCAGGTGCGCGTGGAACTGCAGGCCGATTGCTACGCCGGCGTGTGGGCCAAGAATACGGATCGCATCAACAAGACGCTTGAGCCGGGCGATATCGAGAGCGCGCTGCACGCCGCCGAGGCCATCGGCGACGACGCCATCCAGAAGAGCACGCGCGGCTATACCGTGCCGGATTCCTTCACGCACGGCACCTCCGAGCAGCGCATGCACTGGTTCAAGAAGGGCTACGACGAGGGCACGATCAACGCCTGCGATACGTTCGAGGACCGCACTTAGAGCCCGCTTGCGATGGACTCAAAAGCGTCAGCCCCTCACCCCAGCCTCTCCATGGCAGTGCGTCCGGCTTTCTCGAGAAAACCGCTTCGCACTTTTCCGGACGCAGATGGAAAGGGACAGGCCGCAACCGCATAACCGTCGCTCCCCTGGCAGGCCTGACGTGGAGCGACGCCCCTGCGCCCCGTCCTACTTGAATGCGCAGCCGGACTTGAGCCCCAGCGGCTTAAAGATTATCGCGGCCGGGCAGAAGCCTGTGAATCCCTGCCTGCAGCATGTTCAGCCCGGCAAAGGCCGTGAGCAGGAACCAATACTCGCTGACGTAATGGCCCAGCGCCAGGCTGAGCAGGACCATGAAGCCGGCGAAGCTTAGAACCGCGTTGTCGATCGACATCCGTTGTTTCCCTCGGGATTGAATGGTTGAGTAGCCTACTAAATTTTATCCGCCAAGCCAAACCTCAACCGGGCAAGGTGTCGCGTGGGCGGTGTTCCCCGCGGCTGTTGTTTGCGTACCTTGAGAGCTATCTTTATAGACGATTGCGCCGCTGGACGTGACCCCAGCCATTTTCGACAGCAGGGATTGCGCTGCACTGGCGATAAACCTGTTGCTGTCCTTCGCAAGCTCTTGCAGGGCTTCATCCACTTTCGCGCCGGGCGATCCGGCGAGGTGGCGCCCAGTTGCGCCGATGCAGAGACCGTCCCGGCTTGAAGGCCGGCAGCAAGTTGAGCCAGCGCCTGATCGACGCAAGCGGGTTGTTTGCGTTCAGCCCGCCCCGTGCGCGGCCCAAACTCTGTCGCGAGCGGCCGGCCGGCGCTAGCCGCACAAAATCGCTCACAAAAAGCTATACGGATCGACATCCACATGCAGCTTGACGCTGCCGCGCGGCTGTTCGGCGCCATCGAGCCACGCCCGCAAATACCCCTGCAAATCCGCCTCGCGCGCGGCCTTCACCAAAAGCCGCTGCCGGTGCCACCCCCGGATCACGGCCAGCGGCGCCTCCACCGGCCCCAACACCTGGATCAGCCGCGCCTCGGGCGCCGCCAGCGCCAGCCCGCGCGCGTAACGCTTCCGCCGCCTGCCGCTCCTTGGCCTGTATCACGATGCCCGCGAGCCGCCCGAACGGCGGCAGCCCGGCCTCTTCGCGCAAGCGCGATCTCGGCCTCGTAAAACCCCTGCCGGTCGCCGGTCACGAGCGCGCGCATCACCGGATGATCCGGGTAATGCGTCTGGATCAGCCCGAAGCCCGGCGCGCCAAACCGCCCTGCCCGGCCCGTCACCTGATGCAAGAGCTGGAAGGTGCGCTCGCCCGCGCGCGGGTCGGCGGTGGCCAGGCTCAGATCGCCATCGACCACGCCCACGAAGGAAAGCTGCGGGAAATTATGCCCCTTCGAGACGAGCTGCGTGCCGACGATAATATCGGCCTCGCCCTCCGTGATGCGCGTGAGGATTTCGCGCAGCGCCGCCGTGGTCGGCACGAGATCGCTCGACAGCACGCAGGTGCGCGCCTCGGGCCAGCGGTTCTTCACCTCCTCCAGCACGCGCTCGATGCCGGGGCCGGAAGCGGCCAGCACGCCCTCGCGATGGCAGGCCGGGCACGCCTTCGGGAACGGCAGCGAGAAGCCGCAATGATGGCAGATCAGCCGGCCGCGCAGGCGGTGCTCGACGAGATAGGCCGTGCATTGCGGGCAGGTGAAGCGGTTGCCGCAGGCGCGGCACAGCGTCAGCGGCGCGTAGCCCCGGCGGTTCAGGAACAGGAGCGCCTGCTCGCGCCTGCCAAGCGCCGCGTTGACGGCCTCGACCATCGGCGGGCTTAGCCACATGCCCCGCTCCGTCGCCACGGCCTTGAGGTCCACGGCCTCGACCTGCGGCAATGCGTTGCCGGAGAAGCGCGCGGGCAGCACCGCATGGGCGTAGCGCCCGCGCCGCACATTGACGACACTTTCGACCGACGGCGTGGCCGAACTGACCACGATGGGGATTTTGCCGAGCGAGGCGCGCACCACCGCCATGTCGCGGGCCTGATAGATGACGCGGTCGTCCTGCTTGAAGGAGGGGTCGTGCTCTTCGTCCACCACGATGAGGCTGAGATCCGCGAAGGGCAGGAACAGCGCCGAGCGCGCGCCCGCCACCACGCGCACATCGCCCTCGGCCACGCCGCGCCAGACGCGGGCGCGCTCCTTGGGCGAGACGGCGGAGTGCCACTCGCCCGGCCGGCAGCCGAAGCGCTTCTCGAACCGCTCCAGGAACTGGCTGGTCAGCGCGATTTCGGGCAAGAGGATCAGCACCTGGCCGCCCCCCTGGCGCAGCGCATCCGCGACCGCCTCGAAATAGACCTCGGTTTTGCCCGAGCCGGTGACGCCGTCGAGCAACGTCGCGCTGAAGCCGCCTTTTTCGATGGTTTCGCGGAGCTGGGCCGCCGCCGCCGCCTGTTTCTCCGATAAGTCCGCTTGCGCGAAATCCGGCTTCGGCGCGAGCGGACGGGCGCGCGGAAGCTCGGCCCGGATCAGGCTGCCCGCCTCGGCAAGACCGTCGATGACGGCGACGCTCGCCTGGGCCGCATCCATCAGCAGCTTCTTGGGCCACACCTTGCCATCGGCGAGCACGGCCAGAACCCGCTCGCGGGCGGCCGTCATGCGCGCCGGAGCGGCGCCGCCCAGCCGGAAGCCCCAGCGCGGCTCCTCGGCCTCGAACACGAGCCTGCGCACTCATCATCATCTGCAGCACCATGCCCTTGGGCGCCAGCGTGTAGTTCGCGACCCAATCGGCGAAGGCGAGATTGATGGGCGGCAGCGGCGGCACGTCGAGCGCCGCCACGATGGATTTGAGCTTCTTGGGGTCGAAGGGTTTCGGCTCGGCCGCCTCGCGCCAGACGACGCCGATGCGCTTCATCGGCCCCAGCGGCACCACCACGAACATTCCGGGTGCCAGCGCCTCGCCCTCCGGCACCGCGTAGGTGTAGGGCTCCTCAAGCGCCAGTGGCAGCAGCACCGGCACCGTGTTGACGGCAGCCTGCTGCTGCGCCTTCTCTAGTGGCGCATCCAGATCGAAGAGGGAATACTCCGCGGGCGGCATGGCGCAAGGTTTCGCCGATACGCAGCGGAATTGCAACCGCCCGCGCGATTTCTCAACGAACGAGATCCAGTTGATTGCTTCGCTCACCGCCGTTCCGGAAATTCCGGAGGCGTTATCCGGGATCGCAACAAACGCCGGCGCCTTTTGCAATCCGGATAGCCGTAACCCGGCTTCTGCAATGCCGGGAAGCGATCAGCCGGGTTTGGTATCGCGGCTGGCCCGCGCCGCTGTCATCGCGAGGCGGCCGTGGCCGCCGTTGGCGTCCACAAATGAACGTCGCGTTTGCAATTTCAGGATTGCTTCCGCCTTCGTAGCCGAGCCCACTCCGCCGAAGTCCCTTCGGCTACGAAGGCGGAAGCTACTTCGGCGGAGTAGGCTCGCCGCGTTCGCGATGACGTGGCGAGGTTTTCGGCGCAAGCTTTGCCGGCTTCAACTTCACCGCCGGGTAACCGCGTCCACTTTATTTTGCATCTGGTTCGCCGCGGCAACAGCGCAGAACTGGATCGCTTGCTATTGCTGACCTCCGGCGGGCAGGCAGGGCTGCACCCGAAATGGCCGCGATCCGGCTCCCGGGCGTGTGGCCCACATAAAGGCTTTGGCATGCGCTTTTCCGAATGGCTCCCGCTCTGGATACCTGCGGCACTCGGCGGCTTCATCCTCTGCCTCTCCGTGCCTGCGATCCTGAACGACCCCGACACCTACCTGCATATCGCGGCGGGCGCCTGGATCATGCAGCATCGTGCTGTGCCCGCCACCGATCCGTTCTCCTACACCTTCGCCGGCGCGCCCTGGGTAGCGCATGAATGGCTGTCGGAGGTCATGATGGCCGTGGCCTACCGGCTCGGGGACTGGGCGGGAGTGCTCATCCTGTTCGGCGGGGCGGCGGCGCTGACGCTCGGGCTGCTCGCTTGGCACCTCTCGCGCTGGCTCGATCCCCTGCCCGCAAGCGTGGCACTCTTCGCCGGCGCTGGCTGCATCGCGGGCTCCCTGCTCGCGCGCCCGCATATCCTGGCGCTCCCCCTGATCGAGGCCTGGACGGCCGGGCTGCTCATCGCGGGCGAGCGGCGGCGCGTGCCGTGGCTCATGCTGCCGCTGATGACGCTCTGGGCGAACCTCCACGGCAGCTTCGTCTTCGGGCTCGCCATGGCCTGCGCGCTTGGCCTGGAGGCCACGATTACCGCCGGTGCGCAATGGACTGGCGCCGCGCGCAAATGGGCGCTGTTCCTCGCCTGCGCCACCCTGGCCGCCGCCCTGACACCGCATGGCAGGCACGGCCTCGTCTTCCCCGCCGAGCTGATGAGCATGAAGAGCCTCCCGCTCATCACCGAGTGGAAGCCGCTCGATTTCCATGGCCTCCCGCCGCTGGAACTGGCGCTGATGGCCGCTCTGTATGTGGGCTTCACGCGCGGGGTGCGGGTGCCCGTGCTGCGGCTTCTCTTGCTGATGGGGCTAACGCATCTGGGCCTCCAGCATGCGCGCCACCAAATGCTGATTGGCGTTGCCTGGACGCTGCTGTTCGCCGGGCCGCTGGGGCTGGCGTTGGGGAGGGCGCGGCCCGCCGCCGGCGCGGCATGGACGTGGAGGCCAGCCGCCGCCGTGGGTGTTTCGCTGGCCGCCATGTTCGCGGCTACAAGCGTCCGCCTCGCCCACCCCATCTTGCGCGAGGATATGTTTACATCGCCCGGCGCCGCCTATGCGCATGTGCCGGCAGCGCTCGCGAAGACGCCGGTGCTGAATGAGTACAATTTCGGGGGGTTTCTCATTTTCAACGGCGTGCGCCCGTTCATCGACGGCCGGGCGGATATGTATGGCGACAAGTTCGTTGGCGAGTATGCGGAGATGATGCGCCCCAGCCGCGAGCGCATCGTGGAGACAATTGAGCGGCGCGGCATAGAGTGGGCGATGCTGGACGCGGGCTCGCCTGCAAGGGCTGTGATGGAGGCGCTGCCTGGGTGGCGGCTGCTGTATGCGGATAAGGTCGCGGCTGCGTATTCCCGCGCCGGCGCGGTGGAGGAGGTGCCCACCACCCGGTAAATGCCGCCTCCGACTTATTTGGTATCGCCACTGGACCTCAGCGCATGATGCGGGACTCCTCAACGCCGCCTCCTGCGGCACGATTGCCAGGAAACTGAAAGACCACAGCCTTGTTACGGATTCACGCGCGCAGAGCGAGCCGCGGGCGCGCCCCAGAAATTCCACCGGCGGCGAGGGCAATGGGTTCGAATGAGAAATTCCGGGAGGCTCGGCCGGCTGCTCGCGGCGCTTATAGTGGGGCCGTCCGGCCTCTGCCTCGCTGAGCCGGGCGCCAACCCGGCGCCGCCCAGCGAAAGCGAAAAACTGTTTCTCGACCGGCTGATGGCCGCCGAGTTGGGTGGTCGCTTGGATGCCAAGAATCCATCTACTTCGGCCTATGGCCCCTTCCAGTTTCTTCGGGAGACCTTCCTTGATGTTGTGAGGCGCAATTTTCCGGAACTCGCGGCGGGAAAAACGGACGCCGGGGTCCTCATGCTCCGCGGCAGCCTTGAGGTCTCGCGCAGTGCCGCCTTGGTCTACACGCGCGAGAATGCCAGCTTTCTTGTTGCTCGCGGCTCGCCAGCCACCGCGGCCAACCTTCGCCTGGCGTTCTTCGTTGGCCCGTCCGGCGCGCTTAGAAGTCTTGGCCGCGAAACCTGAAGAATTGCTCGCGAATATCCTCAGCGCGAGCACGATCGCCGCAAACCCGTTCCTTGGCCGCATGACGGCAGCAGCACTGATCGAGAAATCCAGCCGCGAGGCCGGCGGCGCCGTGCAGCTTTTCAGCGCCGCTCCCGCGTCCAAGACCGCAAGCCCGAAAGTTGACGTTCGCTGCAACCTCGGACTCGCGAGTTGCCGGCACTGGCTGGCCTTGGCCGAGCGGCGCGCGGGCATGAGGCGCGCCGTCCTCGGACCGTCTTCGGCAAAATCCAGCCCCGATACCTCCGAGTGACCCCGGGCGGGTGGCTGGCTCTTGGCCAGGGCGGGACGGATAAGAACACTGTGCTCCCACCCCTGGATCACGAAGGTCAATGCTTTGGCTCGACGGTATAAAACCTAACGCTTGGCGCCCGGTTCCCACGGTTGAGAGGGGTCGAAACCCGCCGTTCAAGATATCCGAAGCAGTTTCGAAGCCCCCAACAAGCAAAAACATGCCCTGCCAATCTGGCGGGACAGTGCGCGGCACGCCGGAAGGCGCGGTAATGCCGACGGCCTCGGGAGACGGGCGGGATGAAGGAGGACTTGGGCCGGCACCCGGATTTTGCACCGGCGTCGCCGGTTAACCCCGCAGCGTCGACAGCAGGAGGCTCGTCTCGGAGCTGGCGATGCCCTTCATCTCGCGGATGCGGCGCAGCGCCTTGTCGAACGCATCGAGCCCGTCGGTGCGCAGTTCCACCACCAGGTCCCACCGCCCGTTGGTGGTATGCACCGCCACCACCTCGGGGAATCGCCGGAGCGTCCGCAGCACCGGCTCCGAGCGCTCGCCCTCGATTTCGACCATCATGATGGCGCGCACCCTGCCCGGCTCCGCCGCCTCGCTGGTCGTGACCGTAAACCCCGTGATGGTGCCCTCCGCGATCAGCCGGTCCAGCCGCTTCTGGACCGTGGCGCGCGACATGAGCAGGATGGAGGCGATGGAAGCCACGGGCAGCCTTGCATTTTTATGCAAAAGCTCAATAAGTTTCCGGTCGATTTCGTCCATGTGCCGAATGGTGCAAAGTGCCAAGTGGAAGGAGCATTATGCTCACGATATGGCACGATTTGCGCAAGTTGCAAATTGTAACCTGCGGAGACTCCGGGCGATTATTATCCTGAGCTTTGCCCAGGCGCCAACTGGAACGGAACTATGCCACATACGCCTACATTTCTAATGACCGACTCGAGCCATTTCGAGGTTTCATACAAGATCAACCCTTGGATGACCCCCGAAGCCTGGCGGGCGAACGAGGCGCAGAACCGGGCGCAGGCGCGGGCTGCCCAACTTGAGCTGGCCGCAGCCCTCCGGCAGGCCGGCGCCCGCGTGCACATCATGGAAGGCGTGCCCGGCCTGCCCGACATGGTGTTCCCGGCCAATGCCGCAATCGTCCTCAACGGCCGCGCCATGGTCGCGCGCTTCCGGCACCACGAGCGGCAGGGCGAGGAGCGGCATTTCTTCAGCAAATTCATGCGCCTGGAGGAAGAGGAGCTGTTGCACGACGTGGCCCGCGCGCCTAAGGGCATCTGGCAGGAAGGGGCCGGCGATTGCATCTGGGACGCCTCGCGGCAGCTTTTCTGGGCGGGCTTCGGGCCGCGTTCCTCGTTCGATGCGGTTGCCGCGATCAAGGACTATTTCGGCGCGCCGGTTGTGCCGCTGGAACTCGTCTCAGGCCAGTATTACCACCTCGACACCTGCTTCGTTCCTTTAAGCGGCGGCGAAATTCTCTACTACCCGCCCGCATTCTCGAAGATGTCGCTTTCCGCCATCAAGGATCGCGTTCCGGCGGAAGCTCTCATCGAGGCAAGCGACGAGGATGCCCAGCGCTTCGCGGTCAACGCGGTCAATATCGGCCGCGAGATTGTCATGGCCGAACCCTCGCGGCGGCTTAGCGAACGCCTCGCCGAACGCGGCTATACCGTCCAACCGGTCCAGCTTGCCCCGTTCATCATGTCGGGCGGCGGCGCCTACTGCATGACGCTGCGGCTCGACCTCAAAAGCACCTCCCCGGATATTCCAAAAGGATAACGCACATGGCTCTCGACAGCTTTCCCAGCACCTCCCGTGCCTTCTCCACGTCCGGCGACTTCATCGAAGCCGAGAACCAGTATGGCGCCAACAACTACAAGCCGCTGGACGTCGTCTTGAGCCGCGGCGAGGGGGTATGGGTCTGGGACGTCGAAGGCAACCGCTATCTCGATTGCCTGGCCGGCTATTCCGCCATCAACCAGGGCCATTGCCATCCGAAAATCCGCGAAGCGATGGTGGCGCAGGCTGGGCGGCTGACGCTCACCTCGCGCGCCTTCCGCAACGACCAACTCGCCCCTTTCTGCGAGGAGCTGTGCAAGCTCACGCGCTCGCACAAGGTGCTGCCGATGAACACAGGCGCGGAGGCCGTCGAGACCGCGATCAAGGTCGCGCGCAAATGGGCCTACGAGGTCAAGGGCGTGCCAGAGGGCCACGCGGAAATCGTTGTCTTCGCGCAGAATTTCCACGGCCGCACCGTAACCGTCGTAAGCTTCTCGACCGATCCCGCGGCGCGCGATGGCTTCGGCCCCTTTACGCCCGGCTTCAAGATCGTGCCCTTCGGCGATATCGGGGCGCTGGAAAAGGCGATCGCGCCCAACACGGCCGCAGTGCTGATGGAGCCGATTCAGGGCGAGGCCGGCGTCGTCATCCCGCCTCCGGGCTATGTGCGCGCCGCCCGCGAGCTTTGTGCCCGCGAACGGGTCATCTTCATCCTGGACGAGATCCAGACCGGGCTTGGCCGCACCGGCAAGCTGCTGGCCGAGGAGCACGAGGGCGTCGAGGCGGACATGACGCTGCTCGGCAAAGCGCTGTCCGGCGGGTTCTACCCCGTCTCAGCCGTGCTTTCGAGCGTGGAGAACCTGGGCGTCATCAAGCCCGGCGAGCATGGCAGCACCTTCGGCGGCAATCCGCTGGCCTGCGCCGTCGCCCGCGCCGCTCTGCGCGTGATCGCGGAGGAGGGGTCTGGTTGAGAACGCCGCGGAGCAAGGCGCGTATATGCTGGAGGGCCTGCGCGCCATCGCAAGCCCGGTGGTGAAAGAGGTGCGCGGGCGCGGGCTGATGCTGGCGGTCGAACTACACCCGGACGCGGGCGGCGCGCGGCGCTATTGCGAGGCGCTGCAGCACCGCGGCATCCTGTGCAAGGACGCGCATGACCACACGATCCGCGTCTCGCCGCCGCTGGTGATTACGCGGGAGGAGGCGGATTGGGCGCTGGCGCAGTTCGAGGCTGCGCTCAAACAATCGCCGGCCTGCGAAGGCTCACGGCCCAGTGCCAGGAAAAAAATCGGTGCGTGAGCTGTGGCGATCATTGCCCGCCCCCTACCGCAATTTTCGCAGCCGAGGCTACCAGCGATTGCCAGCCGATACCGATTGGAAACAATGCGGCTAGCTGCACAGCGATAGGTTTCCCAGGGTCGAACGACGACTTGTAAACACCGGGAAGAATAATGATGCTAACAACCAGTCCAAAAACGATCCGGCTGATGAAGTTTTGCCCATCGTACTCCCAAGTACCGCTGTTGGTGTAGTGCCGCAAGTACGGTTCTACGATGACGCCTAAACATACGGCGGCGTATTGCGGAAAAATAGGCGCGTAAATGTTGCCTTTGGTTTGTCCTTGCGCGGTTACAATCCGGTTCTCCGACTGTAAGTCGAAATAGCCGCCAATCTTATTAAGCATACCCTTCTCCCTCTTCTCAGCAGATACCGTGAGATTTGGCCTGCCTGCACTGGACTTTCAGCGGGGAGGCGTGATTTCAATGGTTAGGTCGTAGGAGCCGGCGCGCTTTGGGCCGCGCTGGCCAACTTGAATCTGGTAAATTCCACTCTCACGGCATACTCCCCGGAAAAATGGCCCGCCTGGACCGCCATCCATCTTTCCAGCTGGTGAAATGACTCTGCCCGATGGTGCAACGCCCCTTGGGTTCGATATTTCAGCTAGCAAACGCTCGCCTTTCTCAACGCGAATACAATAGGCCTTTTCGGGCTTTCGGGCTGAAAGCTCAACGTGGATGCGTGTCCGGGCCTGCCGTCCTTCAATCATCGTGCAAGCCTGCCTTGCCTGCACCTTTGATCCCGCCAGCAAAAGTGGCAGCGCAGCGGCCAACAGCAGCACTGCCAAATTTGGCGCTTTAGGAGACGGCCATCTCGGGCGGCAGAACGAGCTGGTTGATAAATGCATCGAAGTCGACACCCGGATTGGTTTGGTTGCAATCGAAGCCATCGCCCCCATGACATTCGTCGGAATATTGCCACAGCAGAATCTTGCACGGGAGCGCGACCGTTGGCGATACCGCTGCATCGCTCCATTCTGGCACGGACTGGCACCCGCGCCATTTCCAGCGCGCAATCCAGACGCCATGGCAGTCGACGCCCTGCTCGCTGGCCGAGGCGATAGCCTGCCAGGTCTTGTTGTCCGATTGGACGCCATAAACGCAGGGCAGGATCGTTACCGCTCCCTTCGAATAGGATTGGCTGTGCTCGCTCAACGTTTGCGCCCAGCCTCGATAGTAGCTCAAGGAAAGCGGAGGAGTGCTTTCGACGTCCAGGAACATCAAGACGTTGCCGCCGAGCGACTTAAGATAATCCGCGCCGAACGTCATAATCACGTCTTCAGCGTTAAGCTTCGCGTCGGCTGTCCCTTCCGCGGATGTCCCGCCTACCCTCTTGGTTTGCCGGGCAATAGGCAACACCCGGATGTTTCTTTCGCGAAGGAACTGGCCTTCTTTTAATTGCCGGTATTCGACAACACCAGTGGTTGCGGCGCTCGTAAAATACCGGCCCCACAGCACTGGCGCTTCGCCCAGTGTTTCCGCTGCAAGGTCTACAAGGGACTTGCCGCCGATTTGGCTTGTCACAAGGCTTGAGCTGTCCGCTCCGGCACGGCCTTTGGCCATCTATCGCCTCCAAATATATATAGCCCGGCGCCGGCGTGTTTAGACTAAGGAAAATATCCCAAGCTTGAGAGGGCGCGCAGGCTTATCACGATGAGCGATAAACATTTTCACAATTACGGCGACAATTGTCCATAAACTAAAGGGCTTCCTGGGTTGCAACCGATGAACAATTCCGCTGCCGCAACCCCGCCCTCCGGTCGCGGCGCCCACAGATTGCGTGTTACGATTCCGAGGCGCGAAAAGCCTACTCCTGCGTCAGCGCCCTGATGACATCCCAGTTGTAGATATACGTGTCGCCGTCTTTAAGAACAAGATTCTTAGGAAATCCCCACCTCCGCACGACGTAGCGCAAATACCGCCAATTCTCATGACTTAAGCTCTCAATACCGGCAGCCACATACGGCGTGCTTCCCCGTTTTCTTTCGGCTTCGATCTTGGTGCGGGCCGCTTCAGGAGCTGCCCGGTATAACTGCGCCAACAAAAACGCAGTCATGACGCACTCGTTCTTCTTTTTCCGCTTGCTTTGTACCTCAGCTTCGTTCGTTTCTATTAGCTGGTCACTAACCGTTCGCGGAAACGGATCGCCGAAATTGAATATTGGCGGTTCCTTCTTGGCGATGTCGCGATACCATTCGGCCCGCTCCCTCGTGCGGCTCACCCGGCCTCTCTCGGCGCGAAACGACCGGATCAATGTATTCAGCTCCGCTTCAGCAAGATGGAAGTTGCTGGCGATCTTAATCGCGTGCAAATGAAGGCGCCACATAGCGAGCGCCATGCGCAATATTACAAATAGTCCGATCGCCCATATAACAACCTGCTTGTGGCTAGCCACAAACGTTCCCGCGGCATTCATGGCATTCACAACGCCTTCATGTATAGAAAGGGTAAAATCCGATACTGCATACACAAACCGCGAGTAGTTCTGCTTGATAAACTCGGCTGTCGCCAGAACCACTGCCAGGATTGCCGATATCAGCCAAAGCCGGCTATTCATGAGGTCCTTCCCAATCGTCATCGCAAGCGGTGCAATCGTTCAGGCGCCCTGCCCTCCGCGCGCCAGCCAACTCCGATATCGCCTCCATTGCCAGCGCCCTCGCCGGCGTCCAGATGTTCAAGGCGCAGCAAACGCTCGGCCTGCTGCGTTCTAGGGGACAGCGGTATCCGTGCCCAAGGTCATGCGATTGGAAGCGTGCCTAACCTTGCCGTAGCGGCGGCGAACCTTCCGTATGTGCTCGCGTCCTTTGCGGCTGGCGAGCCAATCGGCGGCGTCCGCCTCGGTATGGAAACAAAAAGGAAGGACATGAACGGTGCCATCCGCCTGCGGGACCAGGAGTTCAAATGTTCCGTCTCCGGCAGGTCTAGGATATGGCTCGAACACCATGGTGAACACCTCTGCTTGGCAAGCGAAATACCGATTCGCGCATAAAAAACAAAGTTTGATAGAGTTGGTTCCAGATAATGACTTCCGCTTAAGAGATTAGGTAGAATGGCTAGGCCGGAAAAAAGCACCCGCGGGCAGGCATGGAGCCGCAACGCCTTGGGATTCCCGCCGCCCTCGCGATCCCGGCCAAACCTTGAAAGTTGACAATCCGGCCGGTTTACCCGATAAACCAAACTCAGGCCGAATACCGGTTATTCGCGCTACCCCAGGCTATTTCTCCCGATCCGAGAGAGCAAAGTCCGCTAAAGCGGCGCCGATGGGTGCGCTATAAAAAACGATAGAGGACTCCATGTACGCGGTCATTCGCACGGGGGGCAAGCAATATAAGGTTGCCCCGGAAGATGTGCTTCAAATTGAGAAAATCGAAGGCGCGGCGGGCGAAACGGTACAGTTTCCCGACGTGTTGATGGTTGGCGGCGAGGGCGAACCCACGGTGGGCGCGCCGCTGGTCGCCGGCGCTGCGGTTTCGGCCGAGGTGGTCGAGCAGGGCCGGGGCGCCAAGATCATCATCTTCAAGAAGCGCCGCCGCCAGAACTACCGGCGCAAAAACGGCCATCGCCAGGACCTGACCACGGTCCGCATTGTCGAGATTTTCACGGACGGCAAGGCGCCCGCGCTCCCGGCCAAGGAAAGCAAGGCCGCTCCGGCTGCGGAGGCTGCGGTCGAGGCCGTGCCAGCGAAGCCGCGCGCGAAGAAGCCAGCAGCGGAAGCGCCCGCAAACGCAGCGGCGTCAACGCCTGCTCCCGAGGCCGAGGTGAAGAAGGCCAAGGCCGCCAAGCCCAAGGCTGAGGAAGGCGCGGAGGCCAAGCCCGCCGCCCCCAAGAAGCCGCGCGCCAAGAAGGCCGAGTAGTCGAGGTTCAAGGAATTTAAAGGCGAGAGATCATGGCACACAAAAAGGCAGGCGGTTCATCCCGCAACGGGCGCGACACCGCAGGCCGGCGCCTCGGGATCAAGAAATCCGGCGGCCAGCAGGTCGAGCCGGGCAACATCATTCTGCGGCAGCGCGGAACGCAATGGCATCCCGGCACCGGCGTCGGCATGGGCAAAGACCACACGATTTTCGCTGTGCAGGACGGCGTGGTGGAGTTCAAGGCCAAGGGCAACAACAGAACCTTCGTGTCGGTCGTCGGCAGCAACTCGTCCAACTGACGCAAGCCGCACTGCAATCACGCTGAGGGATAAGCCCGTTCGAAGGCATTACCCCTCACCCCAGCCCTCTCCCATGGGAGAGGGAGTTTGCGCTTGCCCGTTGTGAGGCCGTCTCCTCTCCCATCCGCATCCACTAGTACAGCCCGCCGGAAGTCTTGACCCGCATGCGGGGTCATGCGGCCAGCGGCTTACCGGTGAAGGTCCAGCGGAAGGGCTTGGCCATGGTCCGTTGAAGTAGGCGATAAACGCCTCGATGCGCTCCTTCAGTTCGGCGGCGGATTTGAAGCTGCCCCGGCGCAGGAGCTTGCGGGCCAGGATGGAAAACCAGATTTCGATCTGGTTGAGCCACGAAGCGTGTTTCGGAGTGAAGTAGAAGCAAATGCGGTGCGCCGGATCGCGCAAGAACGCCTCGCGCGAGGCCCTGTCCTTCAGATGTCCGGATTTTCCTTTCTCACCAAGGTCTTCGTTGACGCCGCATAGCCGGGCCACGAGGCGGACAACGCCTTCGGAAACGTGGGTGTTGAGGTTGTCGCAGACGATTTTCCAACCTGCAGCGTTTTCGTCCGTGGCGAACAGCGCTTCAAGGTAAGCCACGAAATCTGCCTCGGTGCGGCTGTCGCCAACGGAGCCCTGCACTTCGCCGGTGACAACATCGAAGGCGGCGATCAGGGTTTGCGTGCCGTGGCGGACATATTCGAACTCGCGCCGTTCTACCTTCCCTGGCTTCATGGGCAGGGAGGGTGCGGCGCGTTCCAGCGCCTGAATGCCGGTCATCTCATCGATGGAAACGGTGCGCACGCCTTTCTCGGCCGCGGCCGGTGCTTCGAGATAGGCGGCGCAAACACCTGTGCTCTTGGTTTCAAAATCGGGGTCCGGCTTGGGGGTTAGCCAATACCGGATACGATGGGGCTTAAGCGCTGACTCTTTTAAAAAAGCGGCCCACCGAGCCGTGAGAAATGCTGGCAACGATGCCGCGCTTGACCGCTTGCCGGGCCACCTCGCTCTGGCTCCAGTGGCTGATGGGCAGATCGCTGTCTTCCGGAGCTTCGCAGGCCAGGGCGATAATGGCGCAGACCTGCTCGGGCGTGAACTTGCCCGGCGCCCCGCAGCGCAGGCGCATCGCTCAAGCGCTCCGCCACGCTCTTGGGCAGCATCCGCCTCGCGCCAGCGGCTGCGCCAGGTGCTGGCTGTCTTGCGCCATATGTCGAGTTGCCGGGCCGTCTCTGTCACGCTCACGCCATCGGCAGCCAGCAGGATAATCCGCGCCCGCTCCGCCAGCTTCCGCGGTGTCGAATGCGCCCGGCTCAGGGCCGTTAGCTCCTGGCGCTGTTCCGTTGTCAGTTCCAGCCGTGCAGCCATGCGCCCCGCCATGCTTGCCTCCATCGCTTGTTGCGTTGGAGGCGCTATGAACCGATTTGCCCAGGCTCGACTCGCGCCAACCGCTGCCAAACCAAAATTGGAGCAAGCCTGTTGCGGCTCAGACTCATTTGTCTAGAAAGCAGCGCCCATGCGAGTTGTCACTTCCGGCGGGCTGTACTAGCAGATGCGGACACTTTAAGGTGCAAGCTCGCCAAGGCGATCTTGCTGGGAGAGGGACAGGTTGAGGGGAGATGCGCTTCCTATCGCAAACCCCTTGCCTATAGGCCACTCCCACCGGCATGGCGTTCCACCGTCCTTCCCGCAAAACCGAATTCGGCACGATAAGGCGCCGTGCCGGCGCGAGCCCGTGCCGCATTTGCGTAGGATATAGCGTGCTGCCCGTTTTGCTTTCCCGCGCTTCCTGATAGTCTGCCCCATACAGAGCAACGCGGGCTTCCCACAATGAGCACCAAGCTTCCCGTCATCCGGCACACGCCCGAACTCCGCCATCTCGTGCAGCAATGGCGCCGCCAAGGCCAGAAAATCGCGCTGGTTCCCACCATGGGCGGCCTCCACGACGGCCACCTGGCACTGGTACGCCTGGCCAAGCAGCACGCAGGCAAAGCCATCGTCTCGGTGTTCGTCAACCCCACGCAATTCGCACCGCATGAGGACTTCGACAGCTATCCGCGCAACGAGGAGCGCGACTGGCACAAGCTGGGCTCCGTGAACGCCGACGCGATGTACGCGCCCGATGCCACGGACATCTACCCCGAGGATTTCGCCACGCGGGTTGAGGTGGCGGGCGTCGCGCAGACGCTCGAAGGCATTTCGCGCCCGCACTTTTTTTCGGGCGTAACCACGGTCGTCACCAAGCTTTTCCTGCAAACTCTGCCCGACATGGCCGTTTTCGGCGAGAAGGACTACCAGCAACTCCTGGTTATCAAGAAGCTCGTGCGCGATCTGAACTTTCCAATCGCGATTGTCGCGGCGCCCATCACGCGCGAGGCGGACGGCCTCGCCATGTCCTCGCGCAACGTCTATCTGAATACGCAGGAGCGCGTGACCGCACCTCAGCTTTACGCCGTACTCAAGGATATGGCCAAGGATCTGAGCGCTGGACGCGAGGTCGAGGAAACCGTGCAGAAGGGCTCGGGGCGGCTCGAAAAGCAGGGATTCCGCATCGATTACCTGGAAGTCCGCGATGCCGCGGACTTGACGCCCGCCGGGCATCCGCTCGATAAGCCGGCTCGCCTTCTGGTTGCGGTGTATCTCGGCAAGGTCCGGCTCATCGACAACGTGGCCGTTGCACCGCCGGCGGCGCATTAGGCATAGTCCCCGGCAGATGCGCCGGAGCTGGCGTTGGGGGCGCCAGCTCCCGTCATTGCAAATACGGCGGAGCAATCCAGATCGAGGCAGGGTCGCTGCATTCCGGATGCCCACGATTTCGTTGCCGTATCGCAATGACGCGCGGGGCCGCGTGGGGACGGCCCTGCTGTTAGAAGAACTTATAGTTCAAGCCGGCGCGGACGATGTCGATGTTGCCTTCGTCGTGCTTCCAGGTCTGACCGTTGTGATCGCCCGCGATTCCCGTATCTCCGCTCCATTCCGGGAAGCCGCCGGCATGCAGGTACTCCGCCTTCACCGACAGCTTGTTGGTGATCATGTGTTCCACGCCGGCGCCAATCACGTAGCCTACATGCCAGCCCTGGTTGAAGTTGGTTTCCGCTGCCGTGTTGCCAACGATAACCTCGTTCGTATGCAGGAGCGCCATACCACCAGTGCCATAGACGAGGGTGCGTCCGAACGCATAGCCCGCGCGGCCGCGCATCGTCGCAAAGCCGTCCCAGCCGCCAGACCACTCGTGGCCGTCGTTGATGGACAGGTGCTGGGTGCCCTCCATGTTCGCCCAGCTCAGATCGGCCTCAACGCCCAGCACCCAATTCGGCTTGTATTGCCAATTGTAGCCTACCGTTCCGCCAAGCATCACGCCGTCAGCGTTATTGCTTGCCCAGCCGTGCGCGTCGTTGGCGTTTGCGGAGACCCAGTTTCTCGACTCGCCGCTGCCGTAGCCGGCGACCCAGCCCCCGTATAAACCTTCCCAGTTCCATGCCGCCGCCACGAACGGCGTGTCCTTGAGGCTGCCTCCCTTGATATCCGCAGCATTCGCCGTAGTTAGCACACACAAACTCACACTCACCCCAGTCAAAATGGTCCTAAGTCCCATTTGTCCTCTCCAGAAAAGAAGGCAAGCCGCCAGTATTGCGCGTCTCGCTCTCCAGATTTCAGTAGGAAATTCGAGAGTGTATCTATGTGTGTCAGGGTTCGTGATTTATTTGTCCACAAATGGACTGAAATTGGATTATTTTTGCCCAATATCTAAACAGATCAAAATCGCCAGAACGTCGCAAGTTTCTGATATTACGACATGTTTCTTGCAAGACCACTTTTCGCCGTCCAAGTGCCGCCGCATTCTTGCACCACCTATACTTGCGCCACCATATTAATACTCTCTTCGGTTGCGCTTAATCTCGGGGCGTGCATCTTTATTCCCGGCGAGAAAGAAGCGCCGGAGCGCCCGCTATCGCGCACCCGATTCGAGATAAGGCCAGCGGCTCAGGCCAGATGGAAAAAGCGCGACGCGGCTTCGAATTCGGCCGCCCGCGCTTTCAGGCGCTGGGCCGCCTCGAAATCCTCGCCCCAGCGCGATACCTGCCAGCTCTCGTCCGTTTGGGCAGCGGCCCAGGCGGCGGCGCAGTCCAGCTCCCCTTCGGCGTGGGCCAGGGCGATGAGCGCGGAGCCGGTGAGCGCGGTCATAACGTGCAGCGCGGTGAGCCTGAACACGTCCATGGCCGCCACAACGCCGCGCAGGGCGGCAAGCGAAGCCTCCGGCTGCGCGACATGCGCGATCCCAACGGAGGTCAGGAGCGGCGCGCCGTGCCTGGCCGCCGCCCAGCCCAAAATCGGGTCCCATGCCGCCGCCTGAACCGCAATCAGTTCGGCAGGATATTCGGCGCGATAGCACACGAGGTCCGTCGCGGCGTACTTTATAATGTCCTCCACGACCTCCCCCTTCCGCTCCGCGACGGCATCGATGGCGGTATTCGCGAGCTTCGTCAGCGGCAGGCTCGCGGGCACGATGGTCTCGCCTTGTGCGTTCCATTCCGCGGCGATGGCTTCGGCAAGCCCGCGCGCCGGCACCGCCAGCGGCTTGCCGGCCGGCGTCTTGACCTGGCGTCCGTCGAGCAGCACGGCGAACGCGCCGCCCTCCCGTTCCGCCACATCCGCGGATTTATAGAAGCGCTTTCGGGTAGCTGGCTGGGAAGGTTTCATGACACCGCCTGTAAAGCCCTAAGGCAACGATCAGAATTAAGTGCGCCGGATAGCGCAGGGATTTTGACCGGCTGCAAGGCACAAAAGGGAACGCATATCCAAGATATGTAACCCCTTTTGCAACGCCGCAGACGGGCAAAAGAACAAGCCGGATGGCGCAGTTATTTCTGTTCGTTGCCTAAGCCGCGTTCGCAAAAGCGACCTTCCCGCTTTTGCGAAAAAAGCACGGAGCGAACGATTTGCGCGAGCGGCGAGCGCTCGCTCCGCGAAAACAACAGTCTCTAAGCAGAGGTTTGCCGGCCTGCCAGGGAATCTCTGCTTAGACTGCCCGCAGCAATGCCGCACGCCAGATCCGCCAAAACTGGCGCAACGGGTTAAGCGCGGGGACGGTGTGTAACGGATCGTAGGACTGTGCGCCCATCGCCTTGAGATAAGGCTCGACAAGCGCGAGCGGAAGGTAGGCCGGCCAAGCGGCCCGGTCCAGCCTGGCCCGCAGTTCCCGGAACCGCTGCAGCTCGCGCGAAGCCTCGTCCCTGAAATCGCCCAGCGCGGCGGCAAGCCCCGTGCTGGCCTTGCCCGCGTAAACCCACTCCACATCCGCGCCCCGGCTCTGCAGGTAGGACGGAGGCAGCAGCAGCCTGCGCCGCGACGCCTGGACCGGAACCGTGCGCAGCCTTTGCATAAGCCCATAAGCCAGCCCCGCATGCTGAGCTGCCTCTTTGCCGGCCTCGCTGACGCCGCACAGGATCGACGCGGCAAGCTCGAACAGCACCGCTTCCGTCTCCAGAAGGGACACGCGAAGGTCCTGCAAACTGGCGGGAGGGTCGCCGGAAATTTCGGGGATGCGTGCGCCGATCATACCGGTAAGGCGGTCCCGCGGCAGATCGTGCGCCAGGATCGCGGCGGACAGCGCGTCGGCCACCGGGTTGCCGGTCTTCATGCCCGGCTCGGCAAGCTCTATGGCGTCGCGCCACCATTGCAGGCGGATTTGCGCCACCATTGGCTCGCGGGCCGCCGCCGCGATGTGGTCCAGCTCGGCGTTGAAGGCGTAGAGTGCCAGCAGCGCCGGCCGCGTGTCCGCCGGGGCAAAGAGCGTGCTCCAATAGCGCTCGCGGTCGCGCGCTTTCACAAGCCCGGCAGCGGCTTCGCCCTCAAGCCGCGCCTCTTCCCCCTCAACCGGTTGAACCTCGCTCATAGCGGTAACAAGGCTGCCATGAACTGGCGGCTCTCGGCCATTAGTACATTGTAGGTTCTGCAGGCGGCGGCTGTGTCCATCCACTCCAGGCCAAGCCCCCGGCGCTCGATGCCTTCCACCAAAGCGGGCGGCAAAAGGCACGGCTTCGGGCCGGTGCCTATGAGCAGGAAATCGCAAGCCGGGCCGTTCTGCGCGTCAAGGAAGGCGAGCAGGCTTTCCTCGTGCAGGCCGGCGTTTGCGCCACTCCATTCGAAAATGCCGCCGGGCGAAACCAGGAGAGCGCCACGGTGGCTCCTGCCGCCGAAGCTGAACTCCCCGCCCGGATGCGCCGAGATCGTTCCCCGGCCGGCTAGCAATGTGAAAGACGTGCTCATCGCAGTGTGTCACGCATCAAGAAGTCCCCCCTCATCCTGCCCTTCTCCAAGCAAGCTCGCCTCGGTGAGCTTGCCACCTTTGTTGCCGCACCCGCGAGCGGGTGCGGAAGGGGAGAAGGGACCCCAGAACAATCCGCAGCGATAATTCTAGGGTCCTCTCTCCCATCCACATCCGCCTGCGGATGTGGAATTTTTGGAATGCAAGCTCGCCAAGGCGAGCTTGCCGGGAGAGAGACAGAGTGAGGGACTCTACTACCCCACAAACAACCGAGCTAGCCGCGTTTCTTGGAGCGCCCGCGAGCCTGCCCCTTTGCGCGTCCGGGAGACGGCCTCTGCCCGCCGCCCTTCCTGGCAGCGACTGCGGCCATGGCCGCCTTCGATGCCTCCGCCTGCGAGGCAGGCTTTGCGGCATCGTCCATCCCGTCCTCGTCAGTGTCCTCCTCTGGGAGGGGGAGCGGTTCCTTGGCCTTGGCCTTGGCGGCGGAAGCGGCAGCGGCCTTGTCTTTATCGCCGCTCCAATCGCGCTTCACGCCGATCAGGATCAGGAAGGGTGCCGCGATGAACACCGACGAATAGGTGCCGACCAGCACGCCGAACAGCATGGCGAAGGTAAACCCGCGGATCACCTCGCCGCCGAAGAAATAGAGGGCGAGCAGCGCCATGAACACGGTGCCGACCGTCATGATCGTGCGCGACATGGTCTCGTTGACCGAAAGGTCGAGCAGGTCGCCAAGCGGCATGCGTTTGTAACGCCTGAGGTTCTCGCGTATCCGGTCGTAGATGACGACGGTGTCGTTAATCGAGTAGCCCAGAATGGTCAACAGCGCCGCCACGATGGTCAGGTCGAAATCCAGCCGGAAGAACGCGAAGACGCCCAGCGTGAACATCACGTCGTGGATGAGCGATACGATGGCGCCTATGGCGAACTGCCACTCGAACCGGAACCACACATAAATGAAGATGCCCAGATTGGTGAACACCAGCGCCCAGATGGCCGAGTTTATCAGCTCCTTCGAGACGGTGCTTCCGACCTGCTCGCGCCTCAGCTCCTTGCTGCCCTCGGGTATCGCCTTCAACACCTTTTCGGCCGCCACCTTTTGAGCGTCGGGGCCGCCCGGCTGATCGGGAAAGCGGATCAGGAACTCCTTATCCGAGCCAAAGGCTTGGAGCGATATATCTCCAAGCCCCAAATGTGAGAGCGCGGTCCTGAGATGAGCGGCGTCGGTTGCGGTGGGCGTCTCGATCTGGATCAGCGTCCCGCCCTTGAAATCGATCCCGAAATTCAAGCCCGTGGTCGAGAGGAGCACGATTGTGCCAAGGATGGCGGCAATCGACAGCCCGAGGCAGAGCTTGAAATACTTCACATAGTGAAGGTTCATCTTCTGCGACAGGCGGAAAAGCGGCTTCAGCTTCATGGCTTAAATCCGTTGGGCTAAATTTCGAGGACAGTGGGCCGCGTCTCGCGCAGCCATGTCGAAACCATCAGGCGCGTAACCGTGATGGCGGTGAAAAGCGAGCTGACGATGCCGAACGACAGCGTCACGGCAAAACCGCGGATCGTGCCAGAACCGAAAGCGTAGAGAATCAGCGCAGCCAGGAGCCCGGTCAAGTGCGAGTCGATAATGGTCGCGTAGGCGCGGTCGAAGCCTGCCTCGATGGAGGAGACGATCCCCCGCCCCCCTTTCATCTCCTCGCGTATGCGCTCGTAGATCAGAACGTTGGCATCCACGGCCACGCCCATGGTGAGCACGATGCCCGCGATGCCCGGCAGCGTCAGCGTAGCATGGAACAGCGATAGGCAGGCAACGATGATCGCGATGTTTATGACAAGCGCTATGACCGAGAACAGGCCGAAGAGCCCATATCCCGCGATCATGAGACCCGAAACCGCGACGAAGCCCACCATGGTGGCGGTCTTGCCCTTCTCGATCGAGTCCGCGCCGAGGCTTGGGCCAACCGACCGTTCCTCGATGATGGACAGAGAGGCAGGCAGCGCACCGGAACGCAGCAAGAGCGAGAGCCTGTTCACCTCGTCCAGACTGAAGCTGCCAGTGATCTGGCCATGCCCGCCAGGAATCTCGGACCGGATCACCGGAGCCGACATCACCTTGTTGTCGAGCACGATGGCGAAGCGCTTGCCGATGTTCTCCCGTGTCACCCGCGCGAATGCGACGGCACCCCGGGTGTTCAGCTCGAACGTAACGGCCCGCTGGCCTAGCCCGCCGGAACTGTTGTCGTAGCCCGCGCGCGCATCGACGACGTCGTCGCCGGCCACAAGCACTTCCCTATGCACGAGGATGTAGCTACCGGGACGCTCCGCGTCGGGTAGCAGTTGATCCTCCGGCGGCACGCCATGGGACGCCGCCTCCTCCGCGGATTCGCTTGCATCGACCATCTGGAACGTCAGCTTGGCCGTGGTGCCGACGCGGGCCTTGACCTCGGCGGGGGCCAGCCCAGGAACCTGGATCAAGATGCGGTCCTGGCCCTCCGCCTGGATCTGGGCCTCAGTGGTGCCATCGGGGTCGACGCGGCGGCGGATAACTTCTATTGCGCGCGAGACCGCACTCTCCGTGCGGTGCAGGATGCCGGCCTGTGTCGGCTCGATGGTAATGACGCCGTTTTCCGTGGCGTTGACCGACAAGTCGAGCCCGCCGCCGCCCCGTCCCGTGAGCAGCGAGGCCGAAAGCGGTTGCGCAAGCCTCTTGAGCCGGGTAAGCGCGTCCTCAAGCTTGGCGGGGTCTTTCAGCGTCACGCGCACCTGGTTTGCGGTGATCGCGACGCCGCCGTGACCGATCTTCTCCTCGCTCAGGGCGCGCCGGGCGTCGGTTTGCAGCGTTTGCAGCCAATCCTTCTTAAGCTGGGCGGTATCGATCTGATAAAGCAGATGGGTGCCACCCCTGAGGTCGAGGCCCAGCGGCATGCGCGGGAGCTGCGCCCAGGAGGGCAGATTCTCGTAGGTCGTAAGCGGGATCACGTTCGGCAGGGAGAATACCACCGACGCAATCGATATGAAGAGCACCACCGCCGCGCCCCAGCGCGAAAAATGTAGCGTAAATCCGAACATCGAAATTGAATCCTTTATGCGATGCTTCGTGCCGGGCCTTCGAAACCGTGGCGCCTGCCTGGCTTTCGCCTTGGCCTGCGCTTTTCCGTTTCTCTTATCGCCCGCGCGGGTTCATTCTTTCTTGGCCGCCAGGCTCACTCGCGCCTGCGGGCAGTTAGCTCAATCGTGCGCTCTTCTACAAGCAGGAGCGGGGCGGGAAGCGTGCCGGAATCCATCTGGAAAGCGACGCGAACAGCTTCTTCCAGGCTCGAAATGCCGATTATCTGACCGCGCCCACCCGGAATTTCCGAGCGGATGACCGGCGCGGAGAGAACCTTGCCGTCGAGAACGGCGGCAGAGCGCTGGCCAGTATTTCCCGGTGTATCAAGGGCGAATTCCACCTGAATTCGATCCCCGGCGAGGACCGCACCGTCATGGCCGATATTTCCGTTCTTCAGAAAGCGGCGCACGTCCGTCTGAATGGATTGCAGCCAGCGCGCCCGCACCTGCGCCACGTCGATGCGGTAGCGCAAGACCGTGCCAGTGCGCGAGCCTGAGCTGCGCGCGGCCCCGTCGTCGGCAGTTGCGCCGGACACCCCCATCAAGCCCAGCGCAACGGCTACGGACGGCACAAGTGCCGCCCCTGCCGCGCGCAAGCGCAAGACGTATTTGGTAAGTCCCAGCATCGAAATCGGGTCCTTTGCGCGCCGGACACATACCCAGCGCACGAAGCCTAAGCGAAGCGTCAGGCTTTCTTGCCGTCCTCGCCGCTCGCGGCTTCCGCCTTCTCCTTGACGGGCTCGCCGCGCCCGCGCACATCGGTGATCGTGCTCTTGAGCACCCGCACCTGCACGCCCTCGGCGATTTCAACCCTCACCTCGTTGTCGGTGCCAACCCGCACAACCTTGCCGATGATGCCGCCAGCCGTCACCACCGTGTCGCCGCGTTTCACCGCGTCGATCAGCGCCTGATGGCTCTTGACCTTCTGCTGCTGCGGCCGGAACACCAGCAGGTAGAAGATCGCGAAGACGAAGACCATCGGGAAGAGGAAGCTGACAATATCGCCGCCGCTAGTGCTGGCCGTCTGGGCAAATGCAGGAGTAATCATCGAAAGTCACCGTTGTGTGCGGAAAAGGGTTGCGCGCCTTGAACCGGCGCCGCCGCATGCTGCCCTAGTCTTATAGCGGCTTGCTTGAAGTTCGCAACTTTTCGAGAACGCAACGTTGCGGAGATGGTAAAATAGCGCATAGTGCGCGCTCATTCCAGCCCCGCCACCACTTTTGCGTGCGCTCGTCTCAAGCCAGCCAACACCGCTCCCATGACAAACACCTCGCCAGCACTCGATGCCGCCCTTCTCCGCATTGCCGAAGCGCTGGAGCGCCTGGCGCCACCGCCTCCGCCAGCCCCCGATTTTGCCGAGGCGGACGCCTTCGCCTGGCAGGCGGAGGAGAACCGCTTCGCTCCGGTGGCGCATGTCAACCGCGTGCCCATCGCGCTGCTCAAGTCGGTGGACCGCATGCGCGACACGCTTTTTGCCAACACGCGGAATTTCGCGCGCGGGCTGCCCGCCAACAACGCGCTGCTCTGGGGCTCGCGCGGCATGGGCAAGAGTTCGCTGGTGAAGGCCGTGCATGCCGAGGTCGCGGCACGGCACACGGCCGCGGGGTCCGGCCGCCTCAAGCTCGTCGAGATCCACCGCGAGGACATCGCAAGCCTGCCCCGCTGCCTCTCGCACCTGCGCGGCCGGGCCGAGCGCTTCATCCTGTTCTGCGACGATCTGTCCTTCGACGCGGACGACACATCTTACAAATCGCTCAAGGCGGTGCTGGAAGGTGGCATCGAGGGCCGGCCCGCCAATGTGGTGTTCTACGCCACCTCGAACCGCCGCCACCTGATGCCGCGCGAGATGATGGACAACGAGCAGGCGACCGCGATCAATCCCGGCGAGGCGGTCGAGGAGAAGGTCTCGCTGTCCGACCGCTTCGGCCTCTGGATCGGCTTCCACAATTGCAGCCAAGCCGATTACCTCGATATGGTGCGAGGCTACGCGGACCATTACGGGCTCGCCGTACCGCCGGAGCAGTTGCGCGCCGAAGCGCTCGAATGGGCCGTGACGCGCGGCTCGCGCTCGGGGCGCGTGGCGTGGCAGTACATCCAGGACTTGGCGGCCGGCTGGGGCAGGCTCTCCCCGCGGCGTGATGCGAGGGCGCGACGCTTGGCGCTAGAGCGGTGCGTCAGGCCGGTGACGCGCGTTTTTGCGGCACAAGGCCGATAGGAGACGATGCGGGTCACGTAAACATACTGCAAGCGCGACATGCCTGCGTGGATCGACACGAGCAGAAATACGCGGTGGCCTGCAGCTACTCCTGGGCAACACGGGCCAATCCGCAGAAATTAGCTCGCGCAGTATCTCATCCTTCTGGAGTACGACGCTGCGAAGCCTGGAATGACTGGGCAGACCAGATGCTGGCGCCTGTCTCGGAACGTCTCAGAGCGGTAGAGCGCGGACACGTGAGTACTGGTTTAAAAACTGGTGCACGCGGGATCAATGTGCTGAGTTTAACAATAAGGGCGGCGTTGGAACGGACCACTTCCGGTGCCGACGGTGTATCTGCGTAAGCAGCCTCGGACATACATGCTTCGAGCGCATGTGTGCTCGTCCGATGCGGACGCCTGCAATTGCAGTCTAATCAATACATCTCGAGGTATGCTATGCAACTTGGGAGACCACCGTAATAACGTTCGGTACATATCGAAACAAGACTGTTTCATTGCGTATTCAATTACAGCTCAGTATCTGCTGGTCGACGTACACGGTCAAATCTACCTTACAAGACGTGTACAGTCATTCGCAACGAGTTCACATCGTCGGACGTTCCTGGTCTGACACTTACAGAAGAGTGCGCTCGCACATGTAGTGTGGCGCGACTGCCAAAAAACAGGCGTGCATCAATCCGAATTACGAACGCCATGGTCATGTTCGCTGAACTCGTTTCGCGGGCGCAGCACGTATGATGTCAGACTCCGCGCATATGGGGCCTTCACTGAGTGTCTGTTAACTCGATCGATGCTACTTGCTGCTAACTGATGCAATAGTCCGCTTAGTAGTCAAGCTCGGACATTGGCTCAATCTGGGCAATTAAGAACAGCGCGAGAAGCGCTGCGCGTAACCGGCGTCGAGACTTCCTCGCAGGCGCACGGCCTCCAAACATGGCGGAGGACCCAACGTAGATCGGCGCGCGAGCCAGCTGGTCTCGCGAATACTTGGCTCTCTCGGAAACATACCACCAGTCAACTCAAAGTAGAAGATTCGAAAGTGAGAAAGTCCACTACGGGTGGTTGACCATGACATATCAACGAGGTTGACGATGCTCAACTGCCAAAGCTGTGACGGACGCGTCTTGTCGAGCGATGTTCCCGAGTCGACATTTGAATCTCGCCGGGTCATGAGCGATCATCAGAAACAGGAAAGATCTCGCTCCAAAGCACTTTTCGCATACTTCCGGCATGCGCTCGAAGTCGCCATAGCGGTGAACTCAAAGAGGGATTTACACCACGTCTCGGACGCAAGCTCGTGCAACCCACGCGCCAAACTTTCCATGCGATATGCTGAGGACCTTTAAGTCTTGCAATACATTGCGGATCTCGGACTAATGCCAAACTGCCGTCTCACCTTCAACGCGGATCTGACGAATCTGACCTAGCATACAAAAGCGTTCAACTTGCTCGCTTGGCGCGGTAGCCTCTATACTGAGCCACCAGTCGTAGCAGCCGTCGGCGAAAAGCATCTAATCCAGGGATGGCGGGTAATCTCCTGGACATCGCATCGCGCCTATCAGGCGGACAACGAAGCTCAAGACGTTGATCTAAACAGCAACTTGAGCAGAGCGATGCAGCCGCGAGCGCTCTTTGATCACCGAAGCCCTGAGACACGCGCGAGCTGGCGCACTGTTCTATCGACGTGAGTTTCAGCATAGACGCTGAAGCATCGCAAATCTACTCGAACGGCGGATTACCTGTATTCCCTGAGCAGAGAATCTATAGCGACTGGTAACTGCGAATGATCAGATGGAAGACGCATTTGGTCAGTGCGGGCTGTACGCTCGTTCGCTCGACGGAAATCTAATACGAAATTGACGCGAAGTCGTTTAGATTGGAATATGAGATAAATAATCCGAAGCGGTGTAGTCAAATGCTCCACTTTGCCCCCTAGTCTCATTCAGATTCCACATCGCCTTTGACTATTGCGGTGCTCGGCGCATGCTCCGATGCTCTACAGCCATTTGACGCGATAGGGCAATCGGTCCGAGCACGTGTCTACTCACCCAGTCATGTGGATCGGATGTTCGGCCGAAGCTCCAGTTCTGGATCCCTCTCATCGGATGTTCATGCGATCTTAGATATGTTACACGAGACCACCATTACAAGCTCAAGCCGGTCCCGAAATTCCCCAATTGAACTGGCCTTTGGCGTGAAGCGCCGATGGCGTTATTCGTGCTTAGAACCGCACGCAGCTGGCCGCCCAGCCACGACGGCCATTCTATTGAAGTGCCAAATGTCGCCTTTGGGTCAGCTTGCCCCGGGATGGCAGGCTGACTGACTACTTGCGAGCTGAGCGCTGAAGCGGCCGTGGACATTGAGCGAGGCTGCGAAGTTCTTCGAGCGCGCATGGCTGTTTTCGACCCATAACGGGCTTTCCTGTTGGCACTGCCGCTCCTTCCGCGGCCAGAGCAAATCCCACCCTCCCCAGCGGCGCGGAACTGATCGCTGGCCTTCAACCGTCAGCGCCGCCGCGAGGTGCTTCGCCGCTTCGATTCTCCCGTATGCGCAGCCGCGCGGCGCTTCGCCGAGCTCCTTCGCCTTAAGGAAGGATTAGTTTCGCGTAAGCACCTATCGTGTTTAATCCAAACACGGTAAACGCGCAGGGCTCATGTCTCGCGCACGCGTATTTCTGCGATCTTTTCTCCGTTTTTGGCCGATTTCTACTTCTCAAAAACCCCGTTAAATATAAGCGAATATTTGCAATTAACCAAAGTAAAGCCCCTTCCCCGCCCGTCACGCCAACGGCGCCGCCATTTTCATCGCTATTTCAATAGGATAGACCTTAACGCTTACTCAAGGAAATCCTGCTATATTACTTCAAAATCGAAAGGCGCCGCTCCGGCCCTGCCAAAGGCGCCGGAAGGGCGGCGGGAGAGTTAATATGTTGTTACATCCGATCTTCCCGCACCCACTGCAGCCCGCCGCAAACCGGATCTGGCGCAGGCCCCCAAGCGGTGCCGGCGTTCCCCCGCGGTAGCACCGCTCCAGGGTGAACGCCTCCGGCGCAGGCGGATTAATCCTTTGTGCACGGCTTGGTTGTATCTAAGCGGATATGACCAGGTTTCGGTTGCGCGATCGATGACGGGCTTGCACACCAGCATATTCCCGTGGGGGACTGGCTTCCTTCTGCGCCGGACGAGGCAAGCCTGCCGCCCCGCATCGAGCCCCGTCGCCGCCAGGTTCTGTCACAGAGGAAGGAATCCTCCACTCCGGCCGGGTGCTCAAGCGCCGCGTCTGGACGTACAGCATCCTCTTCACCCTGATAACGCTCATTCTGGCCGCGATGCTCATTACCGAGCTGCGGCGGTCGGCTTTGGAAAAAGCGCAATTCGATGCCTCTAACCTTTCCGCGGCCTTCGAATTGGAGGTGCGCGAGTTTATCGGCAATACCTGGGCCGCCATGAAGAGAATTGAGGCCGGCATCGCGGCCAAGGGCGCGAAGGCCGCACTCGCGGATTGGCTTCAGCGTCGCGGCCCCGACGCGCGTCACACGCACATGACGATACTCGACGCGAGCGGCAAGGCCGTGTCCTCGACCGTGGACCCCAATTGGACCGGCGCGGATTTGTCGGACCGGGAGCATTTCAAAATTCATGCGGCAAATCCGCAGGCAGGCCTCTACATAGGCGTGCCCGTCATGGCGCGCGGATCGCACCGCATCAAAATCCCGATCTCCGTCCGGCTCAACAAGCCGGATGGGACCTTCGCCGGCACGCTTTTCGCCACCGTCGAACCGGCATTCCTCACCATGCTCTATCATTCCGTCAACCTGGGCCGGTCCGGATCGCTCATGCTCGTGGGCATGGACGGTGCCGTGCGCGCCTACCTGTTCCGCCATGCCGGCGCGGACACCGGCGAAGCGACGGCCCGCGAGGATGGCTCGGCGGACGGCTCCGAACTCCCGGCCCTTCGCGCCGCCACGACCGCCTCCGAAGGTGCATACGAAGGCCATGCCGCCGCGGACAAAATCCCGCGCCTTTATCATTGGCGCAAGATCGAGGGTTTCCCCCTGCTCGTCATTGTCGGGCTTGGAAAGGCCGAAGCCCTTTCCGCCTCGAACTGGCAGAGGACCATGGCCGCCGCGGGTTGCGCCCTGGCGGTGCTTTTCTCGCTGTCGATGCCGATTCTGCTCAGCCGGGAAATATCGAGACGGCTTTCCCAGGAGATCAGGCTGAATAGCGAAAAGGCCAATTTGACATTGGCCAACGCCGCTCTCGACGAGGAGCGCCGGAATCTCCACGCCCTCAATGCCCAGTTCCGCCAGGCGGTCAAGCGTGCGGAGGAAGCAAGCACCGCGAAATCGGGCTTTTTGGCCTATATGAGCCACGAATTCCGCACGCCTATGCATGCAATCCTCGCCTATACGAAAATGGCGCAAGAGGATATCAGGACCGAAGACCCCTCGAAGGTCGAGAAATACATCGAGAACGCCAGGGCAGCGGGACTGAGGCTTCTCGATTTGCTCAATAATTTGCTCGACTTTGCGAAACTGGAAGCCGGCAAGATTGAGCTTCAGACCGGCAAGGCCAACTTCTTGGACATTATCGAGGGTTGCCAGCGGGAACTTAACTCGCTCCTGGAGGAAAAAAGGCTTCGAATATCCATCGCCGCCACGTCGAACGACACCGGCGCGAACGTCGATTACGCCCGTATGACCCAGGTGCTGGTCAACCTGTTTTCCAATGCGATCAAGTTTTCGCCAGTGGGCGGCCGCATCCAGGTGGAGCTATCGGATTCGGAGCTTCCCGGCGGCGATCCGGCGCTGCAGTGCAGCATATCCGATCAGGGGATGGGCATTCCTGAGCACGAGCTGGGCATGATCTTCGACAGGTTCAGCCAAAGCAGCACCACGCGGAAAAGCTCAGGCGGCACGGGGCTTGGGCTGACCATCTGCCGGGAGCTTATAGGCTTGCATGGCGGGAAAATCTGGGCGGCAAACCGGACGGAAGGCGGCGCGGTCTTCACTTTCACGGTCCCAAGAGAGAAGCCAGGGAAGGCGCCCGCTCCCCCCTGCGGCACGGTCCAGAAGCTCGCCGCCTGAGGGGCTGCGAGCCGGCGCACTGGCGTTGCTGCGCGCGAGCTTTGCAAAATCCTTTCGCGAGTCCCATGTCATCCCAATAAAGCGACCGCCGAGAGCGGAAAGGCACAGGGAAGAAGCCCATGGATGCGCTCGTCTATGCGCCCTCCGCGGACCTTGGCGAAAAGTATCGCGCCGAGGCAGGCGAGATTTTTATTACCGGCGTTCAAGCACTCGTTAAGCTTCCTCTGCTGCGTCAGGAGATCGACGCCAGGAACGGCTTGAATACGGCGGGCTTCATCTCGGGCTATCGCGGCTCCCCCCTCGGCACCTACGACAAACAACTTTGGCAGGAGCGCGATAGGCTGGCCGCCCGCCACATCGTGTTCCAGCCCGGCGTCAACGAGGAGCTGGCCGCGACCGCCGTCTGGGGAAGCCAGCAGGCCGCGCTTTTCCCAGGCGCCAGAATTCGACGGCGTTTTCGGCATCTGGTACGGCAAAGGGCCGGGCGTGGATCGCTCGGGCGATGCGTTCAAGCACGCGAACATGTTCGGCACCGCGCGGCATGGCGGCGTGCTGGCCCTTGCTGGCGACGATCACGCCTGCAAATCCTCCACGCTGCCTAACCAGAGCGATTTCGCCCTCATGGACGCGGAGATTCCAGTCCTGAACCCGGCCGATATCGGCGACTTGCTTGAATTCGGCATGAAGGGCTTCGAATTGTCCCGCTTCGCCGGCCTCTGGGTGGGCATGAAAACCACCGCGGATACGATGGACGCCAGCGCTACGGTCAGGATGGACCTGCAGCGCTACAGGACCGTTGCGCCAGAAGGCGTGCCAGCGCCAGCCGTCGGCCGGAACGGGCGGCTGCATCGGACGCCGCAGCAGCAGGAGGAAATGCACCGCCATTTCCGGTTGCCAGCGGCCATGGCCTTTGCGCGGGCGAACGGCTTCGACCGCATCGCCATGGATGCGCCCAAGCCGCGCTTCGGCATAGCGGCATCGGGCACGGCCTATCTCCATGTGCGGCAGGCCTTGCGCGATCTTGGCATTAGCGATGAGCTGGCGGCGGCACTCGGGATCCGGGTCTATAAGATCGGGCTGGTCTGGCCGCTGGACGATTGGGCTGCGCGTGCGTTCGCGGACGGGCTTGAAACCGTGCTGGTGGTGGAGGAGCGGCGCGACGCGATCGAGCACCAGTTCCGCGCCGCCGCCTACGGCCTCGCCGATGGACGAAGGCCCCGCATCCTGGGCAAGCGCGATGCCGAAGGCGCGCCCCTGATAAGCGACCTCATGGATATCGGCTCAGCCGATGTGGCGCGCGCGATCCTTCGCGTGATCCCCGGCGAGTGGCGGACAGAGCAAATGCGCGAGGCCGAGGCCCGGCTGGAGGCCGCCAAAACCGCCGCCGCCGCAGTCCCGCTGCATGTGCGCACGCCCTATTTCTGCTCCGGCTGCCCGCACAGCACCTCGACCCGCGTGCCCGAAGGAAGCCGCGCGGTAGCGGGCATCGGCTGCCATTTCCTTGCGACCTACATGAACCGCGGCACGGACAGCTACACGCAGATGGGCGGCGAAGGCGTCTTGTGGGCGGGTCAGGCGCCATTCACGGACGAGCCGCACATCTTCGCCAATCTGGGCGACGGCACCTATTTCCACTCCGGCAGCCTTGCGGTGCGCCAGGCCGTAGCCGCCGGCCACAGCATGACTTACAAGATCCTCTACAACGATGCCGTGGCGATGACCGGCGGCCAGCCTGTCGATGGGCAGCTCTCGGTGCCGCAGATCGCAGCCCAGATGCGCGCGGAAGGCGTCAAGCGTATCGCCATCGTCAGCGACGAACCAAGCCGCTATCGAGGACACCCCGATATCCCCGCCGGAACCACCTTCCATCCCCGCACGCGGCTCGACGCGGTGCAGCGCGAGCTTCGGGATACGCCCGGCGTCAGCGTCATCGTCTACGATCAGGTTTGCGCGACCGAAAAGCGCCGCCGCCGCAAACGCGGGAGCACTGGAACAATCGCCGCGCCGGGCCGTTATCAACGCAAGCATCTGCGAAGGTTGCGGCGACTGTTCCCGCGCCTCCAATTGCCTCTCGGTCGAGCCTCTTGAGACTGAGTTTGGGCGCAAACGCAAGATCAATCAATCGATGTGCAACCAGGATTTCTCCTGCTTGCAAGGTTTCTGCCCGAGCTTCGTTTCGGTTTACGGCGGCAGGCCCAAACGCAGGGCTCCGGTTTCGCATGAGGAGCGCGAGTTGCCGGAGCCCGCGCTGCCCGTGCCCGGCCCTGACGGCTATAACATTCTCATGGCCGGCATAGGCGGGCTTGGCGTTACCTCGCTCGCCGCGATCCTGGGCCAGGCAGGGCATCTGCAGAACGCCCAAGTCCGCGTCATGGATCAGATCGGGCTGTCGCAAAAGGGCGGCGGCGTGTATTCGCACTTGCGGATTGCCGCACAAGGCACGGAGCTTTACAGCCCCCGCATCGGCGAGGGGCAGGCGGACCTGCTGCTGGCGGCCGATATCGTTGTGGCGCACGGCAAAACCGGCCTGCCCGCCATGGACGCCGGGCGGACGGCGCTTGTGTGCGACGCAAACGTCGTGCCCACGGCGGAATTCGTGGCCAACAACGCCACCGGCTACAAGGCGGACGCAATGCTGGCCCAGCTCAAGGTCCATGCGCGGCTTGCGGAGCATTGCCCGGCCCAAGCCATCGCGACCGCGTTCCTGGGCGACACCATCTTTGCCAACATGGTGCTGACCGGCTTTGCCTGGCAGAGCGGCCTGATCCCGCTCGAACGGGCAGCAATCCTGCGCGCCATCGAGCTGAACGGCGCCAGCGTGGACGCCAACAAGCGCGCCTTCGCGCTTGGCCGCGAAGCAGCGTTGGACCCGGCCCGGCTTGTGGCGACGCTCGCCCCGGCGCCTGAACTGCGCGCGGACGCTGAGCGAGCTGATCGATATCCGCGCGCGCGATCTTGCCGCCTACCAGGACGAGGCCTATGCCGCGCGCTATCGCGCCTTCGTCGGGAAGGTCGAGCGCTCCGAGGAGGAAGCCGCCCCTGGCAGCCGGGTTTTGACCGAAGCCGCCGCCCGCAATCTGCATAGGCTCATGGCTATCAAGGACGAATATGAGGTGGCAAGGCTCTTTACCGATGGCCGCTTCGAGGCGCAGCTTAAAGAGCAGTTCGAGGGCGATGTCCGGATCGAGCTGCATCTCGCCCCGCCGCTGATCGCGCGGCGCGATCCCGATACCGGGCGGCCGGAAAAGCGCACATTTGGCCCGTGGATACTCAAGGCCCTGAAGACTTCTGGCCAAGGGCAAACGCCTGCGCGGCACGCGCTTCGATATGTTCGGCTGGACGGCGGAGCGGAAAGCCGAGCGCGCGGCTCTCGCCGATTACGAGGCGCGCATCGAGAGGATTCTGCCCAAGCTCACGCGAGCGAACCTCGCGCTGGGGGCGCAATACGCCAGCGTCCCCGATACGATCCGCGGCTTCGGTCATATCAAGGCGGCGAATATCCAAAAGGCCCAGGCCCAATATGCCGGGCTTGAGGCCGTGCTGGATGCCCCCGCGGCGCTCCAAGCCACCGGGTAACAGCCCTCCTCACCGGAGGACCCTGGACAATCTGGCGGCCTGCGGAGCCTCACAGACAGAGCGCTTCACGCGCGCACGTGGAACTGGCCTAGCCAGACCGTGTTGCACAAAATAGGGGCGACTAACCGGCGTCTGCCCGTGTGACCGGTCGCAGCCCAGCTTCCAAGGCCGAAACTCCGGCGCGCGAACGACTGAAACAAGCTTAGGCGCCAGCAATGCTGTTGGAGCGCCAAGCCTCAACCGCAATGGAGGACAGAGATGTCATTGACGCATACTGGAACGCTGTTCGGCGAGAGCGCCGCCTATGGCGGTTTCGCCGATGCAGCAGGAGGTATTGTAACGATCGTGCTGGCCATCGTTGGCCTGTCGCATACGGCGCCGGAAATGATGGTGTCCGTCGCAACGATCATCTTTGGCGCGGCACTGCTTATTCAAGGCGGGGCAATGCTCTCCGAATATGCACAGCTCCTGCCCGCACTTGCGCCACCCGGCACGCACACCGGCGGAGGACTTCCCGCGGTATTTCTCGCCGGCGCAGCGGGCATCGTGCTTGGCATTCTCGCCTTGCTGGGAATTGCCCCTCCCGTGCTGACCTCGTCGGCAATCATCGCGTTCGGCGCGGCCTTGGTGCTGAGCAGCAATACGGTTTGGCACCTGCATTCCGTCAAGCGCGCCTCGCTGACAGCGACCCAGCAGACCAGCCCTTCGGCGCCGGTGTCGACGGCCGAGATGCTCGCGAATGAAATGGCCTTCGGCTCCGCAACCATGCAGGCTCTTGCCGGCCTGGCCGCGATTATCCTCGGCGTCATCGCGCTGGCGGGAGGCAACGCCGAAGTGCTTTCGCTGGTTGCCTTGCTGGCGCTTGGCGGAACGCTCATCCTGACCGGAAGCACGCTTAGCGCTACGGTCATGGGCTTCATGCGGCCGGTCGCTGGCGAGCCCGTTGCACGGACGCAATCCTAGAGCGGGAGCCTCCCTCCACTCTGGGTTTCGCTCAGACCCGCACGATGCGCGCGCCTGCCAGCGCCTCCTCCAGGCTCCGCAGCAAATCTCCGCCCGAAGCGCCATTCTCCGCCGCAATCGACTCCACCTCGACCGCGGCGGAGGCCGCCGCCAGCCGGAGCCGGAAATACACGCGCACGCCGGCATGGCGGAGCTTCATGGGCAGCGTCACCAGCGGCGGCTGCGACCAATCGAGGTCCAACTCGCCGGGCTCTGCAAGCTCCAGCGTGCCGGGCTTGAAGTAAAGCTCGGCTGAGGACTGCACCAAGCTTTGCAAATTCGGCATGTGGCCGATGCGGATGAACGCAGCGAAATCCGCCGCGTCCGCGAGCCTTAGCTCCGATGCGAAATCCCTGAGCGCCGCGCCAAGAGTGCGCTCGATTTCGGAGAGGTTCTCCGGCGCGCTGTCGAGACTATCCGCCGGAGCGGTCAAGCCGGGCCTCGTCACAGCGGCAGATCCGTCTGCGCGCTAGCACTTGGCCGGACGCTTGCAGCGCTGCCGGGGCTGAAGCGCCGGCGCTCGATCTCCTCAAGGATGCGGTTGGCGTCCCGGTGTACATTCGCCCGCGTTTCGGGGGAGAGACCGTGGCGGTCCTGAATGAGGTCGTTCGCAATCGAAAGCCAGAGCCGGCGGAAATCCGACAGGAGCTGGAGTTGCACATGGGAGGCGGGACGGGCTTTGTCCGCGGCCTCGATCAACTCGATGGCGTCCGGCAGCCTTTGGCTTTGCAGGGCTGCGCTCAAAGGGGCTGGCAACTCTTCGCAGATCGCGGAATATGCGAACTGATACATGATGGTCTCTCCAAATCGCGGACTTCTATCCACGCTTATCGCATACGACGCTTATGCCAAGCGTGAGAGAAAATGGACACTCAGGAGTTGCATAGTGGTTAAGGTGCACGGGTGCTATTAACGGCTTGGGTTTAAGGATCGCCTCCTTTCCACGATATCTAATTTAACACATGCGCCTTGAAGAACCGTTAAGCGGCAACACATTGCGTCAACGTGCTGATTCGAAGCCATAAATATACGTAGCATACGTCCTTTTACAGGCGCGGAAACAGTTAACCGGCAAACCGCAAATATATTTAAAGGGATTCTACAAACCCAGAATTTGGCCAAAATCGAGGAAAGAATCGCAAAAATCCGCCTTTGGCGCGCGCCCGATCTTCACATTAACCTTACCGGCATTTACCATGACGGCGCCCTACTCGAATTCAACGATTTAGAAACTTTTGCTCGTCCGGCGAAGTAAAAACTTGGTTTTGCCGGACGCATGGCGTTACGGCGGCGCAGACCGCAGCCTGCAGTGAGCGCGTACCTGCCCGGCTGCGCGCATTCCGTCACCCAGGAGCGGCTGCCTAAGGACCTCTGCCCGGCAATAGGCGCTACGGGCTGCCAGTCAGCGGCGGCGGGCGATGGCGATTGCCGTTACCGCATCCCAGCGATTCAAAGCTGGCGTGAGAGCCACTCGTTGACTGCCAGTTCGAGGACCCCCTGCAAATTCGTGCCCCTCGCCATTGCTATCTCCCTTAAGCGCGCGGCCGTGTCCCGCGGCATCGAGATTGTCATATTTGTCTCGGTATTTTCGAGCCGGCCCCGGGGCTTCGTTAGAAAATGGCTCACGTTCCGTTTTCTCATATCAAGCTTTTCACCTTTGCCATTCATTGCTCTTAAACTGCTGCATCGCCCGAAACGCCGCGAGCTTCAACATGGCTCGCAATGGGTGACTCCATTACTCGATTATTATAGCACATCCGGGCGACTGTGACGCAAAACGAATTCCGCCGGCGCAGGACAGGCCTCAAATCGCGACCTGCCTGCCGATCTCGACGACCTGATCGGGCGGCAGCTTGAAGAAGTCGGTCACATGCGCGGCGTTGCGTTCCATCGTGGCGAAGAGGACCTCCGCCCATTCGGGCAGGCCCGTGCCATCCTCGCGGGAAACCACCGTCTCGCGGCCGACATAATAAGTCGCGTCCTCCAATGAAATGTCGCAGCCGCGCTCCTTCGCCTCAAGCAGCAGTTCGGGGATGTCGGGCCGCTCCATGAAACCGAAGTTGGCTGTCGCGCGCCAAAAATTCGGGGCTTCCTGGAAGAAGTGCAGCCGATCCGCCGCCTCGACCCAAGGTATCGGCTCGACGCAGACGTTTACGACCACGATCTTCTCGTGCAAAGCCCGGTTGTGCTTGACGTGCCAGGCCATGACCGGCGGCACGCCACGCTTGGAGCGGCTCAGGAATACCGCCGTGCCGGGCACGCGGGGAACACCCTTCTTTTCAAGCCCGGCCATGAAGCCGGCAACTTCCACGTATTTCGAGATAATCGTGTGCATTACGGCCTCGCGGCCAATATGCCAGACCCACATCAACCCATAAATCACGCCCGCGATGGCTAGCGGCACATAGCCGCCTTCCGCGATCTTGGCGGAGTTCGCGAGGAAGAACGCGCTGTCCACCAGGATGAAGCAGCCCGATATGGCGGCGCTCACGGCGAGGCTCCAGCGCAGGTGCTCGCGCATGGCGATGAACAGCAGCACCGAGGTCATGAGCATGGTTGCCGAAACCGCGATGCCGTAGGCCGAGGCGAGGTTCTCGGATTTCTTGAACAGGAGCGTCAGGCCGATGGTGACGGCCATCAGCGTCCAGTTCACGACGCCCACATAGATCTGCCCGAAGCCCAGGGCCGAGGTTTGAGAGATGCGCAGCCGCGGCAGCCAGCCGAGCTGGATCGCCTGCCGGGTCATGGAGAATGCGCCGGTGATGATGGCCTGGCTCGCGACGATGGTCGCAACCGTCGCTAGAACCACGTAGGGCATGAGCAGGACGCTTGGGCAAAGCTCGTAGAAGGTGTTTACGCTAGCCGGCGTGCCGTTCAGGACCAGCGCGGCCTGGCCTGCATAGTTCAGCACGAGGCAGGGGAAGACGACGGCAAGCCAGGCGGCCTGGATGGGAAGCCGGCCGAAATGGCCCATATCGGCGTAAAGGGCCTCGGCGCCGGTTACGCAGAGAAAGACCGCACCCAGCACGAGGAACGAGCCGGCGCCTCCGGAAAACAGGTACTCGATGCCCAGCAGCGGGTTCAGCGCGGCGAGGACGCCCGGATTTTGCACAACGCCCCAGAGGCCGGACGCCCCCAACGCCGCGAACCACGCGAGCATGACCGGCCCGAACATCTTGCCGATAGCCGCGGTGCCGCGCGGCTGCACCAGGAACAGCAGAACCAGGATCGCGACCGTCAGCGGCACGACATAGGGGGCGAGCGTGGGCGTCAGGATCGACAGCCCCTCAAGCGCCGACAAGACCGAGATCGCGGGCGTAATCGCGCCGTCGCCATAGATCAGGGCCGCGCCGAACAGGCCGAAGGCGATAATCGCGCGGCGCTTTTTCTTGCGGCCGCCAAGCAGCGCCATCAGCGCCATGATGCCGCCTTCGCCATGGTTATCCACGCGCATCGCCACGGACACGTATTTGACGGTGGTAACGATCACGAGCGTCCAGACGATCAGGGAGAGGCTGCCAAGCGCGGTGGCACGGGCGGCATCCTGCCCGCCGCCGCCGAGCGCCAGGACGGTTTTGAGCGTATAAAGCGGGCTCGTGCCGATGTCGCCGAACACGACGCCCAGCGCTGCAAACGCCATCGCAGGGACGCTGCCTTGTGGCTTGGCCCGGGCACCGCGGTGCCGGGTTGCCGTGGAACTTGTGCTGCTCATGGTCCATCCATCGCCGTGGAATTGCCGCAGCATTAGCATGATGCTACATTTCGCACTAGTACAGCCGGAGGCAAGTTCGCACCCGCTCGCCGCACACCGCCGAGCGAACTTGCCTCCGGTAAGCTGTACTAGAATCAATAGTTTGCTAGTACGCCTGATCCGCGGGAAATCCTGCCGGCGCCAGCCGCAAACGGGTCAGGGTTTTCCGCGTGGCGTACTAGCGAAGGCCGCGCGCGCTGTTCCATTCCTCCCGTGTCAATTCCCAGATTTCGGCCTGCCCCCGGCCGGAGACGTAATCGCGCTCCTCCAAGCCAAGCAGCCGCGCGCCCTCGCGCTCCGAAATGCGCCGCGAGGCCGGATTGGCGGCCGCCTTCGAGACACGCAAGCGCTCCTGCCCAAGCCCGTTGAACCAGAACTCCGTGACCGCTTCGCAGGCCTCGCTCATGAGGCCCCTGCCCTGCCATGGCAGCGCCAGCCAGAACCCGCGGTTCTCGTCCGGCCCAATGGAAAGGTCGATGCCCCCGATAAGGTGGTCCGGGCCGCCCTTGAGCCGGATGGCCCAAAACCATCTGCTGCCGCTCTCCATGCCGGGCAAGGCCACGTCGCGAACGAAGGCCGTCGCGCCATCGGGAGGATAGGGCCAGGGCACCTGCGCGCTCAAATACCGCACGATCTCCCATTGCGGGAAAAGCTCCTGCAGAGCTGGCACGTCGTCCAGCACCAGCGGACGAAGCAGCAGGCGGGCGGTTTCAAGCGCGGGAACCATGGGGGCCAAGCCTCGGCAAGCGAAAAAGCCAGTTGCCATCGCCCGGCCGGCGAAAACAAGGCCGGTTTCCGAAGGAAACCGCAAGCCGGAGGCGGCGGGTGCGATCCACCCTGGATTTGAACGGCTTGGGCGGAGCGGGCCGTTCGCGGGCTGGCGGTGGAATTAGCGCTTTCATTGGCCGCGGGTCTTCCCTAAAATCGGGCGCGGACTTTTTTTCCAGCTTATTCAGCGGCGCGCTACCGCACTGCGCGCTACTTGAGCGCATTGCGAGGTTCGGCCGTTATGTCGATTTGGGACAAGCTGGCGGGTGCTGCTGCGAGCATCGGGGGACCGGTCGGGGCGATGCTCACCCGGTTGGGCCGCCTTGCCATGGATGGATCGCATGACAAGCAGGTTGCCTTCACCGTTGGCGTGATCGCGCTCGGCGCCAAGATGGCCAAGGCCGACGGTACTGTGACCAAGGACGAGGTCGAGGCTTTCAAGGAGGTCTTCAAGGTTCCGGCCGGCGAGCAGCATAACGTGGCCCGCCTGTTCAATCTCGCCAAGCAGGACGTGGCGGGCTACGAGTCCTATGCGCGCCAGCTCGGCCGGCTGTTTCGTAACGACCGCGAGCTTTTGTGCGACGTCATGGACGGCCTCTTCCATATCGCCGTGGCCGACGGCAAGCTGCATCCGAACGAGGATCGCTTCCTGGCCAGGGTCGCCCAGGAGTTCGGGTTCTCGAACCAGGAATATCTGGCCATCAAAGGCCGGCATTTCAGGTGCGGCCTGTACGACCCCTACAACATCCTCAGCGCTTCGCCCAAGGCAACCGACGCCGAACTCAAGAGCCAATATCACAGGCTCGTCGCCGAGAACCATCCCGACATGCTGATGGCCAGGGGCGTGCCAGCCGAAGCCCTCGGCATCGCCACGAAAAAGCTCGCGGCCATCAACGCGGCCTATGAGGAGATCAAGGCGGCGCGGCGTGCCCATGTCTGAATCCCGCACCCCCGGCCCAGATTCGAAGCTTGTCGGCCGGCTCCATCCGAGCCCGAACTTTAACGCGCGGGAAGGCGGGCTCACGCCCAGCATCCTGATCCTGCACTACACTGGCATGCCCTCGGCTGAGGCGGCAATCCATTGGCTGGCCGCGCCGGAGTTGAAGGTGTCGTGCCATTACGTGGTGAGCGAGGACGGCGCCGTGACCCAGATGGTGGCCGAGGCTGCCCGCGCCTGGCACGCGGGCGTCTCGCATTGGCGGGGCGCCACGGACATCAACTCGCGCTCCATTGGCATCGAGATCCACAATCTTGGCCACGACGGCGGTTATCCCGATTTCCCTGAGGCGCAGATGGCGTCGGTGGAAGCGCTCTGCCTCGACATTATCGCGCGCCACTGCATCGCCCCGCACCAGGTGCTCGCCCATTCCGACGTAGCCCCGCGCCGCAAGATCGATCCCGGCGAGAAGTTCGATTGGGCGCGGCTGGCGCGTGCCGGCATCGGGCGTTGGACGGAGCCGGTTCCGGTTACGGGCGGCGCGATGCTGGAGCGCGGCGCGCGGGGCGAGGGCGTGCTGCGCCTTCAGGAAAGCTTGCGGGCTTATGGCTACGGCGTGCCCTGCTCCGGGGATTATTGCGAGGACACGGAATTCGTGGTGGCCGCCTTTCACCGCCATTTCCGCCCTGCCCTCGTGGATGGCCGCGCGGACCGCTCCACCCTAGCAACCTTGCAGGCTCTAGCGGCAAAGCTCACGTAATATGAAATCCAGTTGAGTAATTCTCGTTGGGGCGCATGCAGCTTAGCATTGCGTTCTCTCTCTTTCGGCACCATCTTGACTACTTGCATTTTTCGGCGCGCCAGGAATACCCGATGCTTCCATTGCTCTTTAATCTTGTCACCGCCTGCTTCACTGCGCTCTTGGAGCTGTACCCACAGACTTACCCACGCCTATTCCTCGCCTGCCCCGATCCCTAGCGCCTCGAAGCCTGCCGCCACCGCCTTTTTCATCACGGTAGGTAGGGCGGCGCGCGGCAAGTCGTCCACACGAACCCATTCGCCGCCGAAGCCCCGCGCCTCACGCCGGACCTTGGCATGCCCGGCGGCCAGCACCCGCATCTCCAGGTGGAAATGCGTGAAGGTGTGCCGCACCGTCTGGCCTTGCGTCCAGCAGGCGGAAACCGCCGCATCCGCCTCCACGCCCGCGATCCACTCCGTGCACGGCACCTCCATCATGCCGCCGAGCAGCCCTTTCTCCGGGCGGCGGCGCAGAAGGACGCGCTCATCTCCGCCACTCCCCTTCACGATCACGAAGGCGTCGCCGCGCCGCACCGGCCGGGCCGCCTTGGGCGCCTTCACCGGATACCGCCCGGCTGCGCCTGCCCGGCGCGCCAGGCAAAAGCCCTCCACGGGACAGCCGCCGCAAGATGGCGAGCGCGGCGTGCAGATCGTGGCCCCGAGGTCCATCGCGGCCTGCGCATAATCGCCCGGCCGCTTTTGCGGCACCAGGGCTTGCGCCAGGGTGCGGATGCGCGGCTTGGCTCCAGGCAGAGGCTCGTCCAGCGCGTAGAGCCGCGCGATCACGCGCTCCACATTGCCGTCCACCGCCGCTGCGGGCTGATCGAAGGCGATCGCCGCAATCGCCGCCGCCGTGTACGCGCCGATGCCCGGAAGCTCGCGCAAGCCCGCCTCTGTCTTAGGAAAGCCGCCGCGCGCCAGCTCTTTCGCACAGGCATGCAGGTTTCTCGCCCGCGAATAGTAGCCGAGCCCCGCCCACGCCGCCATGACCTCGCCAAGCGGCGCCTCCGCCAGCGCGTCCGCGTTGGGCCAGCGCGCCAGGAACGCCTCGAAATAGGGGATGACGGCCTTCACCACCGTCTGCTGCAGCATGATCTCGGAGAGCCAGACGCGGTAGGGGTCGGGCTTCTCCCCCGGCTTGGCGCGCCAGGGAAGATCGCGCCGCGCCCCGTCATACCAGCGCAGCAGCGCCTTCTGGAATTGCGCCGGTGCAAAAGTTAAGGCCGGCTTGTGCTCATTCGGCATCATGTTAACGCTTTTTTTAGCATCGGCGGTGCAGCTTCTTTTGTGGAGGCGGCAAATCGGCGATGCCGCGTAGCTATGGCGATATCCCTGCATCAAGGCAATAACACAGTCCCGGCGCGGCGCGCACCCGTGGCCGCTGGCCCCGTCGCGGTCGGCCGCTTCATCGCGCCCATCGCGGGCAAGACACTCTCCCGCGGCGGTCCCGTGATGGCCGGGCTGCTTTCGCAATGGCCCGCGATATCCGGACCGGCGCTAGCAGCCTATACCCAGCCCGCGAAGCTCACCAAGGGCGCGCCGGAACCCGATTTTCCCGAGAAAACGCCAGCCCAGACGCTGCATCTGAAGGTGGACCCGGTAAAGGCGCTCGAAGTGCAATACCAGATCCCGCAGCTCGTCGAGCGCATCAACCAGACGCTCGGCTACAAGGCCGTGGCCGGCATCCGCCTCCTCCAGGCGCCGGTTTTCGCCGGCCGGCGGCCCGTGGCGCCAAAGCCGCCAAAGCCCGCCAACCCCGCGCCGGCTCCAGCGCCCGCATCCATCGCTACGCCCGCGCCAGAGGCTCCGCAAGCCACCGGCAAGCTTGCTGCCGCGCTTGCGCGCATGGCCGCCGGCGTCAAGTCCCGGCAGGCAAATTGCCAATAGCAGGCCGCCATCCTGATAGATTGACTTGAATTTCGCCGCGCGCCGCTCCAAAAGATGCGCAACCTGAATTAATTGGAGTGACCTGTGCTCAGGAACCGGTTTTACGCTCTTTTGGCATCGGGGGCGGTCTTCGCCGCCTGCCTTGCCCTCACCTTTTCCCCGGCCGCACGCGCGGAAGAGGCCCAGACGCCCGCACCAGCGGAGACGGCCAAGCCAGCCGTGCCCGCTGCAACAGCCGCTCCGGCCGAAGCAGCCAAGCCCGCGGAGAGCCCGCTGCCGGACATGACGGTGGGCCAGGCCAACGCGCCCATAACGATCATCGAATATTCGTCCCTGAGCTGCCCGCACTGCGCAACGTTCCACAAGGACGTTTTCCCCGAGCTTAAGTCGAAATACATCGACACCGGCAAGGTGCGCTACATCATGCGCGAGTTTCCGCTGAACGAGTCCGCGCTCGCTGGCACGGTGATCGCGCGCTGCCTCGATTCCAGCCGCTACTTCGCGTTTATCCACCTCCTGTTCCAGAAGCAGGCCGACTGGGCCTACAAGGAAGATGCGCTGACCCCGCTCAAAGGGTACGCCAAGCAGGCAGGCCTGTCCGAGGACGACTTCAACAAGTGCATCGACAACGAGGCATTGCAGAAGAAGATCCTCGCCATCCGCGACGAGGGACAGAAGAAGGGCGTAAATGCTACCCCAAGCTTCTTCGTCAATGGTATGCTGCTCAAGGGCGCGCCGACCTTGCAAGGCTTGGAAGAGGCGATGAAGCCCTATTTGAGCGATAAGTAAGGAACAGCGTAATGATGGCGTTGGGGGTAAGAACGGCTTCTTCCTTGGCACGGATGGCGTTCGCCTCCATTGCTGTACTCTCGCTTGCGGGATGTGCCGGCGGCCTGCCGGACCTCCACTCGATAACCGCACTCTCCATCGGGGACTCCGGCTCCGGCGAGAAGGCGAAGCACGATGGGCCGGTCAACTTGGCCGACCTCATCCAGCCGGGCTCGCTCGACGACATCGCCATCGGCAAGGCGAACGCGCCCGTGACCATCGTGCAGTACGTCTCGCTCAACTGCGAGACCTGCGGCAAATTCCAAAGCCTAACGCTTCCCAAGCTCAAGAAGGCCTATATCGACAAGGGCAAGGCGCGGCTCGTCTTCCGCGAGTTCCCCGAGGACGGCGCTTCCACCACCGCAGCCCTCGCCGTTCGCTGCACGAGCGACAAGGATTACCTGAAGGCGATGGAGAACGTGCTCGCCCACCAGAAGGAATGGGCCGGCCCCGCGCCCAAGCCGGATGCGCTCTATAAGCTTGTGAAATTCGGCGGGCTGAAGCGCGACAAGTTCGACGCCTGCCTTGGCGACAAAACCGTCAGCGACGGGCTTGCGCAGAGCAAGGAGCGCGCCACCGGGTTCGGCGTCACGGTGAGCCCGACCTTCTTCGTGAACGGCAAGAAACTCGCCGGCGCCGTCTCCTATGAGGAGATGCAGGGCGTGGTCGAAGCGGCGTACCAGGCGACGCAGGCGCCCGCCGCAGCCGCGCCGGCGCAGACCAAGCCGAAGGCATAGTCCGGCGGCCGGAAATCCTGTCTCCCGGCCGCAACGGCGGCCGGCATGAAGACGGCTGCGGTAGGCGGCTGGCACATATCTATGCAATTACAATTCACGCGGCAAATACTCCTTACAAAAACGTAAATCGCTAAGCTAACGATACCTTAATGGCGATTTCGCCTTCCGCAAAAGATGCCCGAACGCCGCAGAGTAGCAATTTCCCGATCTGCACGCACTGGTTGGGTTTTGTGGTTAACGCGCGCAAGATTTTAATATTAAAGGGGTTTTTGAAACGCAGATTTCCGCGCGAAATTGCATGAAATCGGGGTGTTTGAGCGTGAACATCGCTCGGCGCCCGCCGCGTTTACCATGCTGCCGTAACCATAGCCCGCCGCGCTGAAGTCGGGACTCCCCTGCCCCTCGCTGCCGCCATCGCGAGACCGCTCGGGGTCGAGAAGCGGTCATGAGGTGGCTTTCAGGGCTCAGCCGCTTACCCCAACCTGCTCAGGCACTAACCCTATCGCCATCACAACGCGAATATTATATGTTATGTTGATACGAGGTGGAGCCCAGGATGACCAAGCTTTCAAGCACCCAATCCAGCACAAGTGAAATGTTTGATAACTTCGTAAAGCGTGAAGTCGCCACATCACAGGAGGAGTCCGCTGTCGATTGGAATAAAGAGCGCGAAGAGTGGTTGCAACGCCTTCGTGACTTGCACAATCAAATCGCGATTTATCTTGATGATTACTTAAAGAGTGGTGCAATAAGCGCATCGAAAACTAATATCGAGCTGAATGAGGAAGATGTCGGTTCCTATCTAGCTCCCAAACTGACCATTAAGATTGGAAGGCAGGAAATTTCATTCACTCCCGTCGGCACCATGCTTATTGGCTCAAAGGGTAGAGTGGACGTATATGGCACAGGAGCAAAAGGGAGGATCGTCCTTGTCAGGAATAAGGATAGCAAAGCATCGAGGGACACCGAATGGGTGTGGAAGATTGGCGGGGCGCCCCCTTATGGTACTTTAATTCCCCTTGACAAAGACTCACTTTTAAAACTGCTTATTGAAGTCAGCGCACCATGGTCTCACTATCAAACAAGAACTTAGCTCTGGACCAGGTACAGCAATATTTTTCAGATACAACTAGAGCTCAAAGGTTCTACCACAGCAACGCCTCACCAGATTTCGGGGAACGTTTTATCGGATATACTAAAGAAGACCTGATGAAGGAGCTAGAAAGCTCCTTAGCGGAAACTGAGATGCTAAGCGTTTTCTCGGTACTAGCGGCCGTTGAGGCTGCATTCCGAGTGGACTTTCTATATAGGTGTAAATTTAGGAAAAGGGATAAAGTATCGAAGAACTTTCGCAACACCTATCGGACCAATGGCGAAAAAATCAGACTTGAAGAGGATATTCTCGATGTGTGGCGAGAGTACAACGCCGGATCAAAGGCTATAATATCTGATATAAAGGGGTTGTTCCAGTATAGGCACTGGCTCGCTCATGGCCGCTATTATGTTGCCAGGCTCGCACGCCAGAAACATGATTTCCATGACGTATATGCGCTAACCTCGAAAGCTCTAAAAACATTTCCTTTATATGATGCCAGCGGCTCAAATCTAATCGGTTAGCGTTGTCCGCTTCCGGCCTATACGGCCATTCTGGCGGTGACGCTTAATTGGCTGGGCTAACGCCAAGAAGGGTAATCCCAAGCGCCGCCGAAGAATCCCGCAATTCCCGGTCAAGCGTGGCAAGCGGCAGCCGGCGGCGCTGAGCCAGCTCCAGGTAAGCTGCATCGTAGAGAGTGAGCTGGAAGCGGTCCGCAAGCTGCAAGATGGCCGTCCATGCGTATGCATCCGTATCCGGATCGGCCGGGATGGAGAGCTGTGAGAGCTGTGCCAGGGCTGAATTGCGAAAAGCAGCATCGATCCGTTTGCGCCTGAGCGCCATCTGCAAGGCATTTGCGACTTCGAGCCGCCACAGCGCCGGTACAATGGCGCCATTTTCGGTGACCTGGGTAAGGACGGCATCCGTTCCCGGCGTTCGTTCGTCTTTGAAGAACCAGCTCAGCGTCAGCGAGGCGTCGAGAACCAAGCTCACAGCCGGCCCTCATTAATGAGGTCCTTGATGCTGACGCCGCCAAGCGTTGCGCCTTCGCTCATGCCGCGGATGACGGCGGCGGCGGCGCGGGCCTGCTCACGGCTAAAAGCCCTGTGAGGGGGCACGAGCCGTGCCACAGGCTTGCCATGGCGCGTGATGATGACCTCCTCGCCGGCTTCGACCAGATCGAGCAGGGCACTCAGCGTATTTTTTGCCTCAAAAGCACCGATCTCTTTCATCATCTCCCGTCCGGTTCAATCTAGCCTACATCTAGCTTAACTTTAAGGCAGGGTCAATGTTCCAAGGCGGATGCATGATCGAATCCGTCGCAACCCGGGCTGGCGCCCGCACTTATTTTCATCTGTGTATGACGTTAAGGCTTGCTCGGCAGCCCCGCGCGACTCACATAGCCTGCCCGCCGGGGCATCGAATAGAGCGAGGCGTACCTTGCAGATCACGCGGCTGAGGCTTCTCGGTTTCAAATCCTTCGTCGAGCCGACCGAGCTTATCATCGGGCCGGGGCTCACGGGCGTCGTGGGGCCGAACGGCTGCGGCAAGTCGAACCTGCTCGAAGCCCTTCGCTGGGTGATGGGCGAAACCTCCTACAAAAGCATGCGCGCGTCCGCGATGGACGACGTGATCTTCGCTGGCACCGACAAGCGCCCGGCCCGCAACATGGCCGAGGTGATGGTCAACATCGACAATTCGAAGCGCACCGCCCCCGCCGCCTTCAACGATGCCGATGTGCTGGAAATCTCGCGCCGCATCCAGCGCGAGGCCGGCTTCATCTACAAGGTCAACGGCAAGGAAGCGCGCGCCAAGGACGTGCAAATCCTGTTCGCCGACGCGGCCACCGGCGCCCGCAGCCAGGCGCTCGTGCAGCAAGGCCAGATCGGCCAGCTCATCAACGCCAAGCCGCAGGAGCGCCGCCGTATCCTGGAGGACGCGGCCGGCATCGCGGGCCTTTATAGCCGCCGCCACGAGGCCGAAATGCGCCTCAAGGCCGCCGAAGCCAATCTCGAACGCCTCAAGGACGTGATCGGCCAGCTTGGCAGCCAGCTCTCAAATTTGCGCAGGCAGGCGCGGCAGGCGCAGAAATACAAGGAGCTGACCACGGAGCTGCGGAAGCTCGAAGCCATCCTGCATTACCAGCAATATTCCACGGCCAACGCCGCCGTGCAGTCCGAGGAGGCGCAGCTCGTCGAGCTCGCTGCGCGAGGTGGGGCAGCTCACGCAGGCGGAGGCCGCCGCACTTCGGGTGCAGGCCGGGAACGCCGATGCGCTGCAGCCGCTCCGCGAGGAGGAGGCAACCCGCGCGGCCGTGCTGCACCGCATCCAGGTAGAGCGCGACACGCTCGACCGCGAGGAAAAGCGTGCACTTGAGCGCGAGGCGGAGCTGAAGGCGCGGCTTGCGCAGATCCAGCAGGATGCCGAGCGCGAGGATCACGCCATCGCGGAGGCGCGCGAGGTGCTGGCCCGCTTCGACCGCGAGGAGGAAGCGATCAAGAGCCAAGGCGACGGCTCCGAGGCCCGCGAAGAGGCAGCCGCCCGCGCGGAAGCCGCGCTCGAAATGCTGAATGACGTGGAAGCCGCACTTTCCGCGCTCACCGCCAAGTCGGCCGAGTTGCGCGCCGAGCGCCGGCAGCTTGAAGCACAGATCGCCGAGCATAACGCTCGCGCCAGCCGCTTCGCCCAGCAGGAAGCGGACCTCGCCCGCCAGGCGGCCGAGCTTCGCGCCAGGAACGCCGCCTCCTCACCGGTCGAAACCTTGCGCGAGGAAGTGGCGGAGGTCGAGGCCCAGCTCGAAAGCATCGAGGAAAGCATCGTCCAGGCCGAGGAAACGGTCGCTGCGTCGCGCGCCAAGGAAAAGGATACGCGCGAGGCGGCCCAGGCGGCGCGGCTCAAGGCCAAGAGCCTCGAAACCGAGGTCGCGACCCTCATCAAGCTGTTGAAGCCGGCCGAGGCTGGCCGCTACAAGCCCATCGTCGACCAAATCTCGGTGACGCCCGGCTACGAGATCGCGCTTGGCTCCGCACTTGGCGACGACCTCGACGTGACCGCCGACCAGGCTTCGCCAACTCGCTGGGCGCTTGTGAGCGACAGCGGCGGCGACCCTGCCCTGCCCCAAGGAGCAGAACGGCTCTCGGCTTTCGTTCGCGGGCCGCTTGAGCTTTCGCGGCGCCTGGCGCAAATCGGCGTGGTTGCCTCCAAGGCCGAGGGCGACGGGCTCAAGGACCGGCTGAGCCCCGGCCAGCGCCTCGTCACCAAGGAGGGCGACCTCTGGCGCTGGGACGGCTTCGTGGCCACCGCCAACGCGCCAAGCGCCGCCGCGCGCCGCCTCGCCGAGCGCAATCGCCTGACCGGGCTTGAAGCCCAGCTCGACGAGTTCAAGGATGCCGCCGACCAGGCCGCTGCCGAGCAGCAGAGCGCGCAAGCCGCTGCGACCGAGGCGCTTTCCGCCGAGAAGCGGCTCCGCGACGCCGCCCGCTCGGCGCAAAGCTCGCTCGCGCAGAAACGCGCGACCTTCAGCCAGGCCGAGCGCGCCGCAATCGAGCAAGCCAACAAGCTGCAGAGCCTGGAGGAGGCAAAGGAGCGCGCGGCATACGGGCGCGAAGAAGCCGAAGCTGCCCGCGAGACCGCCCAGGAGGCGCTCGAATTCTTCCAAGCCCGTGGACCAGGCCGAGGCCGAGCTTGAGAAGCTCAAGAAGGAAGCTGGCGCCAAGCGCAACCATTACACCGAGGCGAAGGCGGCCCTGGACGGCATCGAGCGCGACATTCGCGGCCGCCAGTCCCGGCTCAAGTCGATCGGCGAGGAGCGGCTGCGCTGGCTGCAGCGGACCAAGAGCGCCAACGCGCAGATCTCAAGCCTGGAGGAGCGCCTTTCCGGCATCAAGGCCGAGCTTGCCTCCACCGCCGAACTCCCCGCCAAGATTGCCGACCGCCGCAACAAGATCCTCAACGAAATCGGCCAGGCCGAAGGCCAGCGCCAGGCCGCCGCCGACAAGCTCGCCGAGGCCACCAACGCGCTGCGCGAGGCGGACAGGGCGCTACGCGAGGCGCAGACCGGCCTGTCGACGGCGCGCGAGACGCGGGCGCGCGTGGAAGCCCGGCTCGAAGCCGCCCGCGAGCGCCGCGCCGAATACGCGCATCTTATCCGCGAGAATTTCGAGTGCCAGCCCGAGGACGTGCTCAAATCTTCCGGCGTCGAGGACGCCTCCAACCTGCAGCCCACGCATGAGGTCGAGCAGCAGATCGTGAAGCTCAAGGCCGAGCGCGAGCGGCTTGGCGGCGTGAATCTGCGCGCCGAGGAGGAGCTGGCCCAGATCGGCGGCGAGTTCGAGAACATGGAAAAGGAGCGCGAGGACCTCACCGAGGCCATCGCCAAGCTGCGCACCGGCATCGCGAGCCTCAACAAGGAGGGCCGCAAACGCCTGCTCGACGCCTTCGACGTTGTGCGCGCACATTTCGAGCGGCTGTTCAAGATCCTGTTCGCCGGCGGCGAGGCGGAGCTGCAGCTCATCGAGAGCGACGATCCGCTCGAAAGCGGCCTCGAAATCCTCTGTCGCCCTCCTGGCAAGAAGCCGCAGGTGCTGACGCTGCTCTCGGGCGGCGAGAAGGCGCTGACGGCGATGGCGCTGATCTTCGCGGTGTTTTTGACCAACCCGTCGCCGATCTGCGTGCTCGACGAGGTGGACGCGCCGCTCGACGACGCCAATGTGAGCCGCTTCTGCGAGATGATGGAAGAGATGGCGCGCACCACCGACACGCGCTTCCTCGTCATCACCCACCATCCGATGACCATGAGCCGCATGAACCGGCTGTTCGGCGTCACCATGCAGGAAAAGGGCGTGAGCCAGCTCGTGAGCGTGGATTTGCAGGCGGCGGAGCGGTTCCAGCAGGCGAGTTGAGGACTGGACGCAGCCTCAGCGATACCGAATACGCTTGAGATGTTCACAGGCGGTGTCCGGGGGCGCTAATGTTTTGGGCTTTCCTTACAGGGGCAATTCAGGCCGATTTCGGACCTTGACCGGCATCTCAAATATCGGCGGTAGGTGGTGATGACCGGACATTTTAGCAAAGAGCCGTTGGGCACGCTTATGAGGCAAGTCAAAGTCTGGAAGTCTTCAGGGGATAAGACGCTGCAGGCGCTCGCGCCTCCTGCGGAGATTGTGTAAATAGGCAAGTTAATGTTGAGGAAGTGCATACTGGCGCTGAGCTATCCTGCGTACCATCGGCCTAAATGAGTAGATGCTTACCTGGTAGCCACAAGGCATCACAACCGAAGCTATAATCATGACGGGACAAGATATTCCAGGATGGATTACGGCAATCGCGACTGCTGGAACTGCGCTAGCATTGCTAGTCCCCATGCTGACGCGAATGTTAGGGCGATATCAGTTGCTTCCATTCAGGGGTGGCCGACGCCCGCCACTGATGTTGCTCAAGGACGCTGCGCTAATTATTTCAGAGAAAAATCCGAGGCGGACTGAATTTCATAGTCAGGCGCCAGACGGAACCCCTAACAAAGATGATCCCAAGCTTGGCATTGTGTACGACATTTTTAGGTACGCCGAGCAAGGTGGGATAGCTCTCTACGGCAAGCGTCGCGCTTCGCGGATACCCGTTCGCATTGGCTCAGAGAATTTGCGGCGGCAAGATTTCAAGGACTTCGATCACATTGAGGCTTCGGACGGCAACAACTGGTACGATTTGAGCATAAGCCGGTTTGACATCAGAAAAATCAGCAAATGGATTGATCTCGGAGCACACTAAGATTTGGCGCCACTGGCGCGCGGGATGTCGTGATGGTCGGTGGAAAAGTCTCAAGTGTTAACTATTCCGGCCCGAGTGGCGGAATCACCGGAGGCGAGCAATGCGCTTTTGCGGTGAAGAATTTCGTGCAATGAAACACCGTTTAAAAACAAAAACAGCGGTCCTCTTGCTTGCGTCGCTAATAGCCCCTCCGGCGCATCCAGCTTCCCTGCAAGAACAAGCAATCTGCGCCGCACAAGCGGAGCGGTCTTTTAAGAACGATGGCTACAAGAAAGATGATCCGGCCAATTTCGCGGTATTTGTAAGCCATTATGACGCAGCTAATCAGATATGTTTTATGGGCATAGAAAGCCACCGGGCTAGTGGCAAAGAATTGTGGACGTACAGATTTGTGAATGATGCGACAGGAGGTCAAAGCTACGCTACTTATTCTTGGCATACCGTGGAAGGAAGGAAGTATTGGGAAGTTCCACCTTTCGACTGCCACATAACAACAATTTCAGGTGAAAGAATCGATTGCAAGGATGATGACGAGTTCGATCAACTCGCGCGGAAGAATTTCGGGATCTTTTTCAAATGAAAACGGCAGGGACTGCCTTTTCCTTCGCTTGTCGTGGAGGCTCGCTGATCTCGCCGACCCGCCTAGCGTTCCGGTGTAGAAGTAGTTCAAAGCGAATATTCGGGAAGCAAAATGGCTAACCGAGCACGAGGCTGGCGACGGATAGGCATCGTGGTGTCCGCGCCGTCTGCCCGGCCATGATGTGAATTGGGATCTCCGGCAAATCGGGCGACAACCCATTCAGCTCCGCCAATTCTCCAACCATCGCCAGAACCTTATCGCGCAGTTCCTCCAGCGTGGCGGCTTCGGTGGCCAAGCCATCGATATCCGTGCTGCTGGCCACCCACACCTTTGCGTCGTCATCCCATTCGGCGCGGATGAGGATTAGGGCGTGGTTTGGGGTTTTGGACATTTTGCCTGGCCAGTAAGGTTTGAACTGCATCGAATATAGGCGCCGCCGCTGCGTCTGTCAGCCGCATTCCCGCGGCGCAAGCTGCGTAGGCCGAATGTGCTGCAGGCTTGCTATTGGCTCACCCGGAGACCTAAGCTATATTTGCCTCATGAACAAAGAGGCGATCATCGCAAGGTTGAGGCTGCATGAGGCGGAACTCCGCCAGCTTGGCGTCGAGAGTTTGTCGCTGTTCGGCTCCACGGCACGAGGCGAAAACACCGTACAATCCGATGTCGATCTAGCGGTTAAGCTCAATCACGAGAAAATGCCAACCGGATTTCACTATGCGGCCCGGCTTGAGGAGCTTCGCGAAAGGCTTGAGGCAACGCTAGGGCGGCGCGTCGACGTGGTGCCCGAACCTGTTCGCAGGCGCCGCTTTCAGGAAAAAATCGACAAGGATCGCGTGCTTGCCTTCTAAGGACGTTCCCCGGCGCGTTGCCGATATCCTCGAATACGCCGAAAAAGTAACTCGGTATGTCGCCGGCCGGGATCGGGAAGCCTTTGCTGCTGATGAAATGGCGCGCGATGCCGTCCTGCGCTGCCTTCAGTGCATCTCCGAGGCCGCCAAGAAGCTCGATGCGGAAGCCGAGGTGCTGATGCCCAGCCAGCCATGGAAGGGTATTCGCGGCATCGGGAACCCTCTGCGCCACGAATACGACAGCATCGAAGACCATCTCATTTGGGAAGCGATATGTGGCTGCCCCAGCCTCGCAAACGATTGCCGCGAAGCTCTGAGGCGAATGCGGCGCGATTGATCACGCCATCAAGCGAGACCATGTGCGTGAGCGGAGCCTGCGGCCTTTTGTCGCACTACAGCGCAAGCTTGTCTGCTTGCAGTGTGTAATGACGAAAAAGTAAGCCTCAAAAGTACCCGGCCAATCCCCTGGGGCTTTTCCGCAAGGAGGGGTGAGTTTGGCCGAGCGTTGCGCGTTATGGGGTGAGGATGGATTTCCGGCGTTGGGTTAGCTGGTTAGCGGTCGCGGCCATTCTGCTGCATGCCGGGACCGTTGCGCGCCACAACGTCATCCGCTTCGAAGCGATCCCCAATGAACTGGCGCTGCTGGCCGGCGTTCGAGACCGGCGTCATCTGCCACGTTGACAGCGAGGCCGGCGATAATGGCGCGGCCCAGCGGCTCCCCGGAAAGGACCAGGGCGGCACATCCAAGCCTTGCCCGGTCTGCCTCGGCCTGGCCTCCGCCCACGCCCTGACAGCAAGCGATACGCCAGTCCTGCGCGTTCCGCAGGCCGTCTTCGTAGCCCGCTTCGTTCCCCAAGCACCTTGAGGCCGCGCCTGCGGTCCGGCTTTCCCTTCCCTCAAATCGCGGCCCCCCAAGCATCGCCTGATCGCGTGACTTGTCAGCCGTGACGCGCAAAGCCGGACGGGGGTCCGTGCGTGTCACAACGCAGCGTGCTTGAGGGATAGTTTTATCATGTCGAAATACATCGTCGCGGTGCTTGGATGCACCGTAGCCGCGGGGCTGTGCGCCTCGCCGGCATTGCGCACAGTCGTCGCAGCAAACCTTGCCTCCTGTCGAGGTCCAGCAGAAGAAGCCGAAACCCGCCAAGAAGCCGATGCAACATCAGCATCCGCCAGCACAGGCCGGCGAGCAGCCAGCCAGTGCCGAAGCCGCCTACGAGAAGCGCGGGCTTACCGCGCCGCTGAGCGGCGGGGCCGTCCAGGGCGAGAACCTTGAGGCTCAGCGGGCGCAGACAAGCGACACCGTGGCCCTGCTTCGCTCCATCCCCGGGGTGAACTTCCAAACTGCCGGCGGCGTCTCCAGCCTGCCCGGACATCCATGGCCTCAGCGACGACCGCATCAATGCCACGCTCAACGGCATGGCAATCGTCTCCGCCTGCGCCAACCATATGAACCCGGTGCTGTCCTACGCCGATCCCACGGCGGTCAAGAAGATCGAGGTGATGGCCGGCATCTCCCCGGTGAGCGCTGGCGGCGACAGCCTCGGCAGCGTGGTGGCCGTGGAGACGGTGGCGACCCAAATTCGCCGCGCCAGGCGATGGCATCGTCACTCACGGCAGCGTCTCGGGCTATCGCCACAGCAACGGCGACAAGATCGGCGGCAGCGTCACCACATCGGCCGCCAACTCCTATGCCGCCATCTCCTACACGGGAGCCTGGACTCGCGCCAGCGATTACGTTGACGGCCACGGGAACAAGGTGGAATTCGACCATGTACGAGGCGCAGAACCATGCGCTTTCGCTGGCCATGCGCGACAATTCCACTCTCGCGATCTTCGACGCGGGCTACCAGAAGATACCCTATCAGGGCTTCCCCAACCAGTGGATGGACATGACCGGCAACGAAGGCTGGTTCATGAACGGCCGCTACGAAACCAAGCTCGACTGGGGCAAGCTCTACCTCCAGATGTTCTATCAGCATACCGCCCACGAAATGGAGTTTCTTGACGACAAGAAGTCCGGCCGCGTGGCGCTCAATAGAATGCCCAGTATGCCGATGCTTACAGACGGCGAGAACGTGGGCTACAAAATCAAGGCCGAAATTCCCGTTTCGGCTTCCAGCATGCTGCGCGTGGGCAACGAGTTGCATCGCAACACGCTCGACGACTGGTGGCCGCCAGTAGCCGGGTCTTCCGCCATGATGTGCTGCAACACCTTCTGGAACATTAACGGCGGCGAGCGCACGCAGCTTGGGACCTTCGCCGAACTCGAATCCAAATGGTCGAGGGAGTGGAGCACGCTTGTGGGCGTCCGCAACGACACCGTGTGGATGAATACCGGCGACGTCCAGGGCTACAGCGTGACGATGTACGGCGCGGACGCCGATAAGTTCAACAAGGCGGACCACGCGAAGACCGACGTCAATTTCGATGCGACGGCTCAGGCCCGCTACGAGCCCAATGCCAACAGCATCTACGAAGCAGGCTTTGCGAGAAAAACCCGCTCGCCGAGCCTTTACGAGCGCTACACCTGGAGCACCAACGGCATGGCCATGGCCATGATCGGCTGGTTCGGCGACAGCAACCGCTATGTGGGCAATCTCGATCTCAAGCCGGAAACCGCGAACACCGCGAGCTTTACCGCCGCCTGGCACGACGCCGCCCGCAGAGACTGGCAGGTCAAGGTTACGCCCTACTACAGCTATGTGGAGGACTATATTGGCGTGCAGCCGTTCGCCCTCAACCAGAGTGGCCCCTACTCTCTGCTCAGGCTCGCAAACCAGAACGCGGAGATTTACGGCGTCGATGTTTCCGGCTCCAAGCTCCTGGCGGAGAGCCTGGAACACGGCCGCCTCACGCTGACGGGCGTCGTGAACTACACCCATGGCAAGGATCTGAGCACGGACAACCCGCTCTACCACATGATGCCGCTCAACGCGCGCTTCGGCCTAGAACACAAGCTAGGCCACTGGACCAACGTGGCCGAGCTTAACCTTGTGGCGGAGAAGACGCTCGTCGATCCTGTGCGCCTGGAGCCCAAGACAGCGGGTTACGCGCTCGTCAATTTGCGGTCGAGCTATGAATTGGAGAATTTCCGCATCGACTTCGGCGTGGAAAATCTCTTCAACACCTACTACGAGCCGCCGCTTGGGGGCACCTATATCGGCGGTTTCCCGCCACCCCCGGTGCCCTATGGCGCCGTGCCCGGCATGGGCCGCAACGTTTACGCAGGCGTAACCTTTAAGTTCTAAGGCCCGCCGCGTTGGAAAAGCCGTGTCTCTCCCCACGGCTTTTCCTTTTGTAACGGGAAATTTCCCAAGCCCTCCGCTCTCGCCTTGCCTCCTTCACACTGCGTGGCGCATTGTCTCCTTCGCGTTGCGAGATCGCGGGAGGATACCTCATGCGCCGCCTAAGCCTGGCCAAATTGCCGTTCATCCTGCTCTTGCTGCTGGTACTCCCGCAAGCGCGCGCGCAGGAGCCGGGTTCAGAGGCGCATCGCGACCCCGACGCGCATCGCGGGCCGGGACCTGGGCTAGCCGTGCAGCTTCCCGAGGACAGCGTCACGCAACATGCGATCACGCTCGGCGGCCAGCAGCTCTCCTACAAAGCCACCGCCGGCACCTTGCCAATCTACGGCCCCAAGGGCGAGCTAGCCGCCAAGGTCTTCTACGTGTCCTACACCGTGGAAGGCGCCGGCGTCCGCCCCATAACCTTTGCCTTCAACGGCGGCCCTGGAGCCGGCGCCGCTTTTCTGCACCTGGCAGCGCTTGGCCCGCGCGCCGTGCCCTTCCAAGCCAATGGCGCCGCACCGGAAATCCCTGTGCATCTCGCCGATAACCCCGACACCTGGCTCGCCTTCACCGACCTCGTTTTCGTCGATCCCATAGGCACCGGCTACAGCCGGACGGCCGAGGACGGCGCGGAGGCGGAGAAGGCCTTCTGGGGCGTCGAGAAAGACACAGACTCGATGGCCGAGGCGGTGCGGCTCTGGCTATCGCGCAACGGGCGCGAGCTTGCGCCCATTTATCTCGCGGGCGAAAGCTATGGCGGCTTCCGGGTGGCCGGGCTTTCCAAGCGCCTGCTCGCCATGGGGCTGGCACTCAAAGGCACGGTCATGATCTCGCCCGCGCTCGAATTTTCGATGCTGCACGGCGACGAATATACGATCCTGCCGCTGACCTTCGCACTGCCCTCGCTCACCGCCGCGTACATCGAACGGTCCGCCGGGCTGGAGGCGCCCCTTGGCCCCGTCCAGGAGGCGGAAGACTATGCCCGGAGCACCTATCTCGTCCATCTCGCCAGCGGCATCAAACAGGACGATGCCGTCGTTGCCGCGCTCGCCCGCTTCACCGGCCTCGATGCGAGCATCGCCGCCAAGCACCATGGCCGGGTCTCCACCGAGTTGTTCATGCGCGAATTTCTTCGCCGGACGGATCGCATCTTGAGCGCCTACGACGGCGCCATAAGCGTGCCCGTGCCGCGGCCTTCCGATCATCCCGATTTCGATCCCATCCTTGACGGCGCGGTGTCCGTGCTGGCACCCGCCATGGAGCGCTATGCGGCGGCTGAGCTTGCCTTCAAGACCGGCCTCGCCTACCGCCTGCTCAACCGCGAGGCCAGCGCGCACTGGGACTATGGCCAGAAACCCGGCCGGCAGGGCTATGCGGGCTCGCTCGACAGCCTCCAGGACGCGCGCATCCAGAACCCGGCTCTCAAGGTGTTCATCGCGCACGGCTACACCGATCTCGTCACCCCCTTCGCCATGTCGCGCTACCTCGTGAGCCAGCTCCGCCCCATCGAGGGCGCGGCGCAGATAGACGTTCGCGTCTACCGGGGCGGCCACATGATGTATCTGCGGCCCGGATCGCGGGCGCAGCTCAGCCGCGATGTGCGGGGCGTCTATGCCGCAGCGACGGCGCGTTAGGCGCTATCATGCTGCCGGCATTCGTTAGCGGCGTCATCAGGAAGGGGGGGCAAACCGTCAACCGCTTGCGGCGCTTTGCGGATGCAAGTCACGCCTCCCCTGCGCCGCCAAGACGCCGCATACAAAGTGCACGTCCCGGCTGCAGGCGGGCGAAGTTTATTGCCGCCATTTTCAAATTGCAGCGCTGCCATCCCGCAACCTCGAAGGTCCGCCGCCCTGGCGCATCCCAAGCGCGGCAGTCCGGCGCCGGACCCAGCGAAAGTGCGGCTATTCCAGGGGTCTTTCCGTAGGTTGCAAGAGCGCATTTTGCCACCTACGCTTGCACCAACGATTCGCTTTTGTCCCCTGGGACACCCCGCGGCGCCCTTTCGGAAAGGCCCAACCCCATGCTGGCACACGCCAAAGAACCTGTTCAGGAAACAATCCTGGATCGCTTTAATTGCGGCCCTGTGAAGTTTTCAGGCGGCGACGACGCCCTGTACGAGCGGCATCTCACCTTCGATCAGGTTATCCCGGCGACGGAAACCCAGCCGCGAGACAGCTTTGAAGCCGTTGCCCATTCGGTGCGCGATTTGATTTCGCAAATCTGGATCAAGACCGAGCAAACCTACCGGGAGCGGAACCCCAAGCGGGTCTACTATCTTTCGCTGGAGTTCCTGATCGGCCGGGCGCTGGCGAACAACGCCACCGCCATTACCCTCGATTCGGTGTGGGCCGAATTCTGCAAGCACCACCATCTCAACCCGCTGGAGATCCTCGACCAGGAGCCGGACGCAGGGCTCGGCAACGGGGGGCTGGGGCGGCTGGCGGCCTGTTTTCTCGATTCCATGGCCACGCTCGGCATCCCAGGCATGGGCTGCGGCCTGCGCTACGAATACGGCATGTTCAAGCAGTCGATACGGGACGGCTGGCAGCAGGAGCGCCCCGACCACTGGCTTGCCCGGCCCGACCCTTGGGAGGTCGCGCGCCCGGAGGAAACGGTCGAGGTGCAGCTAGCCTGCTCGTTCGCCATCCGCGACGGCGCCCTTTACGTCGTCGAGGGCAAGCCTTCGACGCTGATCGGCATGCCTTACGACCGGCCCGTGATCGGATATGGCGGCAAGACCGTCAACACACTGCGCCTCTGGGCCGCCGCCACGCCCGACTACTTCGACTTCCAGCAATTCAGCAGCGGCGATTTCGTCGGCGCGCTCGCTGAGACGCTCACCGCCGAAACCATCACCCGCGTTCTTTACCCGGACGATTCGACGTCTGAAGGGAAAGGCCTGCGCTTCCTGCAGGAATTTTTCCTGGTGGCTTGCACGCTGGCGGACGCGATCCGGCGGTTCCGGGCGGCTGGAAACGAGTGGGCGGCGCTGCCTGACAAGGTTGCGATGCAGCTCAACGATACGCATCCCGCGCTGGCCGTGCCGGAGCTTATGCGCATTCTCCTCGACGACGCCAAGCTTGGCTGGGACGAAGCCTGGGACCTGACGCAGCGAACGCTGGCCTACACAAACCACACCTTGCTGCCCGAGGCGCTCGAAAAATGGCCGGTGCCGTGGTTCGAGTTGCTGCTGCCGCGCCAGCTCGAAATCGTTCATGAAATCAACCGCCGGTTTCTCGATCGCGTGCGCGCGAAGTTCCCGGGCGATGCCGGCCGCGTTGCCCGGGTAAGCCTCATCGAAGAAGGCGAGCCCAAGAATGTGCGCATGGCCCACATGGCAATCGTGGGCTCGCATAGCACGAACGGCGTCGCGGCCCTCCATACCGAATTGCTAAAAAGAACCGTCGTGCCGGACTTCGCCGCGCTATTCCCCGAGCGGTTCAACAACAAGACCAACGGCGTAACCCAGCGCCGTTTCCTTCTGCTCGCCAACCCGCCTCTCGCCGAGGTGATTACCGAAGGCATCGGCGGCGACTGGATCACGGACCTCAGTCAGCTCGAAATGCTGAAGCCGCTGGCTGACGACAAGGCATTCCGCTTCCGTGTGCGCGCGGCCAAGCGGGACGCCAAACTGCACTTCGGTAGCTGGCTAAAATCCACAACGGGAGTGACCGTCGATCCAGACACGCTTTTCGACACCCAGATCAAGCGCATCCACGAATACAAGCGGCAGATCCTGAACGCGCTCCACATCGTGATGCTTTACAACCGCCTGCGGGAGAACCCGCAGCTCGACATTCCGCGGCGCACGTTCTTGTTCGGCGGCAAGGCAGCCCCCGCATACCGGCTGGCCAAGCTTGTCATCAAGTTCATCAACAATCTGGCCGCCATCATCGACCGCGACCCGGCGGTACGCGACCGCCTCAATGTAGTGTTCATACCCGACTATTGCGTCTCCGTGGCCGAGCGGCTTATCCCCGCGAGCGACATCTCGGAGCAAATCTCAACCGCCGGCGACGAGGCCAGCGGCACCAGCAATATGAAGTTCATGATGAACGGGGCGCTTACCGTTGGCACCCGCGACGGCGCCACCATCGAGATGAGCGAGGCCGCCGGGGAGGAGAATTTCTTCCTGTTCGGCCTCAGCGCCCAGCAGGTAGCCAGCTCCCGCGAGTTCTACTCCCCCCAATGGCATTACGATCACGAGCCAGAAACGCGCGCGGCGCTCGACCTCATCGCCAGCAACCACTTCAGCCGGGACGAACCTGGCATCTTCGCGCCGATTCTCGATACGCTGCTCCGCCAGGGCGATCACTACATGCACCTGGCGGACCTGCAAAGCTACGCCGCGGCCCATGTGCGGGCGGGCGAATTGTACGAAAGCAAGGGAGAGTGGACGCGCAGGGCAATCCTGAATATCGCCGCATCGGGAAAGTTCTCCAGCGACCGCACCATCGCGGAGTACGCTCGCGACATCTGGCACGCCGAGCCCTGCCTGCCAGATTTTAGGCACAGCTCGGGGTGAGCCTGCCGGCGGGCGGCGCGTCAGCGTCCAGTATGCCCAAAAGACACTGCCGCCCTTTAATCCGCCTGCCCCCCGGGGAGGAATTTGCATTGGCGAAATCCGTCACCATATTAGGGGCATGTCGAAAGAACATCCGCACGCCGGCGCCACCTATCGTGTCATTGCTCAGAAGGACTTGACCTTTGGAGTTGAAGTTAACGTACCCGGAAGTTCCCCAACGATGGTTACGAGCTTCGCCACGGAACAAACGGCCGAGGCCTGGATCGCAGATTATAAGCGGCGGGTTGCGGAGAACGTTCCTCATAGATTTATGCGAGGAAGATCTTCGAGGGGCTGATTCCGGCGGCCGTGCCGGGAGCACTTCTCTATGTATTTCGCTGCACGAATTAATAATATACCGCTAATCCGCTTGCGGCTTCCCTGGCACCTGCTTTATGAATGCCTGCCCTTGTGGAACCCCTGAACCTCTCCCCGCCCCTCCATGACCGCCAATATTCCATACGTGACCGGCATTGGCCGCACCGGGCAGCTTTAGACCCAAACCGGTACAGGCCGAACCTTCCCGGCACAAATTTTAGATCGTTGCCATCGCTTCATACGATCCAACAGCAGAATAAAGCGTGCTATAGTGAAACGGAAAGCGAGGGCAGAATGCGCGAAATTCTTCCTGGCGATCTCCTGCGGGAATTAATCGCTGTCGAAGGCCGCTATATCCAATGGGAGTGCGAGCCTCAGACCCTTACAAACGACTACATCACCCTGAGAGAAGCGACTGGCTACCCGGTTGTGCAACGCGACAGGAGCGGCAGACAGCTCAACGTCCGTGTGTCGCGCGGGTCGGTTCAAAGGCTTATCAGCGATCGTTCGGTTTACGAGGACGAGTTGAAGCGTGCCTCGGGATTGCGGATTTTCCGGCCAACCGAGGGGGCACGGTCGCGCTGCGATTTGCGAGAGGTATCCTGAACGGCGCAAGCGCACATCGCCACTTTCCCGCCAGCCTTCGCGAAAATCGACGGTGCAAGTTGCGGTCCTTCAGGGGCAGCATGCGCGGCCGCTCCCGGTGAATTCTCCGCCCCCTCCGATGCCCCGCCAGCCTTAGGCGGTGGAGAAGGCCGGCCCGTCAAGGCATGCGAAAATGTTTTTCCGGCATTGGGAGCCGTTACCTGCTATGACGGCATATGCGGCAATTTAGTGGTTGGACATCGGGGGACCTATGAGAACATATCAAGACTGCATAAAAGAGTATGACGATAATGTTCCACATCGGTCCGATGTCTACATGCTTGGTTTTCTGGACGCGATAGCGTTTATATTTAACAAGGATCGAAAACAGGTCGCCAAAGACGCACAAGAGCAGCGGTCGAAACGTGCTTATGAGGAGGAGGATAGCTGATAAATTGTTACTTTAGTTGTTCTCCCTTTGCCGCGATATGAATTGTATGAACGAAAGGAATGCACGATGTCCGTCGATACCGATAAAGTAGAAGCCATTTTACGCCAGCACTGGAAAATTCCCGCCGATTTAAATTCTGCGGCGGTTAACTACATTGCGTTCAGAATCCAGGTTATGGTTGGTCAAAAGTATTCTCATGACAATTTAATGTATCAGCTCCGCATAATTCAGACAAAAGACCTAAAGCAAAATCCTGACGATCCGGTATGCGATCAGATTGCCACCGCACTTCTAAGCGCTGCACGCGCTTGAACTGGGATCGCCGATCTTCGCCGCGATAAGGTCAGCCTAACCTTCCGAGTCCAACATGGAGGACGCACTGTTGACACAAAAATTCTCGGTTGGGCAGTTGGTGCATTTTACGCCAACCGGCCCTGGAGCCGTTCCCGGCGATTATGAAATTTGCCGGGTCATGCCATCGACGGACTACCAGCAGGAGCCGCGCTACCGCATCAAGAGCCCGGACGAGCGGCATGAGCGCGTTGTTACTCAAAGCCTTCTGACGCTCCCCGATGAGGGCACGGCGGTGCAATAAACCGGCACTTCAAAGTGCCGGCATCCGCAAGCAGATGCGGATTGAGACGGAACGCTCGAACAATCGGCCGCCCCGCATAGAGAAGTTGTGGACTCAGCGCCCGAATTTGCCCGGCCCCCGCGGCCGGTGCTTGAACGCAGCCGGCACGACCGGCGCGTGGGCTTTCTTGATGGGTGCGGCAGGAGCCTGCGGCTTCGGCTTGCCGATATTGAGGCGGGGCATGGCCTGGCCGGTCGCGGTTTGCGGCAGCGCCGGCTCCTTGTGCGCGGCGACATCCGCAAGCTCGCGCACGAGCGCCCGAGTGCCGCGAAGCCGCTCCACGCCGTCGTCCCATTCGGCCCTGAACACGAGCTTGTGGTCCGGCTGCAGCTTCACCGCTGCGCCGCGATCGTGCATGAACTTCACAAGCCCCTGCGGATTGGCGAACCGCTTGTTGCGGAACGCGATCACCGCGCCCTTGGGGCCGGTGTCCACCTGCGCAATACCGGCGCGGCGGCAGTAGTTCTTGATCTGCACCACAGTGAGCAGGTGCTTCACCTCCTCCGGCAGCGGCCCGAAGCGGTCGGCCAGCTCGGCGGAGAAGTTCTCCAGGTCCGCGCTTTCGTGCAGGCCGGAAAGCCGCCGGTACAGCCCCAGCCGCACCTGCAGGTCGGGCACATAGGCCTCGGGCAGCAGCACCGGGAGCCCCACATTGATCGTGGGCGACCACTGCTCTTCCTGGTCCGCGGCGCCCTGCTCCTTGAGCGACTTCACAGCCTCTTCGAGCATGGACTGGTAAAGCTCGTAGCCCACTTCCTTGATGTGGCCCGACTGCTCCTCGCCCAGAAGGTTGCCCGCGCCCCGCAGGTCGAGATCGTGGCTCGCCAGCGTGAAGCCAGCACCGAGGCTGTCGAGCGAATGCAAGACCTTGAGCCGCTTCTCGGCCTGCGGCGTGATCTTGCCGTTGGGCGGGATGGTGAACATGGCGTAGGCCCGGGTCTTCGAGCGGCCCACGCGGCCCCGGAGCTGGTAAAGCCCCGCCAGGCCGAACATGTCCGCGCGGTACACGATCAGCGTGTTCGCGTTCGGGATGTCGAGGCCCGACTCGACAATGGTGGTCGAGAGCAGCACGTCGAACTGCTTATCGTAGAACGCGGCCATGATGTCTTCGAGCTGCGAGGGCGACATCTGCCCATGCGCCTGCATGTAGCGCACTTCGGGCACCTGCTCACGCAAGAAGGCGGCGACCTCGTCGAGGTCGGAGATGCGCGGCACCACGAAGAAGCTCTGCCCGCCCCGGTAGCGCTCGCGGAGCAGCGCCTCGCGCAGTGTCACGGGGTCGAACGGCGTGATGAAGGTGCGCACCGCCAGCCGGTCCACGGGGGGCGTGGCGATCACCGACATTTCGCGCACGCCGGTTAGCGCCAATTGCAGCGTGCGCGGGATCGGCGTCGCGGTGAGCGTCAGCACGTGCACATCTTCACGGAGCTGCTTCAGCCGCTCCTTATGGCCCACGCCGAAATGCTGCTCCTCGTCCACAATGAGCAGGCCCAGAATCCTTGAACTCGATGCTCTTGGCGAGCAGCGCATGCGTGCCCACCACGATGTCGGCCTGCCCGTTCTTCAGCTCCTCGCGCGCGCGGCTCGAAATCCTTCGCGGACACGAGGCGGCTCAATTGCGCGATCCGCACGGGGAAGCCGTGGAAGCGCTCGGTGAAGGTCTGGAAATGCTGGCGGGCGAGCAGCGTGGTCGGCACCACCACCGCGACCTGCTTGCCTTCCATCACGGCGATGAACGCCGCGCGCAGAGCAACCTCGGTCTTGCCGAAGCCCACGTCGCCGCAGATGAGCCGGTCCATCGGCCTGCCCTTGGCCAAGTCCTCGGTCACGGCGTCGATGCTGGCGAGTTGGTCGTCGGTCTCGTCGTAGGGGAAGCGCGCCAGGAACTCGTTGAAGGCGCCCTCGGGCACCTGGAGGATCGGGGCCGCCTTGGTCTCCCGCAGCGCCGCCACCTTGATAAGCTCGCCCGCCATCTCGCGGATGCGCTGCTTGAGCCGCGCTTTCCGGTTCTGCCAGGACGCGCCGCCGAGCTTGTCGAGCGCGGCGCCGTCCTCGCCCGAGCCGTAGCGGGTCAGAAGTTCCATGTTCTCGATGGGCAGGAACAGCTTGTCGCCGCCCGCATATTCAAGCTCGACGCAATCGTGCGGAGCGCCCGCCGCGTCGATGGTCTTGAGGCCGATGAAGCGGCCGATGCCGTGGTCGGCGTGCACCATGAGGTCGCCCGGCGTCAGGCTCGACGCCTCGATCAGCACGTCGCTGGCCTTCTTGGCCTTGCGGCGGCGGATCAGGCGGTCGCCCAGGATATCCTGTTCCGCGACGATGGCGAGGTCCGGCGTCTCGAAACCGCTTTCGAGGCCCAGCAACGCGAAACTGATGGCGGATTTCGCGGCCTTGCGCGCCTCCGCGATGGTGGCGACTTTCTCGATTTCCTTGATGCCGTGCGAGGCCATCATCGAGCCCAGCCGCTCGCGCGCGCCATTGGTCCAGCAGGCGACGATCACGCGCTTGCCGTTGGCCTGCAGCCAGCGCATGTGATCCGTTACGGCTGGCAACAGCTTCTCGGACGACTCCGCGCGCTCAATAGCGAAGTTGCGGCCCTGCTTGCCTTTGAAATCAATCTGGATGAGGCCGGGTGCTGGCGGCTGCGGGAACGGCGTGAACAGCCGGACTTTCTGGCCCGTGAGCCGCTGCTCCCACTCCTCGCTCGCGAGGTAGAGCGCTTCCGGCGGCAGCGGCTTATAGGGCGGCGCGCCAAAGGAGCGGTGCTCCAGCCCCTCCTTGCGCGCCTCGTAATGGTCCGCGATGGTTTCCAGCCGGCTGTTCTTCGCGTCCTCCGCCAGATGGTCGAACGTGACCACCGCGTTGGGCAGGTAGTCGAACAGCGTATCCATGTGGCTATAGAACAGCGGCAGCCAGTGCTCCTGGCCCGGATAACGGGCGCCGGCGGACACCGCCTCGTAAAGCGCGTCGTCGCCCTTGCTCGGGCCGAACAGCTCCACATAGCGCTGGCGGAACTGCTTGACGGTAGCCTCCCCCGCCGGCACTTCGCTGATGGGCAGGAGCGTGATATGCTCGCGCGCGGACTGGGTGCGCTGCGAGACCGGATCGAACAGGCGGATGCTTTCGAGCGTGTCGCCGAAGAAGTCGAGGCGGGCTGGGCGCGCATGGCCTGGTGCGAACAGGTCGAGGATACCGCCGCGCACCGCATATTCGCCGGGCTCCATGACAGTGCCGGTGCGGTGGAAGCCCGATGCCTCCAGCCGGGCGACGATCTGCTCCATGGGCAGCCGGGCGCCTGTGGCAATGCGCGCGGCGGCTTTCTTGATCGCGGCCAGCGGCGGCACGCGCTGCAACGCTGCATTGATGGTTGTGAGCACGATAATCGCGGGCTTGCCGCCCTTGGCATGGGCGAGACGGGCTAGCGTTGCGATGCGCCTGGCTTCGATGTCGCTGTCGGGCGAGATGCGGTCGTAGGGCACGCAATCCCACGCCGGGAAGTTCAGGACGCCGGCGCCCGGTGCGAAGAACTCAAGCTGGGCGCGGATGGCGGCGAGCCGCTGATCGTCGCGGGCGATGTGCAGCACCGCCTGCTGGAACTGCGTATCGGCTGGCAACCGCCGCGCCATCGCGGCGAGCAGGAAAGCGTCGTAGCCCTCGGGCACGCCCGCGGCAATAATCGTTCCCTCGCCGCCCGCGAGCCTGTCGAGCACCGTGGGCGCGGCCGCCGGCGCTTTTGCCTTATCGGAAGTGTCGTCTTTGACTGCCATGCGAGGCTGTGACCTGCCTTTGCGCAACTTCAAGACCCCCTCACCCTGTCCCTCTCCCCAAGGGGAGAGGGGACGCCTGAACGCCCCTCTTCGCAACGGGAAAGTCCGCAGCCAACTCCCTCTCCCCTTGGGGAGAGGGCTGGGGTGAGGGGGTCTTCTACTTCTCCAAACCCAAATAGCCGCGGATGTCCGCGACGGAAGCCACAACCCCGTCAGGCGCGGCAAAACCCCGGATCCACTGATCGATGTCGGTATCCGGCAGCGCAAGAAACTCCTCGAAGGCCGCAAGCCGCGCTTCGTCCATACCCGGCACGCGCTCGCTCGCATAACGCCCCAGGATGAGGTCCAGCTCCTTGGTGCCGCGATGATTGGCGCGATAAAGCGCGCGCTTGCGCCTGATTTCAAGCCCGTCCATGAAAATGCCCTGTGGATCGCACGCCATTCTTTGCGCTATCGCTTCGCTGCTTGAGCGCGCATTTGCGCTATCGCTTCGCTGCTTGAGCGCAAACGCGCCGGTTGTCGCCCATGTTTCGCGCAATATGGGCGCCAGGGCAATCCCTTGCGATACCCGCTATAAAGCCGCCCCGCCCACGGCGCTCTCCGCGAGGCGCGATGCCTATGCCCGCTGGGTGCGGTTTGCGAGTTCCGCGCACAACTCGTCGAATGCGGCGTTGTCGGGCAGCAGGGACGCGCTGATCGCGAGCTTGCCGCCAGGGTAGTAGACGTAGAGCAATCGCTGTTTTTGAATCTGCTGCGTCTCAAGGTGCCTGATATCGGAAACCCGCACAATTTTCGGATGGCGCGACCACATGCTGCCCGGAGCGGTCAGCGTAGTTTCCGTCAGGATCAGCTCCTTCGAACTCGCGAAGCTGGCCACCAGACCCCAAATGCCGCCCAGTACGAACAAGCCCGAAAACACAGTGAGGCCCCAGTAGAAGAGCGTTGCATTGTCCGGCGAGAGTTCAATAATGCCGTTGAGAATAAGACCGCGCGTGTTCGTCTGAGCTTCGTGGCTCAAGAAATATCCAGAGGCGCCGAAGAACAGGATCACGAGCAGCATTCGTAATGGACCGGGCTTATAGGGGTATCGCAGGTTGCGCATCGCAGTTGTTCTCCCTCCTGAGTTATATGAAGCGTGGCGCCGGACGTGACTTCTAAAACAACTTAGGCAAGTTTCAAAGTCTGTTGGCGGGCGGGCGCGGATTTAGTTTCTTCCACCTGAACGGGAAGGGTGCTCCGCTGGAACGGCCTCCGAACCGCCGCGCGATTGCGAGAGCCGCCTCTGCTATCGATAGCCGCTTCTGCTTGTTCAAGCGTCAGGCAATGTGTATAATTTCCCCAATTCATACACATCGAGCGGCCATGCGCACCAATATCGAAATCGACGGCGAGCTTATGACCAAGGCCCAGACCCTTTCGGGGCATAAGACCAAGAAAGCGACCGTTGAAGCCGCGTTGGAGCTTCTCGTTAAGCTGAAATCGCAGGAGGCCATCCGCGCGGCTCGCTGAAAGCTTCGCTGGGAGGGCGACCTCGAAGCGATGCGCCGCGATTGACGATCCTCGTCGATAGTCCCGTCTGGATCGATTACTTCAATGGCCGGGCAACGCCGGAAACGGACGCGCTCGACGATTTGCTCGGGCGCGAGCCGGTCCTCATCGGCGATCTCATCCTTGCGGAAGTCCTGCAGGGATTCCGCCGGGACGCCTATTACCGCAAGGCGCGGGCGCTTTTGGAAACGCTTGAGCTGAGAACGCTCGGCGGCCGCCAGATCGCAATGGCGGCGGCTGACAATTACCGTGTGCTGCGCCGCCGGGGCATTACCCCGCGCAAAACGATCGATATGATTATCGGCGCTTGCTGCCTTGTGCACGGCCTGCAATTGCTGCATGCGGACCAGGACTTCGATGTGCTGGAAACGGAGCTTGGGCTGCTTGTGCTGAAGCCGTGACGTTTCTCGGGGCCAACATCAAAAACACCCCGCTGGATTAGTTGGATGTGCTCCCATGCACTGCGCCTGGGCCGCATCGGCCTGCGCCCGGGCCATATCGGCCTTCGACTGTGCCTCTGCCCGAGCCAAATTGGCTTCGCTTTCTGCCTCTAGCCGCTTCCGGCATTGCACATATTGCTGCGTTCCCGGACGCGTCCCCCTCGATTTACAGGTCTCGTCATCCGATGCAAAAAGTGGCGGTATTTCGCTTTTCGCGCATCCAGCTATCGCTACGCAAAGCCCTAACGCAAAAACCCATTTCATGAAAATTGCCCCCTCTTTTCACTAGCGGCAGAACCTTACTTCTGTCTTCTATCTCAGGCCCTTAAGTTCCACACCGGCCGCCCCGGCTGACAACCATCCATTGAGACGGCCCAAAATGTACTCGCGGGTTGCTCGATTTGGCCAACCTGTCGCCGCAGGTAAGTTTCTGATATAAAGTGTTTATTTTGCGACAAACCATATTTGAATTTAGGTCTTTTATAGACGCGAATTGTTGATACCGCTTGGCAAGTGCGCGGGCGTAACCTAGCCAGACTCAAACGAAGACGATCAAGCGTACCCGCCGTTGTCCGGCCGGCGATTGCCAAATCCAGCTTCGCCAAATGCACGGGGGTGGAAAACGGGGGCGGGCGGCGCGTGCCGCTTCGCGTCCCCGCAAATCGTCTGCGATAGTCCGCCCCATGAGTGAGTCCGTCCACATGTCCGGCGAGGCGCCGCCTTGGCATAGCCAGCATTTGCGCTCATCTCCAGGGTGCATGACGCTTGAACAGCCAGACACACCGCCCCGCCGCGCTGACCTCTTGGGCGAGGAGGGCCTTTACGCGCCGCTGAAAAGCTTGGCGGGCCTTGGCGCGCGCGGCGAAGAGCTGATCGGCAAGCTGCTCGCCAAGCCGATGACCCCGCCGCGCGTGATCGATCTGCTCTGGCACCTGCCCTCGGGCTATCTCGACCGCCGGCCTTCGCCGTCAATCGATAGCGCCGTGCCGGGGGGCATCGCGACGCTGCTGGTGACGCCGGTGAAGTACGACGCGCCGGCGAAAGGTGCGGCGCGCGCGCCCTTGCGCGTGGTCTGCGAGGACGAAAGCGGCACGCTCGACATCGTCTTCTTTCATGGCGACCGCAACGCCGTCAAACGGCTGCTGCCGCTGAACGAGCCGCGCCTTGTTTCGGGCCGCGTGGAGAAATACGGCACGCGGCTTCAGATGGCGCACCCCGATTACATCCTGACGCCCGCCGTGCGCCGCCAAGCTGCCTGCCATCGAGCCCATCTATCCGCTGACGCTGGGGCTCACCCAGAAGGCGGTTCGCCGCTCGATGGGCGGTGCGCTGGCGCGGCTGCCCGAGTTCGACGAATGGCTCGACGCCTCGCTCGTGGAGGCCGAGGGCTGGCCATCCTTCACCCGCGCGCTGCATCTGCTGCACCAGCCGCAAGCGCCCGGCGATATCGCGCTTTGGCCCAAGGCGCGAGCGCGGCTCGGCTTCGACGAGGTGTTTTCGGCGCAACTCGCCATCGCGCTCGTTCGGCGCGGCTACCGCCAGCTTGCCGGGCGCTCGCTGGTGGGCGATGGCCATCTGGCCCAAAAGATGCGCGCTGCCCTGCCCTATCGGCTCACGCGCTCGCAGGAGCAGTCGCTGGCCGAGATCAAGTCCGACATGGCGTCGCCCCGCCGAATGCTGCGCTTGCTGCAAGGCGATGTCGGCGCGGGCAAAACCGTTGTGGCGGCACTTTCGATGGTGGCGGCGGTGGAGGCCGGGGCGCAGGCGGCGATCATGGCCCCAACCGACGTGCTCGCCCGCCAGCACCTCGAAACGCTGACGCCGCTATGCGAGGCGGCCGGCGTGACGCTCGGCTATCTCTCGGGCCGCGAGCAGGGCAAGACGCGCGCCGCCCTCCTCCAAAAGCTCGGCGCGGGCGAAATCCGGATCGTAGCGGGCACGCATGCGCTGTTCCAGCCCGATGTGCTGTTCAGCGACTTAGGGCTAGCCATCGTAGACGAGCAGCACCGCTTCGGCGTGGCCCAGCGGCTGGCGCTTCAGGAGAAGGCGCGCTCGGCCGACGCCGATATTCTAGTCATGACCGCGACGCCGATCCCGCGCACGCTGCTGCTCTCGATCCATGGCGACCTCGACGTGTCCAAACTCACCGAGAAGCCGGCGGGCCGCAAGCCGGTCTCGACGCGCGCCATCCCTCAGGAGCGGCTGGAGGAACTGGTGCAAGGCCTGCGGCGCGCGCTGGGCGAAGGCGCGCAGGTCTATTGGGTGTGCCCGGCGGTCGAAAGCGACACGACCCGCGAGATGACCTCCGCCGAGGAGCGCGCGGCCTATCTGCGCCAGGTCTTCGGCGACGAGCGCGTCGGGCTGGTGCACGGCAAGCTTTCGGGCGCCGAAAAGGATGCGGCCATTGCCGCCTTCGCCGCGCGCGATACCTCGATCCTGGTCGCGACGACCGTGATCGAGGTGGGCGTCAACGTGCCCAACGCGACCGTGATGATTGTCGAGAACGCCGAGATGTTCGGGCTGGCCCAGCTTCACCAATTGCGCGGACGCGTGGGGCGCGGCTCGGCGCAATCCTCCTGCGTGCTGCTCTACAAGGCGCCGCTTTCGGAGACCGCGAAATCACGTCTCGACATCCTGCGGCAGGTCGACGACGGCTTCGTGATCGCCGAGGAGGATTTGCGGCTGCGCGGCGGCGGCGAGGTCTTGGGCGCGCGGCAAAGCGGCGATCCGGGGTTCCGGCTCGCACCCTGGCCGCAGGCTGCGCCGCTAATCGAGCGCGCGGCGGACCTCTCGAAATACATCCTCGGCCGCGACGAATATCTCAAATCGGCGCAAGGGCTGGCCGCCCGCCGCTGCCTCGCCCTGTTCGAGCGCGACGACGCCATGCGGCTCTTGCAGGCGGGGTGAGCCCGCCGGGTAGGCGAAGCGATTTCGTGTCCGGGTTATTGGTTCGGCTCCCCGGCGTCATTCCGGAAATGCCGCAGGCCATTATCCGGTGGTCAATCGACGCGCATTTATGCGATGCCGGATAGCGAGCCAAGCGGAATCCGGGATGATGGTCGCGGAAGCATTCTACCGTTTTGGCGCAAAGCGCCCGTAGATGCATTTTTGGCAACGCTCCGCCCGCTTCTTTCACCGAACTTTAAGCATCTACGTGCAATCTGCGGTTGTGTTTGGTTGGTGAACCTTGAAGGTTCCCGGATGTTAGCGGATGAGCCGGCCGATGAGTACGTTGCGTTGGATTTGCATTTGCGTTGGCGCTGTTTCCCTGTTCAGCGTGCTGGAGAGGCTCACAAACTTCGTGCTGGCTCCCCACGTCAACAACTTGCTCGGCCTCTACCGGGCTATTTTATATCCGTTCTGCGAAAGGATTATCGACTATTCGCAGATGGCGTTGGCCACCTATCATGTCCATGTGCCCGTTCTGCCTTTAGACATCGTTATACTTTACGCGCTGATCGTCGCGGCGGTCGCACATTTCACCTTTAACCAAAGGGCCAAGGTCGGCAGCATGCCGGTCACTCTTCTGCTCATGCCCCTCTCATTGATTTGGCCGGTGGTTATGATCGGCAACATCGTGGCGCTTTGCGTCTCTCCCAAGCTCGCTATCGCGAACCTCCTGTTCGGCTGGGACATAGAGCTTGCCAAGGTCATCGCCACCTGCCTCGTCATATTCGGCGCGAACTTCTACCTGCTCGCCTGAACCGCCTACCCATAGCGCCGGCAGCTTGAGGCACGGCGCCGCCGCAGGATTGGCGCCCGGATAGCCCGGGAACGCAGCGCCCGCCCATCGCGGGCGTCCGGCATTTTAACTTCCGCCGGCTGGGCGGGGCATTTCCGCAGCCGCAGAAAGCGTCAATAAATCCTGCAGCTTAAGCCTCACGCATGCTCCTGTTTTCCACGGTTTGCGGGAGCGCCCGCAGCAACAAATCGTGAATGCCTTCCCAAATTCGCCCCCCATGACTATCACCTTGGATAGCAGGAGGACGAATTATGCCCGTAACGCTGACAGTGAATGGCCGGAAATACACGCTGGACGTTGACGAGGATACGCCGCTTCTCTGGGCCATCCGCGACGAAATCGGCTTGACCGGAACCAAGTTCGGCTGCGGCATCGCCCAATGCGGCGCCTGCACCGTGTACGTGGACGGCAAGCCGGTGCGCTCCTGCGTAACGCCGGTTGCCTCGGTGGCCGGCAGCGAAGTCGTCACCATCGAAGCCATTTCCGGCAAGGCGGCGGAGGCCGTGAAGGCCGCCTGGGTAGCGCTTGAAGTGCCGCAATGCGGCTACTGCCAGTCCGGCCAGATCATGTCGGCGGCCGCCCTCCTCAGCACGACGCCCAAGCCAACCGATCAAGACATCGATCAGGCGATGAACGGCAATCTTTGCCGCTGCGCAACCTACACCCGTATCCGCGCCGCCATCCACGACGCCGCGCGGCGCATGGAGGCATAACCCATGGGACTTATGGAAAATAAAACCGGGCGGCGGGCGTTCTTGAAGGGTGCGGCGGTTGCGGGCGCCGGGCTTGTCATAGGCTTCCGCCTCGATCCCCGGCTGCTCAGCCGCGGCATCGGCGCGGCAGCCGCGGAGCCTTCGGCCGAGTTCGTGCCGAACGCGTTCATCCGCATCGCGCCCGACAGCTCCGTCACCGTGCTTTGCAAGCACATCGAATTTGGGCAAGGGCCGTTCACCGGCTTCGCCACGATCGTCGCCGACGAACTTGACGCCAGCCCAGACCAGATCAAGGTCGAGCACGCGCCCGCCGACGTGAAAAAATACGCTAACCTCCTGTTTGGCTCGCAAGGGACCGGCGGCTCGACGGCGATGGCCAATTCCTGGGACCAACTGCGCCAGGCCGGAGCCGAAGCCCGCGCGCGCCTGATCGCGGCGGCGGCGGAGACTTGGAAGGTGCCCGCCGGCGAAATTGCGATTGACGGCGGCATCGTCAAGCATGCGAGCGGGAAGGCCGCGCAATTCGGGGAACTGGTGGATGCGGCGCAGGCCGTCCCGGCGCCCGCCGGCGTGAAGCCGAAGGACCCCAGCCAATGGCGCTACATCGGCAAGGGGTTTCCGCGCGTCGACACAAAGCCCAAGACTGACGGCTCCGCGATCTTCACCATCGACGTCAAGCTTCCTGACATGCTGACCTGCGTGGTGGCGCGGCCAACCCGGTTCGGCGCGAAGGTGAAATCCTTCGACGCAGGCCCGGCGCTCGCGGTGAAGGGCGTGGCCGAGGTCTTCGCGATCCCCACCGGCGTCGCGGTCCTGGCGAAGGGCTATTGGCAGGCGAAGAAGGGCGCGGAGGCGCTCAAGATCGAATGGGACGAGGCCGGGACCGAAGCTCGCTCCTCGGCTCAAATGGTTGCGGAGTACAAGGAACTGGCCAAAGGCCACGGCACCATCGCGCGCAACGATGGCGACGCGCCGGGCGCGCTCGCTAAGGCCACGAAGGTTGTCGAGGCGACCTTCACCTTCCCCTATCTGGCGCATGCGCCGATGGAGCCCAACGACTGCGTCATCCGCCGCACGCGTGACGGCGCGGAGCTGATTTTGGGCTCGCAGTTGCAGACCGGCGATCAGCTCACGGCCGCCGCCGTCCTGGGGCTGAAACCTGAGCAGGTCGCCATCAAAACCATGCTCGCGGGCGGCAGCTTCGGCCGGCGCGCAACGCCCACATCCGATATGGCCGCTGAAGCCGCCTACGTCCTGAAGGCGGCCAAGCATCAGGGGCCGGTGAAGATTATCTGGAGCCGCGAGGACGACATTCGCGGCGGCCGCTACCGGCCGCTTTTCGTGCATCGGTTGAAGGCGGGGATCGACAGCTCCAGCGCGATAACCGCCTGGGAGCAGGTGCTCGTGGGGCAATCCTTCGTCGCCGGAACCGGGATGGAAAAGGCGCTGATGAAGGGCGGCGTGGACGTGACCATGACCGAGGGGGCAGCCGCCGCCTACGCCATCCCGAACGTGAAAGTCTCGGTACATGTGCAACAGGCGGGCGTGCCAACGCTTTGGTGGCGCTCAGTTGGCCATACGCACACCGCTTACGCGACGGAGGCGTTCCTCGATCAGGTTGCGGCGGCGGCCGGGCAGGACGAGCTTGCCCTGCGGCGGCAGCTTCTCGCGGGGCATCCGCGGCATCTGGGCGTGCTCAATCTGGCCGCGGAAAAGGCCGGCTGGGGAACGCCGCTGCCGAAGGGCGTCGCGCGGGGCGTTGCCGTTCACGAGAGCTTCCATAGCTTTGTGGCCCATGTCGTGGAGGTCTCGCTGGCGAGCAACGGCATGCCGAAGGTCGAGCGCGTGGTCGCCGCCGTGGACTGCGGCCAGCCCATCAACCCCACCGTAATCCGGGCACAGATCGAGGGCGGCATGGGCTTCGCGGTTTCGGCGGCGTATCGCGAGGCGATCGATCTTGAGGACGGCCGCGTGGTGCAATCGAACTTCGACGGCTACCAGCCGCTTCGCATCGGCGAGATGCCGAAGATCGAGGTGTATATCGTGCCGTCCACCGAAAAGCCCACGGGCATCGGCGAGCCGGGCGTCCCCACCATCGCGCCCGCCATCGCCAACGCTTGGGCGAAGCTCACCGGCAAGCGGATTTACGACCTGCCGTTCGCCCGCTCCGCCGCCAAGGCTTGAGGAACGCCACAGCGGGCGGTGTCAGACTAGAACCGGATAATTTATCGCCGAGGGCATATGGGCGGCCCGCGCGACGATGCCTCCGCAAAAGTTACGGCGTAACCTGGCAAACCACGCCGCGCTGCTTTATGGCCGAGCAGAGCGCGAGAGCGGAGCTTTTCGCCTTATAGGGGCCGGCAACGATCTGGTAGCCGCCACTCGCGCCCGCCTCGACATCGAGCTGGCGATTGACGAGGATGTCGGCGAGCGCCGCCTTGATCTGCTGCGCCCTGCCTCGCCCAGCGGATTCGCTGCCCGCCGAGCCAAACACGATCATGTAGCCGCCGGCGCTGGAAGCGGATGCTGCGGCAGGCTGGATCGCGGCCAGCCGGACGGGAGTGGGCCGGGCTGCGGCGGCTTGAGCCGCCCTTGGAATCGGTGCCGCTCTGGCGCGCTGAGCCTCGGACGGCTTGCGCCGGGTAAGGACGCCGCTGGCCGAAGTCTCCGCGGCCGGCGCAGATGCCTGGATCACAGCCGCCGTTGAAGGCTCTGGCTGCGGGGTTGCAGGGGCAGATGACGATCCGAAAACGTTGAACATGCTCCACGAGCTTCCAGACGAGGCCTGGGGCGCGCTTTGCGGGGCTGGCGCGGGGCCGGCTGCGGCGCGGGAGCGGACTCTGGCTTTGACGAGCCGAAGACGTTGAACATGCTCCAGCCGCCACTTGACGAACTCTGGTGCTCGGGTTCTGGAGCGGCGCTGGCCTGCTTGGCACCAGCCTGGTACGAGTTCAAGCCCATCGCGGCAATCACGCGCTGCTTGCCTTCCTGCGCGGCTTTCCGCTCATTCTGGGGCAGCGTATCCATCCAAAGTGCGGTGGAGTAATCCTGCAGCGCCCGGGCAAGCGCGCCGCTGTGCTCGTGTATGTGTCCACGCAGGTGAATGGCGCGGGCCGTGAGGTCTTTGGGGAGGTTTGCCGCCATGGCTTCGTCGACAAAGCCGGCCGCCGCGTTCCAGTCGCCGTCTTCATAGGCCTTGAGCGCGCGGGAAAAGGCCTGGACGCCCTCGCTGCTCGAACTTTGTGCAAAAGCCGTTCCCAGCGGCTGCGGAACCGCGGCGGCGGCGCCGAAGCTGACAGCGCATAGCAGCAAGAGCCGTATGGTACCGGGAGCCCGCATGGAGAGCCTAATTACCCCTAAGAAATCTTAACTCTAGCCGCCCCCTTTGGAAAGCTAAACCGTTTAATTAGGGCGAAGCCATGTCCGAAGCGTGTAAGCGATTCGATGGCAAGCGCGATGCCGTCGCGCCCCTCTCTCCACAGAGCTTAACGCAAAACCTGCGGTTGTGCACAAAATTTATAATCTACCTTAGCGGGCCACAGCGCAGCGGCCAAAATGTTCGCCGACAAAAAAGTTTCATTCCAACTTCGTTGTAACCCGTTGATTGACGGTGCTGGCAAATCCGATCTCGCGGCGCAAGTTTCATCCTGGCAGTTCGGCGGCGTTAATTGCGATCCACCACCAATGCTGGCCCAGATGTTTACGGCTCGCATGCCTCATCCCTCGCCGGTACCTGCCTAAATCGAGGTGGTGAGCGTGGTTAGCCAATCGGGCGAGGCGTTGAGCAGCCAGGTTTCGGCCTGCTTATCGTAGCCTGTGAGGATCGCGGCGCCCACGGCCACTAGGATCGCGCCGAGGCTGAAACGCACGGCATGGCCGGCACTCAAAAGTTTGCCACGAAGCTTGATTGCCGCCTCGCGCGAAAGCATGCCCAGCGCCAGCAACGGCAGCGCCGCGCCGATGCCGAACAGCAGCATGGATAGCGCCACTTCGCCCAAGTCCTTGCCTTGGGCCGCGAGCAGCGACGCCGCACCTAGAGCTGGCCCCGCGCAGGGGCTCCAAACCGCGCCCAGCAGTAGCCCCACCCCGAACTGGCCCGACACGCCCGAACTCGCGAAACCGCCGAAACGGCTTTCCGCCCAGCCGGCGAAGGGGCTCGCCGCGGAGGAGAGTTTTTCCTGCAAGCGAGGCACGGCTAGCACGATGCCAAGCCCCACGAGCAGGCTGGCGGCAACCGCGCGGAAGACATCGTTGTCGAGCCCCAAGCTGAACCCGATGGTGGCGACGAACAGCGCAATGGCCGTAAAGGAAATCGCGAGCCCGCCCGCCAGCGCCGCGGGCGCCAGCCGGTGCTCGGATGCCGCCGACGCCAGCACGATAGGCAACAGCGGCAGCACGCAGGGCGAGAGCGTCGATAGCGCTCCGGCCACGAACGAAAGGCTGAGGCTCGCCGCGCTCATTGGCTCACAGCCCCTTGGTGAGCAGCGCCTCGATGGACGCTTTGCCCGTATCGCCAACCGAGCGGCCAACCTCGTTTTCGCCCTGGAACACGATCAGCGTACTTTGCTGCTGCACGCGCAACAGGTGCAACGCATCCTTTTCGCTGTCGAAATCGACGGTGAAGACCTGCAGGTCCTTGAACTTCGGCTGCGAAGTCAGCTCCTTCAGGATCGGCGCCTGCGCCCTGCAAGTGGGACACCAGGGCGCGGTTACATCGATCAGGATGGGCTTGCCTGCCCGCTGGGCGGCTTCGAACGCTACTTGCGTGTAGCCTTCGGTCCCCGCCGCCGCGAGGCCTGCACCGAGGCACAGGAAGACGGATGCAAATAGAGCATGGCTTGCAAGTCTCATGGATGTTTTCTCCTTCAGAGCAGCAACTCGCAGCGCTTCACGGCCCGCCCGCGCCGGCGCTCATGACACTATTACGCCGTTAGGCTCAGCTTTGTTACAGTGCGATGCCACACGCCCTCGTTTCAGGCCCAGACGCCGCCTCGCGCGAACCGTGTACCCGTTTAACTATTTCTACGGTTTCCCGCTGCGGCTAGCCCTGCGCCGCCTTCTTGTCATTGAACTGGCACACAATTCTCACATTATCGGTCCCTCATAATTCTTAAAAGGGTGCTTCATGAATGATGAGGGAGAAATTTCCAAGCAGGAATTCCGGCGCGAGCGCGTGCAGCGCGGGCGCCTCGCCATCTCCATATCGGTGCTTTCGCTCGCTTTTGCAGCATGGAGCCTGTTCGAGACGGCGTTGCGCCAGCCCGCATTCAACGTCTATGCCGGGCCATTCTGGCAATATGGCCGCGGAGGCAACACGGACGACGAGGTTCTAACCGTTCCGCTGACCTTCGCGAATAACGGAGCCCGGCCCGGCGCAATCGTTTCGCTTGAGCTTACCGTGGAGCAAGAGGGCGGCAGACACCGGGAGTTCGTTGCCTCCGCGACTGTGCAGAGCGAGAAGGACCGGGTGCTGTTCGCCCCAATCTCGGTTGCCGGACGCGCGGCCTATACCGCCTCAGTCGTATTCACCCCCCGCGACAGCTCGGCAACCGTCAAATCGGTCGTCGGCGCGGCGGGGAATTACACTGCCCGCCTAACCGTATGCACTACCTATAACCAATCCTTCGGCCTCTTCGACACGCTCCTGACCTTCCCGCCCCCCGATATCCTGGCAAGCCTTGCGCTCCAACATTTCGACATCGGCCAGCTTCTGGACAAGCAAACCGAAACCGTTACGGCGAAAACCGCCAACGGCCGGCACGGCGCCCACAGGGCATGCGAAGAACACCAGGACAGCTAAGCCGGCGTAGCGGCTCACATCGAATTTCGAAGCGGAGACACAGCATGAAAACTAGCATGCACCGTTCGCTTGTTTGCGCAGGCCTGCTCGCGCTCTTCACCGCAGCCATCGTAACGGATGCGGGTGCCGCGGCGATCAAGACGGATTTATGTTCCAGGAAAACCGGGAAGCGGATGACCGTGACCCTGCTGAAGGCGAGCGCGGATTTCTACGATATCTTGAACGAGGACGGCGAGCGCATCGTCCTGCAAGCGTCAGGCTACGAGCAATGCGCGGCGGCTACGGCGCCGGCACAGCCCCGGCCCGGCAACACGCCTCCCGCGCCTCCAGCGCCCCCCGCAGCGCCAACCGTTGTCGATCCGCCCATCGCCCCGCCCGAGCCGAAAACCCTCGACACACTCAGGATCACGGGTTCGAACACCGTGGGCCAGGGGATACTGCCTCACTTAATCTCGGGCTATGCCGGCAAAGTTGGCGCGAAGGTGAACGAGCTTGCCTCGGACGATCCTCTCCGCCGAACCTACGAGCTTAGAAAAACCGCGAACGATGCGCCCTTTCTGCGCATCGTTATTAAATCGACGGGCTCAAATACTGCGCTGCCCGACTTGATCGGCAAGCTCGCCGACGCTGGCGTCTCGTCGCGGCCGTACAGCGACCAGGAAATCGCCAAGCTCATCGAAATTCGCGGCATGGGCGCGCGGGCGGACGTGGAGCATGTCATCGCGCTCGACGGCGTGCAGTTCTTCGTCAACAGGGAAAACCCCGCGGCTGTCATGAAACTATGCGACGTCGCCAAGGTTTTCGGCGGCAAGCTTAAGAACTGGAGCGAACTCGTTCCAGGCTTCTCCGCCCCGCCCGACGTCCACACCGGCGACAGCCGCTCCGGCACATTCGAGACGGTAACGGAAAACCTTCTCGAAGCGTGCGGCGAATCCTGGAGCCGCGCACGAACACCCCACAATTCCCAGCCGGAGATCATTTCCTTCGTCGCCAGTAGCCGCGGGGGCATCGGCTATTCGGCAAAAGCGCTGGCGGCCTCCACCGTGCGGCCGCTACGCCTCAAGGACCAATGCGGCATCGAGACCGATCCCACCCCGTTCAACATCAAGGCGGAGGATTATCCCCTAAGCCGCAGGCTGTACCTGTTCATGCCCCACTCATACCCGGACAATGCGCAGGCGTTCCTCGATTACGTGATGGCCTCGGACGCGGCCCAGCAAGTGTTGAAAGGCACTGAGGCCACGGACCAATCCATCGAAGAGGCAAGCGGAGGCGATGACCGGCTTCAGCAAGGGCGGGCGCTGCCGGAGAACCGGGACGCGCTTGCGGACCAGCTCGGCACCGATACTGCCCGCGCGCGACGCCTTTCCATCTCCTACCGCTTCGCATCGAATAACGCCACGCTCGATACCAAGGCCGAGCAGGACATCCTCCGCCTCGTAACCTACCTGCGCGGCAATCGGATTTCAGGTCAGGTTCTGCTCGCGGGCTTTGCGGATTCGGATGGGTCGAGGGCAGCCAACGTGGCGCTGTCGCAAGGCCGCGCGGAGGCGGTCAAGCAGGCCATCGCCAAGCTCGATTCCACTCTCGCCGCGCCTATGCTGGCAAGGGGGTATGGCAGCGTGCTGCCGGTCGCGTGTAACACCGCCGAGCTTGGCAAGGGCAAGAATCGGCGGGTTGAGGTCTGGCTGATGGGGCGCTGAGCTTCAATTCAGCCGTCAAAATCTCGAACTCCGGTATGCTCCCGTCATCACGAGGCTGCCTTGGCGGCCGCGGCGACTCGCTTCCGGCCGCGCTTCGCTCGCCGTCGCAATGACGGAAAGCGGTCAAAACTTACGGCGGCTAATATCAATCCAGCCGGACGGGAAGCCCCGCCGCCGCCATATGGCGCTTGGCCTCGCCGATGGTGTAGTCGCCGAAGTGGAAGATCGAGGCGGCAAGCACCGCGGTGGCGCCGCCGTCGCGGATACCTTCGACGAGGTGATCGAGCGTGCCCACCCCGCCCGAGGCGATCACCGGCACGGAAACTGCGTCCGAGATGGCTCGGGTGAGCGGGATGTCGAAACCGGCGCGCGTGCCGTCGCGGTCCATCGAGGTAAGCAGGATTTCGCCAGCGCCCAGGCTCACCACCTCGCGCGCATAGGCCACGGCGTCGATTCCGGTGCGGTTCCGCCCGCCATGGGTGAAGATTTCCCAAGCGTCCGGCTCGCCCTCCCCGCTCACGCGCTTGGCGTCGATGGCCACCACGATGCACTGGTTGCCGAATTTCTCCGCCGCGCGGGCCACGAAGGAGCGGTCGGTCACGGCCGCGGTGTTGATCGACACCTTGTCGGCGCCGGCACGCAGCAGCACGCGGACGTCCTCCAGCGTGCGCACGCCGCCGCCCACGGTGAGCGGCATGAAACACCGCTCGGCCGTTTGGCTCACCACATCGAGGATGATGCCGCGTTTTTCGTGGCTCGCGGTGATGTCGAGGAAGCACAGTTCGTCGGCGCCGGCCTCGTCGTAGGCCGTGGCGGCCTCCACCGGATCGCCCGCATCGCGCAAATCCACAAAATTGATGCCCTTGACAACGCGGCCGTCTTTAACGTCGAGGCAGGGGATGATGCGCATCTTCAGCATTCGGCGTTCCAGTTTTCGTTCGTTTTCAATGCCTTGCGCGTCACGGTTTTCGCCTCGCGGGAGGCGGAGGCGCGCGCTTCCCTATTCTTCTCAGTTATGGGCGCTCCAATCAAGCGAACCCCAAAAATTTCGCGCTTGGGCGCTCGACACGGCGCAACAAAACCCTTATAAGTCCGGCTTCGAACGGCAAGCGCCTGTTCAAATGCCCAGGTAGCTCAGTTGGTAGAGCAGCGGACTGAAAATCCGCGTGTCGGTGGTTCAAATCCGCCCCTGGGCACCATCAAAATCAAAGGGTTATCGTTCCGTCCCCATTGTTGCTGCAAAGCCAATCATGCGAAAATGGCGTTCCAGCAGCCCAATCACCGTCAAATAGCAACTTAACTGTGCGAATCCCATCTCCGCGACTGCTGTTAAGTTATTGCACAAAAACTGTTTTTACAAACATCTGGCAACCTAACTATGCGAAATGCGTTTTGGTGTACGCGTTTTCCACCAAATCGCCATTTATGCCAATGCCCTGCAACCTAACTATGCGAACCCAATGCCGCATGGGCAGTTCCAATTGCAAGCCCGCCACATGCTATACCCAGTTCACGCCAAAACCCGAAAATCCTTTGGGTTGATGACGCGGAAGTTGTCCGTGACCGAATTGCACAGATCCGCCCAGTTTTGCGGGACTGTCTCGCGTAAGAAGGTGAGCACTGCGCCGGCGAACTCCCGCGATGTGGCGTAGCACTTGTTATGCGTGAGGTGCTTGTGCATCACGCCCCATAACCGCTCGATGGGGTTCAGATGCGGGCAATAGGCCGGGATGAAGTGCAACTTGATCCTTCGGCCCGGCTGGGCCAGCCACTCTTGCACAAGCTTGGCGTGATGATAACGAGCATTGTCCAGGTAAACATGGATCGTCGCCAGCAACGGATACAGCGCTTCGAGCGATTCCAGCAGCCTTATCGTCGAGGCGGCATCGATGGTTTCCGCCTCGATCATGCGGGTTTGCCCGGTTTCAAGGTCAATCGCGCCGTGAATATTGATGCGCTGACGCCCGCTGGTCTGCTCGATTGCCAGCTTTTCTTCCTTGGGCGCCCAGCAGCAGCCAACGGGCCGCGCGGCATGAGTTGGATGCACCGCATCCAGAAACAGCACGGCCTCGTCAGGACCGAGCGCGTTCCGCAGCTTCTCGTAAGCTTCGATGAAGGCCCGCTGTTTTTCCGTATCGAGCTTGCGGCCGATGACTTCGGGCTTGTGGTATTCCAAGCCCAACCGGTGCAATAAGGCAATCAACCCCGCGCGGCTTTCGTAAACCACGCTGAATTCCCGCTCGATAAACGCTCCGATTTCGCGCGTGCTGCGCGGCAATGCCTGGGCAACGTAGGCCTTTAGCGCCTCCTCTTGCTCCGTGGAAAGACGGCTCGAACTGCCCCGGCATCGAATTGTTCCAGGCCCGCGATCCCGCGCTCGTCATAAAGCTTGCGCCAGCCTCGGACCGTATCGTCGTCAAGATAGAGAACCTTGGCCACCCGCTCGCAGCTCAGACCGTCATCCAGAAGCAGGATGGCATTCGCCCGCCGTGCAATTCGATGCTCCGCGGAACCGTCGCGGGCCAGCGACAGCAGTTCCTTCCGTTCGGCAGCGTTCAGAAATCCCCGGCGAATCATGCCGCCTACTGAGATCCTGTTCGCCTAACTTTGCAAGCACTTTCTGCCGGGTTTCCAATGAGTCGGGGTATAGATCCTGTCCACTGCCGCGACACGGGGACGAACGGGGCGGGTATGTTGCTCGGCCCATAAGAGGTCATGAATTGTGACGCGGCGCCATTTTCCCCGATCACAGATTTCAAGTGCGCCGAAGGGAAGGCTCATTTTCTCGGCATACACCGAGAGGCGCTGTCTTAGTGAGCGAAGCTCGTCAAGGGCGGCTTCGGTTGCAACCGCTTGGCTGGCAGGCTTCAAGTTCAGGCGCCGGTCCAGGTTTGCCAGGAGGTCTGCTTTCTTCGCCTTCGTCGAATGCAGCTCAAAGCAGAAATCGCCAAGGCCTGCTTCATCAAGGCGCTTTTTCACGACATCAAGGGCGGCAGCTTTCTCCGCGACGAACAGCACGGTTTTCCCCTTGGCCAGGGTGGCCGCGATGATGTTGGCGATTGTCTGCGATTTGCCGGTGCCTGGCGGGCCCTTGATCACAAGGTTTGTGCCGCGCATCACATCGATGATGGCACGGTGCTGGGATGAATCTGCATCGCGGATCAGGAGAGGTACCTCAGCCTCAATCACCGGGTCTTCAAGGTCGTGATTGTCTGGCTGCGAAGACCCGGCTTCCCTCCGGCCGAAAAGCTGGCCGAGGACCCCGGCAGAGGAAAATTTGGCGTCGCCCCCCCATTTTGCGGGATCGAGGTCGTTAAACATGGCGAGACGCGAAAAACTGAACAGGCCAAGCGTCGCAAATCGCCGGATTTTCCACCTGGGCAGTTCCTCAATCACAGCCGACATTCTGGCCATGTAGGTTTCAGGAGTGTCCTGCTCTTCAAGTTCTGGAACGATCAGGTTGAATTGGCTAGCGAGCCGCTGCCTGAGAGTGATGTTGATGACGGGTTCTTGCTCGCCCCGCAAAAAGTAACGGTATTGCCCCTTGCCCTTAAGAGGTTTGCGCTGCAGGTCAGCCGGATAGAGGAGCAACGGGGCTAGAAGGGGCTTTTCGGCTGCCGGCGTTCGTACCATTCGAGGAAGCCTACGGCCATATGCAGGAGGTTCACGCCTATTTCCTGCTGAGCGGTGCGGGCATGGTCCATAACGCCGGCCATTTTGCCTTGAAGTTCGTCGGGCAGGAGCAGGGTCTGGATTTCGCTGTCAATGTGCTTTGGTTCGCGATCTTCGTCCGCAACCGGCTGCGGAAGATCGAAGCTCGGCTCGATGCCGTTCAAACACGCCCAATCGGAGATTGAAACCAGCTTGCCGCCGCGGGCGGGGGGAAGATCGAGCTGGGCACGGACCTTGTCGCGAATTTGTCTGTCGATCTTCATTGCGCGGCTGGAGGCGATGTCTTCCTCTTCGTGGAGAAGAGCGTTCCAGGCTTCATCAAGGAGCCTGGCTTCTTCAAGCGCCATGAGAAACTCGTTGGTGAGTTCGTCAGGCAAGCCATTCTCGGGATCGGGCAGCGGCCTGAATGAGAGCTGTTTGCCATTGGTCAGGCTGTCGTGGAGGAAGTCCGGCTGCTCATCGACAACGCGCACGTATGTCTTTGCGCGCTCGGGATGTTTGTACGACAGCAGACGGTTGCTGTTGGTGAGATCGAGAAGGCGGGTTCGCAGATCGGCGATAAGTTTGCCCGCCAGATCCTCCTCTGACATTTTCAATTCGCCTCATGGTTGAGCGTCTAACGCTTATCTACTCAACTGCAAGCAAGCAACGCCAAGTCCGGCCGAACAGAAGAAATCGTGGGGATAACGTTTAGATGCATTTCCTACAAAATGGTTATCAAGGTTCAGGGGTGAAGCGGCACGCTCCCTTCGGTGCTGTGCGCCGAGTTCAAGAACGCTCGGACGTGAATGAATCCGAGTGGGCGGTCGACATCTGATGGTGGCAGAAGAGGCCAACAACTCTGCCAGATCTGGGACCGATGCACTTCGCATAGCCGAAGTCCTGCACTTGACCTCGTCGGTGCCCGTTCAGACTTGCTCGATGTCCGTTCGTGTATATTTAGGTATATATTCGTCCACGTCTCACTCGAACGGCGGCCGGAACAGTATGATAGCCTCAGCCAGACGTTCGCGGCGAAGGGTCCGAATGGCCTTTCGCAAATACCGCGAATTGAGGGAAGCAGGTGAGCGTGCGGCGTTTTCACAGGCTTAGCTGGAAACGGCTCTCTTATTTGCGATTGCCGCCCAGTCCAATCCAAAGCGGGCGAGATATTTGCGCAGGCGGTCGGCATCGTTGACGGAAGCCTTGCTCGTCCGCGACGCCGCGAACAACGCCCGCCCGGCGGCACTTAAGCTCGCGTGCTGGCGGCAGATGCGCACGGTCTCGGCAAGCTGAACGCGGTCGAACAGATCCAGGGCGGCAAGCTGCTCGGCGCTCAGGAGCAAATCCAGGTTGCCATGCAGGGCGGCGCCGGCCGGTCGCCAGTGCTGGCGCAGGCGCTCAATTTCCTCAGCGACTACCGCTTCATTAATCCGGCCCGAGGGCGCGAGCGTTGCCATGCGCGTGAGCGAGGCGCCTAGATCGCGGAAATTCGAGCGCCATTCGGCCTCGGGCGACATGGCGAACGCGAGATAGCGCTCCCTGGCCTCGCGGTTGAAGGTGACGTGGACGCCTTCGCGCTGCGGCGTAACGCTTCAGCTCGAAATCGAGGTTCGGCTCGATATCCTCCCGGCGCTCCTTCAGCCCCGGCAGCGCGAAGCTCCACAGGTTGAGCCGCGCATAGAGATCGTCGCGGAACCGGCCCTGCTCGATTGCCACGGCAAGGTCGCGATTGGTGCCGGCAATGAGCTGGAAATCGCTCGTCACCTCCTGGTCGGCGCCCACGGGCAGGAAGCGCTTGTCCTCGACGGCGCGCAGGATCATGGCCTGCTCGTCCACGCCCAAGCTCGCCGATCTCGTCCAGGAACAGCACGCCGCCATGAGCAGTGCGCAGGAGGCCGGGCCGGTCCTGCATGGCGCCCGTGAACGCGCCCTTGCGGTGGCCGAAGAGCGCGGACATGGCGCTGTCGCCGCGCAAGGTGGCGCAGTTGACCTCGACGAACGGGCCTTCCACCTGCCGGCGCATCTTCTTCAGATCGTAGATGCGCCGCGCAAGCTGCGATTTGCCCGCACCCGTCGGCCCGGTGAGCAGCAGCGGCGCCTTCGAGCGGACGGCGACCTGCTCGATGCGGTCGATCATGTGGTTGAACGCGGGATTGCGCGTGGCGATGCCGGACTTCAGGAACGAGGTGGCCTCGGCCTGCTCGGCCTTGAAGCGCGTGGCGATGCGGTCGTAGCGCGACAGATCGATGTCGATGACGCTGTATTTGCCCGGCGATGGCTGCTCCTGATGCCTTGGCGGCGTCAGCTGCAGGATTTTCGCCGGGATATAGCGCGCCTCGATCAAGCAGGAACCAGCAGATCTGCGCCACATGCGTGCCGGTGGTGATGTTGACGAAATAGTCCTCGCTCTCCGGATCGAACGCATAGCCGGCCGCGAAATCGTGCAGCGCGCCATACACCTCCTCGAAATCCCAAGGGTCCTTCAAGTCGATCCTGTTGAACCGCACATCGGTCTCGGGCGAAACGCGGGCGATATCGGCGCGCAGATGTTCGGCGAGGTTCTGTGGCCCGGCCGTCGTGGATCAGCTCAAGCCGGTCGACTAGGAAGTCTTCGTGCATGCAAAGCGCTACCGTTGGCCGCCAGCGCTGCCAGCGGTTTTCCGCCTTTCCCATGTCGAGCGTGGTGCCAACGAAGCCTATCGCGACGCTCTTGCGTTCCATCGGTTTATCCCAGGTTATAAATCACGATATGAATAGATCGTAAATTGGGCAGCAGCAAGCCGGGTAGGAATTTTGCGTTCAGAAAATAATCTTGCAGAAACAGTGTGTTGTCACTTTTCTTTGGACGCCGTCCGGAGTTGGCACGCTGCTCGCAATAAGGACTGCATGAAACGCGGCGCTCAAGTAGCCCAGAGGCGGTAGCGCAAACCAAAGTGCGCTCAAGTAGCCAGAGGGCGGTAGCGCCACTAAGAAGGAGGCCAACATGGCGAACAAGTCGTTGTTTGCAACGAGCCGCAAGGCGGTTCCGCAGACAAATGCGCGCAACCGTGCAGGGGCGCCAGCCTATGCGTTCGAGCCGCGCCACGCTTTGGCCCAGCTCGCCGTGACGGGAACCATGAGCCGCACCTTCTATGCGAGCGCCGAGGCACAGCTTGACGAGGTGCTGAACGCGGCCCGCGAGGTGGACGCAACCTTCATCGCGAAGACGGCGGTTTACGCCCGTGAGCGCGGCTACATGAAGGACATGCCGGCCTTGCTGATGGCGCTGCTTTCGACCCTTGAGGCGGAGGAGTTCGCTCCGGCATTCCGCCGCGCGATCGATAACGGCAGGATGCTGCGCAACTTCGTCCAGATCATGCGGTCTGGCGCGGTTGGGCGTAAGTCTCTTGGCTCGCGGCCTAAGCGCCTCGTCGAGGAGTGGCTGGCCGAAGCCTCGGACCGGCAGATCGTGCAGGCCTCGGTCGGGCAGGACCCGTCGCTCGCGGATGTCATCAAGATGGTGCATCCGAAGCCGAAGGACGCGTCGCGTGCGGCGCTCTACGCCTGGCTGATCGGCAAGCCTTACGACGTTGCCGCGCTGCCGCAAATCGTTCGCGATTTCGAGCAGTTCAAGCGCGATCCAAAGGCCCCGGTTCCGGACGTGCCGTTCCAGATGCTGACCGCTTTGCCGCTGACCAAGAAGCATTGGGCGGCGATCGGGCGGAAGGCCGGCTGGCATATGCTGCGCATGAACCTGAACACCTTTGCGCGCCACGGCGTCTTCGGTGAGAAGGGCTTTGCGCGGGATGTGGCGGCTCGGCTTAAGGACGAGCGGGAGATCCGCCGCGCCAAGGTGTTCCCGTACCAGCTCATGGTGGCCTACACCATGGCCGGGCAGGAGGTGCCGCACGAGGTGCGCGAGGCGTTGCAGGACGCGATGGAAATCGCCATCGCCAATGTGCCGCAAATCGAAGGCCGCGTGGTGGTGTGCCCGGACGTGTCCGGCTCCATGTCGTCGCCGGTGACGGGCCACCGTGAGGGCGCAACTTCGGCGGTGCGTTGCATCGACGTGGCGGCGCTGGTCGCGGCGGCATTCATGCGGGCGAACCGGGATACGCGTGTGCTCCCGTTCGAGCGGAGCGTTGTCGAGCTGCACCTTAACCGGCGCGACAGCGTGATGACCAACGCGAAGCGGCTTGCGGCCATTGGCGGCGGCGGAACGAACTGCTCTGCGCCGATCGAGTTGCTCACGGCGCAGAAGGCCAATGCCGATCTGGTGGTGATCGTTTCGGACAACGAGTCCTGGATGGACATACGCAGGAGCGGCACGGGCCTGATGCAGGCCTGGGAGAGGTACAAGGCGGTCAATGCGCGGGCTAAGCTCGTCTGCATCGACATCCAGCCGAACACCACGACCCAGGCGGTGGACCGGAGCGATATCCTCAACGTCGGGGGCTTCTCCGACGCGGTGTTCGAGACGGTCGCGGCGTTCGCAAGCGGAAAGCGCGGGGCTTCGCATTGGGTAGGCGAGATCGAAAAGATCGCGCTCTGACCGGGCAGCGCCCGGATGCAGCGACGGCCGGGGGGAATGCCCTCGGGACTACATCGGGAGCCGGAAGGCGGGCTGGAAACAGCCACGCACCGGGCCGCGAAAGCGGGTTGTCTCGCGATCCCTTGTCCCCCCGGCCCAATATAAGCGGATGCCGTAAGCCGGGTCCGTAGCGAATGCAGATGGAACTACATTGGTCAAGCCAGGATGCGGGTTCAACTCCCGCCGGGTCCGCCCGTAGCTGGCAAGTTTCATCCCTCTCGTCGCTACGGCTCCCGCTTACGGCATCAGCAGGCAATCGGCGGCCGAAGGGAATGCGGCAGGGACTACATCTGTAAAATGTCCCGTCTCTGCGTGAACTTGCGCTCAAGCAGCCCAAGAGGGCGGTAGCGCGTGAACTTGTCCCTCCGGCCGGACAACAAAGGAATACCGTGGCGAATGCCTTGCAGGAGTACATTTTCCATATGTCGCCTCTTGCATACGAAACTCGTCGCCACGACCCCGCTTCAAGCCGCATCCAGTAGCGCGGCCTGGAGCACAGACATACGCGGATGCCATACGCCGGGTCCGCGGCGAATGCGGATGGAACTACATCGCTTGCAACGCGCCAGGTCGCGGGTTCGAATCCCGCCGGCCCCTCCATTTATCGCGCTACCGCCCTCTGGGCTACTTGAGCGCAAATATGGGGCCGTAGCTCAGAGGATAGAGCAGGTAGTGTTTCATCGCCTTTCGTCGCCGCGGACCCCGCCTAGGACATCTGGAGGAAGAAACAGGAGTAAAGTCAATGACGTAACCGCGGATCGCGGCGAATGCAGATGGAACTACATTTAATCACCTGGTCGCTGGTTCGAATCCAGCCGGACCTGCCACTTATCCGCGCTTTCGCCCTCTGGGCCGTTTAAGCGGGGATTTTGGGTCCGTAGCTCAGAGGGTAGAGCATGTGGAGCTGTTTCATCGACTTTCGTCGCCGCGATCTCCGCTTACGCCATCCCGCTTCGCACGAAGGCGATGGAATATCAGTCTAAAGCCCCGGGAGGGAGGCACCATGAGCACGAAACATTCCAGCTACGACGTGATCGCACCCGAACATGGCGCGCCGGTGAAGATGTGGACGCGCGGCGTGCCGGTGGATGAGGGCTCGAAGCGGCAGCTTCTCAACACGGCATCCATGCCGTTCGTCTACAAATGGCTCGCGGTGATGCCGGACGTGCATTACGGCAAGGGCTCGACCATCGGCTCGGTGATCCCGACCAAAGGCGCGATCATTCCGGCGGCGGTTGGCGTGGACATCGGCTGCGGGATGATGGCGGTGCGCACCTCGCTCACCGCGAATGACCTGCCGGACAGCCTGGGGCATGTGCGCGCCGCACTGGAGAAGGCCGTGCCTCACGGGCGCACGGCTACGCGCGGCGGGCGCGACAAGGGCGCCTGGCAGAACCTGCCGAATGCCGCGGACGAGGCGTGGGCGGCGCTGAAGCCAGGCTTCGAGGCCATCGTGGCCAAGCATCCGAAGCTCGCCAAGGCCAACACCGCCGTGCATCTCGGCACGCTCGGGACGGGCAACCACTTCCTTGAGGTGTGCCTCGACCAGGAAGACCGGGTCTGTGGCTGATGCTGCACTCCGGCTCGCGCGGCGTCGGAAACGCCATCGGCACCTATTTCATCAACGTCGCCAAGGAGGAGATGCGCCGCTACTTCATCAACCTGCCGGATAAGGACCTCGCCTACCTGCCCGAGGGCACGGAGCATTTCGAGGACTATTTCCAGGCCGTCGAATGGGCGCAGAACTTTGCCATGACCAACCGGCAGATCATGATGGGCCATGCGGTGGAGGCGCTTCGCGGCATCGTCGCCAAGCCGTTCGAGGCGCATCTGGAGGCGGTGAACTGCCACCACAACTACGTCGCCCGCGAGCATCATTTCGGCGAGGACGTGCTGGTGACGCGCAAGGGCGCGGTGCGCGCGGCGGAGGGAACAATGGGCATCATTCCCGGCTCGATGGGCGCGAAGTCGTTCATCGTGCGCGGAAAGGGCGAGGCGGACAGCTTCTGCTCGTGCTCGCACGGCGCGGGCCGCGTGATGTCGCGCACCGAAGCGAAACGGCAGTTCACCGTGGCCGATCACGTCGCGGCAACGGCGGGCGTGGAGTGCCGCAAGGACGCCGATGTGATCGACGAGACGCCGCGCGCCTACAAGGACATCGACGCCGTGATGGCCGCGCAGGCGAGCCTTGTCGAGATCGTGCATACGCTGCGGCAGGTGGTGTGTGTGAAGGGATGATTTAGTATCAGCAGGGGGAACTCATGGCGGTCATCAGCATCGACGGATCGCAGGGCGAGGGCGGCGGACAGATCCTGCGCACAGCGCTGGCTTTGTCTGCTGTCACGGGCAAGCCGTTCGTCCTCGGGAACATCCGCGCCCGCCGTGCCAAGCCTGGGCTGATGCGCCAGCATCTGACCGCGGTAAAGGCTGCGGCGGCGATATGCGGCGCGGCGGTGGAGGGTGCCGCCGTTGGTTCGCAGGCGCTGCGGTTCGAGCCGGGTTCGCTGCAGCCGGGCGAGTATACCTTCAACATCGGCTCGGCGGGCTCAACTTCGCTTGTGCTGCAGACGGTGCTGCTGCCGCTGGCGCTTGCTGGCGGCGTGTCGCGCGTCACTTTGCAAGGCGGGACGCACAATAACGGCGCGCCACCCTTCGAGTTCCTCTCTCATGCATTTCTGCCGCTTGTCCAGCGCATCGGCTTCAACGTGGAGATCGCGTTGCGCCGGTATGGCTTCTATCCGGTAGGCGGCGGCGAGTTGCACGCGGAAATCGGGCCGCCTGCCGCGTTCAGTCCGCTCGCCGTCGATGAATGCGGCGCGGCACTTTCGAGGAAGGGCGAAGCAATTGTGTCGAACCTGCCCTTCCACATCGCCGAGCGTGAGCTGGCGCGTGTGGCTGAATGCCTGGAATGGCCCAAGGAAGCTCTGATCGCGCGCACGGAAAAGCGGGCGGACGGGACCGGCAATGTTCTGCTTTTGACGCTTGCCTTCCAGAACGTAACTGAAGTCGCCGTAGCCTTCGGCCGCGCCGGCGTTGCAGCCGAAGCGGTGGCGGACGAGGCCGTCCAGGCAGCACAAGATTACCTCCGCGGCGGCGCACCGGTGGGCAAGCATCTGGCGGATCAATTGCTTTTGCCGATGGCGCTGGGTGCAGGCGGCCAGTTTGTGACTGGCAGGCCGTCTTCGCACACGCTTACCAATATCCAGGTGATCCGTCAGTTCCTCGATGTGCATGTCGAGGCAGTGGAATTGGATGAGCAGCGCTGGAAACTGACAATCGCAGCTCTTTCATAAGCTGCCGCTTTGCCTCCCATTCTGGCGAGCGCCAAAGGAAATGCCAAACATGCGGGTGATGGGGCCTTACAGCGCAAAGGATCATCCGCGCAGGTTCAAAATTGGAGAGCGCCGGGGAACAGCCTGCTAGTTGAAAGAAATTCATCGCGGAGAAGCCCTTGGGCGCGTCAGCGCAAGGTCCATCATCAAGGGATAGAGCGCGGTGGCCTGCCATGACCGCAGCGACCTCGAATGCCGACATACAGCAGGCAGGCTTCGGGGAGCTCGCCAAGCAATTGCCGATGTCGGCTTCTATACGAGGCCGTGTGAAAAGACCTATATAGTAAAGTATACCCCGACTCATTGGAAACCCGGCAGAAAGTGCTTGCAAAGTTAGGCGAACAGGATCTCAGTAGGCGGCATGATTCGCCGGGGATTTCTGAACGCTGCCGAACGGAAGGAACTGCTGTCGCTGGCCCGCGACGGTTCCGCGGAGCATCGAATTGCACGGCGGGCGAATGCCATCCTGCTTCTGGATGACGGTCTGAGCTGCGAGCGGGTGGCCAAGGTTCTCTATCTTGACGACGATACGGTCCGAGGCTGGCGCAAGCTTTATGACGAGCGCGGGATCGCGGGCCTGGAACAATTCGATGCCGGGGCAGTTCGAGCCGTCTTTCCACGGAGCAAGAGGAGGCGCTAAAGGCCTACGTTGCCCAGGCATTGCCGCGCAGCACGCGCGAAATCGGAGCGTTTATCGAGCGGGAATTCAGCGTGGTTTACGAAAGCCGCGCGGGGTTGATTGCCTTATTGCACCGGTTGGGCTTGGAATACCACAAGCCCGAAGTCATCGGCCGCAAGCTCGATACGGAAAAACAGCGGGCCTTCATCGAAGCTTACGAGAAGCTGCGGAACGCGCTCGGTCCTGACGAGGCCGTGCTGTTTCTGGATGCGGTGCATCCAACTCATGCCGCGCGGCCCGTTGGCTGCTGCTGGGCGCCCAAGGAGAGAAGCTGGCAATCGAGCAGACCAGCGGGCGTCAGCGCATCAATATTCACGGCGCGATTGACCTTGAAACCGGGCAAACCCGCATGATCGAGGCGGAAACCATCGATGCCGCCTCGACGATAAGGCTGCTGGAATTGCTCGAAGCGCTGTATCCGTTGCTGGCGACGATCCATGTTTACCTGGACAATGCCCGTTATCATCACGCCAAGCTTGTGCAAGAGTGGCTGGCCCAGCCGGGCCGAAGGATCAAGTTGCACTTCATCCCGGCCTATTGCCCGCATCTGAACCCCATCGAGCGGTTATGGGGCGTGATGCACAAGCACCTCACGCATAACAAGTGCTACGCCACATCGCGGGAGTTCGCCGGCGCAGTGCTCACCTTCTTACGCGAGACAGTCCCGCAAAACTGGGCGGATCTGTGCGATTCGGTCACGGACAACTTCCGCGTCATCAACCCAAAGGATTTTCGGGTTTTGGCGTGAACTGGGTATACTTTCAGAATGCGACAGAGACTAACAGGTTCGACGCTGAAAGACGCTGCGGCGGACTTGCGGCAATCCAAAGGCTGGTTCAGGAATTCACCAACACATATGGCAACGTCAGCCAGCATCCATGGAGCTTTGTAGCCCGGTCAGATATCCAGATCCTCGATGCCGCCGGTGTTGTGGATTTCGGCCAGCGAAGCCGCTCAAAAGCTGACAGATCTTAGAACATGCATCGATCAAACGCGCGCGGCCTTTGGAGAGCTGGTCCTGCCCGTCACGCTGGAAGGCCTGTCTAACCTATCCGAGCGCGCAGCTCGAATTCCGGTGCCGGGTTCCAGCGTCGATGACCGCCTCCTGAAATCGTTGTTGGGAACGCCTGAGCTTGGCCCAAAGCTACTGCGTCTGATGGAAGCTATCGAACAATGGCATCATCAGCGTGGACTCTGCGCCAAGCTGGTAACCACTCCGCACGGACAATGCGTCCATCCCGCACAGCTAAATGCTGTTGTAACACAGGCCAGGCAGGCAAACCTCGCAGATACGACGCTGGCGGACATCGCCGCGAAAGCCAAACAGTTGCGGCGCAGCTCTGCTGACCTGAAGGGCTTTGTCGCCTTTTCCCGCGCAATCCTGGAGCGATTTGGGGTCCCAAGCACCCCTATTACGCCGAGGACGCTGAAGAAGGTTTTGCAGGCAATTGACCTGCTGTCGTCCATTGATCGAAATACCTTGCTTGCCCGCAGCGCGGCAGTTCTCGACGAGCAGGTTCATTCGGTTCTGGCCGAAGCAAAGAACCGCTTGAAAGAGTTGCGCGAACGGGATGCCGCCACGCGCGCGCTCTTCGTGATGGACGACGATTTGACCGTCGTCGAAATTCGCCGTCATGCGGTCGTGCTCAGAACAGCTGGCTTCTTCGGAAAATTCAGCGGCGAGTTCCGCATCATCAGAAAGACATGGACGGCAAGGTTCAAGGGGGCGGAACTACCTGCCGACGACCGCCTGGTCGGCATGCTTGTGGAACTGGCCAACCACGTTGAGGCGCGCCAGTCGCTCGAAAAAGATGCGCGGCTGAAGGCTATTTGTGGCTCCAGGTTCTTTGGTCTCGACACAAACATCGATTGTTTGCTCGCGGCAAACCGGCTTGGCGCACAGATCCGCTCAGCGTTTCCCGGTCAAGCAGAACCCGAGCGTTCCATCCGCCAGCTCCTGCTCGAAGGCCAAGCCGATACCCTTGACGACATAGAGAATGCTCGCAACCGACATGCGCGTGGCCCGTTTGCGGGAAGCCGTTACGCGCATCAACGATGAAGACGCATCCCTCGACAAGTGGGTCCACGCCCTCGAAAGCAACGCCATTCAGGCTGAAACAGTCCACGCCGCTTTGATCGCTTCCGGCTTTCACCCGACGGTGACACCAAATCAGGCGGCCGCCGCCTTCCGGGCATTTTGAATACGCTTCAGGAGCTTGAAGCAGAACTTGCTGAGGGGGGTGGCGCCCAATTGCTTGCTGGCGCCTGGAAAGGCCCCGCAACTGATGTTTCCCATATTAGCGCTGCTCTGGAAGCCGCAGAGACGTTGCATTCCGCGAGCATCGTCGAGCCTCTGCGCGCCCTGCTGGTTTCTGAACCAGAGCCTGTGGCCGCCGCCGTCGCGCGCATTCACGATGCCGCAGCGACGCTTGCTCAAGCGATCGCAAACGCGCAGCAAGCGGTACGCGCCATCGTGGAAAGAGTGATCCATGTTGATGCTTGGAAAGCCGTAAGCGTCTTGAGAGGGCTACGGCTTTGACTGCTTGACCTGGGGCGGCTCAGGCGGCGGCGCTGAGAGCCACTGGTTTGCCGATGTTCCAGGGCAGCAAGTCATTGATGGCGTTGATGGGGTGCTCGCCAATGCGGGTGAGGATATCGCGCAGATAGGCCTCGGGCTCAAGGCCGTTCATTTTTGCTGAGCGGATGAGCGTGTAGAAAATCGCGGCGCGCTCCCCTCCGGCATCGCTGCCTGCGAAGAGCCAGTTTTTTCTGCCAAGGCTTACGGGCCTGACGGCGTTTTCAGCCGCGTTGTTCGGGATCTCCAAGCGGCCATCGGCGCAGTAGCAGGTCAAGGCCTCCCAGCGCGAGCGCGCGTAACGGATGGCGCCGGCAAGATCGCTTTTGCCGGGGATCAGCTGCAATTGCGTGTCCATCCAGATCCCAAGTGCATCGAGCTTGGGGTTGGCCTTTTCCATCCGCGCCGCTTGGCGCTGGCCGGGCGGCTTGCCCGCAATCGTGCGCTCGATATCGAACAACTCTCCGATCCTGGCGAGCGCTTGCTTGGCGATGGGTGAACCATTGCTGTGGTGCACATCGAAGAACTTGCGACGGACGTGAGCCCAACAGGCCACCTCCATAACGGCACGCCGGCTTGCCGTCTTTTTCCTCGTAAAGCCTGGCGAAGCCAGGATAGCCATCGGCGTGCAGATGCCCTTTGAATGCAGCAAGATGGCTGCGGCAGCGCTCACCTTGCGGTCCGGCGTATAGCGGTAGAGCACGGCCGGCGGTGTTTTGCCCGCATGGGGCCGCTCGTCGCGCAAGTAGACCCAGAACCGGCCTTCCTCGTCTTGCCGTTGCCGGGGGCGAGCACCGGCACGGGTGTGTCATCGGCATGGATGACGCTGCCCGCCATGACGTGGCGGCCGATCCGGTCCGCCAAAGGCCAACCAGCCAGGCCGCCTTGCCAACCCAGCTTGCCAGCGTGGCGCGGTCGAGGTCCACGCCGTCGCGGGCGTAAATCTCAGCCTGCCGGTAAAGCGGGAGGTGATCGCAGAACTTCGCGATCAGCACATGCGCCAGAACGGCCGGCGGCCGCCTGAGCGCGCGGAATGGGCAGCGCTGGCATCGCCATTTGCGCCATCGCCTCGCATTTGCGGCGGAGCAGGCGGGGCGGATATGGCGGATCACTTCGAAGCGGCCAGGGACGTATTCGAGGATTTCGGTGACGTCCTCGCCCACTTTGCGCATAGCCCCGCCGCAAACCGGACAGGTGCAGGCAGGTTCGTGGACAACATCGCGGCGCGGCAGCGCTTCGGGCAGCTTGCGCCGCTGCTTCTTCGCCGGAACCGCTTCTTGAGGCGCTTGTACAGGCTCCTCTGCCGGTCTTCCTGCGCAGGCTCCCTCTTTTGTAACCGGCCCGGTGAACCGGCCCTTCTCCAGCCGCTTGTAACTCAGCTCGGAATGCAGACCTTCCCACCGCTTCGGCGCAGCTTGTCCGCATAACCCATCCGTTCCATCCATTCGCAGGCTATCTGCTTCCCTGCATTGGCGAACGGTACAACCGGTCCGGCAAGAGGCTTCTGCTGCGTGCCGGCGACGGAACGATTTGCTCCATTCCCCCGCAATGGACTGACCTTGCCTCCCCGGAGCCCGAAGTGGTCATAGGGAGAGGGCGCGCACTCTTCCGGTTCGCGGACTTGATGGAACTCGCAAGTCTGGTGACGCGTCTTTGCTCAGAGAGGCGCAGTGAGCCTCTAACGTTGTGTAAGGAGAATTTTGCCGCAAATGTAAAGCAAATGACGCCGCAGGAGGCACCGATGATGGCCATTTATGCGCCGAAGTACGCGGCCGTGGTGCGGTGAGAGGCATCGGGGACTTGACGGGGGACACCTGTTAGCGGCATAATTATAGTTACAGTATCGATATCTGGGAAGTATCTGCGGGGGGGATTCAACGTGTCAGCAAACATCAACCACAAGCGCTCCAAGGCGGACGTCCTTCTTTGAAGAGGGGGCGCTAAATCCAGCGCCCGGAAGGTCCGCGATCCGAAGTTTCAGGAAGGCGGAATTCTCGATCCACGGGACGCCGTTCAGGTGAAGTACGAGATGCTGCGCCGCGTCTGGGTCGGAAGGCGCGGTGACGGACGTGTCTGACGAATACGGCGTCTCCCGGCCAACCTATTACCAAGCTAAGGCAAACTTCGAGGAGGCGGGCATTGCGGGATTGGCGCCCAAGAAGCGAGGCCCCCATGGTCCGCACAAAATCCAGAGTGAGGTGCTGGCGTTTCTGGAAGCGCGGCCTGCTCCCGGCGAGCCAATGCGGGCGCGAACTGGCGAAGGTAATCCAAACAAGAAATCGGCGTCAATGTGCATCCAAGAACGATCGAGCGCGCCATCGGCGGAAAAAAAACTGCGAAATGATCGAGACCGGAGCAAGACCGCCAGCGTACTCGTCCGCGATTGTCACCCGGTACGAGGCGCTGCGCTCGGCCGCACTTGGCGAGCCGTTGGCTCCAGAGGCCCGCAGCGGGCTGTTCGTCTTTCTCAACAAAGGTATGTGGGCATGGGCGCGCACAATAACCGCCTGCAGTGTCCCGCAAGAGGCAGTCCCCGACCGATCCCCAGTTCCACGAGAGCCTTTCGAGCATCGTGCTGTCATTCACGTGCTCGCAGCCATGGCAATGACGATCAATGACCGGAGAGCAGCATGAACGAGTTCGCTCAAAGTTCAACCCCATCACCTCGAACGGGGCGCTTATCTCTATATCCGGCAGTCCTCGATGCGGCAGGTCTTCGAG